>NZ_JBIRUZ010000013.1:0-158558 GCF_044386545.1 Streptomyces sp. NPDC020489
GAAGCCCTCGTACTGGGCGTACTCGGGCTTTCGGGCGGTGCGGCGAGAGTGCGTGCCGGGCGTCGCGCGGCAGAGGCCACTTTCACAACAGGCCCCAGGCGCGGGAGACTCCGTGCGGAACCGCCGGTCCCCCGTGCCGGCGGTTCCGCACGGAGAGAAGGGGAGAACCAGGCATCCCCTCCGGGCCTGCTCTCTCCTGCCTGCGGTCGCCGGGGCGCCGATGTGCTGGAGTACACGAGAACGTCTCTGTTGCTCTGTTGCATTCTGGAGTGGCAGGAGGTGACGCAGGTATGGGTACAACTGCGTACGCGGACGAGTGGAGCACGAACGTGGCACAGGGGCTGGGCGGAGCCTACGAACGCATGCTGGCGGTGGCCGTCGCCGCACTCCACGAGCGTGATCCCGGGCGGTTGTGGCCGTCGGTGGCGGGCGCGCTGCCCGACCTCATCGGCGGCGAGGTGCTGATCTACAAGCTGGACGACTGGAGCGAGAGCGGGGGCACACTCGGTCTGTCGCCCGACGCGGCCCCCGACTTCGCGGCGCTCGGGGACGAGGACATGGGCCTGCTGCGAGCCGGGTTTCCCTTCGCCCAGCACTACGCGGAACGTCGGGACCGGGCGCCGGTGACCGCGGGCCGGGCGGCGGGTCGGGCGTGGTCCGCGAGCCGGACCGCCCGGCTGATCGACGACGTCATGGACATGGACCACGCGCTCGGGATACCGCTGCCGGAGTCGGGAACGCCGATCACGGGCTGTCTCGTCTACCGCTCCGGCCGTGACTTCACCGACGAGGAGGTCGTCGTCGCCGGGCGGTTGCAGCCGCTGCTGGCCGGGATAGAGCAGCAACGGCAGCTGCTGGAGCGGGTGGTGGTGCCGAGCGGCGACGACGTGGGGCTGACACCGCGGGAGTCGACGGTGCTGCTCCTGCTGGGCGACGCGCTCACCGCCGCCGCGATGGGCCGGCGGCTCGGCATCTCCGAACGCACGGTCCACAAGCACGTCGCGAACATCTACCGCAAGCTCGGCACCCACGACCGGCTCGGGACGGTGTTGCGCGCCCAGCAGTTGGGCCTGGTTCCGGCGCCGGCGTCACTGGGGTGAGGGCATCCCGTCGCCCTTGAGGCGTTCCAGGTCGGACGGGCGGACCTGGATGGCGATCAGGGCGATCAGGGCGGCGACCGCGGTGAAGACGGCCGCGACGATGAAGGCGGCCGAGACTCCGGCGGTGAGGACCTCGTCGCCCCAGTGCCCGGGGAGTTGCCCGGTGCGCTTGTACTGGAGGAGCTCGGCCGGGGTGGCCTGCTCCAGGAAGCGCGGGACCTGCTTCTCCGCCTCGTTGGTGCTGGCCGTGCCGAACACCGTGACCAGGATGGACAGTCCGAGCGAACCGCCGACCTGCTGGGTCGCGTTGAGGAGTCCGGAGGCCGCGCCGGTCTCCCGCACGGACACGTTGGAGAGCGCCATCAGGGTCAGTGAGACGAACTCCATGCCCATGCCCAGGCTGAAGACCAGGATCGGGCCGAGGACACTGCCCGCGTAGGTGGAGTGGACGTCGGTCAGGGTCAGCCAGCCCAGTCCGACCGCCGCGAGGATCGCGCCCACCACCATGAACGGCTTCGGACCGTACGTCGGCAGGAACTTCGAGGCCAGCCCGGCGCCGACCGCGATGACCGCGCTGACCGGCAGGAAGGCGAAGCCGGTGGCCAACGGGCTGAAGTTCAGCACGTTCTGCACGAAGAGCGTGAGGAAGAAGAACATGCCGAAGATCGCGGCGGCGAGGCAGAGCATGATGCCGTAGGTGCCCGCGCGGTTGCGGTCGGCGAACATGTGCAGCGGCGTGATGGGTTGCGGGGAGCGCCGCTCGACCAGGACGAACGCCACGAGGAAGACGACGGCCGCGCCGAACGAGGCCAGTGTGAGCGCGTCCCGCCAGCCCTCCTGGGCGGCTCTGATGAACCCGTAGACGAGCAGGACCATGCCGACGGTGGAGGTCAGGGCGCCGGTGATGTCAAAGTGGCCGGGGTGGCGCTCGGACTCCCTGATCCAGCGGGGCGTGGCGAGGGCGATGAGCAGTCCGATGGGGACGTTGACGAAGAGCACCCACCGCCAGTTCAGGTACTCGACGAGGATGCCGCCGGCGAGCAGTCCGATCGCTCCGCCGCCCGCCGAGACGGCGGCGAACACCCCGAACGCCCGGTTGCGTTCCGGGCCTTCGCGGAAGGTCGTGCTGATCAGGGCGAGCGAGGTCGGGGAGGCGATGGCGCCGCCGACTCCCTGGAGGGCGCGGGCGGCGAGGAGTTGGGCCTCGTTCTGGGCGAGGCCGCCCAGCAGGGAGGCGAGCACGAAGAGCAGGACGCCGCAGATGAACACCCGCCGTCTGCCGAGGATGTCGCCGGCGCGACCGCCGAGGAGCAGCAGACCGCCGAAGGTGAGGGTGTAGGCGTTGACCACCCAGGCCAGGCTGGTGGTGGAGAAGTCCAGGGAGCGCTGGATGTCCGGCAGCGCGATGTTCACGATGGTGATGTCGAGGACCACCATCAACTGGCATGAGGCGATGACCAGCAGGGCCATGCCGTTCCCGCCACCGCCTGTCTTCCCGGTGGTGGCTTGAGCTGCGGAGGTGGATCGCGGGCTGCTGCTCATGGCATATCGCACTTTCGGTGAACGGTGGCGTCCACTGTTCGACCGTACGCCTGGGTCGGGACCCTCACCACTCGATCATCGGGGACGGGGGTGGGTGTCGGTGCCGCCGTCTAGGGTTCCCCTCATGGACGAGACGCCGACCGCCGAACTCGCCTCGGCGCTGGACCTGTTGTGCGACGAGGGCTCGCCCGTCGAGTGGAGCGTGCCGGCGGAAGCGCTCGTCAGGATCGGCGAACCGGCGCTGTTCCCGCTGGCCGACGCGCTCGCGTCGGCGCGCTCGCCCGAGGTGGAGCGGCGGGCCGTCTGGACGCTGGCCCGTCTGGAGGTGGCGGATCGGGGGAGCTACCTGCCGCTGTTGCGGCATCCGCACGCGGAAGTGCGCCACACCGCGCTCTCCACCTTCAAGTTCCAGGGCGAGGCCGCGATCGACTACGCCGACCAGCTGATGCCCTTGCTGGGGGACCCGGAGGCCGACATCCGGCGGCAGGCGGTCTTGGCGTTCCAGGCGATGGGCGGCTCGGCGGTTCCCTTGCTGGAGCGTCTGCGCCGGCAGCCCGCGACCGGACCCAGGATCCGGGCCACCGCGTTGGAGGCGCTGGCGGGGATCGGCGGGCCGAACGCGCTCAGCGACCGGGACCTGGCCGCGTGGCGTCGGCTGACGAGGATCAAGCAGCTGGTGGAGGTGCCCGAGAACCTGCATCTGTGCGGCTCCTGGTTCGCGGTGCCGAGCGTCGACCAAGCGGCGGTGCTGGCGGCGTTCGACCTGGGCGATCCGGAGCCGGTCACCCTGCGCACCGGTGCGTCGGCCTGGAACCACGACAGTCACCACTGGCACGGCAAGCGCCCCCACGAGCGCTGTGCCCGGGTCTTCGTCAGCCCGGCGCTGGACGGCTGGACGCTGGTCTTCGGCGACTCCTCGCAGGACACGCACCGCGTCGAGGACGCGGACGACCCGGAGGCGGTCCGCGGCGAGGTGGTACGTGAGCGGTGCGCCGACCTGAGCCGCCGGTTCGGGGCCGCCCACTGGTACGGCATGAGCTGCGGAGACGGCTGGACCGCGTGGTGCATCGCCGAGGACGGCGAAGTGGTGCGCTTCTACGACGCGTTCGAGGCCGAGGAGGGGGCCCTGGGCGCCCGGCACCCCGCAGAGTCGGGCTGTCTCCTGCCGCACGAGACGGTCGACACCGGCGATGCCCTCGACTCGTTCCTCGACGAACTGTCGAACGCGGGGGACCAGTTGGACGTCGAGGACTTCTACAGCCGCTACGCGCAGGCGAGAAGGGACCTCGGCATACCCGACACCTGCTACGCCACGGACATCGCGGCCCGTCTCTCGGTCGACCCCGGATCGCTCGGGACGCCCGGGGCGAGGACCCGGATCTCGGGTTCCGGGGTCCTCGCCCTCACCGCCTGCGGCCGTCGGTACGGCCACCCCGCCGGAGCGCTCAAGGCCTGACCGGGCTCTGGTGCCGCGGCGGGCGACGTCCGCCCCGGCGCGACGCCCGGCACACCCTGTCGTCGCACCGGCCGCCGCTCCCTGACGGGCAGGCGTCGCCCGCCCGGCCCTAGCCGATCTCGAAGAGCAGGTCGCCGCCTTCCACCTGCTGGATGCGGTTGATGGCGAGGCGCGTCACCCGTCCGGCCTTCGGCGCGGTGATGGCGGCCTCCATCTTCATCGCCTCGATGGTGGCGACCGTGCCGCCGGCCTCGACCTCGTCGCCCTCGGTGACCGCGAGGGTGACGACCCCGGCGAACGGCGCGGCGACATGGCCGGGGTTGGCGCGGTCGGCCTTCTCGGTGACGGGGACGTCGGAGGCGGCCGAGGTGTCCCGCACCTGGATGGGCCGGAGCTGGCCGTTCAAGGTGGACATCACGGTGCGCATCCCGCGTTCGTCGGCCTCACCCACGGCCTCCAGGCCCAGCAGCAGCCGGACACCGGGTTCGAGGTCGACGGCGTACTCCTCGCCCGGGCGTAGCCCGTAGAAGAAGTCCTTGCTGTCCAGGACGCTCGTGTCGCCGAAGGTCTGGCGGTGCGTCTCGAAGTCGCGGGTCGGGCCGGGGAAGAGGAGCCGGTTGAGGGTGGCCCGGCGGTCCTTGTCCAGGCCGGCGCGGTCCTCCGCCGTGAGCTGCGGTGCGGGCTTCGGGTCGGCGCGGCCTTCGAGGGCCTTGCTGCGGAAGGGCTCCGGCCAGCCGCCGGGCGGGGTGCCCAGCTCGCCGCGGAGGAAGCCGATCACGGAGTCGGGGATGTCGAAGCGGTCCGGCGTCGCCTCGAAGTCCTGCGGGGAGACCCCGGCGCCGACGAGGTGCAGGGCGAGGTCTCCGACGACTTTGGAGGACGGGGTGACCTTGACGAGGTGGCCGAGGATGCGGTCGGCGGCGGCGTACATCTCCTCGATGTCCTCGAACCGGTCGCCGAGGCCGAGGGCGACGGCCTGGGTGCGCAGGTTGGAGAGCTGGCCGCCGGGGATCTCGTGGTCGTAGACCCGTCCGGTCGGGGAGGCCAGGCCCGCCTCGAAGGGGGCGTAGATCCGGCGGACGCTCTCCCAGTACGGCTCCAGGTCGCCGACCGCCCGCAGGTCGAGGCCGGTCGGGCGGGCCGAGTGGTCGGTCGCGGCGACGATCGCGGACAGGGAGGGCTGCGAGGTGGTGCCCGCCATGGAGGCCACGGCCCCGTCGACGGCGTCGGCGCCGGCCTGGATCGCGGCCAGGTAGGTGGCGAGCTGGCCGCCCGCGGTGTCGTGGGTGTGGATGTGGACCGGCAGGTCGAACTCGCGGCGCAGCGCGGAGACCAGGGTGGCGGCGGCCGGGGCCCGCAGCAGCCCCGCCATGTCCTTCACGGCCAGCACGTGCGCGCCGGCCTCGACGATCTGCTCGGCCAGGCGCAGGTAGTAGTCGAGGGTGTAGAGCCGCTCGTTCGGGTCGGACAGGTCGGAGGTGTAGCAGAGGGCGACCTCGGCGATCGCGGTCCCCGTCTCGCGTACGGCTTCGATCGCCGGGCGCATCTGGCCGACGTCGTTGAGGGCGTCGAAGATGCGGAAGATGTCGACGCCGGTGGCGGCGGCCTCCTGGACGAAGGCGTCGGTCACCTCGGTCGGGTACGGGGTGTAGCCGACGGTGTTGCGGCCGCGCAGCAGCATCTGGAGGCAGATGTTGGGGACGGCCTCGCGCAGGGCGGCGAGCCGCTCCCAGGGGTCCTCGGCGAGGAAGCGCAGGGCGACGTCGTAGGTGGCGCCGCCCCAGCACTCCAGGGACAGCAGCTCGGGCAGGGTGCGCGCGACGACGGGGGCGACGGCGAGGAGGTCCTTGGTGCGGACCCGGGTGGCGAGCAGGGACTGGTGGGCGTCGCGGAACGTGGTGTCGGTGACGCCGATGGTCGGGGACTCGCGCAGCCACCGGGCGAAGCCCTCGGGGCCCAGCTCGGTGAGCCGCTGCTTGGAGCCGGCCGGCGGCACCTCCGAGGTCGGCCGCGGCAGCTTGCCGACGGGGTCGATCAGCTCGGGGCGCTCGCCGTGCGGCTTGTTCACCGTGACGTCGGCGAGGTAGGTGAGCAGCTTGGTGCCGCGGTCGGCGGAGTGCCGGGAGGTCAGCAGGTGCGGGCGCTGCTCGATGAACGCGGTGGTGACCCGGCCCGCCTGGAAGTCCGGGTCGTCGAGGACGGCCTGGAGGAAGGGGATGTTGGTGGCCACGCCGCGGATGCGGAACTCGGCGACGGCACGCCGGGCCCGCTTGACGGCGGTGTCGAAGTCCCGGCCGCGGCAGGTGAGTTTGACCAGCATGGAGTCGAAGTGGGCGCTGATCTCCGTACCGGCGTGGGTGGTGCCGCCGTCCAGGCGGATGCCGGAGCCGCCGGGCGAGCGGTAGGCGCTGATGCGGCCGGTGTCGGGGCGGAAGCCGTTGGCGGGGTCCTCGGTGGTGATGCGGCACTGGAGGGCGGCGCCGTGCAGGGTGACCGTCTCCTGGGAGAGGCCGAGGTCGGCGAGGGTCTCGCCGGCGGCGATGCGCAGCTGGGACTGGACGAGGTCGACGTCGGTGACCTCCTCGGTGACCGTGTGCTCGACCTGGATGCGCGGGTTCATCTCGATGAAGACGTGGTTGCCGTGCGGGTCGAGCAGGAACTCCACGGTGCCGGCGTTGCGGTAGCCGATCTCGCGGGCGAAGCGTACGGCGTCGGCGCAGATGCGGTCGCGCAGCCCGGGGTCGAGGTTCGGCGCCGGGGCGAGCTCGATGACCTTCTGGTGGCGGCGCTGCACCGAGCAGTCCCGCTCGAAGAGGTGGATGACGTTGCCCTCGCCGTCGGCGAGGATCTGCACCTCGATATGGCGGGGGTCGACGACGGCCTTCTCCAGGAACACCGTGGGGTCGCCGAACGCGGAGGCCGCCTCGCGGGCCGCCGCCTCGATGGACTCGCGCAGTTGGGCGGGGTCCTCGACGCGGCGCATGCCGCGCCCGCCGCCGCCTGCGACGGCCTTGACGAAGACCGGGAACCCGACGTCCTCGGCGGCCCGCACCAGCTCGTCCACGTCGCTGGAGGGCGCGGAGGAGCCCAGGACCGGTACGCCGGCCGCGCGGGCGGCGGCCACGGCACGGGCCTTGTTGCCCGTCAGCTCCAGGATGTCCGCGCTGGGCCCGACGAAGGTGATGCCCGCCTGCTCGCAGGCCCGGGCCAGCTCGGGGTTCTCGGACAGGAACCCGTAGCCCGGGTAGACGGCGTCGGCGCCGGCCTGGCGGGCGGCGCGGATGATCTCCTCGACGGACAGATAGGCCCGCACGGGATGCCCGGGTTCGCCGATCTCGTACGCCTCGTCGGCCTTGAGCCGGTGCAGTGAGTTGCGGTCCTCGTGGGGGAAGACGGCGACCGTCCTCGCGCCCAGCTCGTAGCCGGCTCGGAACGCGCGAATCGCGATCTCACCGCGGTTGGCGACCAGTACCTTGCGAAGCATTCCGGGATCCCTTCGGCCTGCTGGTGACGGACACCATGGTCGCGGCTGCGGCGGCGAGGTGCCATGAGAGCCGGGTCACGCCGGCACGGAGTTTTGTCCCGTTGGTCCGATCGGCCTCACAGGAACTCGGCCAGCCCCGTGAGGAGCCTGTCGACGTCGTCCGCGTCGTTGTAGGGCGCGAGGCCGACGCGCAGTCCTCCGGTGTCGCCGAGACCCAGGTGCCGGGAGGCCTCGATGGCGTAGAAGGCGCCGGAGGGGGCGTGCACTCCGCGTTCGGCGAGGAAGCGGTACGCCGCCACGGTGTCCCGGTGTTCGAAGGTGAGCAGCAGGGTGGGGGTGCGGTCGGCCGCCCGGGAGTGGACGGTGACGCCGTCGAGCGCGGCCAGCCCCTTGTCCAGCTGGGTGCGCAGGGTCTGCTCGTGGGCCTCCAGTGCCGTGTAGGCAGCGGCCAGCCGCTCGCGCCGGGTGCCGGTGGCGCTCGGGTCGAGGCCCGCGAGGAAGTCCACCGCCGCCCGGGTGCCGGCGAGGAACTCATAGGGCAGGGTGCCGAGTTCGAAGCGCTCGGGGACCGCGTCGGTGGAGGGCAGCAGCTTGTCCGGGCGCAGGGTCTGAAGCAGCTGCGGGTCGGCGGCGAGGACGCCGTGGTGCGGGCCGAGGAACTTGTACGGGGAGCAGACGTAGAAGTCGGCCCCGAGCCGTGCCAGGTCGACCAGGGCGTGGGCGGCGTGGTGGACGCCGTCGACGTACACGAGCGCCCCCACCTCGTGGGCCAGCCGGGAGAGCTCGGGGATGGCGGGGCGGGTGCCGATGAGGTTGGAGGCGGCGGTGACGGCGACCAGCCGGGTGCGGTCGGTCAGCGCGGCGCGGAGGTGGTCGGGGGTCAACTCGCCGGTGGCGGGGTCGAAGTCGGCCCAGCGCACGGTGGCGCCGACGCGCTCGGCGGCCTGGATCCAGGGGCGGATGTTGGAGTCGTGGTCGAGGCGGGTGACGACGACCTCGTCGCCGGGCGACCAGGTTTTGGCGAGGGTGCGGGAGAAGTCGTAGGTGAGCTGGGTGGCGCTGCGGCCGAAAACGATGCCCCCGGGGTCCGCCGCGAGCAGGTCGGCCAGGGCCCGGCGGGTCTCGGTGACGATGGCCTCGGCGTTGCGCTCCCCCGGCAGGCCGTGGCCCCGGTTCGACAGCGGGTGAGCCATGGCGTCGGCGACGGCGTCGATGACGGGCCGGGGCGTCTGGGTGCCGCCGGGTCCGTCGAAGTGGGCCGTTCCGGCGGCCAGGGCGGGGAACTGGGAGCGGAGGGCGGCGATGTCGTACGTCACGAGGGGCTCCAATGCGGGTGCCGTTCCGGGCCGGGGCCCCGGGGGACGACCTCGTCCTGCGGGCCCGGGGCCCGAGTCAACCTCATCCTCGCGTCCCGGTCGAGATCACCACCCGGTGCCGTCCTCGTGACCGGGCTGTGCCTTTTCGGCCATCATCCTGACGTGCACCTGCCCAAATGAGGCCGCCGGTGGCACTCTGCGCGCAGAACGGTCACCCCCTCCGACCCCCACCGCAGAAGGAGACCGCGTGATAGGCAGACTGCGTACGGCCCTGATCGGCGTCGCCGCGCTCCTGGCCGGCGGCGCGCTCGTCACCCCGGCCGGTGCCGCCCCCGATCCGGGCGCCGTGCCGCCCACCGCACAGGAACACGTGTCGCTCGCCGCGCAGGAACGCGCCCAGGGCTTCTGGACCCCGGAGCGGATGCGGGCGGCGACCCCGCTCGACGTCCTGTCCGTCGACCGCTCGGAGGTCAGGGCGGCCGAGCTGCGCAAGGGCACCAAGAGGATCGTGGCGCCGAGCGCCCCCGGCTCGCCCGTCGGGACGATGGCGTTCCCCCAGGGCGGCGGTGAGTGGACCGGCGGCGGGGCCGTCGTGCGGACCGCGGGCCGGGTGTTCTTCACCTACCAGGGGCGCACCGCCTCCTGCTCCGGCAACGCCGTCACCAGCGCCAACAAGTCCACCGTCCTGACCGCCGGGCACTGTGTGAAGCTGGAGGGCGCCTGGCACACCAACTGGGTGTTCGCGCCCGGCTATCACGACGGCCAGACCCCCTACGGCACCTGGACGGCGTCCAAGACACTGTCCACCCCGCAGTGGACGGCGAGCGAGGACATCAACTACGACGTCGGCGCCGCCGTGGTGGCCCCGCTGGACGGCAAGCGGCTCACCGATGTCGTCGGCGGGCAGGGGGTGGCCTTCAACACCGGCTACAACAAGGCGATGTACGCCTTCGGCTTCCCCGCCGCCGCCCCCTACGACGGCCAGAAGTTCATCTACTGCTCCGGCACCACCTCCCGGGACTTCCTGCTCTCCCGCGACCACGGGCTGACCTGCAACATGACCGGCGGGTCCAGCGGTGGCCCCTGGTTCACGCAGTTCAACGAGGCCACGGGCACCGGGCTCCAGTCCTCGGTGAACAGCTTCAAGTACAACTTCCTGCCGAACGCCATGTACGGGCCGTACTTCGGCGCGGACGCGCAGAACCTGTACCAGACGGCCCAGTCCTCCTGAGCCCTCGCCGACGGTACGGACGCCGGCCGGTCCCGAACGTTCCGGGGCCGGCCGGCGTCGTAGCGATAACCGTCTTCCGAAGGGGCCGCCATGACCGTCGTACGCCCGCTCCTCTGCCTGGCCGTGCTGGTGGGCCCCCTGACCGCCTGCGGCGGCGGGACGGAGGCGGGCGCGCCCGCCTGGGAGGAGCCCGCCTCGTACGCCTACACGCTGACGTCCGGCGAGGGCGAGCGGGCCCTCATCGGCACCTTCCGGATCACGGTCCGGGACGGCGAGGTCACCGAGGCGGTCGGCCTCGACGCCGGGGCGCGCCGGGTGGTACGGCAGCTGCCCGGTCAAGTACCGACACTGGGCGCCCTGTTGGCCGAGCTGGAGCAGGCGCGGGACGACGACGCGGACATCGCCGAGGCTCGGTACGCGGCGGACGGCCACCCGACCCGCATCGAGCTGGACTGGGACGCGAACGCCCTGGACGACGAGGCGCGCTACGAGATCAGGGACTACGCGCCGGGCAAGGCGGCTGAGGGGAGTTGACGGCCGCGGCCTACAACTGACGGATGCTGCCGCCGAGTTCGGGGCGGACCTTCTTCAGCAGCGCCGCCGGGGCGCTGACCACCCAGCGGGTGCCGACCAGGTACGTGCCGCCGTAGACGGAGGCGGCGTCCAGCCAGGTCACCTTCAACCGCTCCTCGGGGAAGGTGGTGATCAGCAGGTCGCCGTCCTTGCCGTGGCACACGCCTTCCCGCAGCTCGTCGGCGTCCGTGCGGATCGTGGCCTTGCAACCCACCAGCCCGGCGATGACCTCGACCTTCGCGGGAGCCACGACACCGGCGGCCGGAGCGGCGGTCACCGCGACGCCGCTGCCGACCTTGGACTCGCCCGAGCCGCCCGAACACCCGGTGGCCAGGAGGAGCGGGGTCAGGACCAGGCAGGCGAGGGGCAGTCGGCGGGGCTGAGGGGACACGGACCTCTCCGTTTCGGGGCGTTCGGGCGCGCGTACGCCGAGAGGTACGGGCGTGCGCCGGTGGCTGTTCACGTCGGCGAGGCCCGACGATGTGGTCATGACCCCCATCGACGTGCACCAGCATCTGTGGACCCCGTCGCTGCTGGCGGCCCTCCGGGCACGCCGTGAGCCGCCGTTCCTGGACGGCTGGACTCTGCACCTGGCCGGTGAGCCGCCCTACGACGTCCCGCCGGCCGCCCATGACGTGGCCCGGCGCGCGGAACTCGCCGTCGCCGACGGCCTGGGGCGGGCGCTCGTGTCGATGTCGGCGCCCATCGGCGTGGAGTGGCTGCCCTCGGCCGAGGCCCGCCCGCTGCTGGACGCCTACCACGAGGACGCGGCCGCGCTTCCCGAGCCGTTCGGGGCCTGGGCCGCCGCGGGTGTCAGGGACGTCGACGCGAAGGCGACGGCGCGCGCCCTCGACGCGGGCTTCGTCGGTCTGCAACTGCCGGCCAACGCCCTTGCGAACGCGGCCGGTTACGCGCGCTGCGCCCCGCTGCTGGACCTGCTGACGGAACGCGACCTGCCGCTCTTCGTGCACCCCGGTCCCGCACCCGGCGGGTCCGAGGGCCCCGGCTGGTGGCCCGCGATGGTGCCCTACGTCCAGCAGATGCATGCCGCCTGGTTCGCCTTCCGTGCCTTCGGCCGGCCCCGCCATCCGCGGCTGCGGGTGTGCTTCGCGCTGCTCGCCGGGCTGGCCCCGCTGCACGGGGAGCGGTTCACCGCCCGCGGCGGCGGTCCGGCGGCGGTTGACCCGGACGTGTTCGTCGAGACCTCCTCCTACGGCCCGAACTCCGTGGCGGCCGTGGTCCGCGCCCTCGGCGTGGACGCCGTCGTCCAGGGCTCGGACCGGCCGTACGCGGAGCCGCCGCAGCATCCCGGGTTCGGCCTCGGCGGGGCGGCGGCGGACGCCTTCCGGATCGCGAACCCGCGGCGACTGCTCGGCGGGTAGGCGCCCGTCAATGTTGTGCAGTTTCTTGACGGCAGTCAGCACAGAGCCTAGTTTCGCGGTGTCCTTCCTCCGCTCAAGGGAGACCGCGATGCCCCCGTCCCCCGTCGCAGCACCCTCGGCCACCGAACGAGCCCGGCAGCTGCGTCTGGTCGCCGCCTCCGGACTGCTCGGCACCGCCGTGGAGTTCTACGACTTCCTCGTCTACGGCACCGTCGCCGCGCTGGTCTTCGGCGACCTGTTCTTCCCCGGCGCCGACCCGGTCGTCGGCACGGTCGCCGCGTTCGGCACCTTCGCCGCCGGGTACGTCGCCCGACCGCTCGGCGGCATCCTCTTCGGCCACTTCGGCGACCGGCTGGGCCGCAAGTCGATGCTGCTGCTCACCATGGGCCTGATGGGCGGCGCGAGCTTCCTCATCGGCCTGCTGCCCACCTACGACACGATCGGGGTGTGGGCGCCGGTCCTGCTGATCGCCCTGCGGGTCGTGCAGGGCATCGCCATCGGCGGCGAGTGGGGCGGCGCGACCCTGATGGTCGTGGAGCACGCCGGCGAGCGGCGGCGCGGCCTGTGGTCCAGCTTCACGCAGATGGGAGCCCCGCTCGGCTCCCTGCTGTCCACCGCCGTCGTCGCCTACGTCGTCACCCTCCCCAAGGACGACTTCGCGGCCTGGGGCTGGCGCCTGCCGTTCCTGCTGAGCGTCGTCCTGCTCGGCGTCGGTCTCCTCGTCCGGCTGAAGGTCGTCGAGAGCCCGCTGTTCGCCGAGGTGAAGAAGGACCGCGCCGAGTCCCGGCTGCCCGTCCTGGACGTCCTGCGCCATCCGCGCCCGGTCCTGCTGGCCTGCGGTGTCGGCATCGGCGCCTTCACCGCGCAGTCGCTGCTGACCAGCTACATGATCGCGTACGCCACCGGCATCGGGTACGCCCGGCCCCAAGTGCTCGACGCCCTCACGGTCTCCGCGTGCGTCGCGCTCGTCGTGCTGCCCTGCGCCTCCGCGCTGTCGGACCGGGTCGGCCGCCGCCCGGTCGTCCTCGCCGGTGCCGTCGCCTCGGCCGCGCTCGCCTTCCCGGTGCTGGCCCTGGTCGACTCCGGGCGCCCCGGACTACTGGTCCTCGCCGTCGTCCTCGGCCACGGCGTCGCCCAGTCCACGATGTACGGCCCGCTGGGCGCGCTGCTCACCGAGATGTTCGGCACCAAGGTCCGCTACACCGGCGCCTCCCTCGGCTACCAGGGGGCCACGCTCATCGGCGCCGGGTTCTCCCCCATGATCGCCACCAGCCTGGTGGCCGGCAGCGGCGACAGCACCCCCGTCGCCCTGCTGCTGTGCGGCGGTGCCGCGATCACGGCCCTGACCGTGTGCTTCGTGCGCGAGACGCATCGCACGGCCCTCGGCGAACCGGCCGGACGTCCGGCCGTGCCGCGGACGGAGGACGTCACCGCGTGACGGCCGCGGCCGGACGGCCCCGGAGCCGCCCGGGCCGCCCGGGCCGTCCGCCGGGCGGTGGGCGGCGGCCGGTGGGCGCCGGGCGGTGGGCGTCAGCCCCGTCGGAACAGGTCGTTCAGGTCCGCCTGGGCGAGCTGCCCCTCGGCGTAGGAGAAGGTGCCCCGCTCCGCCAACTCCCTTGCCGCGTCCAGCAGCTGGCGGTACATCGCGCGGGCGAGGCTGCCGCCGACGGTGACCCGGCGGACGCCGAGCGCACGCAGGTCGTCCAGGGCCGGCGCACTGCCGGTCAGGCCCATGACGACGTTCAGCGGGCCGTCGAGTTCCCGCACCAGGGTGCCGATCGTCCCGGCGTCGGCGGCGCCGGGCACGAACGCGCAGTCCGCGCCGGCCGCGAGATAGGCGTTGGCCCGCCGTACGCACTCCTCGAGCGAGCCGTCGACCAGCAGCGCGTCGGTCCGGCCGACCAGGACGAACGGCTCACCGGCGGCGTCCACGGCGGCCCGGGCGGCGCGGATGCGGTCCACGGCGAGCGCCTCGTCGTACAGGGGGCGGGCGCGGTCCCCGGTGAAGTCCTCGATGTTGCCCCCGGCGGCCCCGGCCGCGAGGGTCATCGCGACGGTGTCCGCCACGGTCTGCGGGGCCTGCCCGAACCCGTCCTCCAGGTCCGCGCTGAGCGGCACCCTCAGCTCGCCCGCGATCTCACCGATCCGGCGGACCATGGTCTCCCGGTCGACGCGCGCGTCGGTGTCCTTCTCGTCGTGGAAGTCGTGGTCCGGGCGCCCCAGCGAGAACGCCACCCCCGCGCTCGTGGTGGCCACCGCGGGGAAGCCCACCGACTCCAGGACCCGGGCACTGCCCACGTCCCAGGCGTTGGGGAGCAGAAAACACCCCTCTCGGTGCAACTCGACGAAACGCTCTGCCCGTTCTCGGCTCTCGATGCTCACGCGCACCACCGTAGGACGGCGGCATCGTGCACGGCCACCGCACTTCCGTGCGCCGCCCGTGCTTCCTTGGGGGCGGGGCCGGGCGGTGCGGAGGATGACCCCATGACGTATCGAGGCGACGCCGAGGTGGACGTACTGATCGTCGGTGGCGGGCCGGTGGGCCTGACCGCGCGGGTGCTGCTGGAGCGCTGGGGGGTGCGGACCCTGCTCGTCGACAAGCGCCGCGAGCTCTCGCCCTTCCCCCGCTCCCGGCTGGTCAACACCCGCTCGATGGAGATCTTTCGCGGGCTCGGGCTGGCGGACCGGATCACGGCCGAGGCGTTCGGGCCGGAGTTCGGCCGCATCCGCTTCCGCGACACCCTGTACGACAGCGACTTCGCCTCCGCGGCGATCGTCGGGGTCGACGCGCCCATCCCCGAGAGCCCGGTGCTCGGCGTGGTGACCTCCCAGGACCGGCTCGAACCCGTCCTGCTCGCCGCGGCCCGCTCCACTGTGCGGTTCGGGAGCGAGCTCGTCGGCCTGGCCGAGGAGACGGACGCCGTCCTCGCCTCCCTGGCCGACCGCGAGCAGGGGACGCGGTCCGAGTTCCGTGCCCGTTACGTCCTGGCCGCCGACGGCGCGAACTCCACGGTGCGCCAACGGCTGGGCATCACCACCTCCGGGCCCGGGGCGATCGCGGAGGTCGCGACGGTCGTGTTCGACGCCGAGCTCGGGGACTGGTGCGCCGCACAGCCCGCCGGGTTCTACGTCACCGCGCACGGCGGGTTCCTGCCGCTGTACCCGGAGGGCGGCTGGGCCTGGACCGACCCCGTCGAGGACACCGGGTCCGGCGACTGGGCCGCCCTCGTCTCACGTGCTCTCGGGCCCGCCGCCGACGTACGCCCCGAGGTGCTGCGGGCCCAGCGCTGGACGGTGCGGGCCTTCGTCGCCGACCGCTTCCGCCACGGCAGGGTCCTGCTGGCCGGCGACGCCGCGCACACCGTCCCGCCCGCCGGCGGCATGGGCATGAACGCCGGACTCGCCGACGCGCACAACCTGTGCTGGAAGCTGGCGGGCGTCCTGCGGGGCTGGGCGGGCCCGGACCTGCTCGACACCTACGAGCCCGAACGGCAGCCCGTCGCCCGTCGGACACTCCGTCAGGCGGTGGCCAACACCCAGCTCATGTTCCAGGCCCAGCGGCGCCGCCACGAACAGCTGCGAGCGGGTCAGTCGGCCTCCGAGGTCATCGAACTGCCGTGGTCGGAGCGCTACTTCGCGCAACTGGGCCTGGTGCTCGGTGTCGCCTACGACTCCGCCGCGGTCCTCGCCGACAAGGGCGCCCGGCCCGACGAACCCGACCCGGGCACGGACTACACGCCCACCACGGAACCCGGCCACCGCATGCCCCACCTCTGGCTGGCCCCCGAGCGCTCCACGCTGGACGCCGCGGGCGAGTGGTTCACCCTCCTCACCGCGGACCCCGCCCACTGGGAGCCGCACATCGCCGGCCCCTGGCCGCTGCGCGTGGAGCCCCTCCCGAAGGAGCACACCGAGACCTGCGCGCTCGGCCTCCACGGAGCCCTGCTCGTACGCCCGGACGGCCACATCGCCGCCCGTTGGCCCGGCGGCTCGCCCGGCGCGGCGGCACTGCGACAGGCCCTGGGGGCCGTCACAGGCAGGCCCCCGGCCTGAGCGCCCCGGCCCCGGGCACCCGTCCCGTCGGGGCTCGGCGCCCGGGGCGCCGCGGGAGTCGACGAGTGCGGCCCGGGTCATGCGCGCGGGGCCCTGCGACCCTCGCTCGGCGCGTCTGGAGGACAAGGTCGGACCGTCCGGAGGCACCGCGAGCGGAGGGCCACGGTCCGCTACCGGCGCGGTCGCGGGGATGGCGTCGGCGGCGGACCTGGCGCGAGGATGCTCGCTCGCGCGGCTTCCCTTCGTACGACACCGGAACACCGAGGAGCGGAGGGGCTCCCGATGGGATCACACGCAGCACCGCACCGTCATGGCCGGCAACGCGCCCTGCTGCTGTCCGTGGGGCTCGTCCTGCTCGCCGCCGTCCTCGGCGTCCCGCGTGCCGACGGGGCGCCCGGTGGCGCGGCCGACGCCTGTCGCCACACCGGCACCGAACTGCCGCGCGGCGACTGCGGACCGTTCTGGCAGGTCCTCGCGGAGGACTTCAACGGCGACCGGGTGCCGGTGGGTTCGTTCAGCGACTGCGACCACCACGCCGACACCTCCGCCGCGTACTGCGCGGGGCTGCGCGGCGCCTACCGCGACAACTGGTGGGCGTACCCGACTGGTTGGCGGGACACCGCCAACGACCGGGGGCGCGAGGTCGTGGGTGTCTACCATCCGGAGGACACCGTGAGCGTCGGGCCCGCCGAGAACGGCGACGGGCGCATGTTCATCCGCATGTGGCGGCCCGCCGACGGAGGTCCCGTGCACGCTGCGGCGGTGGTACCCCGTGCGGTCATGCAGATGAAGTACGGCAAGTACAGCGCCCGTATCAAGGTGACCAGGCTGGCCCCGGGCTACAAGTCGGCCTGGCTGCACTACGGCGGGGGCTGCGAGATGGACCACCCGGAGGGTGAGTGGACCGGCGACCTCACCGCCTTCCACCACCCGTGCGGCGGGGGCGAGCAGGGCTACTTCCCGGGCGGCGACGACTGGACCGAGTGGCACACGGTGTCGACCGAGTGGACGCCCGGGCACGTGCGGTTCTTCGTCGACGGCCGCCAGACCGGGCACGACACCCGAGCGGTCCCGAAGCAGCCGCTGTCCTGGGTGCTCCAGAACGAGAGCGCCCTTCAGGGCCCGGGCGCCGCTCCGGGCAGCAGCGCCCAACTGGACATCACCTGGGTCGCGGCGTACGCGTACGACTGGAAGTGATGCTCGGCGCCCTGCCCTCCAAGTGCCGGACGAGCACCCCTTCCGCAGTGCACCCGGTGAGCGCCCCGGCCGGCGTCGGGGGACCGCACCGGGCGGGATCCCCTCAGCCCTTCTCGTCGAAGCTGGCGAAGTACGCGGCGGCCATGTCCTCGTCGCCGTGGCCCTGTGCGGCGGCCCGCTCCAGGCGTTCGGCGCTCGCGGCGGCGACGTCGAGACGCACGCCGTTGCGCTCGCCGGCCTCGACGATGAGGCGGGCGTCCTTGGCGGCGGTCGTCACGGCGAACTGGGCGGGAGTGAGCCGATCGTCCAGGATCAGCCCGGTCTTGGCCCGCAGATAGCCCATGTCCAGCGGGCCGCCCGCGATGGCGTCGAAGAAGTCCTGCGGGTCGACGCCGAGCGCCTTCGCCAGGGCCAGGGTCTCCCCGGCGGCGTTGGTGGCCGCGAGGACCCAGCTGTTGGCGACGAGCTTGAGGCGGGTCGCGGAGGCCTCGGCGCCGTTCTCGCCGGTCCACACCGTGCGGGCGCCGACCGCGTCGAGGACCGGCGTCACCTTGTGCCGTGCGGCCACCGGTCCGGCGGCGAGGACGAGGAGCTGTCCGGCCTCGGCGGGCTGGCGGGTGCCGAGCACGGGGGCGTCGTAGAAGACCAGTTCCCGCGCCTCGGCGAAGGCGGCCAGGTCGGCGACCCCCTCGATGCCCGCGGTGGTGGACTGCACCCACGCGGTGCCGGGGCGCAGCCCGGGAGCGGCCTGGCGCATGACGTCGAGGGCGGCGGGACCGTCGTACAGCATGGTCAGCACGGTGTCGGCGCTCTCGACGGCCTCGGCGGGGGTGCCGGTGACGGTGACGCCGTCGGCGGCGAGCGGTTCGGCCTTGGCCCGGCTGCGGTTCCAGGCGCGGACGGTGTGTCCGGCGCGGGCGAGGTTGCGGGCCATCGCGGCGCCCATGATCCCGGTGCCGAGGACACCGACGGTGAGCTGGTCGGTCATGACGTCACCTTTCCCTGAGAAGTGGGTGCTCGGGGGCACCCGGAGTACGGGTTGCTCAGCGTGAGGGTGCCATGCGCCGGCTCACGGCCGCCGTCCCGGCCCCGCGGGGGACGCCCGTCGCCCCGCCGAGCCGGTGGCCGATGCTGTCCGGACTCTTGACGGCACTCTGCTGACTGCGTAGACATGACTACGTAGACATGACAGCGCAGTCAGGCGCTGTGTGTCTGACATCATGAGGGCTCGGCCGTGCGGTCACCGGGGAGACACACCATGAAGCGAGGCACAGGGCGGGGCGGCGGTTCCGCGGCGCCGAACAGCGTGGACGTGGCGCGTCTGGCCGGGGTCTCGCAGAAGACGGTGTCCCGGGTCTTCAACGAAGAGCCCTACGTCTCCGCCGAGGCCCGCAAGCGCGTCCTCGAAGCCGCGGAGCAGCTCGGGTACCGGCGCAACAACGCCGCCCGGGCACTGGCCTCGGGGCGGACCCGCTCGATCGGCGTGATCACCCTGGGGACCGCCCTGTACGGCCCCGCCTCCCTGCTGATGGGCGTCGAACGGGTCGTCCGCGACACGGGATACGCGCTGCGCGTCGTCAACACCATGGAGGGCGACCCCGCGGGGCTCGCCGGTGCCGTGGACTCGCTCCTCGACCAGGGCGTGGACGGCATCGTCATCTCCGAACCGATCGACGAGCCGGACGACGGCGGGGCCGAACCGCTCAGCGTGGGCGTCCCGGTCCTCGTCATCGGCGCCCCGCCGCCGCCCCTCACCGCCCCCGCGCTGCTGACCGCGGGCCGGGGAGCCGACCTGATGGCCCGAGCCGCCACAGAACATCTGCTGGGGCTCGGGCATATGACGGTCCATCACTTGGCGGGCCCGCAGCGGTGGTTCGCCGCCCAGGACCGGCTGGAGGGCTGGCGTACGACGCTGACGGCGCACGGCAGGGACGTGCCCGCCTTCGTCGAGGGCGACTGGTCGGCCGCGTCCGGGTACGCGGCGGGACGTGAGTTCGCCCGGGACCCGGACGTCACCGCCGTGTTCGCCGCCAACGACGACATGGCGATCGGTCTGGTCCGCGCGCTGACGGAGGCCGGGCGGCGGGTGCCCGACGACGTCAGCGTGGTCGGCTTCGACGACGTCCCCGTGGCCGCCTATGTCACCCCTCCCCTGACCACGGTGCGCCAACCCTTCGACGCCGTGGCCCAGGAGGGACTCAAGCGTCTGGTGCACGCCATCGAGAACCCGGACGCCGACCCGCTGCCGACGAGCGGCCCACCGGTCGACCTCCTCGTCCGCGCCTCGACGGCACCGCCCCCGGACGGAGGTCGCTCCCCGCGCCGCTGACCCGCGCCGGTCAGTCGTAAGAATCAGCCGGAGCCGGGCCCGCGCGCCTGCCTCCCGCATCTCCCCGCACCTCTCCGGCCGCGGCTCCACATGTCGTCGGCCGCTGGGACGAGCACGCGCCCGTCCCCCTTCCTCCCCTCTTCCTCCCTCTCTTCCCCACCTCCTCGTACGCCCTCGCCAGGCGTGCGCTCCTCTTCGTCCCGGCGGGAGTTCACCATGCCCAGACACACGTCCATGAGCCGTCGGCTCTTCCTGACCACCACCGGCGCCCTCTCCCTCGGCGCCGCGCTCACCGCGTGCGGCGGCGGTGACTCGGGCGGCTCGTCCGGCTCCGCCGAGCCGGTCGGCAAGGCCGACATCGACAAGGCGATGAGGACGCCCACCCGGCTGACGTTCTGGACCTGGGTCCCGGACATCGCGAAGGAAATCGCGCTCTTCGAGAAGAAGTACCCGGCGATCAAGGTGAAGATCGTCAACGCGGGCCAGGGAACTCCCCAGTACACGAAGTTGCGCACCGCGCTGAAGGCCGGCACCGGCGCCCCGGACCTGGTGCAGCTGGAGTACCAGGCCATCCCGACCTTCACCATCACCGACAGCCTGCTGGACCTGCGGCCCTACGGCGCCGGCAGCCTCAAGGGCCGTTTCGTCGACTGGACCTGGGGCCAGGTCAGCGGCCCCGAGGGCGAGGTCTGGGCCATCCCGCAGGACACGGGCCCGATGGGCATGCTGTACCGCAAGGATCTCTTCGACCAGCACGGCATCGATGTCCCGCGGACCTGGGACGAGTTCGCCGCAGCGGCCCGCACGCTCCACCGGGCCGACCCGGACGTGTATCTGACCAACCTCGCGGCCAACCAGCCCGCCGCCTGGCACGGACTGCTGTGGCAAGCGGGTGCCAAGCCCTACACCACCTCGGGCAGCGACATCACCATCAGCGTCGACGACACGGTCTCGAAGAAGCTCGGCGCCTACTGGGGCGGGCTCGCGAAAGAGGGTGTCATCAGCACCGACCCCGACTTCACCGACGCCTGGTACACCGGCTTCAACAGGGGCAAGTACGCCACCTGGCTCACCGCGGCCTGGGGCCCGGTCTTCCTGTCCGGCTCGGCGAAGTCCACCGCGGGCAGGTGGCGGGCGGCCCCGCTGCCGCAGTGGGACGCCGCCAGGCCCAGCTCGGGCAACTGGGGCGGCTCGACCACCGCGGTCCTGCGCTCCACCGAGAACCCCGTCGCGGCGGCGGTGTTCGCGCAGTTCCTCAACAGCGACCCGGCCAGTGCGGAGACGTTCGCCACCGAGCAGTTCTTCTTCCCGGCCACCAAAGCCCTGCTCAGCGACGCCGAGTTCACCGGCGACACGCCGGACTTCTACGGCGGCCAGCAGGTCAACGAGGTCTTCGCCGACGTCAGCGACACCGTCAACTCCTCCTTCCAGTGGCCCCCGTTCCTCGACCAGGCGGCCACCGACTGGACGGAGACGGTCGGCAAGTCCCTGGCGGACCGCTCCGACACGGTCGCCGCCCTCGGCAGCTGGCAGTCGCGGCTGACGGCGTACGCCAAGAACCAGGGCTTCACCGTCAAGGGGAGCTGAGATGACCGCCACACGCCGGCGCCGCTCGGCGGGACCGCTGTTCGTCGCGCCGTTCCTGGTGCTGTTCCTGCTGCTCTTCCTCGCGCCGCTCGCCTACGCCGCCTGTCTCAGCCTCTTCCAGGAACGTCTGATCGGCGGCACCGTCTTCGTCGGCCTCGACAACTACGCCCAGGCCCTCGGCGACTCCGCACTCCTGCACGGCGTGGGCCGCGTGGCCCTGTTCTTCGTCCTACAGGTCCCGCTGATGCTGCTCCTCGCGCTGCTGTTCGCCCTCGCGCTGGACAGCGGCCTGCTGCGACTGGCCCGGCTGATCCGGCTCGGCATCTTCGTGCCGTACGCGGTGCCGAGCGTGGTCGCGGCCCTCATGTGGGGCTATCTGTACGGCCCGGACTTCGGCCCGTTCGCCCAGTTGAGCCGCGAACTGGGCCTGCCGGTACCGCGGTTCCTGAGCGAGGGCTGGATGCTGGGGAGCCTGGCGAACATCGTCACCTGGGAGTTCGTCGGCTACAACATGATCATCCTGTACGCCGCCCTGCGCACGATCCCGACCGAGCTGTACGAGGCGGCCGCCGTGGACGGGGCCGGGGCGTGGCGGATCGCCTGGTCGGTCAAACTGCCCGCGCTGCGACCGGCGTTGCTGCTCACCCTGCTGTTCTCGGTGATCGGCAGTTTCCAGCTCTTCAACGAGCCCAACCTGCTGATGAAGATCGCCCCGGACGTCATCAGCAGCTCCTACACCGCCAACCTCTACGCCTACTCCCTCGCGTTCACCGGCAACCAGGTCAACTACGCGGCGACGGTGTCCTTCCTGCTCGGCCTCCTCATCGTGGTCGTCTCCTACGGGGTCCTGCTCACCGCGAACCGCCGGAGGACACCATGACGACGACAGCACCCAAGGCCCTGGTCACCACGGCCGAGGAACGGGTGCCCGCCACCCGGGCGAGCCGGCACCGGCCGCGCCGCAGCACCCCCCTCACCATCGCCATGCTGGCGGCCCTGGCCTACTTCCTGCTCCCCCTGTTCTGGCTGCTGGTCGCCTCCACCAAAAGCGCCCAGGACCTGTTCGACAGCTTCGGCCTGTGGTTCTCGCGCTCCCCGCAGCTGCTGACGAACATCCAGGAGACCTTCACCCAGGACGACGGCGTCTTCGTGCGCTGGCTGCTCAACACGGTGCTGTACGCCGTCGTCAGCGCGGTCGGGGCGGCGCTGCTCGCCGCCGCCGGGGGCTACGGGTTCGCCAAGTTCCGCTTCCGCGGCGACCGGTTGGCCTTCAACCTGGTCCTGGGCGCCGTGATGGTGCCGACCACCGCGTTGGCGATCCCGACGTATCTGCTCTTCGCGAAGGCGGGCCTGGTGAACACCCCGTGGGCGATCATCCTGCCTTCGCTGGTCAACCCGTTCGGCCTGTACCTGATGCGCGTCTACGCGGCCGACGCCATTCCGGACAGCCTCCTGGAGGCCGCCCGGATCGACGGCGCGGGCGAGGCGCGGATCTTCTTCCGGATCGCACTGCGCCTGCTGGCGCCGGGACTGGTGACCGTGCTGCTGTTCACGCTGGTGGCGACCTGGAACAACTACTTCCTGCCGCTGATCATGCTCAACGACACCAGCCTCTACCCGATCACCGTCGGCCTGTCGTCCTGGGCGGCGCAGGCGCAGAACGGCGGTGCGGGCGCCAGCAGCGACATGGTCGCGCTCGTCGTCACCGGCTCGCTGATCTCGATCCTCCCGCTCGTCGCGGCCTTCCTGCTGCTCCAGCGGTACTGGCAGAGCGGCCTGGCCACCGGCGGCGTCAAGCAGTGACCTCGTACGGAACTCGAACTCCCCCTGACCTCATGGAGGTTCCTTCATGGCGGACCTGCCCGCCCGCGTCCTGTTCGGTGCCGCGTACTACCACGAGTACCAGCCGCACGAACGGCCCGACGAACGCCTCAAGACCGACCTCGACCTCATGGTGGACGCCCATGTGAGTGTCATCCGTGTCGGGGAGTCGGTCTGGTCGACCTGGGAACCGGAGAACGGCCGCTTCGCACTCGACTGGCTGCGACCGGTGTTGGACGGCGCCCACGAGCGCGGCATCTCCGTCGTCCTCGGCACGCCGACGTACGCCGTGCCGCCGTGGCTCGCCCGCCAGTACCCCGAGATCACGGGCGAGCGGCGCACCGGCGAGCGCATCGGCTGGGGCGCCCGGCAGGAGGTCGACTTCACCCACCCCGCGTTCCGTTTCCACGCCGAGCGGGTGATCCGGCGGATCGTCGCCCGGTACGCGGACCATCCGGCGGTCATCGGCTTCCAGGTCGACAACGAGCCCGGCAACGAACTCCTGCACAACCACGGGGTGTTCCAGCGGTTCGTGGACCATCTCCGGGACCGGTACGGCGACGTCGAGACCCTCAACCGCGAGTGGGGCCTGGTCTACTGGTCCCACCGGCTGTCCACCTGGGCCGACCTGTGGACGCCCGACGGCAACGCGCAGCCCCAGTACGACGTCGCCTGGCGGGAGTTCCAGGCCCGCCAGGTCACCGAGTTCATCGGCTGGCAGGCGGACATCGTCCGTGAGTACGCGAGCCCCGGGCAGTTCGTCACCACCTGTATCTCCTACACCCGCCCGGCGGTGGAGGACGACGAGCTGAGCGACCGCCTCGACATCGCCTCCGGCAACCCGTACTACGAGATGCAGGACGGCTTGCTGCTGCCCGACCCCACACCCGAGGGGCACGAGCAGATCTGGCGGACCACGGGTGTGTGGGCCCTGTACCAGACCGCCGACTGGATGTTCTCCTCGCGCCAGGAGCCGTTCCTGGTCACCGAGACCAACGCCGGTTCCATCGGCGAGCCGTGGCACAACCGGCCCGCCTACGACGGCCAGTGGCGCCAGGCCGCCTGGGCGCTCGTGGCACGCGGCGCCCGGATGATCGAGTACTGGCACTGGCACACCCTGCACTTCGGCGCCGAGACCTACTGGGGCGGCGTCCTCCCGCACACCGGGCGCCCGGGACGCACGTATGCCGAACTGGCGCGGCTGGGCGCCGAGTTCGAGACGGCGGGGGCGCTGGTCGCCGGGCTCGAACCGGACGCCGACATCAAGCTGGTGTACTCGACGCCGAGCAAGTGGCTGATGCAGAAGTACCCGCCGTTGGCCACGCCGGACGGCGACCCGGACCCGGCCGCCTACCACCGCATCCTGGACCCCTTCTACCGGGGCGCCTTCGACGCCGGCCGCCAGGTGCGCCTGGTGCACGCCCGGCAGCTGCACGACCCGCGGGGCGAACGGGAGGGGCTCTCGCCGCGGGAGGCCGTCTCCCGCCACCCGGTCCTCGTCGTCCCGGCGCTGTACCTGGCCGCCGACTCGACCCTCGACTGGTTCGCCGCGTACGCCGAGGCGGGCGGTCACCTGGTGCTGGGCCCGCGGACCGGCTACGCCGACCACGAGGCACGGGCCCGCCGCGAACCGGCACCGGGGCGACTGGCGGAAGCCGCCGGGGTCACCTACGACGAGTTCAGCGACCTGCGGCAGGCCCTCCTCGTGCGTGCCGTGCCCGAGAGCGCGCTGCGTGTGCCGGAGCACGCCACCGCCACCCGCTGGGCCGACGGTCTGACCGTCACCGACGCCGACGTGCTCGTCACGTACGACCATCCCCACTTCGGCCGCTGGCCGGCCGTCACCACGCGCCGGCACGGCGAGGGCCGGATCACCTGTGTCGGCACGGTGCCGGGCCGTGGTCTCGCCCGGGCCCTGGCCGAGTGGCTGGCGCCGGAGACACGCTGGCGGGACCTGCCGCAGCCGGTCACCGCGACGACCGGCACCGCCCCCGACGGGCGCCGCGTCCACGTGGTCCACAACTGGAGCTGGGAACCGCGAGGTGTCGAGGCCCCGGTGGATCTGACCGACGTGCTGGACGGCAGCCGGGTCCCCGCGGGCGGCGCGGTGGAGCTCGGCGCCTGGGACGTCCGCGTTTTCGTCACCGAGGGAGAGAACTGATGCCGAACAGAAGACGACTGGGCGTGTTCGCCGCCGCACTCGCGATGGCGGCGGTGCCCATGGCCGGCGCCCATGCCTACAACCCGACGGGCGGCATCCTCTACCAACTCGGCGACGAGCCCTGCCTGAAGGGCCGGTCCAACTGCGCGGTGTACCCGAAGTCGGCGCAGTTGCCGAGCGGGCGGCTGGTCGCGTCGTTCGAAAAGGCCACCGTCGTACCGGCGACGGGCAGCGCCGACGGGGAGACCCTGCCGGTCTACAAGAGCGACGACCACGGCACGTCCTGGCAGCCCCTGTCCGAGGTGAAGGCTCCGGCCCACCTCTCCAGGGACCCCAAGTACGCCAAGTACACGAGCAATTGGACGAACCCGTATCTGTACGCCCTCCCGCAGGACGTCGGCGCCCTGAGGCGGGGCACCCTGCTGCTGGCGAGTGTGGTGTCGGGGGACGACCAGTACTACAGGGAGCACAAGGCGGCCGACCCCGGCTGGACGCCGTCCAACGACGGTGACCGCGAGAACCTGGCCATCGCCCTGTACTCCAGCACCGACCAGGGCGCCACCTGGAAGGTCCTCGACATCGTCGCAACCGGCGGCTGGCAGGGCGGCAGCGCGGGCGCGGTCGGCCAGAACATCGCGGCCGCCAACAGGCACCGGCAGGTGGACCCCGTGTGGGAGCCGTACCTGATGGTCCACGGCGGCAAGCTCGTCTGCTACTACTCCGACGAGAACGACTACACCGGCTTCGACCCGGCCACCGGCGCCCCCGTCCTCGACCCCGCCAACGACACCGCCCCCGACTCGCACGGTCAGATCCTGGTCCACCGCACCTGGGACGGCCGCAGCGCACGCTGGAGCGGGCCCGTCGTCGACGTCGCCGGCCTGACCCAGGACATGGGCGGTGGCAAGACGGAGATCGGCGGCGGCCGGCCGGGCATGACCAACGTCGTACCGACGACGGACGGCAAGTGGCTGCTGACGTACGAGTACTGGGGCGGCGGGACCAACACGCGTTACGCGGTCGCCGACAACCCGCTCACGTTCTACGCCGGTTCGGCGGGCCATCCCGTCACCTCGCTGCCGGTGACCGCCGGTTCACGCCCCCTCGCGGTGAACGGCAGCCCGGTGATCATCCGGTTGCCGGACGGGCGGCTCGTCTACAACGCGGCCGGCAGCGGCAATGTGTGGGTGAACGCCGGCGGACGCGTCGACGGTGTCTGGACCGAGTACCAGACCACCTCACCGGCCGGCTACAGCCGCAACCTCCAGTACGTGCGGGGCACCGGACGGGTCTCGATCCTCAACAACCAGGGCACGTCGACGATCGCCTTCGCCGAGGTGGACCTCGGCCGCTCGGCCGGCGCGTACTACCAGGTCGTGAACCGAAAGACCGGGCAGGTGATCGGCACGGGGAGCAGGACCAACGACGCCAACATCGGCAACGGCGACGTGCCCGACGTCGTCCTGGAGAAGGCCGGTTCGGCCACGGACACGGACACCCAGTACTGGCACGTGGTGACCGAGCCGGGCGGCGGCACGACCCTGCTGAACAGGTCCGGCGGCCGGGCGGCGGCTATCTGGACGGGGAACGCCACCGTCGGCCAGCGCGTCGGGCAGTGGGTCGACGACAGCACGACCGGCAGCTGGAACCTCGTCGGGACCGGCGACGGCTACTACCGGCTCCAGGCCGCCAGAAACACGGACCTCTACCTGACGGGCACGTCTCCGGGGGCGCCACTGACCCTCCAGAACACCGTCGCGGACGGCTCGCAGGAGTGGCGGCTCGTACGGCAGGCCGGTACCGGGGCCTCGCGCTGAGGTGACGTGACCGGGCGTGGGGTGAGTCGCCTGCCGGCCCACCCCACGCTGCCCTTCGGCTGAAGGCCGTCTACCCGCGGCTGGTCCCGGCCGGGCACACTGAGGTATCCCCACCACGGCACACAGCGCTCGACACCCGGCACCGCCACGCTCGGCACCCCGGCACGATCGGGGTCGACGCCCCGGCACCGCCACGCTCGCCACCACGGCACGACCACGCTCGGCACCACGGCATGACCACGCTCGGCACCCCGGCACGACCGGGGTCGACACCCCGGCACCACCGCACCGAAGCACCGCGCGCCCGATGTCGACGTGGGCGCATCCCGGACCCGGCCCACGACCTCGGGAGCCTTCCGTGATCAGAGCACGCCGTACCGACACCCGCCGCCCCCGGCTGATCGCCGCCCTGCTGAGCCTGCTGACGGCGGCCGCTCTCGCCGCCCCCACGGCCGCGGCCACCCCCCTGACCGCCGCCCCGGTGTCCGACGCGACCGCGGCCGTGGAGTCCCTGGGCGTCCCCGGGACGAGCTGGGCCGTCGACGAGCGCACCGGACAGCTGCGGATCCTCGCCGACTCCACCGTCACGGACGCGCACCTGGCCGACCTCCGGCGAGCCGCCGGAGCCTCCGCGACCGTGCGACGGCTCGACGGCCACCTGCGCACCCTGCTGTCGGGCGGTGACGGCGTCTACACCGGCGGTCGGCGCTGCTCGGCCGGCGTCAACGTGCGCAGCGGCTCCACGTACTACTTCGTCACCGCTGGCCACTGCACCGAGGGCGCCTCCACCTGGTACGCCAACTCCGGTATGAGCACGGTGATCGGGCCCACCACGGCCACCAGCTTCCCCTCGAACGACTTCGGCGTCGTCCAGTACGCCAACCCGGCCGTGCCCCGTCCCGGCACCATCGGAACCGTCGACGTCACCGGCACCGCGACCGCGTACGTCGGCCAGAGCGTCTGCCGCCGGGGAGCCACCACCGGCGTCCGCTGCGGCCGCGTCACCGCACTGAACGTCACCGTCAACTACGCGGGCGGCACCATCGTGTACGGGCTGATCCAGACCAACATCTGCGCCGAGCCGGGCGACAGCGGCGGCCCCCTCTACGCGGGCGACAAGGTCCTCGGCATCCTCTCCGGCGGCTCCGGCAACTGCACCTCGGGCGGCACCTCCTTCTTCCAGCCGATCCAGGAGGCGCTCGACGCGTACGGCGTGGCCGTCTACTGACGGGGCGTCACCACACGACTCTCAGCCGAGGAAGGACAGCCGGACTCGACGGTCCGGGTTGTCGCGGTTGGTGTCCACCAGACACACCGACTGCCACGTGCCCAGCTCCAGGCGGCCCTCCACCACCGGCAGGGTCGCGTGCGGCGGGACGAACGCGGGCAGGACGTGGTCGCGGCCGTGCCCGGGGCTGCCGTGACGGTGCTGCCAGCGGTCGTCGGCCGGCAGGAGGGTGTGCAGGGCGGCGAGGAGGTCGTTGTCACTGCCGGCGCCCGTCTCGATGATCGCGATGCCCGCGGTGGCGTGGGGCACGAAGATGTTGAGGAGGCCGTCGCGACCGGCGGCCGCCTCCCGCAGGAAGGCCTCGCAGTCGGCGGTGAGGTCGACGACCCGCTCCGCCGAGCCGGAGGTGACGTTCAGGACCCGGGTGGTGAATGCATCTGACATGCGTCCATCCTCGCCCATACGGACGGCGTCACGGAGGACCGGCCGCCCGGCGGGCGAGATGGCCGGTCCACTCCGCGAGACACCGTTGACCATGGCCACGCCATCTGGCTAGGTTCGGCCGCATGTTGCGTTCAGCCCTGCTCACCACGCGCGGTCACATCGACCTGCTGCGGGTGGCCTCCGCCGCGTGTCGCCGCGGCCGCTGACGCCTTCCTCCCCCTCTTCACTGGCACCACCCGTACCCGTACGTCCCTCATGACGTGACGGTGCCGACGCACACCCTCCCCCAGGCCCGCTCTCCCCCGTGGAGCACCCATGAGCATCAGCCATGCCCCACCCGACTCCCTGACGTCCGACATTTCGGGTATATCCAAGTCGCCCGAGACATCTCTCGCTCTCGAACCGATCCTGCCCAGCTCCACCCGCCGCACCCGCGTACCCCGCTGGCTGCGCCGCGCCACCGGCCCGGTGCTGCTGTTGGCCTTGTGGCAACTCCTCAGCACCACCGGTGTGTTGACCGCCGATGTGCTCGCCTCGCCGGGCCGCATCGCGCAGGTCGGCGGCGATCTGATCGGTGACGGCTCGCTGGGCTCCGCGATGGCCACCTCCCTCCAGCGCGTCGCGGCCGGCCTGCTGCTCGGCACCCTCGTCGGCACCGGACTCGCCCTGGTCTCGGGGCTGTTCAGGATCGGCGAGGATCTCGTCGACGCCCCCGTCCAGATGCTGCGGACCGTTCCGTTCGTCGGCCTCATCCCGCTGTTCATCATCTGGTTCGGCATCGGCGAGGCACCCAAGATCGCCATCATCACGCTCGGCGTGACCTTCCCGCTCTACCTCAACGTCTACGCCGGAATCCGGGGCGTGGACGCCCAGTTGATCGAGGCCGGCGAGTCCCTCGGTCTGTCGCGGTGGGGGCTGGTGCGGCACGTCGTCCTGCCGGGGGCGCTGCCCGGCGCCCTGACCGGCCTGCGCTACTCGCTCGGCATCGCCTGGCTGGCGCTGGTCTTCGCCGAGCAGGTCAACGCGGACTCCGGGATCGGGTTCCTCATGGTGCAGGCGCGGGACTTCCTGCGCACCGACGTGATCGTGGTCTGCCTGATCGTCTACGCCTTCCTCGGCCTGCTGGCCGACTTCGTCGTCCGTTCCCTCGAAAGGCTGCTGCTGCAATGGCGACCGACGTTCACCGGCCGGTGACCTCCCGAGAGGCGGAGGCGCCCACGGCGCCCCGCACCGCGCCCGCGGTCCGGGTCGAGGGGCTGACCCGCTCCTTCGACGGCCGCGCCGTCATCGACGACCTCCGACTAGACGTGCGGCAGGGCGAGTTCGTCGCCCTCCTCGGCCGCAGCGGCTGCGGCAAGTCCACCCTGCTGCGGATCCTCGCCGGCCTCGACCGGGACATCGAGGGCACCGTCCTGGTACCGCGCCGCAAGGCCGTCGCCTTCCAGGCACCCCGGCTGATGCCCTGGAAGAAGGTGTGGCGCAACGTCCTGCTCGGCCTGCCCGGCAAGCCCGCGCGCACCGTCGCCGACCAGGCCCTGGAGGAGGTCGGGCTGAGCCACCGTTCGGACGCCTGGCCCAAGACCCTCTCTGGCGGCGAGGCCCAACGCGCCTCGCTGGCACGGGCGTTGGTGCGCGAGCCCGATCTGCTGCTCCTGGACGAACCGTTCGGGGCACTCGACGCGCTCACCCGGATCAAGGCCCAGCGGCTGGTGGGCGAGTTGTGGCAGCGCCGCGGCTGCGCGGTCCTGCTCGTCACGCACGACGTGGAGGAAGCCGTCCTGCTCGCCGACCGGGTCCTCGTGATGGACGACGGGGTCATCGCCCACGAGCAGCGCGTCGACCTGCCCCGCCCGCGCGACATCGGCGACCCGCGGTTCGCGGAGCTGCGCGCCGGCCTCCTGGAACGTCTCGGCGTCGACACGGCCGCCGAAGCCGCCTGACCCTCCCCACCCTCAAGCACCAGCACAGAAACGGACCTTCCCATGCGCCGACGCCTCGCCCCCGCCGCCCTGCTCCTTCCCCTCGCCCTCCTGCTCACCGCCTGCGGCGGCAGCGCCTCGGCCGGCTCGGGGTCCGACACGGACGGGGAGGGCTCCCTCACGCTCGACGTGGGTGACCAGAAGGGCGGTTCGGAGGCCGTCCTGCGGGCGGCGGGCGAACTGAAGAACCTCGACTACAAGATCAAGTGGTCGACGTTCACCTCGGGCCCACCTCTCCTGGAGGCCGTCAACGCCAAGGCGGTCGACATCGGCGGTGTCGGCAACACCCCGCCGGTGTTCGCGGCCGGCGCCGGCTCGAAGATCAAGGTCGTGGCCGCCTTCCACGGCACGTCCAAGGGCGACGCCATCCTCGTGCCGAACGACTCGAAGCTGACCTCGCCCGAGCAGCTCAAGGGCAAGTCGGTGGCGGTGGCGCAGGGTTCCTCCGCCAACTACCAGTTGGTCGCCTCCCTGAAGAAGGCCGGGCTCGGTCTCGGTGACGTCAAGGTCAAGTACCTTCAGCCGGCCGACGCGCTGGCCGCGTTCACCTCCGGCAAGGTCGACGCGTGGGCCGTCTGGGACCCGTACACCTCGCAGATCCTCCAGGCGAAACAGGGCCGCGTCCTGACCACCGGCGAGGGTGTCACCAACGGTCTGACCTTCCAGGTGGCGGCGCCGGACGCGCTGGCGGACAAGGAGAAGGCCGCCGCGATCAAGGACTATCTGGAGCGGCTGCGGCGCGCCACGGCGTGGGTGTACGACCATCAGAAGGAGTGGGCCGAGGTCTGGGCGAAGGACACGGGGCTGCCGTACGAGGTCGCGCTGGCCTCGGTGAAGCGGACGAACGCCTCCCGGATCTCGGTCGCGGTCGACCAGCCGCTCATCGCCTCCGAACAGGAGATCGCCGACACGTTCACCGCGCTCAAGCTGATCCCGCGCAAGGTCGACTTCGCCGACTTCGTGGACACCCGGTTCAACGGCGGCCTGCCCCCGTCGACGACCCCGGGGCGCGGCGAGGGCTGACGGGAAGATCCGCGACCCCGGCGCCGTTGGTAGAAAGGTGAACAACACCGAGGTCGTCGTCATAGGCGCTGGTCAGGCCGGTCTTTCCAGCGCCTTTCACCTGCGCCGGACTGGTTTCGAGCCCGAGCGGGACTTCGTCGTGCTGGACCACTCCCCCGGCGCGGGCGGCGCCTGGCAGTTCCGGTGGCCCTCACTGACGTACGGCAAGGTCCACGGCATGCACTCCCTGCCGGGCATGGAGCTGACCGGCGCCGATCCCGCGCGGCCGTCCTCGGCGGTGATCTCCGAGTACTTCGCGGCGTACGAGCGCACCTTCGACCTGCGGGTGCGGCGGCCCGTCGACGTGCGGGCGGTCCGGGAGGGCGCGGACGGGCGGCTGCTCGTCGAGACCTCGGCCGGGACCTGGGCGACCCGGGCGCTGATCAACGCCACCGGCACCTGGGACCGGCCCTTCTGGCCGCGCTATCCGGGCCAGGAGACGTTCCGGGGACGGCAGCTGCACACGGCCCGGTACCCGGGGCCCGAGATGTTCGCCGGGCAGCGCGTGATCGTGGTCGGCGGGGGCGCGTCGGGCACCCAGCATCTGCTGGAGATCGCCCCGTACGCCGCCGCCACGACCTGGGTGACCCGGCGGCCGCCCGTCTTCCGCGAGGGCGAGTTCACCGAGGAGGTGGGCCGGGCCGCGGTCGCGCTCGTCGAGGAGCGGGTACGGCAGGGGCTGCCGCCGCGGAGCGTGGTGTCGGTGACCGGGCTGCCGCTGAACGACGCCATCCGGCAGGGCCTCGCGGACGGGGTCCTCGACCGGCAGCCCATGTTCGACCGGATCACCCCGGACGGGGTGGAGTGGGATGATGGACGGCGGGTGGCCGCCGACGTCATCCTGTGGGCGACCGGCTTCCGCCCCTCGATCGACCATCTGGCGCCGCTGCGGCTGCGCGAGCCGGGGGGCGGCATCCGGGTCGAGGGGACGCGCGCGGTCGCCGACCCACGCGTCCATCTCGTCGGCTACGGCCCGTCGGCCAGCACCATCGGCGCCAACCGGGCGGGCCGGACGGCGGTGCGGGACATCAGACGGCTGCTCGCGGGGGAAGCGGTCACCGTCTGACGTCCCGCCGGTCACGGCTTCGGCTGCTGGGCCTTCTGTGCGGGCGCCGAGGACTGCGGGGTCTGTGAACCGCCGCTCTTGTGCTGGGCGTTGAACTCGGCCACGTTGCGCAGATGCTCCTCGTAGCTCGCCGTGAAGCGGGTGTCGCCCGGCTTGACGGTGACGAAGTACAGCCAGTCACCCGGCGTCGGGGTGATCGCCGCGCGCACGGCGTCCTCGCCCGGGTTGGCGATCGGCGTGGGCGGCAGGCCCATGCGCTGGTACGAGTTGTAGGGGCTGTCGATCCGGGTGTCGGCCTCGGTGGTCCTCAACGTGGAGCGGTTCAGCGCGTAGTTGAGGGTGGAGTCCATCTGCAGCGGCATGCCGCGCTCCAGGCGGTTGAAGATGACCCGGGCCACCTTGCCCATGTCGGCCTTGGTGGCGGCCTCGGCCTGGACGATGCTGGCAATGGTGACGGCCTGGTAGACGTTCATCGCGTTGCGCTGGGCACCGGCGGCGATCGGCGCGCCGTTGAACTTCTGGTTCGCCGTGTTGACCATGAACGACAGCAGGGACTCCGGCGTGGACTTCTCGTCCAGCGGATACGTCGCCGGGAAGAGATAGCCCTCCGGGTTGCCCTCGGCGTCGTTCGGCAGTCTCAGGGTTGCCTTGGCGAGAGCCTTCTTCGTGGTGCCGGCGGGGCGGGCGAGCGCCTTGTCGACGGCCGCGTAGACCTGGCTCGCGCGCCAGCCCTCGGGGACCACCAGCGAGGTGGGCTTGGCGTCCTCGTCGCTGCCCAGGCTCAGCAGCGGCACCGCCACGGCGGTGCCGGCCACGACGGCCCCGGTCGCGATGAGGACGAGGCGGCCCCGGCGGGTCAGTCGAATCGAGCTCCGTGACGGAGTGTTCTGGTACATGCGGGCACGGTAACCCCCATATCGTTACAAACCCGGCATATCTTCAGCTTGTCGGTTCCAGTTGAGCATCCCGGCGTACGAGGGCCGCGTACCGTCCGCCCTTCTCCAGCAGTTCCTCGTGCGTGCCGCGCTCGGCCACGGTCCCGGAGTCCAGGACCACGATCTGGTCGGCGTCGCGGACGGTGGACAGGCGGTGCGCGATGGTCAGCGTGGTGCGGTCGGCGGACAGGGTGTCGATGGCCTTCTGCACGGCCGCCTCGGTACGGGTGTCCAGGGCGCTGGTCGCCTCGTCGAGGATGAGGACGGGCGGGTCGCGCAGGATCGTACGGGCGATGGCCAGGCGCTGCTTCTCGCCACCGGAGAAGCGGTGGCCGCGCTCGCCGACGACCGTGTCGTAGCCGTCGGGAAGGCCCGCGATGTGCTCGTGGATCTGGGCCGCCCGCGCCGCCGCGTGCAGTTCCTCGTCGGTGGCGTCGGGCTTGGCGAAGCGCAGGTTGTCGGCGACCGAGGCGTGGAAGAGGTACGTCTCCTGGGAGACCACGCCGACCGCGCGGGCGAGCGTGTCGAAGTCGAGGTCCCGGACGTCGACGCCGTCGAGGGTGACACGACCGGCGCTCACGTCGTACAGGCGCGGGACGAGATGGCCGAGCGTCGACTTCCCGGCGCCGGTCGGACCGACGACCGCGAGGCTGCCGCCGGCGGGGACGGTGATGTCGATGCCGTCGAGGATCGGGGTGCCCTCGTCGTCGTAGCGGAACTCCACTCCCTCGAAGCGGACCTCGCCCTTGACGGCGTCGAGGTGGACCGGGTTCGGGCGCTCGGTGATGTCTATCGGCAGGTCGAGGTACTCGAAGATGCGCTGGAACAGCGCGAGCGAGGCCTGGATCTGGACGCCGGTGCCGAGCAGGCTCACCGCCGGGCGGAACAGGCCCTGCTGGAGCGAGACGAAGGCGACGATCGTGCCGATCGAGACCTCCGGGCCGCCCGTCTGGAGGGCGAGACCCGCGGTCCAGTAGATGACGGCGGGCATGGCGGCCATGACGATCGTGATGACGGCCATCCGCCAGCGGCCGGCCATGTTGGAGCGCACCTCGAGGTCGACCAGGCGCTCGGACTCGTCCGAGAAGGACCGGGTGAGCGAGTCGGAGCGACCCATCGTGCGGCCCAGCAGGATGCCGCTGACCGACAGCGACTCGGTGACCGTGGCCGCCATCGCGGCCATCTGCTTCTGGCGCTGCGTGGTGATCTTCTTGCGTTCGTTGCCGACGCGGCGGCTGATCCACACGAACACCGGCAGCAGCAGGAGCGAGACGACGGTCAGGCGCCAGTCGAGGGCGATCATCGCGACGATGGTGGCGACGACGCTGGTGGCGTTGGAGACCAGCGAGGTGGCGGTGGAGGTGACCGTCGCCTGCATGCCGCCGATGTCGTTGGCGATGCGGGACTGGACCTCGCCGGTGCGGGTGCGGGTGAAGAACGCCAGCGACATCCGCTGGAGGCGGTCGTAGACGGCGGTGCGCAGGTCGTGCATGACGCGCTGGCCGACGGTGGTGGAGATCAGGGTCTGCAGGACGCCGAAGACGCTGGTCAGTACGGCGCTGAGGACCATGCCGAGCGCCAGCAGACTGAGCAGTCCGGTGCGGCCCTCGGGGATCGCGACGTCCAGCGTCTCCTTGAGCAGGAAGGGCGTGGCGACGGAGACGAGGGAGGCTGCGCCGACCAGGAGGCCGACGACGGCGAGGCGGCTGCGGTAAGGGTGGAAGAGTCTCAGGATGCGGCGCACCTGCCGGGGCTGCTCCGCGGAGTCGCCGGACGGTGTCCAGGTGGGGTCGTTGTCGGGGTGCATGGGCTCCTTCGGAGGCTCATCGGGGCTGCGAGGGCGTGGGACGCGGGGGCGCGGGGTGCCCGGGTGCCGGACCGCGGGTGCCCGGGCTTCGGGGACCCTAGCCCATTGTTACCTATGCTCACAATGCACATCATCCTGATATTGTTCCCGCATGACCACCCCCGATCCCGACGGCCCGCTCGCCGAGCAGCTGCTCCGGTTCACTCGACGTGTGCACCGCATCCAGAAGCGGCACATCGAGCAGAGCGGACTGGGCGTCACGCCCGCGCAGTCGCGGCTGCTGCGCACGCTCGCGCACTACGGCTCGCCGCCGCGGATGGCGGACCTCGCCGAGCGGCTGGAAGTGGTGCCGCGCGCGGTGACCTCGCTGGTCGACGGGCTCGAGGCGAGCGGCAAGGTGCGGCGGGTGCCGGACCCGACGAACCGGCGGGTGATCCGGATCGAGCTCACGGACGACGGGCACAAGGCGCTGGGCGCCCTGCGGGGCGCTCGGCGCTCGGCCGCGGCGGAGATCCTGGCGCCGCTGACGGAGGAACAGCGCGAGGTGCTGGGGGGGTTGCTGGACACGCTGGTGGACGGGGCGCCGGTGGGTGGGATGCCGGCGGGCGGGGTGCCGGCGGACGCCGGGGCGACGGACGGGCGGCACTGCTGAGCCCGGGGCGGGACGCCTCGCGGGTGTCCGCTGCTGAACGGAGGAGGGGGCGGCGGTCACCCCGTGGGTGACCGCCGCCCCCTCCTCCGGGACGGTCAACTGGCCTCGGAGGCCGTCTCCTTGGTCTTCTGCGTGGGTACGGCGTCGGTCTTCCGCGCGGATACGGCGTCGACGTGTGCCGCCGTCTCTCCGGGCTCGGGCTCCGGGTTGAACTCGGCCTCGGACTTGGACTCAGGCCCAAACTCGGCCTCATGCCCGGACTCGGCGGCCTCGCCCTCGAAAGGCCCCCCGTCCAGCACCCTCCTCGCCCGGTCGAGGTCCAGCGCGCCCTCCCAGCGGGACACCGCGAAGACGGCGACGCAGTTGCCGAGCAGGTTGGTCACGACACGCATCGAGTCCATGATGCGGTCCACCCCGAGCAGCAGGGCGACGGCGCCGGCCGGGATCGCGCCCAGCGAGGAGGCGGTCGCGGAGAGGGCGAGGAAGGCCGAACCGGGGATGCCGGCCATGCCCTTGCTGGTCAGCATCAGCACGAGGATCACGGTGATCTGCTGACCGAGGGTGAGGTCGACACCGACGGCCTGGGCGATGAACAGCGTGCCGATGGACAGGTAGAGCGAGGCGCCGTCGAGGTTGAAGGAGTACCCGGTCGGCAGCACCAGGCCCACGGCGTCCTCCCGGGCACCCGCCCTGCGCAGTTTCTGCATGACCCGCGGCATGACCGACTCGGTGGAGGCGGTCCCGAGGGCGAGCAGCATCTCCTCGCGGATGTAGCGCAGGAACTTCCAGAGGCTGAGCCCGGTGACCGCCTTCAGGGCGACGGAGAGCAGGACGATGAACAGGGCCGCCGCCGCGTAGCACAGGACGATCAGCTTGGCGTAGGTCTCGATGACGCCGAGGCCGTACTGGCCGATGAGGACCGCCATCGCGCCGAACACGGCGAGGGGGGCGAGGCGCATGATGAAGCCGACGACCGCGAAGATGATCTCCTGCGCCTGCTCGACGGCGGGCAGGACCCGCGGCACCTTGGTGTGGCCGAGGTGGAGCAGCGCGGCACCCACCAGGCAGGCCAGGATGAGGACTTGGAGCAGCTCGTTCTCGGCGAAGGCGCCGATGAAACTGGTCGGGATCGCGTTGAGGACGAACTCGGTCGTCGACGGCAGTGAGCCGCCGCCCGTCTTCGCGTCGACCGCCGACGCGTCCAGCGTCGACGGGTCGACATGCATCCCCGAGCCGGGCTGGACGACGTTGGCGGCGAGCAGGCCGATGAGCAGGGCGAGCGTGCTGGCGACCTCGAACCAGATCAGCGCTTTGAGGCCGATCCGGCCGAAGGCCTTGAGGTCGCCGGCCTTGGCGATCCCGACGACGACCACGCAGAACACGAGCGGCGAGATGATCGTCTTGATGAGCCGGGTGAAGCCGTCGCCGAGCGGCTGGAGGTCGGAGGCGACGTCGGGCCACAGCTTTCCGACCACGACGCCGAGGACCAGGGCGACGGCGACCTGGGCGAAGAGTGAGGTACGCAGTATGCGTGCGACGCGTCGCGGCAGGGACGGGACGGACGGCGGCACGGGCACTCCTAGTGGGGGACGTCGGCACACAGAAGGACGGACGGGGACTTCTGCCATACGGAAGTCGGCTTCCGTGGCGATCACTTTGGACGTGCCGTTGATCGCGTATGAGACCGCCGTGTTTCCCCCGCGTAAATCCATCCCTGAGTGACGCGGCGCACACACAACTGCTCTCAGCAGCCCTCGCGATCCTCCGTGAGCACCCCCTGGACGCTGGTCAGGGACCGGTCGTAGCAGCCGTCCGAGCCGTGGAGCCGGTAATGCTCGCGCGTCGTGCCGACCGCGTGCCGCTGATCGCGCGGGACGTTCACGGTCCAGGTGGCGTCGCCGGTGTAGGTGTCGTCGAGCCGTGACCACGCCGTCCGACGCCCGGCGCGCACGGTGGCGACGGCGGCTCGGTCACCGAGGGTCAGCACGGTCCGCAGCCGGTCGTCACCGCCGAGCGTGGTGGTGCCGTCCATGGTGTACGTCCGCTCCGTGCGCGTCGTGCGGGCCGGGCCGCGCCCGTCGACGGTGACCGACTCGCGGTCCGTCCAGGTCGCGGCGAGGGCGTCGACGTTCTCGCCGTCGGTCCAGCGGTGCGTGGAGCTGTTGGCCAGGGACCGGCGGACGGTGGTGGTCACCCGGCCGTGCGAGGTGTCGACATACCCGGCGACGGTGAGCCGGTGCGCACCCTCCGTGTCCAGGCGGTGCTCCGAACCGGGCGTGTAGGTCGAGGAGTTGATCGGCTCGCCGACCGAGTGGCGGGTCAACTCACCGGTGACGTGCGCCCTCTTGGCGTCCTGCCAGACGAGGACGTTCACGGGTGCGCTCCAGCCCGTCTGTCCCTCGGGGATGCCGACGACGTCCACCTCGATCCGGTGCGGGCGGCCGTCGTTGAGGAGTCCGGCGAACGGTGTCAGGTCGTATTCGATCGGCTTGACGTCGAAGGCTCGCGGTCCGGGGATCACGTACCAGAGAAAGGGGTTGGACCAGCCGCCCGTCCACACGTGCGGGAACGGCGCGGCGATTCCGGCGAGTCGGCCGTCGACCGTGATCTGCACCTCGCGGTAGGGGCCGCCCGCGCCCTTGCAGGAGTACGGCGCCTCCTCGGGCACCGTGAGATACCAGTACTCCTCGCAGCCGCCGCCCGAGCCGGTGGCGTAGACCTCGGCGACGACGCGTTCGCTGTTGCGCGGGGTGGTGACGGTGCCGTCGGTGAGGGTGAGAACCTGATCGGGCGTCCCCTGGGCGGCGGGCCGGCCCGCGTAGAACGTCAGTGTGACCTTGACGTCGATGATGCCGGTGTACGTGTCGTCGACGACGTTCCCGATGAGCATCTCCACGTCCTGGCGGTCGCGGAAGGTGTCGCTGTAGCGCGTGACGTCCTTGTCGACCGACCACCGGATACCGTCGGGCGACGGCTGCGGGGTCGACGTACGGAAGACCTCGACGCCGCCGACGCGCAGATAGCCGAGGCGGTCGTACTGACGGCCCTTCACCTTGCCGTCCATCCGCAGGACCACCTTGCTCCAGCGGTCGCCGCAGCCCTCCGGCGGGGCGTAAGTGCCCCTGTACGGCGTGAAGTCCCGGAACTGCGCCTGGGCGAGCGTGACATGGCAGGCCTTGCCGGAGGGCCGGGCCACGCGCGGGGCGGCCGTGAGGGGGTCGTGCCAGTCGGAGCCGAACTCGGCCGGGACGTCGGAGACTTGGGAGGAAACCTCGGACGACCGGGCGGGCGAGTCTGCCGATGAGGCGGAGACCGCGGGCGACCGGGCGGGCTGGTCTGCCGAGCGGGCGGGGGCCGCTCCGAGGAGGGTGCTCGTCAGGAGGGTCGCCCCGGCGAGCATGGACATGACGATCCGTCTCTTCATGGCCGGTGTTCTACGGCGAGTTGGGCACCCTCCGCAATGATGCCTCCCCCGCGAGGGCTAGCGCTCCAGGGCCGCCCTGTCCCCCATGACCACCACAGGATGCCGGTCCGGGTCGAGCGTGCGGAGCAGGTACTCCATCGCCGTTCTGGACAGGCTGACGCAGGCGGACGTACCGCTGCCGTGGTCCATGTGCAGCCAGATGCTCCCGCCCTTGCCCGCACCCTCGGGGCGGGTCGGGTCGTTCGGCGGGGTGCCCGGGAGACGGTTGTAGTCGATGGCGATGACGTAGTCGAAGTCGTGCCAGTGGGTCCGGGGCCACCAGCGCGGGGCCGCGAAGGCGGCGGAGCGGGTGTAGGGGAGCTTGGCGCCGGGGTCGGCGAGGACACCGCCCGCGTCGCTGAGGGTGAACACGCCGACCGGGCTGCGTCTGTCGCCCTCGTGGTGGTCCGCGGTCCAGCCCTTCTTGCCGTTGTGCGCGGGCCAGCTCCGGACGCGGTCCCAGGTGGAACCCCGCTTCACGTACAGGACGACCGTGGAGCCGGGTGCGTCCTTGCCGTCGCCGTAGACCACGACGACCTGGCCGGAGTCGGCGGGGATGCGGCGTCGCAGGCGGTCACCGACGCCCGGGACACCGCGGGGCGAGGGATCGTCGGCCTCCGGGGCGGGGTGGTGCGGGCTGTCGCCCGTGGCCGGGGTGGAGCGTCGCGCGGGGCCGTCGGCCTGCGGCCCGGCTCCGGTGGCTTTCGCCGCAGGGGCCGCCGCACGGTTCGGGGAGCCTCCGCAGGCGGTCAGGGCCGCCAGGAGCATTCCGCAGATCACCACATGCCGTACATCTCCGCGCACCCCGCCATGGTGCCAGGAAAACCGGTTGCCTCCGACCACGCAATGACGCGAACCTTTCACGGTTTGCTACCGCCGTCCGCGGTCCCCCCACCCCTCTGACACCAGCCACTGGGACGTCCTCCGTCATGCAGATTCAAGACCTTCCCCATCCCGACCCGGGTGTGCCGGACGCGCGCTCGGGTCCCAGATTCCTGTGGTGGCTCTTCCGGAACCAGCTGGGCGGGCAGCTGAAGTCCCTCTCCTGGGGACTGCTGCACTTCGTGTCCATCTCCGCCCTGCCGTTCTGCGTCGGCCTCGCCGTCCAGGCCGTCGTCGACCGCTCCGGAACCCGGCTCGCGCAGGCGGGCGGGCTCCTGGTCCTGTGCTGCGCGGGCAGTGCCCTCGGCGACACCTTCCTGCACCGCACCGCCATCACCAACTGGATCACCGCCGCCGCCCGCGTCCAGCAGCTGCTGGCCCGCAAGGCGGCGGCGCTGGGCTCGGCGCTGACCCGCCGGGTCTCGGCCGGTGAGGTCGTGGCCGTCTCCACGGGTGACATCGAGAAGATCGGCTGGTTCGTGGAGGCGGTCTCCCGGTTCACCGCCGCCGCGCTCACCATCGTGATCGTCGCCGTGGGCCTGGTGATCTACCAACCGGCGCTCGGGGTCGTCGTCGCCGTGGGTCTGCCCGTGCTGGCGATCGCCGTTCTGCCGTTGCTGCCCCGGGCCACCCGGCGCGCCGACTTCCAGCGCGAGAAGGCCGGCCGTGCCACCGAGCTGGCCTCGGACACCGTCGCCGGGCTGCGGGTGCTGCGCGGCATCGGCGGCGAGGAACTCTTCCTCGACCGCTACCGCCGCGCCTCCCAGGAAGTGCGGCACGCGGCCGTGCGCAGTGCCCGGATGTGGGCGTTGATCTCCGCGATCCAGGTGCTGCTGCCGGGCCTGCTGCTGATCGCGGTGGTCTGGCACGGCGTCAACCTGGCCCGCGAGGGCCGGATCACCGTCGGCGAGCTCGTCGCCACCTACAGCTCGGTCATGATCCTCACCTATCCACTGCGGCACTTCGAGGAGATCGCCATGGCGTACTCCTTCTCGCGCCCCTCGGCCCGCCGCGCCGCGCGGGTGCTGTCGCTGGAGCGCGCCACCGACACCGAGGGGTCACTCGCCGCGGAGGTGCCGTCCGGCGACCTGTACGACCCCGCGACCGGACTCCTCGCCCCCTCCGGCCGGCTCACCGCCGTGGTGTGCGGCGACCCGGACGCGGCGGGGCGACTGGCCGAGCGGCTGGGCGGCCACCCCGCCGAGCAGGGATCCTCCGTGCTGCTGGGCGGGGTACCGCTGGACGACCTGCCGCTCACCACCGCCCGGACCGCCGTCCTCGTCCAGGACAAGGACCCGGTCCTGCTCTCCGGCACGCTGCGCGAACTCCTCGACGTGCCCGCCTCGGGCGAGGTCGCCGCGGCGGACGCCCTGGAGGCCGCCCAGTGCGGGGACGTCCTGGCCGCGCTCGTCCAGGGCTCGCTCGGCGCCGAGGACCCGATGGACGCCCGGATCACCGAGCGCGGGCGCTCCCTGTCGGGCGGCCAGCGCCAGCGGCTCGCGCTGGCCCGGTCGCTGATCACGGACCCGGAGGTGCTGGTCCTGGACGAGCCGACCTCGGCCGTCGACTCGCACACCGAGGCCCGTATCGCCGAAGGCCTGCGGAACCTGCGCGCCGGCCGTACGACCGTCGTCCTCACCTCCTCGCCGCTGCTCCTGGACCGCGCGGACCGGGTGCTGCTGGTGCACGAGGACGAGGTCGTGGCGGTGGGCGTGCACCGCGAGCTGGTGCACACCGAACCCCGGTACCGCGCGGTCGTGACCCGCGAGACCGAGGAAGAAGCCGAAGAGGCAGCCCGGAAGGGCGTGCTGGAAGAGATCGAGGAGACGGCATGATCGGCGTGGCGCCACCGGCGTACGACCCGGCGGCCCCGACGACGGCGAACACCCTGCCCGTCGGGAGCGCCTCGACCGTACGCGCCTATGTGACCGAGCTGTTCCGGCGGCACCGCCGCGCCTTCCTGATCCTCGTCGCCGTCAACACGGTGTCCGTGGTGGCGTCGATGGTGGGTCCGTGGCTGCTCGGCGGGGTCGTGGAACGCGTCTCGGAGCAGGCCCGCGACCTTCATCTGGAGCTGACCGCCGGGCTGTTCGTGCTCGCGCTCGCCGTGCAGGCCGTCTTCGTGCGGCAGGTGCGGTTGCGCGGCGCGATGCTCGGCGAGCAGATGCTGGCCGATCTGCGCGAGGACTTCCTGGTGCGGTCGGTCGGCCTGCCGCCGGGCGTCCTGGAGCGCGCCGGCACGGGCGACCTGCTCTCCCGGATCACGACCGACATCGACCGGCTGGCCAACGCGATGCGCGAGGCCGTGCCCCAGCTGGCGATCGGTGTGGTGTGGGTGGTCCTGCTGCTGGGCGGGCTCGTGGTCACCGCTCCCCCGCTGGCCGGTGCCGTGCTGCTCGCGCTGCCCCTGCTGGTGATCGGGTGCCGCTGGTACTTCAAGCGCGCCCCGTCCGCCTACCGCTCGGAGGCCGCCGGCTACGCGGCCGTCGCCGCCGCGCTCGCCGAGACCGTGGACGCCGGGCGCACCGTCGAGGCCCAGCGTCTGGGCGAGCGCCGCGTCGAGCTGTCGGAGCGCCGGATCAAGGAGTGGACCGCCTGGGAGAACTACACGCTCTGGCTGCGGTCGGTGCTCTTCCCGTTCATCAACGTCACCCACGTGATGATCCTCTCCTCGGTACTGATGGTCGGCGGTGTGTTCGTCCTCCAGGGCTGGATCGACGTCGGTCAGCTCACCACCGGTGCGCTGATCGCTCAGATGCTCGTCGACCCGGTCGGGCTGATCCTGCGCTGGTACGACGAGTTGCAGGTCGCCCAGGTGTCGCTGGCCCGCCTGGTCGGCGTCCGGGACGTCGAGCCGGACACCGGGGACGCCTCGGTGGTCCCCGACGGGCGCCAGGTGCACGCGGACCGGGTGCACTTCGGCTACCTGGAGGGCGTGGACGTGCTGCGCAAGGTGTCCCTGGACGTCGCCCCCGGCACCCGCCTCGCGCTGGTCGGCCCGTCCGGGGCGGGCAAGTCCACCCTGGGCCGGCTGCTCGCCGGGATCTACGCACCCCGGGACGGCCGGATCACCCTGGGCGGCGCCGAGCTCTCCCGGATGCCGGCCGAACAGGTCCGCTCCCACGTGGCCCTGGTCAACCAGGAGCACCACGTCTTCGTGGGCTCGCTCCGCGACAACCTGCTCCTCGCCCGGACCGACGCCGGCGACGCCGAGCTGTGGGCGGCGCTGGGCGCGGTCGACGCGGACGGCTGGGCCCGCGCGCTCGACGAGGGCCTGGACACCGAGGTCGGCTCGGGCGGGCTGGCCCTCACCCCGGCGCAGGCCCAGCAGATCGCGCTGGCCCGCCTGGTGCTGGCCGACCCGCACACGCTGGTCCTCGACGAGGCGACGTCCCTGCTCGACCCGCGCGCGGCCCGGCACCTGGAACGGTCCCTCGCCCGCGTCCTCGACGGCCGCACCGTCGTCGCCATCGCCCACCGTCTGCACACCGCCCATGACGCGGACGTCATCGCCGTCGTGGAGGATGGCCGCATCAGCGAGCTGGGCAGCCACGACGAGCTGGTGGCGGCGGACGGGGCGTACGCGGCGCTGTGGAGGTCCTGGCACGGGTGAGGCCACCTGTGCGGGGCCGGGAGCCGCCGGTACTTCGGTACCGGCGGCTCCCGGCTCTTCGGCACCCCGCTGCCCGTGCGCCGAGCCGGTGGGACGGTCCGCGGCCCTCACGGCCCCTACGGCCCCGACCGCCTCGGTGCCCTCCGCCGACCGGCCACATCGCGGCTCCGGCCCACCTCTCCGGGCCCTCCGGCCCCGTCCGCGCTCCCTGCCGTTGCGCGGTGCCGAAGGGGGGTGGAAGTCTGGAGAGCGGCACCGGTTCGGGGAGCGTCCGGGAACCACGCGTTTCGCGCCGGACGCAGCCTGTGCCCGCACCGCGGCCGACCGCGGTGGGAACGGGCCCGGCCCCACCACCTGGAGGTATCCGTGAACAGCGGCGACGGATGGGGAGACGACGTCTACCAGCCCGACGCGTCGGAGATACAGGACGACGCGGGACTGCTGGACGCGGAGGACACCCTGGACAACGACGGTGTCGGTGATCCCCTCGACCGGGGCTGGTCCCCTCCGGAGCGTCCCTGGGCGGTCGAGCACACCGGTGTGACGGCGGCCGAACGCGAGACTTTGGACCAGCGCCTCGCCGAGGAACTGCCGGACGCCCCCGTACCCGACGGTGACGGCCTCGGCGACTGCGACGGCACCGACGGCGAACTCCTGGACAACGAGGTGGGCGCCAGACGGTCGGGCCGGCTCGTCGCCCCCGACGAGGGCGCCCACGAGGACGAGGAGAGCGCGCTGGTCGCCACGGACGTGGGCATCGACGGCGCGGCGGCCTCCGCCGAGGAGGCCGCGATGCACATCGTCGACGAGGACGCCCTGTCCGGCTGACCCGACCGGCCTCGCCGTCCCTGTCGGCCGCGCCGATCCGACGGCCCCTGCCGACCCGACCGCCCGCTCATCCCCCACGCCGCAGGAGGAGCACGTATGCAGCAGGACAAGCACCCCGACTACCACTCGGTCGTCTTCCGCGACCGCGCCGCCGGCTACGCCTTCCTGACCCGGTCCACCGCGACGAGCGAGCAGACGATCGACTGGGACGACGGCGAGACCTACCCCGTGGTGGACGTGGAGATCTCCTCGGAGAGCCACCCCTTCTACACCGGCAAGGCCCGGACGGTGGACTCGGAGGGCCGGATCGCACAGTTCGAGCGCCGGTACGGCGGCGCCGGGCAAGGCGGGAAGGGGCAGAGCGGGGAAGGGCAGAACGGGGAGGGGCAAGGCGGCGAGAGGTGAGCGGGGACTGAGGCGCACCGGTCCGACGTCGGATGAGCGTGGGCTCAGCCGGGCGCGGCATGTACGTCGGCCGAGGCCTCCACGGTCGCCCCCGTCGCCCGGAACCGGCACCAGCACCGGCCCCGACGTCGCCCTGGCCCTCGCCCTCGTCCTCGCCGTCAGATGAAGTTGAGCGCCGCCGCGCCGCCCACCCCGCCCAGCAGCATGAACGCCGGCATCAGCACCTTGAGCTCGACCCAGCTGCCCGCCCGGAACCGCATGATCTTGGGCGGCCCGATCGGGTACCAGCGCTTGCGGCCGACCGGGATGGGCCACAGGATCGGGCAGCCCGAGACCGTCAGCGCGTCCCCGATGTCGTGGACCAGAGCGCCGAGCAGGATCGGCAGGCCCAGCCACATGTACTCCTGGCCCGGCGCCGTGAACAGCCAGAGCGAACCGTGGCCCGGCTTGTCCAGTACCCCGGCGATGATCCACGCGCTGGTCGCGGCCAGCAGCCACACCAGCACGTCGGCGCTGGAGCCACGGGTGGCCCGCCACAGCAGCCCCTCGATGGCCAGCACTATGTGCACGAAGAGAAGGGCGAGCACCGCCCACCGGCCACCGTCGACCGCCAGGGCCGAGGCGCCAACACCGATCAGTACCGCCCACAGCCAGGTGTGGGTGAGGGTGCGGTGACCGCCGGAGCGACGCGGGTCGCCCTGCTTCTTCGTGGCCTTGTAGACCGCGTAGGAGAGCTTGTCGACGATCTCGCACAGCCCGCGCGAGATCGGCCCGAAGGCGCGCGAGATCGTGGCCGCCTTGTGGTCGAGGTCGGGGGCGAGGGCCGCGCCGGCGCACATCAGGGCGCCGGCGAGCAGAACCGGCCAGGGCATGGTGTGACCGGTCGCGGTGGCGGCGGCTCCGACACCGAGCCAGGCGGCGGCTCCGGAGAGTGAGTGTGCTGGTCCCATCATGGCCGTAGCCCGCCCCATTCCTCGTGTGCCGCTGTCCAGTTGACCGGCCGTGCTGACGTGCCGTCGGCGACACAGCGTACTGGTCATGATCTTCGTGGCCGCATCCGATTCCCCTGTGCGGCAGAAGGGCAGGCAAGATGGGTGGGTGACCCTCATCGATCAGCTGCCGCCGACCGCAGACCCCGACGCCCTCTACGAAGCCTTCGAGTCCTGGGCCGTGGAGCGCGGGCTCACGCTCTACCCCCATCAGGAGGAGGCGCTGATCGAGGTGGTCTCCGGCGCGAACGTGATCGTGTCGACCCCCACCGGCTCCGGCAAGAGCATGATCGCGGCGGCCGCGCACTTCGCCGCGCTCGCCCGTGACGAGGTCACCTTCTACACGGCCCCCATCAAGGCGCTGGTGTCGGAGAAGTTCTTCGAGCTGTGCAAGATCTTCGGCACCGAGAACGTCGGCATGCTCACCGGCGACGCCTCCGTCAACGCCGACGCGCCCGTGATCTGCTGCACCGCCGAGGTGCTGGCGTCGATCGCGCTGCGCGACGGCAAGCAGGCGGACGTCGGCCAGGTCGTGATGGACGAGTTCCACTTCTACGCGGAGGGCGACCGCGGCTGGGCCTGGCAGATCCCGATCCTGGAACTGCCGCAGGCGCAGTTCATCCTGATGTCGGCGACACTCGGTGACGTCTCGATGTTCGAGAAGGACCTCACCCGGCGCACCGGCCGCCCGACCGCGGTGGTCCGCTCCGCGACGCGCCCGGTGCCGCTGTCCTACGAGTACAAGTTCACCCCGCTCACGGAGACGCTGACCGAGCTGCTGGAGACCCGGCAGGCCCCGGTCTACATCGTGCACTTCACCCAGGCGCAGGCCGTGGAGCGGGCGCAGGCGCTGATGAGCATCAACATGTGCTCGAAGAGGGAGAAGGAGCAGATCGCCGATCTGATCGGCAACTTCCGCTTCACCACCAAGTTCGGCCAGAACCTGTCCCGTTACGTACGGCACGGCATCGGCGTCCACCACGCCGGCATGCTGCCCAAGTACCGCCGCCTGGTGGAGAAGCTCGCGCAGGCCGGCCTGCTGAAGGTCATCTGCGGCACGGACACGCTCGGCGTGGGGGTCAACGTCCCCATCCGCACCGTGCTGTTCACCGCGCTCACCAAGTACGACGGCAACCGGGTGCGCACGCTGCGCAACCGTGAGTTCCACCAGATCGCCGGTCGTGCCGGACGGGCGGGCTTCGACACGGCGGGCTTCGTCGTGGCACAGGCGCCCGAGCACGTCATCGAGAACGAGAAGGCGCTCGCCAAGGCCGGCGACGACCCGAAGAAACGGCGCAAGGTGGTTCGCAAGAAGGCGCCGGAGGGGTTCGTCGCCTGGTCGGAGAGCACCTTCGAGAAGCTCATCTCCTCCGAGCCCGAGCCGTTGACCTCGCGCTTCCGGGTCACGCACACGATGCTGCTGTCGGTGATCGCCCGCCCCGGCAACGCCTTCGAGGCGATGCGCCATCTCCTGGAGGACAACCACGAGCCGCGCAAGCAGCAGCTGCGGCACATCCGGCGGGCGATCGCCATCTACCGCTCGCTGCTGGACGGCGGCATCGTCGAGAAGCTCGACGAGCCGGACGCCGAGGGCCGGATCGTCCGGCTCACGGTGGACCTCCAGCAGGACTTCGCGCTGAACCAGCCGCTGTCCACCTTCGCGCTGGCCGCCTTCGAACTCCTCGATCCCGAATCGCCGTCCTACGCCCTGGACATGGTCTCCGTCGTCGAGTCGACGCTGGACGATCCGCGCCAGATCCTCGTCGCCCAGCTGAACAAGGCGAAGGGCGACGCCGTGGCTGCGATGAAGGCCGACGGTGTCGAGTACGAGGAGCGGATGGAGCGCCTCCAGGACATCAGCTACCCCAAGCCCCTGGAGGAGCTGCTCTTCCACGCGTACGACACGTACCGCAAGAGCCACCCCTGGGTCGGCGACCACCCGCTCTCCCCCAAGTCCGTGATCCGTGACATGTACGAACGGGCGATGTCCTTCACGGAGTTGGTGTCCTACTACGAGCTCGCCCGCACCGAGGGCATCGTCCTGCGCTACCTCGCCAGCGCCTACAAGACGCTCGACCACAACATCCCGGACGACCTCAAGTCCGAGGATCTCCAGGACCTCATCGAGTGGCTCGGGGAGATGGTGCGCCAGGTCGACTCCAGCCTCCTGGACGAGTGGGAGCAGCTCGCCAACCCGGAGGTGATGACCGCGGAGGAGGCCCAGGAGAAGGCTGACGAGGTCAAGCCGGTCACCACCAACGCGCGCGCCTTCCGGGTGCTGGTCCGCAACGCCATGTTCCGCCGGGTCGAGCTCGCCGCCCTGGACCAGGTCGAGGAACTGGGAGAGCTGGACGGCGAGGCCGGCTGGGACGCCGACGCCTGGGGCGAGGCGATGGACAAGTACTGGGACGAGTACGACGACCTCGGCACCGGCCCCGACGCCCGCGGCCCGAAGCTGCTCCTGATCGAGGAGGAGCCGGAGAACCGCCTGTGGCGCGTCCGCCAGATCTTCGACGACCCGAACGACGATCACGACTGGGGCATCAGCGCGGAGGTCGATCTGACGGCCTCCGACGCGGAGGGCCGCGCGGTCATCCGCGTCACCGACGTCGGCCAGCTGTGAGCACAGGAGAGACCCACCCATGACGAACCCGGCCGAGAGACTGGTCGACCTGCTCGACCTGGAACGCATCGAGCTCAACATCTTCCGCGGCCGCAGCCCGCACGAGTCCCTCCAGCGGGTCTTCGGCGGCCAGGTGGCGGGGCAGGCGCTGGTCGCCGCCAACCGCACCACCGAGGGCGACCGCCCGGTGCACTCGCTGCACGCGTACTTCCTGCGTCCGGGCCGGCCCGGGGTGCCGATCGTGTACCAGGTCGAACGGGTGCGGGACGGCAGGTCGTTCACGACCCGCCGGGTCACCGCGGTGCAGCAGGGCCGCACGATCTTCAATCTCACCGCCTCCTTTCACAAGCCTGAGGAAGGGACCTTCGAGCACCAGCTGCCGCCGGCCCGTGAGGTCCCGGACCCGGAGTCGCTGCCGTCGGTGACGGACGAGATCCGGGAGCATCTGGGCGCGCTGCCCGAGCAGCTGGAGCGGATGGCACGCCGCCAGCCCTTCGACATCCGCTATGTGGACCGGCTGCGCTGGGCGCCCGAGGAGGTCAAGGGCGCCGAGCCGCGCAGCGCGGTGTGGATGCGCGCGGTCGGACCGCTCGGCGACGACCCGGTCGTGCACACCTGCGCCCTCACCTACGCCAGCGACATGACCCTCCTGGACGCCGTGCGCATCCCGGTCGAGCCTCTGTGGGGTCCGCGGAGCTTCGACATCGCGTCGCTGGACCACGCCATGTGGTTCCACCGGCCGTTCCGCGCGGACGAGTGGTTCCTGTACGACCAGGAGTCACCGATCGCGACGGGCGGCCGGGGCCTGGCCCGCGGGCGGATCTACGACCTGGAGGGCCGGCTGCTCGTGTCCGTCGTCCAGGAAGGGCTGTTCCGTCCCCTCTGAGGCACGCCCCGCGCAGGACTCCTTCGGGTGCTCCGCGTCGCGCGCCAGGTGGGACCGGGCACGGCGTTCCGCGGGCGTCCGCGTGCGTTCGGAGTCACGCACCGTCAAGGGCTGCTCCGAACGCTCTGCCGCACGCGTCCGGGACGGCAGGTCGGGCGCTTGGTGCGGCGCAGTCGACTGAGCAGTCCGCGCGCCGGGCTCTGCCGCTCGGACGGCCGGACCTGCGGTGCCGGTGGCGTCCGTTCCGCCGCCGGTCGCGGCGCCTGCCGTGGCGGGCGGGCGTCCGCGAGGGCCCGTGCCAGGTCGGTCCGCAGCCGGTCGATCTCGTCCAGGTCGTCCGCCGTCATGAGCTTCTCGGTGAGGTGGGCGGCGGGTGAACCCTGCGCGCCCTGAGAGGGCGGTCCGGGCCGGAAGCGCATCACCTGGGAGCGCTCGTAGGGGTCCGGGACGACCTCCGCGATCTGAACCGGGTCGAGGAAGGCAGCCAGGGCTCCGGCGCTCTCCCAGGGGCCGTCGGCCGACCGCAGCAGGAACTCCCGGTGCCGGGCGCGCCAGTTGCGGGCCCGCAGATCCAGTCCCGTGTCCAGCAGGCCCCGCATCCCCTCGGGCAGGCAACGTGCCCTCAGCAGCGTGGCGTTCGCCTCGTCGGCCGCGAACCGCTCGATTTCATCGGCCAGATACAGCCACACCACGGCCCGGTACCGGTTCAGATAGAAGCGCACCGGCGCCACCACGCCCAGTCGTGCCAGGCGCGTGAACCTGCCGATCGGCACCTCCATGACGGCCGCGGCCTCGCTGGTGCCGAGGACCCGCACGCGCCGCCGGAGGGAGTCGGGGAAGCCGTCCTGTGCCTGGAGGCGGTCGATCTCGGAGCGGGCGACACGGCGGCCCCCGGCTCCTTCGTCGGGCACGGTCCGGATCAGGCCGAGATGGACGGCCAGGTCGAACTCGCTGCGTTTGAGCCCCAGTTCCCGGATGGCGCGGCCCGGCGCGTAGGTGAGGGGCTGGGGCTTGGTGATGGTCGTGCCTGACATGGGCGTACTCCCCCGTGGAGTCGGTCGCTCACGCTGTGTGCGTTCGCCGTGAAAAAACCGTAACCGCTCCGGCGGATCTCGCGGCAGGCCTGTGGATAACTCCGCGACAGCCCTGGAAACTGCAGTTCAGGCGGCCAGAGGCCGAGTGGTTGGCACTGCGGCGCTAGTCTCGCTCGGGGTGACGGGCGTCCACGGTGAGGTGCTCGCCCACGCGATTGACGAGCAGCGTCATCTCGTAGGCGATCTGCCCGATGTCGGCCTCCGCGCCGCTGAGGACGCACAGACAGGCGCCGGTGCCGGCCGCGGTGACGAAGAGGACCGCGTCGTCGAACTCGATCATCGTCTGACGTACGTGGCCGGCTCCGAAGTGGCGTCCCGACCCCTTGGCCAGGCTGTGCAGTCCGGAGGAGACGGCTGCCAGATGCTCCGCGTCCTCACGGCGCAGTCCGGTGCTCGCCCCCGCCACCAGCCCGTCGTTGGACAGCACCAGCGCGTGCCGCACATGGTCGACGCGCGTTGTCAGATCGTCCAGCAGCCAGCCCAGTCCCTGGTTCTGCGCCATGTTTCCGTCTCCCCGTGTGACGTCTCCCCCTGGCCGGAGGATCTCCCGGCCACGATTCCCGACGACCGGGGCCCGGGCAAGGAGGACGGGCCAAGGCGCGGAAGATGGCCGAACCTTTGCTCGAAAACCGGGTTCACCCCACCGAGTCCAGCAGCCGGGCGGTGTGCATCCGCCCGGCGTACTCGACGAGCCGGATCAGCACCTCCTTGCCGGAGTCACGGTCGCGTGCGTCGCAGAGCACCACGGGGGTGCCACGGTCGAGGTCGAGTGCGCGGGAGACGTCGGCGGCACCGTACGTACGGGCGCCCGTGAAGCAGTTGACGGCGACGACGAACGGGATGTGGCGATGCTCGAAGTAGTCGACCGCGGGGAAGCAGTCCTCCAGCCGACGGGTATCGGCGAGCACCACCGCTCCGAGGGCACCCTGGGACAGCTCGTCCCACAGGAACCAGAACCGGTCCTGCCCAGGGGTGCCGAAGAGGTAGAGGGAGAGCCCGGAGCGGATGGTGATGCGGCCGAAGTCCATGGCGACCGTGGTCGTGACCTTCTGGTCCACGCCGTCGGTGTCGTCCACCAACTGACCGGCCTCGCTGAGGAGTTCCTCGGTGCGCAGCGGCCTGATCTCACTGACCGCGCCCACCAGGGTCGTCTTGCCCACGCCGAACCCGCCGGCGACCAGTATCTTCAACGCCAGCGCGGTCGGCTCGCCGCCCTGGGCATCGGAGTGCTCGGAGACCATCGATCACTTCTCTCGGGAGTACCGGCCACGATCGGCGGTGCACGGGTGCGAAGTCAGCATGATGACAACTGCGGCGCCCCTTCGCGGGGTTGGACCGCTTTCTGTTCTGTACGACCGGGTCACGTGCGTTCCCTTACGACATTTCATCTACAACGCCCGTAGTCCTTCGATCACCTCGCGCAGGATCCGTTCGTCAGGAAGCTGCGCGGGTGGTACCGGGCGGCTGACGGTGACGCAGCCGAGCTCCAGGAGGTCGCCCAGGAGCACTCTGACGACGCCGACGGGCAGATCGGCGCCCGCCGCGAGTTCGGCGACCGACTGCGTCTCGACGCGGCACAGCTCGATCAGCACCCGGTGCTCCGGCCCGAGCGCCGTGTCGTCGCCGACGCCGGGCGCCGTCGCGTCCAGCGTGACCAGGGCGATGAGGTCGAATCGCACCCCGGTGGGCCCGGGCTGGGTGCGTCCGCCCGTCATCGCGTACGGGCGGACGAGGGGTCCGGCCTCCCCGTCGTACCACTGGCTGCCCTGCTCGCGCGGGGCGCCCGTCATGTCGTCCGTCATCTGCGTGGACCGCCTTCCCGTCTCATCCGGCGGGAGGCCGCGCGGCGACCCGCGGCGCCGTGTACAGGTGCTCGCCGACGCGTTTGACCAGCCGCGCCATCTCGTAGGCCACCAGGCCGATGTCGGCGGTGACGGCGGTGAGAAGGGCGAGGCAGGAGCCGTCGCCCGCGGCGGCCACGAACAGGAAGCCGTCGTCCATCTCGACCATCGTCTGGCGCACGCCGCCCGCCCCGAAGTGCCGGCCGGCGCCCTTGGCCAGGCTGTGGAAGCCGGAGGCCACCGCGGCCAGGTGCTCCGCGTCCTCGCGGCGCAGGTCGCTCGACGACCCCACGGCGAGGCCGTCGTTGGACAGCACCACGGCGTGCCGCACCTCGCTGACGCGCAGCACCAGGTCGTCCAGCAGCCAGTCGAGTTCGCCGGACCTCCCCCACTCGTGGCCATCGCGCGGGGGGACCCCCACGCCGTCCCTCATGCCGGGGTCCTGGATCATGCTGGGTCTCCTTTACTGCTGTCGCTGGCCGCGCGGGAATCCGGGGTGGCGCCGTGTCCGGGCCGGCGGCCGCCGCCGCGCGTCCAGCCCTCGCGGTAGGCCGCCATCCGGTCGCGTACGAGTTCGGGGGTGCGCCGGTCGTCGTCCTGCGGGTCGGGATGCCGTTGGGGCTCCTCGGCGCGGGGTTCGCGCAGCTGGGGGGCGAGGTTGGCCTGCCGTACGCGGCGCGGGAGGTCGTCCGATTCCTCGGAGTCGTCCGGGGGACGGTGCAGTCGCAAGGTGGTGACTCCGGGGGGTGAGGTGGCGGGCGCCGCCTCGGCCCTGCGCTCCGCCGCCATGACCGGCGCGGCGGGGGCCGGGGCGGGGGCGGGGGCCACCAGCGCGGGACGGTCGGCCGACGCGTGCACGGACTCCTGCGGCCGGGCGGCACCGGGCACGCGCGCGTACTCGCGTTCGTGGTCCGCCGTCCTGCGAGGGGAACGTTCCTCCGACCCGCTCTGCAGCAGGGCGGTGGGCAGCAGGACGACGGCGGTGGTGCCCCCGTAGGGCGAGGTGCGCAAGTGGACCTTGATGCCGTGCCGGGCGGCGAGCCTGCTGACCACGAAGAGTCCGAGCCGGTCGCTGTCGAACAGGTCGAGGGCCTCGGACTGTTCGATGCGGCGGTTGGCCTCCGCCAGGGTCTCCTTGCCCATGCCCAGTCCCCGGTCCTCGACCTCGATCGCGTAGCCGTTGCCGACGGGTTCGCCGGTGACGCGCACGCGTGTGTGCGGAGGTGAGAACTGCGCGGCGTTCTCGACGACCTCGGCCAGCAGGTGGGTGAGGTCGGCGACGGCCCCGCCGACGACGGCCGCCTCGGGAAGCTGGCGTACCTCCACGCGCGCGTAGTCCTCGACCTCGGAGACGGCCGCGCGGACCACGTTGGTCAGGGAGACCGGCATGCGCCAGGCACGCCCGGGTGCGGCCCCGGAGAGGATGATCAGGCTCTCCGCGTGGCGTCGCATGCGGGTGGTGAGGTGGTCGAGGCGGAAGAGGTCGCTCAGCTCGCCCGGGTCGTCGGAGCGGCGTTCCATGCTGTCCAGCAGGCTCAGTTGGCGGTGCACGAGGACCTGGCTGCGGCGGGCGAGGTTGACGAACACCCCTGAGATGCCGCTGGCGAGCTCGGCGCGTTCCACGGCGGCCCGTAGCGCGGCGCGGTGCACGGTGGTGAGGGCCTCGGCGACCTGTCCCGTCTCGTCCTCGGCGGGCGGTCCGGGTGGGGCCTCGGCCTGGACGTCGATCTCCTCGCCGGCCCGGAGCTTGCGCATGGCCTCGGGGAGTTTGCGCCGGGCGATCTCCAGGGCGGTGTTGCGCAGGGCCTCCAGCTCGACGACCAGCCCACGTCCGATGCGTACGGAGATGACGAGCGAGGCGGCGACGGCGGCGAGGCCGAGCAGGACGGCGGCGCCTGCCGGGGTGAGCAGCCCGCGGGTGAAGGGGTCGGCCTGGTCGGCGACCCCGCGTCCGGCGTCCTCCTCGATGGTCCGCATGCGGTCCTGCACGCGTGCGTGCGCCTTGCCCCAGGTGGCCTCGGGGGCCGCGGCGATCGCCGACGCGCCCCCGCGCCTGGTGAGGACCTCGTCCTCGACGTCGCCGACCGCGGCGTAGTCGCCACCACCGGCGAGGTCCTGCCAGGCGGCGCGTTCGGGGCCGCGCAGGTCGGCGACGGCCGATGCGGTGAGCGTGCGGCGGGTGGCGACCGCGCCGGTGAACAGCCGCAACCGCTCGCCGTCCAACCGGCCGGCGAGGCGAGCGCCGGCGAGCAGCACGTCCTCCTGGGACAGCGCCTCGCCCGCCCGGGAGAACTCCAGCAGCACGCGCGCGTCGGAGCCGAGTTCGGCGTCCTGGATGCCGGTGAGGGCGCCGCCCACGCCGAAGGCCGTCGCGATGGTGCTCGTGTAGCGCCCGTACGTCTCGTTCCAGCCGGCCCGGCGGTCGAGCACGGCGGCCCGCAGGGGGCGCAGCCGTTCGGCGCCGGTCACGAAGGTCTCCAGGCGCTGGGCCACTCCCGCGGGCAGTTCCTCGCCGTCGGCGACGGTGTTGTCGTCGCCGAGCCGCAGCTTCGCCAGCGCCGTGTCCGTCCGCTCCGCGAGGGTCCTGAGGTCGCCGCCACGGCTGCCGGCCGGGTCGGTGGCGTAGCGCACGGCGGCCGCGCGTTCCGCCTGGAGTGCCGCGACCGCGGCCGCGACCGGGGACCGGATCTCGGCGTCCACCCGTTGCAACTGCCGTAGCCGGGAGACGTCCTGGGCGGTGCTGACGGTGGCGTACGCCCACAGGGCCAGCAGGGAGACGACCGGCACCATCAGCAGGCAGATGATCTTGGCGCGCACGGTGCGCGGGCGTATCAGCCAGCGGCCCGCGCGCGCGGGTGCCTCGTCGGATACGGCGGCCATCGGGTCGTCGAGGCCTTCGTCGGCCGGCGGTCCGGCGTGCGCGCGGCGGCCGCGAGCGGTGGGCGCAGGGGACGCCTGGGCGTCGTTCGTGGGGGTCCTACGGGATGTACGCATGGCCTCCTGCCTCGGAAGTGGTCGGTGGGCGGGCCCGGCGGGCCGTCAGCGGGCGGTGCTGGGGACCGGCCGCTGGGCCGAGGCGGACGCCTCGCGCTCCCCCGTCGACGGCGACAGCGCGACGAAGGCGGAGGTCAGGAACAGATAGGACCCGAGGCCGACGGCGAGGGGGAAGATGAACTGCATCGCCGTGGCGCCGGGCAGGGCCGCGCCGGAGGGGCTCACGCGCACGCTCACCGAGAACATCCCGGTGTAGTGCATGCTGCTGACCGCGGCGCCCATGATGAGTGAGGCGACGGTGACGGCGACGGGCGACTTGATGTTGAGCGCGGCCCACAGCGCGGCCGTCGCCGCGACGACGGCGATCAGAACGGACAGTCCGACGAGGACCGGGTCGTAGGCGACGTGGCCGTGCAGACGTACGGCGGCCATGCCCAGGTAGTGCATGCTCGCCACGCCGAGTCCGGTGGTGAGTCCGCCGAGGAACAGCGCTCGGGCCCGGTCCTTGCTGTAGCCGACGGCGAAGACGCCGGCGCAGACGACGAGCATGGCGACGAGCAGGCTCACGATGGTGAGCGGCACGTCGTAGCGGATGTCGGTGCCGCTGACGCTGAAGCCGAGCATGGCCACGAAGTGCATGGTCCAGATGCCGGTCCCGATCGCGGAGGCGGCGGTGATGAGCCAGTTGCGGCGTGAACGCCCCGTGGCGCCGAGCGCGCGGACCGTGCAGCGCAGCCCGAGGGCGGCGCCTATACAGGCCATCACGTACGACAGCGCGGGGGTCAGCCAGCCGAGGGCGGCGTGGTCCAGGTGTCCCATGGCTCCGGGACGCTAGCCGGGGCATGGGCGCACAAAGGGGGCGCATTTCGAAAGGTGTTGGAATATGGCGAAGAGATGCACCTGAACGATCGGGCCGCGCTCGAACGTGTGCGCAGCAGCATCATCCTTGTCGGTGAGAGATCATGCGATGCATGAGCGACGACCACACAGATGTCCAGGAGTTCTTCGGCGCCCGGGCCGCCGACTGGGACGCCCGTTTCCCCGACGACGGTCCCGCCTACGCCGCCGCGATCGCGGACCTGGGTCTGCGCGAGGGCGACCGGGTGCTGGACGCCGGCTGCGGCACCGGACGGGCGCTGCCGCCCCTGCGTGCCGCCGTGGGGCCCTCGGGAGTGGTCCTGGGTGCCGATCTGACCCCCGCCATGCTCCAGGTCGCCGTACAAGCCGGGCGGGACGGGGAAGGGCAGTTGCTGCTGGCCGACGTGTCGGCCCTGCCGCTGCGCTCGCGGTCGCTGGACGCCGTGTTCGGGGCGGGGTTGATCTCCCATCTGCCCGACCCGGCCGAGAACCTGCGGGAGTTGGCGCGCGTGGTGCGCCCGGGCGGCACCCTGGCGCTGTTCCACCCGATCGGTCGGGCCGCGCTCGCGGCCCGGCAGGGCCGCCAGATCACCCCGGACGACCTGCGCGCGGAGCCACGCCTCCGCCCCCTGCTGGCCGGTTCCGGATGGCGCATGACGTCGTACGTCGACGAGGCCACCCGGTTCCTGGCCCTGGCCGTACGGGACGGCTGACCTCTCAGAGCCGTCCGGCGACCGCCGCCACGAAGGCGTCGGGGTTGTCGAACATGACGTTGTGACCGGCGCCGGGCACGGTCACCACACGCACCCCCGCGGCCTCGAGCGCGTCCCTGCCCTCGAGTTCACCGCTCGCCTCGCCCTGCAGACAGACGCGCTCCACGGCGAGGCCCTCCAGGATCGTGCGCATGACCGGCTCGGACCCGCGCCGCAGCCCCACGGCCGAGCGGTGCAGGGCGCGCGGGTCGGCCAGTCGCATCGTCGCGGCCCACAGGGGCCCGACCTGTTCCAGCACGCGCGCGTGGCCGCCGTCGACGAAGGCGTCCTCGTCATGGGCGGCGATGCCGCTGCTGCCCGCGGTGGGCGGCGGGAACGCGTCCAGGTTGGCCTCCGTCAGGACGAGACGGGAGACCAGCTCGGGCCGCCGGTGGGCGAGGACCAGTGCCACGGCACCGCCCATGCTGTGCCCGATCAGCTCGGCACCGCTGACCCCGGCCGTGTCCAGGGCCGCCGCCAGGGCTCCCGCGTGGTCCTCGAGCGTGTAGCCGAAGTGCTCGGGCCGGTCGCTGATGCCGTGCCCGGGCAGATCCACGAACAGACTCCGCCGACCCGCGAGTTCGGGGCGGGCCGCGATATGGGCGTGGTACACGGACGAGGCCGCCCCCAGGCCATGCACGTACACGCGCGCGGGCTCCTCGCCGGGCACCTCGGTCCAGCGGACGCGGCTTCCCTTGCCGTCGAACTCGGCCTGCCTCATCCCGTGCTCCCCTCGAACGCCGTCATCTTGTCGTCGCCGGACTCGTCGCCGGATTCGTTGCCGGATTGCCGTCGCCGGATCGCCGTCACCGGTCGTCGTCACCGGTTCGTCGTCGCCGGAGAGAGAATACATCGCTTACGAGGTATAGAGAAAGCGATGTACTCATCGAACGATGTACACCGTACGTACGGCAGAATGCGGGCATGCTGGAGCTCGCCATCCTCGGCTTTCTGTACGACGCCCCTCTGCACGGCTATGAGCTGCGCAAACGCATCACGGCGCTCACCGGGCACGTGAAGCCCGTCGCCGAGAGCACGCTCTATCCGGCGATCAAGCGCCTGGAGAAGGCAGGCCTGCTGGAGCGCGCGACCGAGCCCGGGGCCGTCGCCGCGCCGCGGCACGTCCTGACGCTGACCGAGGACGGGCGCCGCGAGCTGCGCCGACGGCTCGCCGAACCGGTCCAGCGCGACATCAGCGACGAGAACCGCTGGTTCACGCTCCTGGCCTTCCTCCGGCATTTGGAGGACGCCCCCGCGCAGGCGGCCGTGCTGCGGCGCAGGCTGGCGTTCCTGGAGGAGCCGGCGAGCTTCTTCTACGAGGGCGACCGGCCGTTGCGCGCCGAGGAGTTGGACGATCCGTTCCGGCGCGGGATCCTGACGATCGCCCGCGCCACGTCCCGCGCCGAACTCGACTGGCTGCGGGAGACCCTCACCTCACTCGGCGGCTGAACCCTGCCGGTGCCGCACCGGGCAGCCGGCGACGCCGGGAACCGGCCGGGTGCCCAGGTCGGCGAGCCGGTAGCCGTTCGGGTATCCCTTGATCTCCCAGTTCTGCCGGGCGAAGTGCGGGGCTCGACGCGGCGGCAGCAGGCGCACGACCCGGCCCCGCGCGCGTACGGCACGACGCACCCACGCGCGCGTGGCGGGGTGCGGCGACGGGTAGCGGAAGGCACGCAGCAGCGGGTCGTCGAGCAGGGCCAGGGTCGCGGCGCGCAGCAAGGGGGCCAGTGGACGCGGATACCAGGACGCCATCAGGTCGAGCGTGGCGTCCGAGACGCGCCGCGCGCCCTCGTCCCAGGCGAAGTGCGCCTCCTCGTAGGTGTCGAGGCAGTCCTCGAACTCCTCGTAGGTCTGGGGAAGGTCCCGGATGCCCATGTGCCGGCCCAGCGTGCGGTAGTGGACGGCGGCGGCCACGATCTCGTGGCGCGACATCCTGCGCCACGCGTAGGCGTCCGTCCACCGCTTCGGCATCACGACGAACGTGCACAGGACGTAGCGCATGTCGTCGTTGCTGATGTCATAACTGCCGTGCATCTGGTTGATCCGGCGGATCGCCGTGCGCCCCTGCTCGCTGCCGAAACCGTGCTCGACGACGGCGTCGAGGAGCAGCGAGGTGTCGTCGTAGCGTTTCTGCGCACGATCCGTGAGCTCGGCGGTCTCGGCCAGCAGACTCCCGATGCTGGGCACGGCGTACGTCCGATAGAGCGCCAGTTCGAGGGCTCGGGTGAAGTCCCAGGGGAACTCGTAGGCCGCGGAGAGCCGGTAGATCTCCGAGGCGTTCTCGTAGGGGTCCATCCGCCGAATCTGTGCGAGCCGCTCGAAGCGCTTCACCGCGCTCTCCCCCTTCTGCCGCCGGATCTCCAACTCTACGGTGAACAGGGGGAGATGAACGATCACAGTCAGCCAACCACGCAGGGACAAGGCGGTCAGCATGTGGGACAGGATCCGTACGTCCGTCGCCAGACTCTTCAGCGCCGCGCACGTCGACGAGGCCGGTGGCCGGGACACGCGCACGCACAATCTGTTCGAGGCCGCCGCGGTCTACGTCTCGGCCTGTGCGGAGGACGACCAGGACCAGATCGACGAGGCGGCGGGCTGGGTGTCGCCGGAGGCCCTGTCGTTCGGGGTGAGCGAGCTGGCGTGCCGGGCGGTCATCGCGCTCGCCCGCGAGCGCGACGAGTCGCCGCAGACGGTGGCCCGTTCCCTGCTGGGGCTCCCGGCCGCCTGACCGAACCCCCTCATCCGCGGTCGATTCGCCCCGTCCGGCCGGAAAACCGCTGCTCCGGGTGTGCAGGGGAGTCGTGACAAGCACCTTCCGCGCACACTAGGGTGCGCGCGGTTGGACATACCGATGGGGAGGCTGGGATGGCCGGGACGGACGAGGACACCGTCGCCGCCGTGGACGACGCGCTCTATGTGCTCACGGCGGTGCTGCTGACGCCGGCGAAGTTCCCGAGCGTGCTGGGCGACGACTATCCGGAGGCCTGCGCGGCGCTCGGTCTCGCGCCGCTCGCCGACGGGTACGGCCTGGTGCTCGGCCAGGACGGCGACGGTTCCCGCTGGACGGTCGTCGTGGACGACGTGTCGCTGGTCGCCGTCGCCATCGCGTCGTGGGACTGCGGCATGGAGTACGACCTGTCGCCCGACGAACGCTCGGTCGTCGCCGCCCTGCCGGGCTGGCCGCTCGCGGTCGCCGTCGCGGCTCCGAACGTGCCCGCCCCGCACGACCCCGACCCCCAGGACGCCGACGGCCCGCCGCTGGCGCCGCCGGACACCAGCGTCTGGGGACCGGCTCAGCGGCGGCTGGGCGCCGACGAGATCGCCCTCCAGTGGGCCGTGTGGCGCGAGCAGATCGACGACGCCGACTTCCCGGCGCCGGACGCGCGGGGAGACGCCGTGGAGGGCTCCGAGGACGCTCCTCGGGGCGACAACGGCATCCGGCGCGTCCTCGCGGAGGCGCGGGGCTACGTGGACACGCCCCCGCCCCTGGGCCGGGTCCGCTCGTCCTTCGCCCCGGGTGACGCCCGCACCCTGCGCGCCGACGGGCCCGGCTGGTCCCTGGTGGCCAGGACCGACGACATCGCCTTCGTGCTGCTCGACGACAAGCCCGGTGAGGTGCTCCCGGTCGGGCGGGGCCCGGAGCTGCCCGGACTGCTGGAGGCGCTCGACAAGATGGCCGTGCGCCCCAGCTGAGCCGGGGCGTGCGGACGGATGCCCCGGCCTGCCGGACTGGTCCGGGGCGACCGACCAGTGCTCCGCCCCCACCGGGCTGAACCGGGGCGTGGGGACGGGTCCTCCAACCCTGCCGGACTGAGCTGCACGTCCGATCGGAGCTCCAACCCTGCCGGCTCGAACCGGGGCGTCTGACCGGTGCTCCCCCCAAGCGGAACCGGGGTGTCCGACCGGTGCTCCCCCAGGCTGGACCGGGGCTTCCGGACCACGCCTCACCCGTCATCCGCCCCCGTTCATCCGGGCCAACTCATCTCCGGTCGTGGGCGTCCGGGTTCACCAGCAGGGCGTCCACGGCCGTGTCCGCGTCCTGGTGGGCCCGGAGCGCGTCCAGTTCGAGCCGCCAGGGTTCCTCCCAGGATGTCGCCCGGCCGCCCGCGCGGACCAGGTCCAGCGCGAGCCGGCCGGTCACCGCGGTGCCACGGGTGCGGAGCGTCCGCGCGGCGGCGAGCAGCGCGGCGGACACGCCCGGTCGGTGCAGATCGATCGGCACGGTGTGCCGCGTCGGCAGCCGTCCCGCCCCCGCCTCGCAACTCCGGGCGAGCCTCTCCCACCGATGTGCGTCGTGCACGCCCTTGCGCACGGCCGCCATGGCCGTGTCCCAGCTCACGCGTGCGGCGTCGGCGCGCAGACCTACCGTCTCCAGTGTGTCGGCCAGGGCGTCCAGGACGGCCGAGGACTCTGCGCCGCCTCCCTGGTCCACGGAGTCCGAGTACTCCGCGCACGCGTGCAGCCGCCGCAGCGCCTCGGCACGCGCGTGTGGCTCGCGGGTCCGCTCGGCCAGGGCGTCGAAGGCTCCTCGCAGCACCGACCCGGTCACGGGCCCGGGCGGCAGGGACAACAGCCGGCGCGCCGCGGCCTCCCACACCTTGCGCGGGCGTGCCGGGGCGAGGAAGGCGTCCGCCAGGACGTGGGCCCCGCGGGCCTCGCCGGGCGCCAGCCAGGTCGGGAGCACCTCGCAGGCGGCGGCCGCGCTGTCGTCGTCGCCGGTCTCGACCAGTCGTACGAGCAGGTCGGCATACGGCTCTCTCGGAATCGTGGCCCCGAGGCGCACGCGCGCGTGGATGATCCTGTCGCGCACGGCGGGCTCCTGGGCAGCCTCCGCCAGCCGGTCGGCCACGCCTGGGCGGTCGAGCGCGGGCAGCAGGGCCAGGGCGAGGGCGGCGCGCACGTCCCGGTGCTGCCGCGGCTCGTCCCAGGCCGCGAGCAGGGCGTGGAAGGCGTCCGGCCGTTCGAGGTCGGCCAGGGCGCGTACGGCTTCCTTGCGGACGCCCACGGGGCTGCCGACGTCACGGGCCACGGGTGCGAGCAGGGGGACCGCGGCCTCGTCGGGCAGCCGGGCGAGCAGTTGGCGCAGCGCGGCCATCGCGGCGCGGCCCCGCACGCCGCCGGTTCCCGCGTGCCGCAGCAGGAGGGGCACCGGCTGACGGTCCCTGGCATTGCCGAGGGCCGTGAGGGCCGCCGCCGAGACCGGCTGGGGCGCGTTCTGCGCGAGCGTGGTCAGCCGTGCGGGGTCCCGCAGCGCCTCGGCGGCATCGGCCCGTGTGCGCAACGGGGCCGATTCGTCGAGGGCCACGCGCGCGCGGTGTCTCTCCCAGGCGTCGCGCTGGGCGGGGAGCCACCGTCCGGTGACGCCGGGGGCGAGGCGCGGCGCCCACGGCGTGCGGCGGGTCCGCAGCCGGCCGGTGAACCCTTCGCGCGCCGCGGCCAGGACGCGGTCGAGCAGATCGGTGCGGCGGGTGGCGACGGTCCGCAGGACGACCGGGACCGTGGCGAAGGTCGGGTCCAGGGTGATCAGTTCGGCGCAGCGCTGCTCCCGCAGGCGCGGTGGCCCGACCCAGACCGCCGCCGCACGTGCCGCGGGAAGCGGGTCGTCGCACTCGACGGCGAGCCGCCGGGTCTCCGCGTCCAGTTCGGGCAGTGCGGTCAGGTGCCGCGCGAGGAGCTCGGCGACGACGACGCCCACATCGGGTCGGCGCCGGGCCGTCGGTGCGATCGCCGTCCAGATGGCGCGGGCCGTCGGCTCGTCGACGCGCAGCGGGGGCAGCGCCTCGGCCTGCCCAGGCTCCGCGACCAGGTGGCCGAGGAGTTCGGCTGCCGCGACCGCGCGGTGCGTCCGACCGGTTGCCGCCGCGCGCTCGACGACCCGCTGAAGCAGCCGCCGCGCTGCGGTGAGAGTGCCGGCCGTCGAGTCGCGGGACTGCACGGTGGTCAGGACGGCGTCCCGCAGGACGCGTTCGGGTACGGCGGCCAGCAAGGGGGCCGCGGTGGCCGCGAGTTGCTCCAGCGCGGGTCCGCGCACGGCGTCCTGGTCGTGCCAGGCCCGTTCGCAGTCGGCGGCCACCCGGGCGAACTGTTCCGGGTCGCCTTCGAGTTCGGCGCACAGCAGCAGGGCAGGCCAGGCGAAGGCCCGGTGCTGTACGCGGTGGTTGTCCGCGAGCGCCTTCAGCAAGGGTTCGCCCTCGGCGAGCGGCAGCACCCGGGCCGCTCGGACCAGGCTCCACGGGCGGCGTTCGCTACCCACCGCCAAGGGGCGGACGAGATCCGCCCGGTCGGCGGGTTCGAGGGCGGCGATCGCGCTCACCGGCACCGGAAGGGGCCGTGGCGGCCCACTGACGCGCTTCTCGACGATGCGGCGCCGTTCGGCGGGCGGCAGGAGCGCGAGGAGGCTGTCCGGGGTGAGGTCGACGCGCCCGTGGGCCGGTGCGCGGCGTCCGGCGCTCGAGCAGTGTTCGGCCAGTTCCACCAGGTCGGCCAGGGGCAGGGTGAGGAGGGTGCGGCGCAACGAGGGCGGCACGGGCCCCACGGGGACGCGCCGTGGCCCGCCGCGCTCGCCGGGTCCGGGGTGCGGTGTGCGCAGCACGGCCAGCGCTTCCGCCGGGCGTGAGAGGGCGGAGAGAACCGCTGTCGGGGTGAGCAGCAGCGGGGTGTGTTCCAGGAGCAGCAGCGCCGCGCGGGGGTCGCGCCGGGCGGCCAGTGAGGCGACGTCGCGATAGCGGCGGGTGCTGTGCTGCGGCCAGTGGGCGCACTGGGTCGTCAGGTGGGCGGCGACGGCGTAAGGGGCGGTGCGGGCGAGGGAGTTGAGGACTCCAGGCGCCGGTTCGACGCGGGGCAGCCAGGCGGCCACGGTTTCGGGAGGGCAGGCGGTCAGGAGGGCGGCGGCTTCCCGGCCGCCGTGGCGTTCGTGGATGCTCGGCAGCAGTCTGGTCGCCAGTGCCGTACGGCGGCTCAGTCTGAGCAGTCGGTAGGTGTCGTGGCGGACGGCCCTGACGTCGCTCAGGGCCAGGCGTTCCAGGGCCTGTTCGGGGAGGGGCAGCCGGATGGCCGCCGCGCGGGCCCGGCGTCCGAGCAGCGGGTCCGCGAGGACCGCGGCCACCCGTTCCAGGTCGCGGCGGACGACCGCCAGGAACAACGCGGTGTGCCGGTCGGCGTCGTCGCCGTGGTCGAGGGCGTGGTGGAGCGTCTCGTAGGCGCTCGGTGTCAGCGCGCGGCCGTAACGCGCCAGGGCGCTCGCGCGGGCCGGGAAGGGCAGGGTGTCGAAGTGGGCCCTCAACCAGGCGGGCGTCAGGGGCGCCGGCGGGTTCTGGGGCTGTCGGGACGGCGTCGGGGACGCCTCGTGTGCGGCCATCAGCGCTCACCGTGGAGTCGCTGGGCCCCCTTTCCAAAAGTCATGAGGCTCATGGTGCAGGGACGCTGATCATTCGCGCAATCGCATTACGCACGGTCGCGGTCTGCACTTCCGCGCACGGGAGGTCACCTACGCCGACACATACGGCGACCTCATTCCATGTGGCCCCGCCCCATGGATGGCAGGGCGCGCCCCTCGCACCATGAGGCAGCCCTCGACTTCCCGCCGCCCTTCGGAGGTACCCGTGCATGTGTCCCGCGGTGTCCCGCTTCTCGCCGCCACGTTGGTGGCGACGGCCCTGACCTGGCCGACTCCCGCCGCAGGCGCGCCCGATGAGCACTGCGCGCGCCAGGGGCGCGTCCAGGTGCCGGGTGCCGCCTTCCAGCAAAGCGCCTGCCTCGCGGATCTGACGACGACGGGGTTGGCCGGTACTCCGTACACCGACATGGCCGACCAGGCGGGGCTGACGGCCAGGGCGACCCGCACCCCCTCCGGGGTTCCCGGGGTGCAGATCGACGGCTACTTCCCCGACTCCTCCGGCTTCAACGCCACCCACGGCTGGCGGCACGACGCCCAGTTCGTGATCCGGTTGCCCGACGACTGGAACGGCGGACTCGTCGTGACGGGCGCGCCGGGCACGCGACGGCAGTACGCCACGGACACCGCGATCTCGGATCAGGTACTCGCGCGCGGTTACGCCTACGCCGCGACCGACAAGGGCAACAACGGCGCCGACTTCTACCGCGACGGCACCCGCCCCGGTGACGCGGTGGCCGAGTGGAACACGCGCACCACCCAACTGACCCGCGCGGCCCGGCGCGTGGTCGCCCAGCGCTACGGGAAGGCGCCGCGGCGCACGTACGTGACGGGCATCTCCAACGGCGGCTATCTGACGCGCTGGCAGCTGGAGAACCACCCCGAGCTGTACGACGGCGGGGTGGACTGGGAAGGCGCGCTGTGGACCGAGGAAGGCCCGAACCTGCTCACCTCCCTGCCCGTGGCCGTGGCCCGCATGACCGGCTCGGCCCGGGACGAGGACCTGTACGCGGTGGGCTTCGCGCGCGGCTCGGAGTTCCTGTGGCCCTACCACGAGAAGGCCTACTGGGGAATCACGCAGAAGATCTACCGTGCCGAGTTCGACCCGTCCTACGCCCCCGGCTGTCCCGGCCCGAGCGCCGGGACCACCCCCGAGCAGATCCTGGCGCCCTGTGCCGACGACGCCGTCTACGACTATGCCTCGCGCCCCGAGTCCGTCCATCGCGCCGTCGCCCGGGTGGCGCTGACGGGGCGCATCGGCCGACCGCTGATCACGTTGCACGGCGATCTGGACGCGCTGCTGCCCAAGGCCGCCGACTCGGACGTGTACGCGCGCATGATCGACGCGAGCGGACGGGGACGTCTGCACCGCTACTACACGGTCGAGGGTGGTACGCACGTCGACGGGCTGTACGACACGTATCCCGACCGGCTGCGTCCGATCCTGCCCTGCTACCGCTCGGCGTTCGACGCGCTGGTCTCCTGGGTGGAGCGGGGCACGGCGCCGCCCGCGGACCAGGTCGTGAGCAGGCCCGTGAGCGGCGATGTGGTCGACTCCTGCGCCCTGGCCGACCGGACCGGCGCGGTCCGGTAGCCGGGGGTCTCAGCGACCGAGCTCCTTGCGTGAGACGCGGCGCAGTCTGCGCCGTTGCGAGGGGTCCAGCGTGAGGTATGCGGCGGTCGGTACTCCCAGGACGATCAGGAGCGCGGCCCACCACGGCAGCCAGATCAACAGAAGGATGCCGACCGCCACACCTCCCGCGGCGATCTTCGCTGTGTTCGACATCTGTCGCCTCCTTCGCGGCCACTGCCGCTCTCTGTCCTGAGAACGGCCCCGCGCTCCCCGCGGTTCCGACCCGCGACCCTGAGACGTCCCTGAGGCCCGACCCCTACGCGCCCCTGAGACGGGCATACCCAGTCTTGTCACGGCGTGACCCGGATCACTGAGCGATGATTCCAGCACAGCGCCCGCGTGCTGTACCCTCGACCACTCCGCCCAGGTAGTCAAATTTGAGGAGCGTTCCATTCCTGCGCTCAGGATTCCCGCGGCAACCCCGTCCGAGATCTCGCAACTGGCCCGCTGCTGTGCCGTGTTCGTCCCCGGCGACCCTGCCCGCACCGGCACCGTCGCCTTCTGGAACCCCGAGGACGAGGTGCCGCCGACCGTCGCGTCGGGGTCCGTCGAGGATCTGACCGTGGTCGTGCCCGTCGAGGCGGTGACCGTGCCGGCGGTGCTGATGCCGGTGCGCGACGCGCTGCCCGTCCTCACGCGCGCGCGTGCCGTCGCGCACGGACACCGGGCGACCGTGTTCTGGGGTACGGCCGCCGTGCACGCCCTCCAACTCGCCGCCCGCGGGCTGCTGCTGCCCGGCCTGTCCGAGGGCGACCACGACGCCTGGCGCGCCGGTCCGCTGCGCCCCGAGGACGTCGAACGCCTCCGGGCACTGGCCGCGGCGATGCCCCCCGAGGCGCATGCCGTTCCGCTGGACGACGCCGAACCGCTGCGGCTGCCCGACCCCGAGCGGCTGCTGCGCGCCTTCCTGGACGCGGTCGCCGACACCCTCCCCCGCTCCCCCGCGGCCCCACTCGTGACCGGCGGCGCCGCCTACGCGGCCCGGGAACCGCAGCACGTGCCCGGTCACCGGGCCTGGGCGGCCGACGTCGCCGCGGGGCACGACGCGGGTGTACGGCTCTCACTGCGCATCGAACTGCCCGGTCTGACGACCACGGTTCCGGACCGCACCGCCGTGCCGGTGCCCACGGTTCCGGACGACACCGCCGTGCCCGTGCCCAAGGGGCCGAACGTCACCACCGTGACGACCATGGGACCGGACGACACCGCTCTGACGTCCACGGCACCGGACGACACCGCCGAGGCGACCACGGGGCCGGGCGACACCGCCCTGACGTTCCGTGCCGTCCTTCAGGTGCACGGTGTGAACGACCCGGCGTCGGTCGCGGACGCCGCCGAGGTGTGGGCCGGGTCCGACGGGGTCTTCGGCCCGCGCGCGCGGATGGACACCCTGCTGGCGCTGCGCCGCGCGGTCCGCGCCTGGCCGCCGCTCACGCCCCTGCTCTCGGCCGGTGTGCCGGACGCCGTCGAACTCGCCGACGAGGAGGTGACCGATCTCCTCTCGGCCGGCGCCCGGGCCCTCTCCCTCGCCGGTGTCGACGTGCACTGGCCCAAGGAACTCGCCCGCAAGCTGACGGCCCGCGCGGTGGTCGGCCCACCCGACGACGAGGGGCGGCCGGGCAGACTCCCCTCGGACACGCCGTCGTTCCTGTCCGCCGAAGCCCTGCTCGCCTTCAACTGGCGGTTCGCCCTGGGCGACCGGCAGCTCACCCGGGAGGAACTCGACCGGCTCGCCGAGTCCAGCCGCCCGGTCGTGCGGCTGCGCGACCAGTGGGTCCTCATCGACCCGCAGGAGGTGCGTCGGGCCCGCGCCCAGCAGGACCGCAAGCTCACCCCCGTCAACGCGCTCGGAGCCGCCCTGACGGGTTCCACGGAGATCGACGGTCAGAAGGTCGACGTCCACCCCACAGGATGGCTCGCGGCCCTCAAGGAACGGCTCGCGAACCCCGAGGCGCAGGAGCCGGTCGAGCAGCCCGCGGCGCTCGCGGCCACGCTGCGGGACTACCAGCGGCGGGGCCTGAACTGGCTGGCGCGGATGACCTCCCTGGGGCTGGGCTGCTGTCTCGCCGACGACATGGGCCTCGGCAAGACGATCACCCTCATCGCCCTGCACCTGCACCGGCAGCAGGACCCGGCGACCACCGGATCCACGCTCGTGGTGTGCCCCACCTCCCTCATGGGCAACTGGCAGCGCGAGATCGAGAAGTTCGCCCCCGGCACGCGCGTGCGCCGTTTCCACGGTCCGCGGCGCGACCTGGACGCCCTGGTCGACGGGGAGTTCGTGCTCACCACGTACGGCACGATGCGGCTGGACGCCGGCCGGCTGGCCGAGGTGTCGTGGGGCATGGTGGTCGCGGACGAGGCACAGCATGTGAAGAACCCGTACTCGGCGACCGCACGGCAGCTGCGTTCCATCGGCGCACGCGCACGCGTGGCGCTCACCGGCACCCCGGTGGAGAACAACCTCTCGGAGCTGTGGGCGATCCTCGACTGGACGACCCCCGGTCTGCTGGGTCGGCTCGGCACGTTCCGTACGCGGTACGCGCAGGCCGTCGAGGGCGGACGGGACCCACGGGCCGCCGAGCGGCTCTCCCGGTTGGTCGCCCCGTTCCTGCTGCGCCGCCGCAAGTCGGACCCGGGCATCGCCCCGGAGCTGCCGCCGAAGACGGAGACCGACCGCGCGGTGTCGCTCACCACGGAACAGACCGCTCTGTACGAGGCCGTCGTGCGCGAGACGCTCGCGGAGATCTCCGGCGCCGACAGCATGGCGCGGCGCGGGCTGATCGTGAAGCTGCTGACCGGGCTGAAGCAGATCTGCAACCACCCCGCGCAGTACCTCAAGGAGGATCGGCCGAGGATCGTGGGGCGGTCCGGGAAACTGGAGCTGTTGGACGAGTTGCTCGACACCATCCTCGCCGAGGGGGCGAGCGTGCTGGTGTTCACCCAGTACGTGCAGATGGCGCGCCTCATCGAGCGGCACCTGGCCGACCGCGGGGTGGCCTCGCAGTTCCTGCACGGCGGGACGCCCGTGGCGCGCCGCGAGGACATGGTGCGGCGCTTCCAGGACGGTGAGGTGCCGGTGTTCCTGCTGTCGTTGAAGGCCGCGGGCACCGGGCTGAACCTCACCCGCGCCGAGCACGTCGTGCACTACGACCGCTGGTGGAACCCGGCCGTCGAGGCGCAGGCCACCGACCGCGCGTACCGCATCGGGCAGCACCGGCCGGTCCAGGTGCACCGGCTGATCGCCGAGGGCACCATCGAGGACCGCATCGCGGAGATGCTGAGCCGCAAGCGGGAGTTGGCGGACGCGGTGCTCGGCGCCGGGGAGGCGGCGCTCACCGAGCTGACGGACGCGGAGCTGGCGGATCTGGTCGAACTGCGAGGGGGCACACGATGAGTGACGGGACAGAGCGTACGTTCGCCGCGTTTCCGCCGGCGCACGGGCGGGGCTTCGCGCGGACCTGGTGGGGCCAGGCGTGGCTGAAGGCGCTGGAGGACGCCGCACTCGACTCGGGGCAGGTCAAGGTCGGCCGCCGGTTCGCGCGTGCCGGTGCCGTGGGGGCGGTGTCGGTACGACCGGGTCGCATCACGGCCGTCGTCCAGGACCCCGACCGCACCGCGCACCGGGCCGACGTCCTGCTGGCCGAACTCTCCGCCGAGCAGTGGGACCGGTTCCTGGACATGGCCGTCGAGCGCGCCAGTCATGTCGCGGCGCTCCTGGACCGCGACATGCCTCCGCACCTGGTCGAGGACGCCGCCGCCGCGGGCGTCGAACTCCTGCCCGGCATGGGCGAGCTGGAGCCGGAGTGCGACTGCGGCTCCTGGGACCACTGCGCGCACACGGCGGCGCTCTGCTACCAGGTGGCCAGGCTGCTGGACGAGGACCCCTTCGTCCTGCTGCTGATGCGAGGACGCGGCGAACGGGCCCTGCTGGACGACCTCCAGGACCGCACCGCAGTGCCCGACAAGGCGCCCGCCGGCCCGGCCGAGGGCGTGGACGCCGCCGAGGCGTTCGCGGCCGGCGACATCCTGCCGCCGCTGCCGGCGCTCCCGGAGCTGCCCGAGGACCCCGGCGTCCCTCCGTCCCTGGACACCGAGACAGCGCCCCCGCCCGGCGTCGAACCGGCCGCCCTGGAGTTCCTGGCCGCCCGCACCGCGGCTCAGGCGCATCGGCTGCTGTCCGGCCAGGACCCCTGGGAGGACGGGCTGACCGTCGCCCAGGACGCGGTCCGCCTTGCCGCGGGCGACCCACGCGGGGCCGTACGGGAGCGGCTGGCACAGGGATCGGGGCGCACCGAGGAGGAGCTGGCACTGGCCGTACGCGCCTGGCGGGACGGCGGTGTGGCCGCGCTGGACGTGCTCGAGGAGGAGTGGAGCGTGGAGGGCGAGACGCTCGCACGCGCGCGTGCCGCGCTCGACACCGCGTGGGACGAGGACGAACAGCCGACCTGGAGCACGCGGGGCAACCGCTGGACGGCGGTGGGCTCTTCGAGCCAGCTGCGCCTCGGGCGGGACGGCCTGTGGTGGCCGTACCGCAAGGAGCGGGGCCGCTGGGCGCCCGCCGGTGGCGCCGCCCATGACCCCGCGACGGCGCTGGCTGCGGCACAGGAGGTCGCGGAGATAGGTTGACGTGCCATGAGGCACTTCGGCCAGGACATCCTCACCTTCGCGGACCAGCTCACCGAGGCGTACGTCGAGGTCTTCACCGCCCCGCCCTGGGACCGGGAGAACACCGAGGAGACCCGCTCGGCGTTCCGGGAGCGGCTGGAGGAGGACGCGCGTCGGCCCGGTTTCCGCGCCGTGCTGGCCCTGTCGGACAGCGGCGCCGTGGACGGTTTCGCCACCGGCTGGACGACGCCGTCCCCCTTCCGCGACGACCGCGCGTACGGCAAGGTCACGCGGCGGCTCGGCGCCGAACGGGTCGACGAGCTGCTGATCGGCGCCTTCGAGGTGGACGAGTTGGGCGTACGGCCCCACGCGCGCGGCACAGGTCTCGGCCGTCGGCTGCTGACGGCCCTGACCGCCGCCGTGCCCGAGAGCCGGGCGTGGCTGCTGACCTGGGGCCAGGCGCACGACACCCTCGCGTTCTACCGGCGCATGGGCTGGACCGAGCCCGCACCACTGCCGGGACAGGAGACGGACGTGGTCGTCTTCCTGTCGCCCACGCGGACCGCGCGGGTGCCCGCCAGGCCGTGAGTCGGCCCTGGGACGACCGACGGCGCGGGCGCGGCCGACGCACAGCCGGTTGGTCGACAGCGGCTCATGTCAGCGGGGCGGTGAGCTTCCGGGTGCCGTCGGTGTCGGCCGCGAGGCTGCACGCCACCTTGTCGATCCCGAGCCGGTAGCCGGCGGGGTCGGGGTACTGCACCAGGATGCCGCGCACGGTCCCGTCCGGCTGATCCACCGCCCTGTTGTCCAAGGTCCGCTCGCAGAGGGCCGACGCGGCCTTCCGCAGGGCGGCCTCGGACGGGTGGTCGCCCTCGAGTTCCGTCACCTGCACGACCTCGGCGTCGTGCGGCGTGTCGCAGGGGCGCCTGGCGGCCTGCCCCGGTCGGCTGTCGTCGGTGTCGAAGCAGTCGCCGGTCCGCAGCATGTAGTACGGCACCTCGTCGGCCGCCAGGGACGGGATGAGGGATTCCAGGCCGCTCGGGAACTCGGTCGGGAACTGCGAGGGCAGTCGGGTCGGCAGCTCGGTCGGGAGCTTGCTGGGCAGTTCGGTCGGCAGGCTCAGCGTGGGGCGGGGCGAGCTGCTCGCGCTGGGCTCGTCGTCCGGCGAGTCGCCCCTGCCCGAGGCCATCAGGACGATCGCGGCGACGGCGGCACCGGCCACGAGCAGGGCGAGCAGGATGAACAGCGGGTTGCGGCCCCTGCCCGGGCCGCGCGAGGGCTCGGGCGGAGGCGGTGGGTCCCAGCCCCCGTACGAGGGCGGGCCGTTGTCTCCGGGCGGCGGACCGTACGCACCGCCGTAGCCATCGGGACCTCCGGGAGGCGTGCCGTATCCACCGGACCCTCCAGAGGGCGGGCCGTACCCGCCCGGAGGGCCGGAGCGCTCTCCTCGGCCGAAGCCGTCGGGAGGGGGTCCGAAGCCGCCACCGTAGGGCGGCGTGTCGTCCGGCGGCCCGGGCGGCTGAGGCGGTACGGGCGGCATGGCCATACCGTCCAGAGTCGCCCGGTGCCGGGCAGGACGCGACCCCCATCGGGAAGTTGATACGGACTCATGCCATGGACGGCATCATTCCGGAGCATCCCGCGCGAGGGTCGGTCATGCCCTGCACGCGCGCGTGCCTGACAAGACCACGAGGGTCCACGCGCGCGTGCGCTCATGGCGCGGCAGGTCAGCCGCGTGCCCCCAGCAGGTGGTCCATCGCCAGCTGGTCGAGCTGCTCGAAGGCCATGCCGCGCGCGGCGGCCGCCTCCACGTCGAACTCCTCGAAGGCCGCACGGTCCGCGAGCAGCGACTTCAGGCCGTCCGCGGCCGTGGGCTGCACCAGCTCGTCCAGACGCGCGGCGCGCAGCGCCTCCTGGACCTGCGGGTCGGCGCGGAAGGCGGCGGAACGCTCCTTCAGGATGAGGTAGTTGCGCATGCAGCCCGCCGCCGACGCCCAGACACCATCGAGGTCCTCGGTGCGCGGGGGCTTGAAGTCGAAGTGCTTCGGGCCCGCGTAACCGGCGCTCTCCAGCAGGTCGACCAGCCAGAACGCCGAGCGCAGGTCGCCGGCGCCGAAGCGGAGGTCCTGGTCGTACTTGATGCCGGACTGGCCGTTGAGGTCGATGTGGAAGAGCTTGCCCGCCCACAGGGCCTGCGCGATGCCGTGCGGGAAGTTCAGCCCGGCCATCTGCTCGTGGCCGACCTCGGGGTTGACGCCGTAGAGCTCCGGGCGCTCCAGGCGCTCGATGAACGCCAGGGCGTGGCCGACGGTGGGCAGCAGGATGTCGCCGCGCGGCTCGTTCGGCTTGGGCTCGATGGCGAACTTCAGGTCGTACCCCTGCTCGGTCACGTACTCCCCGAGGAGGTCGAAGGCCTCCTTCATGCGGTCCAGGGCGACGCGTACGTCCTTGGCGGCGCCGGACTCGGCACCCTCACGGCCGCCCCAGGCGACGTAGGTCTCGGCGCCGAGCTCGACCGCCAGATCGATGTTGCGGATCGTCTTGCGCAGGGCGTAGCGGCGCACGTCGCGGTCGTTCGCGGTGAACGCGCCGTCCTTGAAGACGGGGTGCGTGAAGAGGTTGGTGGTGGCCATCGGCACCTTCATGCCGGTGGCGTCGAGGGCCTCCCGGAAGCGCTTGATGTGCCCCTCGCGCTCGCCGTCCGAGGACCCGAAGGGGATCAGGTCGTCGTCGTGGAAGGTCACACCGTGGGCGCCCAGCTCGGCCAGGCGCCGCACGGTCTCCACGGGGTCCAGGGCGCCCCGCGTGGCATCGCCGAACGGGTCCCTCCCCTGCCAGCCGACGGTCCACAGGCCGAAGGTGAACCTGTCATCGGGGGTGGGCTGGTAGTTCATGACGGGCTCCTTGTTCGCTGACGACTGCTTCGCACGACTATTTCGTCATGGCGGTTTACAAATTAGTATGCGATCGCAGCTCTGGGAAGAGACAAGATGTCTCCGACCGTGTCCCGGACGTCTTCGGACGTCCGCGGACGTCCGCGGGATCTTCGGATGTCTGTGGAGTCTTCGGCCTTCGCCGGACGGGGACAGGAGTCTTCGGCCTTCGCCGGACGGAGACACGAGCCGCTTGAGCGCGTACGAGGGAGAGTCCGATGTCAGCTGCCGAGGGTCCGCTCGTCGTCGGCGTGGACACGTCCACGCAGTCCACCAAGGCCCTGGTGGTCGACGCGTCCACCGGAAGGGTGGTGGCCAGCGGCCAGGCGCCGCACACCGTCTCCTCCGGAGCAGGCCGCGAGAGCGATCCGCGTCAGTGGTGGGACGCGCTGTGCGAGGCCCTGCACCAGTGCGGGGACGCCGCCCATGAGGCCGCCGCCGTGTCGATCGGCGGCCAGCAGCACGGGCTCGTCACCCTGGACGCACAGGGCGAGCCGGTACGTCCCGTCCTGCTGTGGAACGACGTGCGCTCCGCGCCGCAGGCGGCCCGGCTCATCGAGGAACTGGGCGGCCCGAAGGCCTGGGCGGAGCGCACCGGCAGCGTGCCGGGCCCGTCCTTCACGGTCACGAAGTGGGCCTGGCTGGCCGAGAACGAGCCCGAGGCGATCCGCGCGACCAAGGCCGTCCGCCTCCCGCACGACTACCTCACCGAGCGCCTCACCGGCCAGGGCACGACCGACCGCGGCGACGCCTCCGGCACCGGCTGGTGGGCGTCGGCGACCGAGGCCTACGACGAGGAGACCCTCGCGCATGTGGGGCTCGACCCCGCGCTGCTCCCCCGCGTGGTCCGGCCCGGCGAGGTGGCGGGCACCGTGCGCGACGGCCATGACCTGCCGTTCTCCAAGGGCACCCTGGTCGCCCCCGGCACCGGTGACAACGCGGCCGCGGCGCTGGGCCTCGGGCTGCGTCCGGGCACGCCCGTGCTGAGCCTGGGCACGTCGGGCACGGTGTACGCGGTCTCCCGGCGGCGTCCGGCCGACCCCACCGGCACCGTGGCCGGCTTCGCCGACGCGCACGGCGACTGGCTGCCGCTCGCCTGCACCCTGAACTGCACACTCGCCGTCGACCGCGTCGCCGCCCTGCTGGGCCTGGACCGCGAGGCCGTGGACCCGGTGGATCCCGACTCCGGCGTCACGCTGCTGCCCTACCTCGACGGCGAGCGCACCCCCGCGCTGCCGGGCGCCTCCGGGCTGCTGTACGGCCTGCGGCACGACACCACCGGCGGCCAGCTTCTCCAGGCCGCCTACGACGGAGCCGTCCACGCGCTCCTCGGCGCGCTCGACCTGGTCCTCGACGAGGACGCCGACCGATCCACACCGCTTCTGCTGATCGGCGGCGGCGCCCGGGGCAGGGCCTGGCAGGAGACCGTACGCCGCCTCTCGGGCCGTCCCGTACAGGTCCCCGAGGCCAGGGAACTGGTCGCGCTCGGCGCGGCGGCACAGGCGGCGGGCCTGCTGACCGGCGAGGACCCGGCCGCGGTCGCCCGGCGCTGGAACACGGCCGCCGGACCGGTCCTGGATGCCGTGCAGCGGGACGAGACGACCATGGCGAGGATCTCCGGGGTACTCTCCGACGCGGCTCCCCTGCTGGACAGGACGGCGGGAAGCGGCTGATCGGTCGGCCGCCGCAGAGGTGGGCGGAGATCACTGGGGGGTCCGGTGAAGCGAGGAGGGTCGGCGACGGCCCTTCAGGGCCACCGCGGCAGGGAGACGGCGCCGCCGAGGGTTCCCCGCCGTCCACCTGGATCGCGGAGAGACGGATGGATCGCGGAGAGACAGTTGGATCGATCACCGGAGGACTGACAGAGGCATGACCGCACCGCTGCACGGCGCCCACCCGGCCGGACCCGGACGCGCGCTGCCCGACACCCAGCAGGGCATGCGCCGCCGCAACCTGGCCCGGGTGATGCACACCGTCAGCGCGGGCGGCCCCCTGTCCCGTGCCGCCGTCGCCTCCCGGATCGGGCTCACGCGCGCGGCCGTGTCGACCCTCGTCGACGAGCTCATACGCTCGGGCCTGCTCCAGGAGCTGGGCCCCGAGCGCCCGGGGCGCGTCGGACGGCCCGGCTCGGCGCTCGCCGTCAGCGCCCACGGTCCCGCCGGTATCGGCGCCGAGGTCGGCGTCGACCACCTCGCGGTCTGCGCGGTCGACCTGCGCGGCGAGGTGCGCGCCCGGGCCGTATGCCACGGTGTGAACCGCGGCCGTGCCCCCGCGCCGGTCATCGGGGAACTCACCGAACTGATCGACCGTGTCGTCGCCGAGGCGGCGGCCGAGGGCCTGTGGCCGGCCGGGCTCGCGGTGGCCGTGCCGGGCCTGGTCGCCCGCGACGGCAGTACGGTCGTCCGCGCCCCGAACCTCGACTGGCACGACACCGACCTCGGCGCCCTGCTGCCCGCGACGTACCCCTTGACCGTGGACAACGAGGCCAACTTCGGCGCCCTCGCCGAACTCTGGCTCGGCGACGGCACACCGCCCGACTTCCTGCACGTGTCGGCGGAGATCGGTATCGGCGCCGCGGTCGTCGTGGCCGGCAGGCTGTTGCGCGGGACCCGCGGGTTCGCCGGCGAGCTGGGACACGTGCCGGTGGAGCCGGAGGGGCCGCGCTGTGCGTGTGGCGGGCGCGGCTGCCTGGAGCAGTACGCCGGTGAGGAGGCGGTACTGCGCGCGGCAGGACTGGAGCCCGGGGACGACCGGGTCGGGCTGCTCGCGACCCGTGCCGCCGAGGGCGACGAGGACGTACGTCGCGCCCTGCGGGACGCGGGGCGGGCGCTCGGTGTCGCGCTGACCGGAGCGGTCAATCTGCTGGACCCCGAGAGCGTGGTGCTGGGCGGTGAGCTGTCCGGCCTCGCACCCTGGCTGCTGCCCTCGCTGGAGACCGAGCTGGCCGGGCGTACGGCGGGACCGCCGTGTCCGGTGTCGGTGTCGCGTCTGGGTCCCGAGGGGCCGTTGCTCGGAGCGGCGCACTCCGTGGTCAGGGCGGTCCTGGACGACCCGGCGGCGGTGGCCGAACGGGCTTGATCGCGGGGCGACTTCACCCCCACGCCCAGGTCTCTTCACTCCCACGCCGCCCAATCCTCTTCCCTCCCGCGCCCAGGGCCTCGTCACTCCCCCACCCAAGCCCCTTCCCTCCCACCCCCAGGGTCTCGTCACTCCCACGGGTGAGCGACTTGTCCACAGGCCCGGGGCTGTCCACCGAAACACCGCGTGGCCTTCTGCGCACCTCACCGGCGCCGTACCGTGATCCACGCGAGGCACGACTGCCATGAGGACGGCCGACGCGTCGGTACGGTCTCGCCGCCCCCGGAACGCCGGGCCCACGCTTCCTCGGGCCCCACCCCCACCCCACGGGCCCCATTCCTACGGGTCCCCCGACCCTGCCCCCGTGCCCACGCCCCCAGATCGGAGCAGTGCCCCATGAGCGACCCCCGCATCCTCACCGTGCGGCCCGAACCGGGCGAGTACGCCTGGACGTTCGGGGCGCCCCGCCCGTGGCACGCATCGCGCCCGGCACCGTTCTCGACCTGTACACCGAGGACTGTTTCGCCGGCCGGGTCCGGTCCGAGAAGGACCTGGTGTCCGAGGTGTGCGCCTTCCCCTTCCTGAACCCGCAGACCGGCCCCTTCCACATCGAGGGCGCCGAACCGGGCGACACGGTCGCCGTGCACTTCGTCTCGATCGAACCGGCCAGGGACTGGGCCGCGTCGACGACCGTCCCGCTCTTCGGCGCCCTCACCTCGACGCACACCACTGCCACCCTCCAGCCACCGCTGCCGGAGACGGTCTGGATCTGGCAGCTGGACCGGGCCCGCCGCACGGCCCTGTTCCGAGCGCACGACAGCGACATCGAGATCGAGCTGCCGATGGATCCGATGCACGGCACGGTGGGCGTGGCCCCCGCCAACCTGGAGGTCCGCTCCGCCCTGGTACCCGACGCGCACGGCGGGAACATGGACACACCGGAGATGCGAGCCGGTGTCACCTGCTATCTCGGGGTGAACGTCGAAGGCGCGCTGCTGAGTCTCGGCGACGGGCACGCGCGGCAGGGCGAGGGCGAGACGTGCGGGGTGGCCGTCGAGTGCGCGATGAACACGGTGGTGATCGTGGAGCTGTTGAAGGGGCTCGCCACGCCCTGGCCGCGCATCGAGTCGAACACGCACATCATCTCCACAGGGTCCGCGCGCCCGTTGGAGGACGCGTTCCGGATATCCCAACTCGACCTGGTGCGGTGGCTGGTGCGCGACTACGGGTTCAGCGAGCTGGACGCGTACCAGTTCGCGACCCAGGTCGTCGAGTCGCCCCTGGCCAATGTGTGCGACACCAACTACACGTGCGTGGCGAAGATCCGCAAGGAGTGGCTGCCCGAGCGGGAGACCCACCGGGGCGTGCACGCGCGGCTGAGAGAGATCGCGGCAACCGTCCGCGACTGACCCGCGTCTCGGTCAACACCGCACCGTCGAAAGGCGAACGTCCATGGAAAGGGCAAGACCGCTGCCGAGCAGACGGCGGCTCCTGAAGGGTGCCGCCCTGACCGCCGTCCCGTACGCCCTGCTCCCCGACGCGCGCGCCGGTGCGGAGACTCACCCCGTCGACCACCCGCTCGCCGAGTGGCAGCCCGCGACACCCGCCAACCGCACGCCGGCGAACCGCCCGACGAGCCATCCCGTCGACCTCGTGATCATCCATGTGACGCAGACCAGTTACCGCAAGGCCCTGGGTGTCTTCCGGAGTCCCGATAAGAAGGTCTCCGCCCATTACGTGGTCCGGTCCCGGGACGGCAACATCGCCCAGTGCGTCCGTGAGGCCGACATCGCCTGGCACGCGGGGAACTGGGACTGGAACACCCGCAGCATCGGCATCGAGCACGAAGGGCGAGTCGAGCGGCCCGAGTTCTTCACCGACGTCATGTACCAGCAGTCGGCGCGGCTGACGGCCGACATCTGCGCCACCTACGCGATACCCACGGACCGCGCACACATCATCGCGCACCACGAGGTGCCGGGCACCGACCACACGGACCCCGGACCGCACTGGGACTGGGAGCGGTACATGCGGCTGGTGGAGCGCGCCGGGCGGACATCGTCGGGGTGACGTCGTGGGACCGGGAACGGTACATGCGGCTGGTCGAGCGCGCCGGGCGGTGACGTCGTCCGGGTGACCCCGGTCGAAGAGGTTGTCCGCGCGCGTACCGGGAGTGACGATGTCCCCAGTCACATCGCCTTTCGGGAGGCCGAGTTGACCGATCCGTGGGTGGCCCTGGAGCCGGGGGCCGACCCTGCCGAGCGCGCACGGATGCTGCGGCGCGCGCACGAGACGTTCACCGAGGCCGGTACCGTGCCGCGACCGGTGCGACCGGTGGTGGCGGACTCGTGGCGGCGTTCCGCGCGGGCCGGGGTCGGACCCGACGGGACGGCGAGCGTCGAGTTGCTGGACGGCGACCTCGGCGCGTATCGGTCCGAGCATCCGCTGGCCCGGGTGATGCCGCTGTTCCGGGAGCTGCTGGGCACGTTCGCGGCCGACGGGGAGCATCTGCTGGCGGTGTGCGACGCGCACGGCAGACTGCTGTGGGTCGAGGGGCACGCGTCGACCCGGCGGCAGGCGGGCCGGATGAACTTCGTGCCGGGTGCCCGGTGGGCGGAGACGGCGGTCGGGACGAACGCGCCGGGCACTGCGGTCGCCCTGGACCGGCCGGTGCAGGTGTTCGCCGCGGAGCACTTCATCCGGCGGGTGCAGCCGTGGACCTGCGCGGCGGCCCCGGTGCACGACCCGCGGACCGGGCGGGTGCTGGGCGCCGTGGACATCACGGGCGGGGACGGGCTCGCGCATCCGCACAGCCTGGGGTTCGTGCAGGCGGTCGCACGGGCCGCGGAGTCCCATCTGGCGCTGCTCGCCCCCGAACAGCCCGCCGCGGACCTGCCCGAGCTGACCGCGCTGGGCCGTGACGAGGCACAGCTGCGCGCCGGCGGCCGCAGGATCAGACTGAGCCGTCGGCACAGTGAGATCGTGGTGCTGCTGTCCCGTCATCCGGAGGGACTGACCGGCGACGAGCTGCTGTGCGCGCTGTACGAGGACGAGTCGGTGACCCCGGTGACCTTGCGGGCGGAACTCGCCCGGCTGCGCAGGGTTCTCGGCCCCGGGCTGCTGGAGTCGCGCCCGTACCGGCTCACCGTGCCGGTCGCGTCGGACGTCGCCGTCGTGGAGCGGCGCCTGGAGGCCGGTGCGGTGACCGCGGCGGCGGCGCTGTACGCCGGTCCGCTGCTGCCCGCCTCCCAGGCACCGGCGGTCGTACGGCTCAGGAACCGCCTCGCCGACGGTCTGCGGACGGCCCTGATCGCCCGCCGGGACCCGGACCTGCTGGCGGACTGGGCGCACGCGCCCTGGGGCGAGGACGACTTCGACGTCTGGCGGGCCCTGGCCGCGGCCCGTCCGACAGCGGCGGTCCGCTCCCGCCTCGCGGCCCTGGACTCGGAACTGACCGCACCGGAGGGGCACCGCTGGGGCCCAGGTCCCCGTGACCACCCCTGACCGACCGAGACCCCACCGCGCTGCCGCCCCGCCCCTGCCTGCCACCCACCCCGCCCGCTGACGGCAACGTGGTTGCAACCTCCCCCTCCCTAGCCTCGCGCCGAGAGCTGCCCAACGGCGGGCAGCGCTGCTCCAGGGAGGCAGGCCAGCATGACCCGTTACGCGGCGCCCGGCACCGAGGGCGCGATCGTCTCCTACCAGGCGCGCTACGACCACTTCATCGGCGGCGAGTACGTGCCGCCGGCCCGCGGCCAGTACTTCGAGAACCCGTCGCCGGTGAACGGGCAGCCGTTCACCGAGGTCGCGCGCGGCACGGCGGAGGACGTGGAGCGGGCGCTCGACGCGGCGCACGCGGCCGCCCCGGCCTGGGGCCGCACCTCGGTGACCGCGCGGTCCGACGTCCTGCTGCGGATCGCCGACCGCATGGAGGCGAACCTGGAGAAGCTGGCGGTCGCCGAGAGCTGGGAGAACGGCAAGCCGGTGCGCGAGACGCTGGCGGCCGACATCCCCCTCGCCATCGACCACTTCCGCTACTTCGCGGGCGCGATCCGCGCGCAGGAGGGCTCGCTCGGCGAGATCGACGACGACACGGTGGCGTACCACTTCCACGAGCCGCTGGGCGTCGTCGCCCAGATCATCCCGTGGAACTTCCCGATCCTGATGGCGGTGTGGAAGCTCGCGCCCGCCCTCGCCGCGGGCAACGCGGTCGTCATCAAGCCGGCCGAACAGACCCCCGCCTCCATCCACTACTGGATGAGCCTGATCGCCGACCTGCTGCCGCCGGGGGTGGTGAACATCGTCAACGGCTTCGGCGTGGAGGCCGGCAAGCCGCTCGCGTCGAGCCCCCGGGTGGCGAAGGTGGCGTTCACCGGAGAGACCACGACGGGGCGGCTGATCATGCAGTACGCCTCGGAGAACATCAAGCCGGTCACGCTGGAGCTCGGCGGCAAGTCGCCCAACATCTTCTTCGACGACGTGTGGGCGCGGGACGACGACTTCCGCGACAAGGCCCTCGAAGGCTTCACCATGTTCGCGCTCAACCAGGGCGAGGTGTGCACCTGCCCGTCCCGGGCGCTAATCCAGCGCGGCGTTTACACGGAGTTCCTGGAGGCGGCCGTCGCCCGCACCGAACTCATCAAGCCGGGCCACCCCTTGGACACCGACACGATGATCGGCGCCCAGGCCTCCAACGACCAGCTGGAGAAGATCCTCTCCTACCTCGACATCGGGCGGCAGGAGGGCGCGAAGATCCTCACGGGCGGTGAACGCGTCGAGTACGACGGCGAGTTGAAGGGCGGTTACTACGTCCGCCCGACCATCTTCGAGGGCGACAACCGCATGCGGATCTTCCAGGAGGAGATCTTCGGTCCTGTCGTCTCCGTGGCCCCCTTCGGCGACTTCGACGACGCCATCAAGATCGCGAACGACACCCTGTACGGCCTCGGCGCGGGCGTGTGGACACGGGACATCAACACCGCCTACCGCGCGGGCCGCGCGATCCAGGCGGGCCGCGTCTGGACGAACTGCTACCACGCCTACCCGGCACACGCGGCGTTCGGCGGCTACAAGCAGTCCGGCATCGGCCGCGAGACGCACAAGATGATGCTGGAGCACTACCAGCAGACCAAGAACCTGCTGGTCAGCTACTCACCGAAGAAGCTGGGCTTTTTCTAGGGCGCCTGAAGTGGGGTGCCCAGCTCGGCGTTTGCCCGTAGGCCCCCTCACCACCAACGCGCCGTACAGCAATCCCCCTGACCACGCGTGGTGAGCCACGAGGGACCACGCACGCTCGCCGACACAGCCTAGGCATGACGAACGACACAGGACCCGGGCCTCTGACGAGGTCCGGGTCCCAGCACAGCACTGTCATGTGGTGGTGCCGTGCGCTAGTGCGCGGGCCTTGGCCGCCCACTCCCCCATCCTCGTGAGGGCGGACGTCAGTTGTTTCACCGCGGCGGAGATCTCCTTCACCGGCTTGCGGAGGTGCTTGCTCACCCGGAGCATGCCGACCGCCGAGGTACCGAAGGAGCCGATCTGCGCCAGACCGTCCTGCGCGGTCTCCTCAAGGGACATCAGCTGCTCCAGGAACTCCTCCGTTTCCTCACCACGCTCGTCAGGCAGCGTCATCTCGATGAGCCCCAGAGCGGCCCGGATCCCACTGTCCAGGGTCGCCATCCGCTCGGCGAATGCGGTGGCGGTGGAGTTCAGTTCGGCGCTCGGACCACTGATCGTCTCCGCATACCGGGCGACAGCTGCGAGCCGTGCGCTCGCGGGCGCATTCGCCTGAGTCAGATCGAGCATCTCGGTGCTGGACTGCTCGGTCAGCGCTCCGATCGTCTCGATCGTCTTCGTGATCGCCTCCATGTCGGAGGTCATCTCGTCCAGCCCGTCCTCAATGACGGCGAAGTCGTCGAGCAGACCAGGCGAATCCTCCTCCGTCTCCGCGTTGTCGCCGACCTCCGAGGCGGACTCCGATCCATGCCTGCTCTGGAGTCCGTTCAGCACGCGTGCCGGCGTGAGGAGTTCGAAGCCGTCCCGAAGTCCTGCCTCCAGTGCGCTTTCGATCTCCTTACGCGCTCCGGCCAGATGGCTGCGCGTCCGCTCGTAGTGGATCGTCCTGATCGACGCTATGTCGAAGGGCAGTTGGCCGACCTCGCCGATATGAATCGTCGGCTTGCCCGTGATGTGCCGCAGCCCCAGTTCGTACATCACATTGGGGTTGCCGCCGCTGACGTCCGCGACCACGAGGTCGGACTCGACAACGTACCGGCAGATCTGTTCGTTGATGTCACCGGCATGCGCGATGCCGTCCGCACGCAGGGCGTTGATGCCGTACTTCGCGCAGGCGGGGGCGATCACCTGCTCGAACACGCCGAGGTGGTGCTCGTACGCCTCGCGCTCGGGGCTGCCGTGCGCAGCGTGTGCGTCGCCGATCGGACCGACGACGAAGCACCTCAGCGGCTGGTCGGATTCCTGTCGGAGCGTCTGCGACGTGATCATGCGGGAACCTCCGATGCGGCGGCGTGGACGCCGTAGGATTGGGCTGCGGGCACCGCGTCGTCCTCGAGGGGAACGGCGTACACGGGGCGTTCCTCAATGCCGAGGGTTCGCAGCAGATAGGCGGTGGGGATGCGGTAGCGTCCGCCGACCCGGAGCACGGGGCAGGGAAAGGCACCGAGGCGGATCAGCTTGTAGGCCGTTGCTGGGCAGATCCCGAAGGCACGGGCGGCTGTGCGCAAGTCGACGATCAGTGGCAGATCGAAAGCCTCCGCGAAGCCGAGCGGCGAGCCGGACCGTGCGCTCACCGGTGGCCTCCAGCGGGGAGCAGGACCAGCGTGCCGATGAGGTTGGCCTCCTCGTGTCGGCGGGCCCGGAACACCAGATCGGGCAGGCGCGTGCCGATCCGGCGGCTGCCTTGCCGAGGGCTCGGCTCGGCGAAGCGAATCGTGGCGTACAGGCCCTCACGACTGGGCGGTGGCGTGATGTGCACTTGCCACCCTTCGGGCGTGTTGGGGTGTTCCTCCGGCGGAACGGGGACGTTGCGGGCTTCGGCGAGGGCGAGAATGTCAACGACAGGGACCTCCCGTGTGACGCGCCTTGCATAGGCCCACATCTGGTTCACCGTCTCCTTGGTCAGCCGGCGGCCCGCGTCCGGGTCATCCGGGTCCATCGCGTCGAGGGCAGCCAGCACGGCCAGAACGGCCTCAGCCTCAAGGTCGGCCTGGTCGAGACGCCGCCAGCGGTGCAGAATCCGGTGCAGGTTCCGGTACAGCCCCGGGAGAACCAGCCAGACAACGAGCAGCCGTCCGGAGCCGTCGCCGTCCCGGGGTTCCCGCCGGGCATCGGTGACGGCCTGCCGCCAGATCGCCGAGCCCAGCACCGCGTCCCGTCGCGGGCCGTATAGCGCGCCCCTGCTCTCTTCCAGGGAAAGCGCGAGCACTTGGGAGCCGACGTGCACCGTGAGAGACGGCCGTATGACGTCAGGCGGTCCGAGGACGTCACGATCGATCTGAGAGAAGACGCTCCCGCGTCCCGTCCAGGTCATGCTTCCTCCTTTCCGGTCTTGTGTGACCGGAGGTACGTCAGGGCGGCAGCGGTGCGGCCGCAGGCATGTGCGAGGTCGGTCAGGGCCGTCCTCGCAGCCGTATGCCACGTCTTGCCAGCCGAGCGGGACGTCGCGTTCTGGTGCCTGGGCCGACCGGCGGGCTTGGCGGGCGCGTGGAAGTGAACGCCGCCGTACACGGCGTGGCCGACGTTCACGCCGTAGTCCGCCCACTGACTGTCGCCCCGCTCACGCCAGCGCGGGGCCTGAGAAGGGGCCTTCACCGCGCAGGCCAGGGGTCGGACGGTGGAGGGGATACGGGAAAGCCGACCGTGAGCCCCCCGATGACGTCCCCGCCAACGGCGGCCCCTTGGTGGACGTGCTGGGAGAGGGTCGTCCGGCTCGGCGTGTCGGCCTGTACCGAGGGCTCCGGCCCCGGCGCCTCCGCCGCGGCTGACTGCATCGCGTCCGGCGCGTGACCCGGGACTCGGATCCAGCCATAGCCGCCGAACTCTTTGACCTGCACATGGACCCGCATGTACTGCGCCGGGTCAAGTTCCCGTCGCCCGGACCGTACGACATCCTGGTACAACCGGTCCGACACGATGACGGCGAGATGCGCGGAGGTGAGGGTGGCGAGTACGGCTCGGAGTTGGGGCGCGTCGAGGTAGCGCGCCACAGCGACCGGGGCCGGGCCCGCGTGGCCCAGAGCGGCGTCCGATACCACACCGGTGTCCACAGCCAGCCGCAGCCTGATCCGCTGAGTGGCCGGTCGGGAATTGCGGTCCTCGAGGCGAACCGCGAGATGGTGGACGAAGGAGCCGAGAACGGCGTCCTCCGGCGTGCGCTCGGGCAGGACGGCGAACTCCAGGTCACCTTGCGGCTGGCGCCTCCAGGTCGCCCGGTCCAACCCGGCCAGCGCGGCCGCCTCGTCCAGCATCCGGACCAGCTCCGACTGGACGACCGACTGCGTCCGAGTGTCAAGACGGCTGTATTGCTCCACGTCCGCGGCCAAGCACAGCCGACGCTGTGTCAGGTCGCCCGACGGGCGGGAATGAGAAAACTCTTTCACTACAACTCGTCACCTTCCAGAAGGCGTTGGGTGCGGTGCACACCAACTGTGGCCGGAAGGAGCAGAGTGGCCGAGGAAGCCGCATTAGTGCGGGTTACTTGCCCTGGTCCCAGGCGACGGAGCACCCAGACGGGCTGCCTTGCGCAGGCGCGCCATGTCCTCGACAGAGGTTTTCCGAGAGCCGGTGGTGATGATCTTGCGATTGCGTAGGTGAGCGAGAGCCTTCTGGACGGTGTTCGTGGTGGACGCGGCGAGGGCGGCGATCTCCGCCTGGGACAGGTCCACGTCAATGCACATCTTGTTCCAGTTGGGCCCCCTGAACGTCTCCGCGGGCCGCCCGTACGACTCCGCGAGTTCGACGAGGACGCGCGCCAGCCGGACCGGGAGCGGGTATTCACCCAACTCGAGCCGAAGGCGGTCGGATCGGCTCAACCGATCACAAACCATCTGGATGAGCGAGAGCGACATCTCCGGGTGAGCGAGGAGGAAGTCCGTCAGCTCATGTCTCGGGATGACAGTAGCGATCACATCGCCGCAGGCAGTAACCGTGGCCGAGCGTGGTCCGACCCCCATAGCCGCCCTCTCACCCACGACGTCCCCGGCGATCCAGATGTCCATGAGCGACACCCGGTCGCGGTCCAAGCGAGCAGTTACCTTCACCAAGCCCTTGTGGAGGACCACCAGTTCCTGATCGCGGTCGCCTTCATGGATGAGTACCTCTCCCGCGGCGTAGCGGCGTCGCGTACCAAGCTGAATGAAGGCCGCGCGCGCTTCGGGCGACAGCGTGTTGAGGAAGGTCGCTCGGCTGTAGGAATTCGAGCCCTGTGTCATCTGCACAGCACAGCATTCGGCCTCCCCGGCAGCGGGCCTTTTCGCCCCCTCCGCCAGCGCGCCGGACGCACGCCGGGGCGCGCGGCGGCGCACAGCCGGAGCATCCTGCAGCGCCAGACCCGGACCAGCCGCTGGGGCGCCGGGTGGGTCTCCCGACCTGCTAGCCAAAGTGTTCGCCAGGAACGACACAGCACAGCGGCGAGGAGAGGCGGACGTGTGCGCCCAGCGTCTCTGAACACCGGTGACGCGGCGCTCGCCCCATCACGCACTCGTCCGGTTTTTCGCGATCTTGAGGAGGAAGTGCGGATGCCGCCGCTCTGCGCTGCCGACATCTGGGCCCCTCCCGGCGGACACCTGCCGCACTGATCGACACTTGCGCTTCCGGGGCCGCTCTGCCTCAGCTCGGGCGTCGGTCGCCGAGGCCTGCGACCTGTTCCGAGTGCCGGACGGACACACCCTCGCCGTCTTGTCGTCCGCTCGGCACAGCTGTGCCGTCTCGTCGCCGCCGAGCCCTGGGCCACCGGCCGAGGTGACGGGCGGCGGGCCGCTCGCCACCGCTTGGCGCGACGCCGCGACGACCGGGCGGGGGCCGCCGCTTGCCCCCTCGCCGTGGTGGCGGACGAGTGCCGCACCGGCGGGTCCGACTCGACGCCGCCGCACCCGGCAGTTGGCGGTCGCGGAGCTCAGCGGGACCGCCGAGGCGCTCACCAGGCGGGGCGTCCGCGACACCGACTTCGCGGCCCAGGCGGATAGCCACGCCGTGCGCGCCGCGGCCGTGAACGCGATCCGCACTGCCCTGACCACCAACTGGGCGGCCACCCAGTGACCGGCTCACCACCCCCATGTTTCCGCGGGCGACAGCTGACGGTCCGCCTGGCCACCGGCCTCCCGCCGGAGACGATCGCCGGGCTCGGCCGGTCCCTGGAGGCCACGCAGCCGGCGTACGGCCGACCGACCTGGCGCGCTCCCCGACCCCGGTGGGGGTCGTGCGCCGCCCCACCGCGCCCCACGACGCCCTGGAGACCCGGCGGACGGATCGGGCGCCCCAGTGGGCATAACTGTGAAAAAATTACCCATATACCGTCAAAGGAGGTTCCTCGTGAGCAGCCCTGCCGACGGACTCGACTATGGGGGCCTGCGGCTGGACCGCACCGGCCAGGCCGAGGCCTTCGACGCCATCGGCGACCGTTACGACGAGGCCTTCCCGCACAAGGAAGGCCAGGTCGGGTCCGCCGAGTGGCTCATCCGGTCGCTGCCCGCCGGGGCCCGGGTGCTGGACCTCGGGTGCGGCACCGGGATCCCGACCGCGCGCCAGCTGGCGGAGGCGGGCCTGGACGTCGTGGGCGTCGACCTGTCGGACCGGATGGTCGCGCTCGCCCGGGAGTACGTGCCGAGCGGGACGTTCCATCAGGCGGACATCGCCGATCTGCGGCCCGGCGGCCCCCGGGACCTCGGTCGCTTCGACGCGGTGGCGGCCTTCTTCTCCTTGCTCATGCTGCCGCGGGCCGAGATCCCCCTCGCCCTGCGGACCGTCCGGCACCTGCTCGTGCCGGGCGGCCTGTTCGCGCTGTCGATGGTCGAGGCCGACGTGGACGACTTCTCGATCCCGTTCATCGGCAGCACCATCCGGGTGTCCGGCTTCCTACGGGACGACCTGCGCGAGGTGGTGGAGGCGGCGGGCCTGGAGGTCCTGGAGGAGTCCTCGTACTCGTACGCCCCCTCCTCCGTGGACGTCCCGCCCGAGGTGCAGATCTTCCTGCGCTGCCGACGGCGTGGCTGACCGTCCCCCTCCTCAGCCCCCTCAACCCCCTCAGCCCCTCAGCCCGCCTCCGCGCGGGCCCGCACGGCCGGAAGGACTGGCGTGACGAAGCAGCTCGGAGCCGACGGCGGTGCCGGTGGCCGACCGCCCCGCGCACCCGGGCCCGCTGCCGCCCCAGCCCCGCCACAGCCTCCCGCCCCGGCCACGCCGGAGACCCCCTCCCCGCCGGGGCATCCGGCCCCGGCGCCCCGCTCCGACGCGCCACACGCGGCCGAGGACGCTCCGCACGGCGAGTCCGCCCGGCGCCTGCCGTCCCGACAGACGCCCAGCGGACAACCGGTGGCCTCGAAGCCGGGCGACTCAGACCTACGCCCGCCGCCCCGACGCGAGCCCGCCGCACGGCCGATCGCCTCCGAGCCCCAGACCGACCGGCTGCGCCCCACAGCCGAAAACGCACCGCCCGGCGACTCCGCCCGCCGCCCACCACCCCACCAGACGCCCGCCCCACAGCCGATCCCCCCAGAGCCCGGCGACCCCGCCCTACGCCCGCCACCCCCGCAGGAACCCCCACCGGAACCCCCACAGGACCCCGCCCCCCAACCAATCGCCCCCGAACCGCAAACCGACCGGCTGCGCTATCTCGACGCGGCGACCCGGCAGATCGCCCGCGGGATGAACCTCGACGAGACCCTCGGTGAGCTGTGTCGGGCAGCCGTTCCGGCCTTCGCCGACAGTGCGTTCGTTCATCTGTACGCGCCGCTCCCGGTGGGTGACGAGAGCACCGCCGAGCCCGGTGTCCTGCGGCTGCACACCACCGCCCCGGCCCCGTCCGCCGCCACCGTCCAGGCGGCCGAGGTGGTCCGGCCGGCCGCGGACGGTGTGCTGGTCAAGCTGCTCCAGGCAGGGCGGCCGGTGTTCGGCTCCACCCCGGGTCTGCGGGGCGTGGTGGCCGAGCTGCTGGGGGTGGCGAACGCGCCGGGCGCGGTGCCGCCGGGGCGCCGGCTGATCATCGCGCCGCTGCACGGCCGTAGCCATGTCATGGGCAGCGTCGTCCTCATCCGCTCCCCCGGGCGGCCCGACTTCAGCTACGACGACCTCCTGGTCGCCTCCCAGCTCGCCACCCACACCGCGCTCGGCATCCACAAGGCGGTGCTGTACGCGCGCGAGGCGGCCGTCGCGGACGCGCTGCAGCGCGCGATGCTCCCACCGTCCCTGCCCGAGCCGACCGGAGTGGTGCTGGCCAGCCGTTATCTGCCGGCCTCACGGACCGCGCAGGTCGGTGGCGACTGGTACGACGCGATCCCGCTGCCCGGGAACCGGGTCGCGCTGGTCATCGGGGATGTGATGGGCCACTCCATGACGTCCGCGGCGATCATGGGCCAGCTGCGCACCATCGTGCAGACCCTGGCCGGTCTCGACCTCTCGCCCGACGAGATCCTGCACCACCTCGACGAGCAGGCCGAACGCCTGGGCAGCGAGCACACCGCCACCTGCCTGTACGCCATGTACGACCCCGTGCTGCAGCGGCTGCTGATCTCCAACGCCGGCCATCTGCCGCCGGTGCTGCTGCGCCCCGACGGTGGCACCGAGGTCGTCCAGGTGCCGCCCGGGGCGCCGATCGGTGTCGGCAACGGTGGCTTCGAGTCCGTCGAGCTGCACGCTCCGGCCGGCGCGACCCTGCTGCTGTACACCGACGGTCTGGTCGAGTCCCGTGACGCGGATGTGCTGACCGGCGTGGACCGGCTGCGCGCACGGCTGCGGGCGGGCGCCCCGGGCGCGCCGGAGCCGGGGCTGGAGGAGCTGTGCGACCAGGCGCTCGGCACGCTGGGCGAGGGTGACCGGGACGACGACATCGCGCTGCTGGCCGCCCGCTTCGAGGGCGTCCTGCCGGACACCGTCGCCTACTGGTACCTGGCACCGCGTCCGCAGACCGCGGCCCAGGCCCGGCGGCTGACCCGCAGGACGCTGCGCCAGTGGGGTCTGGAGGCCCTGCTGGAGTCCACCGAGCTGCTGGTCAGCGAGGTGGTGGGCAACGCGGTGCGCTTCGCGGGCCGGCCGATCACGCTGCGGTTGTTGCGCACGGACGTGCTCCGGTGCGAGGTGGAGGACGACTCGACGGTGGTGCCGAGGATGCGGCACGCCCGTCTGAGCGACGAGGGCGGCCGGGGGCTGTTCCTGGTCGACCAGCTCGCGCAGCGCTGGGGGGCGACCAGGGTGAGCACGGGCAAGGTGGTCTGGTTCGAACTGCCGCTGGCCGACGGGCCGGGCCTCGACTGACCCGACGTCGACCCCGCGCGGTGTTCACCGGGGCGTCCGGCTGGTGCGTCGGCTGCCCGGCCCGGGCCCGGCATGAGGCCGTCAGCCCGGACCGCACAGCGCGTGGACGCCGGTCGGGCAGAAGCGGCAAGGGGGGAACCACCCTTCGGGGAGACGCCGACGCGCCTGGCGTTCGGACCCCTCTGCGCGGCGGGAACCACCCTCCGGGGAGACGCCGACACGCCTGGCGTTCGGACCCCTCTGCGTGGAGGGAGCCACCCTTCGGGGAGACGCCGACGCGCCTGGCGTCCGGGCCGCTCTGCGTGCGGGACACGTCGTGATCGCTTACGACTGGAGGAGAACGCGCCGCCACGGGAAGGCACGCGTCACCGCCCACCCCACGGAGAGCCATGAACGACCGGAGGGCCATGAACGACCCCGCTCCCCAGGCCCGTGCCTCCGCCCTGGTGCGCCGCCCCCGGCTGTGGGTCGTGCCGGCAGCCCTGAGCGGGCTGCTCGCCCTGCTGCTGTCCCTGCTCTACATGGGCGGCATCGTCAACCCACAGGGCGACCTCAAGGACCTGCCGATCGCTCTGGTGAACTCCGACACCGGCGAGCCGCTGCCCGGGCAGCGGCAGAACCTGGGGACGCGAATCGCGGGCGCGATCATGTCGGACACCTCGGACGACAAGGCCGACTGGCGACCGCTCACCCGGGCGCGGGCCCAGGACGAGCTGGACGCGGGCAAGGTCTACGGCGCCCTCGTCATCCCCTCCGGCTTCACCGCCTCCGTCGGCGCGCTCACCACCGGCGCCGCCACCGAGCGGCCGACGCTCACGGTGCTGACCAACCCCGGCAAGGGCAGCCTCGGCTCCTCCCTCGCGAGCCAGATCTCCACGCGGGCGGCACAGCAGGCCTCGCAGAGCATCGGCAAGGAACTCACCCGGTCGGCCCCACGGGCGGGCGCCGCCCAGAAACTGCTGCTCGCGGACCCCGTGACCGTCGCCACCGAGGTGGGCCACCCCGTCGGTGCCCACAGCGGCCTGGGCCTGACCGCCTTCTACTACACGCTGCTGCTGGTCCTGGCCGGCTTCATGGGCGGCAACATCATCAGCAACGGCGTCGACACCGCCCTCGGCTACGCCGACAACGAGATCGGGCCCTGGCACACCCGGTTGCCCACCGTGCCGATCACCCGCACCCAGACCCTGCTGCTGAAGATGGCGATGACGGCGGGCATCACGCTCCTCACTGTCTCCCTGGTGATGCTGGCCTGCGTCACCCTCCTCGGCATGGACGCGTCCCATCTGCCCCTGCTCTGGATCTACTCCTACTGCGCGTCCCTCGCGGTCGGGCTCGGCGTGCAGGCCATCAACGCCGCGTTCGGCGGCATCGGACAGCTCGTGTCGATGTTCGTGTTCATCGTCCTGGGGCTGCCGTCGTCCGGTGCCACCGTCCCGCTCCAGGCGGTCCCGGCCTTCTACCGATTCCTGTCCCACTTCGAGCCCATGCGTCAGCTCGGCGACGGCGTCCGCGCGATCCTCTATTTCGACGCCCGCGGCGACGCCGGCCTCACCCGTGCCTGGACCATGACCGCCCTCGGCGCGGTGCTCGGCGTCCTGCTCGGTTTCGCGATGACCCTGTACTACGACCGCAAGGGCCACAGGCGGCTGACGCCGCAGCCCGCCTGAGACGGGCCGCGGGCGTTCAGGACCGGGTCACACCGTGCCGAGCGCGGTGCGCAGGACCGCGACGGCCTGGTTGATGGCGGCCTCGGCGGCGTGGGTCTCGCGCAGGGCGTTGAGCATCACGAAGTCGTGGATGACGCCCTGGTAGCGCACGGCGGTGACGGGGACGCCGGCCTCGCGGAGCTTGTTGGCGTAGGCCTCGCCCTCGTCGCGCAGGACGTCGGCCTCGCCGGTGACGACCAGCGCCGGGGGCAGGCCGGTGAGCTGCTCGGTGGTGGCGCGCAGCGGGGAGGCGGTGATCTGGGCGCGCTCGGCCTCGTCGACGGTGTACTGGTCCCAGAACCACTGCATGGCGTCCCGGCGCAGGAAGTAGCCCTCGGCGAACTGGTGGTAGGAAGGCGTGTCGAAGCTCGCGTCGGTGACCGGGTAGAACAGCACCTGCTGGACCAGGGGGACGTCCCCGCGCTGCTTGGCCATGAGGGTCAGCGCGGCGGTCATGTTCCCGCCGACGGAGTCCCCGGCGACCGCGATGCGGGAGGCGTCCAGCCCCTTCGAGGCGCCTTCCGTCACGACCCACCGGGCGACGGCGTAGTTCTGCTCGATGGCGACCGGGTAGCGGGCCTCGGGCGAGAGGTCGTACTCGGGGAAGACGACCGCCGCCCGGGCGCCGACGGCGAGTTCGCGCACGAGCCGGTCGTGGGTGTGGGCGTTGCCGAAGACCCAGCCGGCGCCGTGGATGTAGAGGATGACCGGGAGGGTGCCGGTGGCGCCCGCGGGCTTGACCAGGCGGGCACGGACCTCGCCGGTCGGCCCACCCGTGACGGTGATCCACTCCTCGTCGATCGCGGGCTTGGCGATCTCCCCGGACTGCACCTCGTCGACCGCCTTGCGGCCCTCGACCGGGCCGAGGTCGAAGAGGTAGGGCGGGTTCGCGGTCGCCTCGACGAAGGCCTGGGCGGCGGGTTCGAGGACGGGGCGGGTGCCGGTCTGGTCGGACATGGCGATCTCCTCGGAGAAAGAGCGGGGCCGCGGGCAGGCTCCGTCGACGCTGATCGCCGGGAGCGGCGGCACAGACAAGACTGTAGCGCTCGATTTAGTCGTGCACAACCGAATCGGGCTCGATCGCATACTTCACGACTCCCTATGGCTCGATACAATCGACGGGAACCCTCAGGCTGGATCGCGAGCGAGGAGCCCACCATGAGCACCGCCGAACCGCAGCGCGAGGGTTCCCTGCTCCTCGACGACCAGCTGTGCTTCGCCCTGTACGCCGCCTCCCGCGCGGTGACCGCCCGCTACCGGCCCCTGCTGGAGGAGCTGCGGCTGACCTATCCGCAGTACCTGGTGATGCTGGTGCTGTGGGAGCAGGACTCGATCTCGGTACGCGACCTGGGGGCCGCGCTCCAGCTGGAGTCCAGCACCCTCTCCCCGCTGCTGAAGCGCCTGGAGGCGAACGGCCTGCTCCGGCGCGAACGCCGCCCGGAGGACGAGCGCTCGGTCTCCCTCACCCTCACCGACGAGGGTGCCCGGCTGCGCGAGCGCGCCCGGGCGGTGCCCCTCGCCATCGGTGACGCGATGGGCCTGACTCCCGAACAGGACGCCATGGCCAAGCAGTTGCTCCGGCTGCTGACCGCCAACGTCGGCGCGATGTGACCGGTGGTGTGCCCCGTGGGGTGAGCCTCAGCCCTCCACGAGCCGTGCCAGGTTGGCCAGCGCCATCCGCATGCCAGCCTCGTTCTGGTCGGCCGGCACCGCGTCGGGAACCCCCTCGTGCAGGAGGACGACCTCCGTGCCGTCCGCCGTCTCGGTGAGCGTGGTCGTCATCGTCATCGTGCCGTGCAGGGCCGGGTCGGCGGTCTCGAACTCCACCTCCTCGACCACCTGCTCGTCCGGCACCAGCTTCAGGAACCGGCCGTGGTAGGTGTCGGTGTGCGAGCCGGACTTGCCGGCGCCGGCCGGCAGGTCGTACGTGAGCGACACGCGGAACGCGCCGCCCTCGCGCGCGTCGAGGACGTGGACCTCGCCGCTCATCCCCTCGGGCACCCGCCACTTCGCGAGGGCCTCGGCGTCCAGCAGGGTGCGGTAGACGACCGCGCGGGGGGCGTTCACATGGCGGGAGACCCGGGTGGTGTACATGGCCCCACCCTGCGCCGGGCCGCAACCTTCTCGCAACGTGGGGTGTGGTGCGCTGGGGCGCATGGACGAGGAGATCCCGCGTGTCGAGCTCACCCCCGCGGCCGCCGGTCTGCTGCGCCGACTGCGTGAGGCGCACGGCCCGCTGATGTTCCACCAGTCCGGCGGCTGCTGCGACGGCAGTGCCCCGATGTGCTACCCGGCGGGCGAGTTCCGCACCGGCGGCTCGGACGTGCTGCTCGCGGAGCTGGAGGTCGAGGGCGTCGGGGAACCGGTGACGTTCTGGATGTCGCGCAGCCAGTACGAGCTGTGGGCCCACACCCGGCTGATCGTCGACGTCGTGGCCGGCCGGGGCAGCGGCTTCTCGCTCGAAGCACCCGAAGGAGTGCGTTTCCTGATCCGCTCCCGCCTGCTCGGCGCCTAGACGCCCCGGCGTCTGGTGCACTTCCCCTGAGTCCTGGGACAGTTGACGAGACCTCAGGGGGGACTGTGACGCTGCGTCAGAACAGGTTCAGAGCAGGCAGAGCGGTACTGACGTTCCTCACGGCCTGCGGTGCGCTGGCCGGTGCGACCCTGACGGGGGCGGCACCGGCCGGCGCCGAGCAGGCGACCGAGCGCATCGCGCCGGGAGTCACGTACCGGCAGTACGACATCGAGGCGGCCAAGGGCCCCACCCGTGTCCATGTGCTCGCCGTCGACCTGCGCGATCCGCGCGTACGGCTCGACCTGCTGCACCCGGGGGCGGTGGCCGCGCGGGCGACCGTCTCCAGGCTGGCGGACGGCCAGGGGGCGGTCGCGGGCGTCAACGGCGACTTCTTCAACATCTCCGAGACCCAGCACCCGGAGGTCGAGGCGACCGGCGCGGCGGTGGGCCCGGCGATCGCGAGCGGGCACACGCTCAAGGCGGCGGTCCCCGACGGCCAGCGCTTCGGCCCCGCCCTGCCACCCGGCACCTCCACCAGGGACGTGCTCGGCATGGGCTTCGACCGGCGGGCCCGCGTGGACAGCCTCACCCTGTCCGGGTCCGTGTGGACGGACTCGGCACGCCTGCCGCTGGGCGGGCTCAACCAGTACGCGCTTCCCGTGGGGTCCGTCGGCGCGTTCACCGACACGTGGGGCAGCGCCTCACGGGTCCGTGCCACCTGCGGTACGGACACCGACCGGGCCGCCCCGTGCAGCACGGACACCTACGAGGTGACGGTCCGCCACGGCCGGGTCACGGCCGTCGCCGACACCCCGGGCGGCGGCCCGGTCGAGGCGGGCTCCACCGTGCTCGTCGGCCGGGAGGAAGGGGCCCGGCAGTTGCGCAAGCTCTCCGTCGGCGAACGGGTGCGGATCCAGCACCGGTTGCTCGCCTCCGAGGCCCGGCACCCCTACCGCTTCGCCATCGGCGGCTACCCGGTCCTCGACGACGGACAGCCGCTGCCCGGCCTCGACGGCAGGACCTCGGCCGTGCGCACCGCGGCCGGGGTCGCGGACGGCGGTCGGCGGGTGCTGCTGCTCGCGGTGGACGGTGCGGCCGCCTACCGCACAGGGCTGACCCTCACCGAAGTCGCGGACACCTTGCGAGAGTTGGGCGCGGTGGACGGCTTCAGCCTGGACGGCGGCGGGTCGACGACCCTGGTCGCCCGCGACCCCGGCGAGACGGCCGTGTCCGTGCGCAACCACCCGTCGGGCGGCGCCGAACGGCCCGTACCGAACGGCATCGGGGTCTTCTCGACCGGGTGAGGGTCAGGGCCTGAGGCTGCTGACGATGTCCGCGGTCGCCGTGAGACCGCTGCTGATGGTCGGGGCGATGCTGGTACTGGCCAGGTAGAAGCCGAGCAGGACACAGACCAGGGCATGCGAGACCTTCAACCCGCCGCTGCGCAGGAAGATCACCGCCAGGATCAGCAGCAACAACACCACAGAGATGGAAATCGCCATCGTCGGCCTCCTCCGCCACGCCGTCACGTCCGGTTCACGGCATTCGGCCGTAAGTGTGGCGTAGCGGAGGGTTCGTCCGGGCGGCTGACCTGTCCGCCGAACGTGTGGTGTCTACGCCGACCGGTGGGCGTCCAGGAAGGCTTCGAGGCCCGCGAGGTCGTCGGTGTTGAGGTAGTCGACGTCGGCGGCGAGCAACTCGCCCCACAGCGCGTCCCGGGCGGGCCCGGCCACGTCCGGCGTCGCCCAGAACCGCACCTTCTGCCCCCGCGCGTGGGCGGCCTGGACGATCCCGCGCAGCTTCTGCCGCTCGGCGTCGGGGAAGGCTCCGACGCCCTGCCAGGTGAAGTTGAGCGTCCAGTTGTCGCTGATCAGCGAGATGAGGGAGGCGGGCGCCGGGCTGCCGAGGTCGGCCAGCCGGCCGTCGTAGAAGGCGCGCCGTACGCTCTGCGCCTCCATGGGCGCGCGGGCGGCGCGGTCGCCGGAGACGACGGCGGTGACCGGGCCCGGGAACACCCGGCCGTGGGCGTACGTGGTGAACAGGTGCTTGTAACGCCTGAGATGGCGGTCGAGTTCGAGGTACGTCGAGGAGCCCTCGGTCTTGATGTCGATGAGCAGCTGCAACGGCCTGCGGTACCCCCGGTACACCGACCCGTGGTTGGCCCTCACCCGGGCGGCGAGGGGGCCGAGGTAGAGGGACTCCAGGGTGCGGGCCGGGTCGAGGTCGTCCACGGTGTGTCCGACGAGGAGCTGGTCACCGACGAGGAAGATGTCGGCCTCGACGCTGCCGAAGCGGTGGTCGAGGGCGTCGAGGAGGGGGCGGGGGTGCTCGTAGTCGTTGTGGGCGTGGGCGCGCCACAACGGCCGCGGCCGGTGCGTGCGTTCACCCGCGAACGCGTCGGTGGCGGGCAGGGCGACGGCGCCCGCGAGGGCGGCGCCGAGGGTGGTGAGGGCTCTGCGACGGGTGGTGACGGCCATGCCTGCCTCCCTGGGAGGGTGGTACGGGACACCGGTGAGTATGGGGTCGCACCGCCCTCAAAGGGCATGGTCGCGCGGCGAGTTGGCCGGACTGCCGCCGTCTGTTCACCGCGCCCGCGCCCGGCGCACGAAAAAGCCCGCCCCAGGTGGGGCGGGCTTTCCCGGGTGAACGTCAGGGGACGTGCAGGTCCACCAGTCCGGCCAGTGCCGCGCGGTGGACGCCGGCGGTGCCGTAGGCGATCGAGTCCGCCTTGGCCCGCTTGAGGTACAGATGGATCGGGTGCTCCCAGGTCATGCCGATGCCGGCGTGCAGTTGGAGCGCCTCCTCGGCGGCGTGCACGGCGACGGACGCCGCGTAGGCCTGGGCGACGGCGACCGCCACGTCGGTGTCCGCGTCGGTGGCCAGCGCGTCGGCCGCGTTGCGCGCCGCGGCCCGCAGGTGGACGACCTCCAGCCACAGCTGGGCGAGCCGGTGCTTGAGCGCCTGGAACCCGCCGACGGGCCGGTTGAACTGCTTGCGCTCCTTGAGGTACCGCACGGTCTCGGTCAACGTCCAGTCCGCGAGCCCGAGTTGCTCGGAGGCGAGCAGTCCGGCACCGGACCTCAGCGCCCGTCGTACAGCGGGTTCGGCGTCGCCCAGGAGACGGCCCGGGGCGCCGTCCAGGGTGACCGTGGCGAGCGGCCGGGTCAGGTCGAGGGACACCTGCGGCGTGACGACCGCGCTCGAGGCGTCCACCGCGTACAGCCCGCCGTCGTCCGCCGGGACCAGCAGCACGTCGGCGACCGCCGCGTCCGCGATCCCGGTCAGCTCCCCGTGCAGGGTGCCGTCCTCATGGCGTACGACCTTGTAGGCGCCGCCCGCGGCGACGTTCAGCGCGACCGCGAGGGCACCGATCCGCCGCCCCGACGCCAGCTCGGCGAGCAGGTCCTCGGCGCCGCAGGCCAGCAGCGCCTCGGTGGCGACGACGGCACTGGTGAGGTAGGGCACCGGGGCGACCGCGCGCCCCAACTCCTCCAGGACGACGGCGGCTTCGCGGTGCGTGGCGCCCTGGCCGCCCTGTGCCTCGGGGACCAGCAGACCGGCGAGGCCCATGCTGTCGGCGAGGGCCTTCCAGGCCGCGAGGTCGTGCGGGGCGTCGGACTCGGTGCGGGTGATGACGCCGGGGGCGTCGCAGTGGTCGGCGAGCAGGTCCCGGACGGCGGACCGCAGGGCCTCTTCCTCCTCCGAGTACAGCAGGTCGGTCATCGAGCGAGGTCCTTCCAGGCGACGTCCTTGTCGGTGCGCGGTTCCGAGGGCAGGCCCAGGACGCGCTCGGCGACGATGTTCAGCAGGACCTCGCTGGTCCCGCCCTCGATGCTGTTGCCCTTGGAGCGCAGGTAGCGGTAGCCGGCGTCGCGGCCGACGAAGTCCACCATCTCGGGGCGCCGCATGGTCCAGTCGTCGTACAACAGGCCCTCCTCGCCCCGGAGTTCGACCTCCAGGCCGCTGATCTCCTGGTTGAGGCGGGCGAAGGCGAGCTTCATGCCGGCGCCCTCGGGGCCGGGCTGGCCGGCGACGAGCTGCTGGCGCAGGCGTTCGCCGGTCAGGCGCGCGACCTCGGCCTCGACCCACAGCTTCAGCAGCCGCTGGTGCAGATCGTGGGTGCGCAGCTCCGGGCGCTCGCGCCAGGTCCTGGCGACCGGGCCGATCATGCCGCCCTCGCGGGGCAGCCGCATGCCGCCGATGGCGACGCGCTCGTTGTTGAGCGTGGTCTGCGCGACCCGCCAGCCGTCGCCGATCTCGCCGAGGCGGCGGGAGTCGGGGATGCGGACGTCGGTGAGGAAGACCTCGTTGAACTCGGCCTCACCGGTGATCTGGCGCAGCGGCCGGACCTCGACGCCGGGGTCGGTCATGTCGCACAGGAAGTAGGTGATGCCCGCGTGCTTGGGCACGTCGGGATCGGTGCGGGCGATGAGGATGGCCCAGCGGGCGTTGTGCGCGCTGGAGGTCCACACCTTCTGCCCGTTGACGACCCAGCCGTCGCCCTCCCGTACGGCGCGGGTGCCGAGGGCGGCCAGGTCGGAGCCGGCGCCGGGCTCGCTGAAGAGCTGGCACCAGACCTCCTCGCCGGTCCACAGGGGCCGCAGCAGCCGCTTCTGCTCCTCGGTGCCGTACTTGAGGATGGTCGGCGCGGCCATGCCGAGGCCGATGCCGTTGCGTTTCGGGTCGTTGTCGGGGGCGCCCGCGGCCTCCAGCTCGGCGTCCACGACGGCCTGGAGCGAGCGCGCGGCACCGAGTCCGCCGAGGCCCTCGGGGTAGTGCACCCACGCGAGGCCGGCGTCGAAGCGGGCCCGCAGGAAGTCCAGGCGGTCCGTGGTGGCGGGCGGGTGTGCGGCCAGCAACTCGGCGGTGCGGCGCTTGAGTTCGGCGGCGTCGATCATGCCTGTGCTCCTGTCGGTACGACGGCGACCCGGCCGGTGGTGACCCCGTCGCCGACCCGCTGGACCGCGTCGGCCGCCCCGCTCAGCGGCACCCGCTCGCTCACCAGCGGCTTGATGGCGCCGCGGGCGGCCAGTTCGGTGAGCTGCTCGTGGCAGTGCTGGACCAGCTTGGGGTTCTTGGTGTTGTACAGGCCCCAGTGCAGGCCGAGGATCGCGTAGTTCTTCACCAGCGCGTGGTTGAGGCCGGGGCTGGGGATGGTGCCACTGGCGAAGCCGACGACCACGATCCGGCCCTCGAAGGCGACGACCTTCGTGGACTGCGTGTAGGCGTCGCCGCCGACCGGGTCGTAGATCACGTCGGCACCCCGGCCGCCGGTGGCCTCCTTCACGGCCGCGACGACGTCCTGGCTCCGCCGGTCGATCACGACGTCGCAGCCCAGCTCCCGTGCGACAGCCGCCTTGTCGGCACCGCCGACGACACCGATCACGGTGGCTCCGGCCGCCTTCCCGAGCTGGACGGCCGCGCTGCCGACCCCTCCCGCGGCGGCGTGGACGAGCAGCGTCTCACCGGCCTCCAGGCGGGCCCGCCGGTGCAGGGCGAACCAGCCCGTCTGGTACCCGATGTGCAGGGCGGCCGCCTCGGCGTCGTCCAGCGACTCGGGCGCGGGCAGCACGGCGGCGGCGTCGGCGACGGTGTACTCGGCGAAACCGCCGTACGGCAGCGCGGGGTTGGCGATCACCCGGCGGCCGTCCTCGGTCTCGCCGCAGATCTCCACGCCCGGGGTGAACGGCAGCGGCGGCCGCACCTGGTAGTGGCCGCGGCACATCAGCACGTCCGGGAAGTTGATGTTCGCGGCACGCACCTTCAGCAGGACCTGGCCGTCGCCCGGCGTGGGCGCCGCCACCTCCTCCAGGCGCATCACCTCGCTCGGCTCGCCGTTCTCGTGCACTTGCCATGCCTGCATGCGGTGCCTCCACGGGACTGCGTCGTCGTACCGGAGTCGTGACCGGGGTCACCGCATACTAAGCGGTCGCTTGCCGTTCAGGGAACCGTCACGTGGGTCACGCCCGCCGGGGCTTGGCCCGTACGTGGATCCGCTCCCCCTGCGGCCCGAACAGGCTGAGGAACTCCGCGGGCCCCTCCCCCGTCGACCCGAACCAGTGCGGCACCCGGGTGTCGAACTCGGCCGCCTCCCCGGCCGCCATCACCACGTCGTGGTCGCCCAGCACCACCCGCAGCCGCCCGGACAGCACGTACAGCCACTCGTACCCCTCGTGGGTCCGCGGTTCCGGCTCCTCCTGGCGCTGCGGCACCAGCACCTTGAAGGCCTGGAGGCCGCCGGGCTGCCGGGTCAGCGGCCAGTAGGTGCGCCCGTGCCGCTCCAGGGGCCTGGCCCGCACCCGCGGGTCCCCCACCTGCGGGGTGCCGACCAGTTCGTCCAGCGGCACCTGGTGGGCCTGCGCGATCGGCAGCAGCAGCTCCAGGCTGGGCCTGCGCAGCCCGGACTCCAGCCGGGACAGGGTGCTCACGGAGATGCCGGTGGTCTCGGACAGCGCCGCGAGCGTCACCTCCCGGTCCTTGCGCAGCCGCCGCAGCCGCGGGCCGACCTCGGCCAGAACGTCATCGGTAGTCATGTCTGATATTGCAGAATCGGCAAAGAAGTTTGTCAATCCCGCACCCTCGGACGACCGTGTCGGTATGACCGATACCTACGAAGTGATCGTGATCGGCGGCGGTGCCGCGGGGCTCTCGGCGGCTCTCGTCCTGGGCCGGTCCCGGCGCCGCACCCTGGTCGTCGACGCGGGCGAGCCGCGCAACGCGCCCGCCGCCCACATGCAGGGCTATCTCACGCGGGACGGCATGCCGCCCGCCGAGTTCCTGGCGCTCGGCCGGGAGGAGATCGCGCGGTACGGCGTCGAGCTGGTGCGGGACCGTGCCGTCGACGTCACCGGGGACCTCACGGTGACCCTGGCGAGCGGCCGCACCGTCCGGGCCCGCCGACTGGTGATCGCGACCGGACTCAAGGACGAGCTCCCGACCGTGCCGGGCGTCGCGGAACGCTTCGGCCGGGACGTGCTGCACTGCCCGTACTGCCACGGCTGGGAGGTCCGCGACCAGGCCTTCGGCGTGCTCGCGACCACCCCGCTGAGCGTGCACCAGGCGCTGATGGTGTCGCAGTGGTCGAAGGACGTGACGCTCTTCCTGCACACGGTCGACGAGACCGAGCTGTCCGACGACGACGACCGGCGAGGGCTCGCCGCGGCCGGGGTCCGGGTGGTGCAGGGCGAGGTGGAGGGGCTGCGGATCGAGGACGACCGGCTCACCGGTGTCCGGCTCGCGGACGGGACCTCGTACGACCGCGAGGTGCTGTTCGTCGCGCCCCGCGCCGTCCCGCAGAACGGCCTGCTGCAACAACTCGGCGCCGAGATGCGCGAGACCCCGTTCGGCGCGTACCCGGTGCTCGACGAGACCGGGCGGACGACCGTGCCAGGTGTCTGGGCGGCGGGCAACGCGGCCGGTTTCGCCGAGCAGGTGATCAACGCGGCGGCAGCCGGCTACCGGGCCGGGGCGACGATCAACGGCGATCTGCTGATGACCGACCTCGCGGCAACCCCCTGAAGGGGGTCGGGGCTGTGTCGATCAGCTGCTCCGCCGCGGGGCGCGACCAGCCACAACGCGCTCGCGGACAGAACGCACCCTGTCCCCCGCCGTGAAATCCAGCGAAGCGTCCCGCACCCTGGAGGCATGCTTCTTGCCCGGCTGGCCCAGGTGTCCCAGGAGGTCGCGGCGACCTCCGCACGCTCCAAGAAGACCGCGCTCCTCGCCGAACTGTTCCGGGAGGCCGAGCCGGACGACGTGCCGGTCGTCATCCCGTACCTGGCGGGACGGTTGCCGCAGGGGCGGCTCGGCGTCGGCTGGAAGGTGCTCAGCCGCCCGGTCGCCCCGGCCACCGAACCGAGCCTGACCGTCCGCGCCGTGGACGCCCTCCTCACCGACCTGGGGAAGGTCTCGGGCACCGGTTCGCAAGCCGAACGGGTGCGGCTGGTCGGGGAGTTGATGGGCGCCGCCACCGAGGACGAGCAGCGGTTCCTGCTCGGGCTGCTCAGCGGGGAGGTGCGGCAGGGCGCGCTGGACGCGGTCGCCGTCGAAGGGCTCGCGCAGGCGACCGGGGCGCCCTCGGCCGACGTACGCCGCGCGGTGATGCTCGCCGGCTCCCTCCAGACCGTCGCCGAGGCCCTGCTCGCGGACGGCCCCGAGGCGCTCGGCCGGTTCCGTCTCACGGTGGGCCGCCCGGTCCTGCCGATGCTCGCGCACAGCGCCTCCTCGGTCGCCGAGGCGGTCGAGAAGCTCGGCTCCTGCGTGGTCGAGGAGAAACTGGACGGCATCCGGGTCCAGGTGCACCGCGACGGCGACGACGTACGGATCTACACCCGCACCCTCGACGAGATCACCGACCGCCTTCCCGAACTGACCGCGGCCGCCAGGGACTTGAACGGCGAGCGGTTCATCCTGGACGGCGAGGTCCTCTCCTTCGACGCCGACGGGCGGCCCCGCTCGTTCCAGGAGACGGCGGGGCGCGTCGGCTCCCGCGTGGACGTCACCACGGCCGCCGCCGAGGTCCCCGTCTCCCCCGTCTTCTTCGACGCCCTCTCCGTCGACGGCCACGACCTGCTCGACCTGCCCTTCGCCGAACGGCACGCGCGGCTGGCCCTCCTGGTGCCCGAGCCGATGCGGGTGCGCCGGACCCCGGTCGCCGGCCCCGAGGACACCGGCACCGCGGAGGCCTTCCTCGCCGAGACGCTGGCACGCGGCCACGAGGGCGTGGTGGTGAAATCCCTCGACGCCCCCTACAGCGCGGGCCGCCGTGGCGCGTCCTGGCTGAAGGTGAAGCCCGTCCACACCCTCGACCTGGTCGTCCTGGCCGCCGAATGGGGCCACGGCCGCCGCACCGGCAAGCTCTCCAACCTCCACCTCGGCGCCCGCACCGGCGACGGCGGCTTCGCCATGCTCGGCAAGACCTTCAAGGGCATGACCGACGCGATGCTGACCTGGCAGACCGAGCGCCTCCAGCAGCTGGCCACCGGCGCCGAGGGACACGTGGTGACCGTACGCCCCGAGCTCGTCGTCGAGATCGCCTACGACGGGCTCCAGCGGTCCACCCGCTACCCGGCCGGCGTCACCCTCCGCTTCGCCCGCGTGGTGCGCTACCGCGAGGACAAGCGTCCGGAGGAGGCCGACACGGTGGAGACCCTGCTGGCCGCGCACCCCGAGGTGAAGAAGCCGTGAGACATCGCAAGCCCACCGTCGGACGCCCCGCGGTGCCCCCTCGGCCTCCCGAGGTGACGCCGTGAGGACCAGCGCCGGCCTGCTGTTGTTCCGGCACACCGACGACGGCCTCGAGGTGTTGCTCGGCCATATGGGCGGCCCGTTCTTCGCACGCCGCGACGCCGGCGCCTGGACCGTCCCGAAAGGGGAGTACGTCCCCGAGGAGGAGTCGGCCTGGGACGCCGCCCGCCGGGAGTTCCAGGAGGAGCTGGGGCTGGCGCCGCCCGACGGGAGGGCCGTACCGCTCGGCGAGGTGCGGCAGGCAGGCGGCAAGGTCGTCACCGCGTGGGCGGTGCGGGGCGACCTCGATCCGGCGACCGTGGTGCCGGGCACCTTCCGCATGGAGTGGCCGCCGAGGTCGGGCGAGGAGCGGGAGTTCCCCGAGCTGGACCGCGTGCGCTGGTTCCCCCTGGAGCGCGCCCGCGAGGTGATCGTCACGGCGCAGGCCACGTTTCTCGACCGCCTGGCGGAGCACTCGCCCTGAGACGTTGCGGCGGCGGCCGCGGCGCGCGAAGGTCGAAGCACAGTCCGGTTCTTTGGAGGTCGGTCATGCCCATCGCGACGGTGAACCCGGCGAACGGCGAGACGCTCAAGACGTACGAGGCCATGGGGCCCGAGGAGATCGAGCGCAGGCTCCAGCTCGCGGAGGCGACGTTCCGCACGTACCGGACGACGTCGTTCGACGAACGCGCCCGGTTGCTGACCCGGGCCGCGGGTGTCCTCGACGAGGTCCAGTCCGACGTCGCCCGCGTCATGAGCACCGAGATGGGCAAGCCCGTCAAGCAGGCCCGCGCCGAGGTCGCCAAGTGCGCCAAGGCGATGCGCTGGTACGCCGAGCACGCCGAGTCGCTGCTGGCCGACGAGGAGCCCTCGGCGTCCGACGTGGAGGACTCCGGCGGCACCCGGGCCAGCGTGCGGTACCGCCCGCTGGGCCCCGTGCTCGCCGTGATGCCGTGGAACTTCCCGCTCTGGCAGGTGATCCGGTTCGCCGCGCCCGCGCTGATGGCCGGCAACGTCGGCCTGCTCAAGCACGCCTCCAACGTGCCCCAGACCGCCCTCTTCCTGGAGGACCTCTTCCACCAGGCCGGCTACTCGGAGGGCACCTTCCAGACCCTGCTCGTCGGCTCCGCCGAGGTCGAGGAGATCCTGCGCGACGAACGCGTCAAGGCGGCCACGCTCACCGGCAGCGAGCCCGCCGGGCGCGCGGTCGCGTCGGTGGCCGGGGACATGGTGAAGAAGACGGTCCTGGAGCTGGGCGGCAGCGACCCGTACGTGGTCATGCCGTCCGCCGACATCGACCGGGCCGCGCAGGTCGCGGTGACCGCGCGGGTCCAGAACAACGGGCAGTCGTGCATCGCCGCCAAGCGGTTCATCGTGCACACCGACGTCTACGACGCCTTCGCGGAGCGGTTCGTCGCGGGCATGAAGGCGCTCAAAGTCGGTGACCCGCTGGAGGAGGAGACCGACGTCGGCCCGCTCGCCAGCGAGCAGGGGCGGGCGGATCTGGAGGAGCTGGTCGACGACGCCAGGCGCAGTGGCGCGAGCGTGCTGTGCGGCGGTGAGCGGCCCGACGGGGACGGCTGGTACTACCCGCCGACCGTCCTCGCCGGCATCACCCGCGAGATGCGGATCCACCGCGAGGAGGCCTTCGGGCCGGTCGCCACGCTGTACCGCGCGAGTGACCTCGACGAGGCGCTGTTGATCGCCAACGACACGCCGTTCGGGCTGAGTTCGAACGTGTGGACCCGCGACGAGGCCGAGGTCGACCGCTTCGCACGGGACCTGGAGGCCGGTGGCGTGTTCTTCAACGGGATGACCGCCTCCCACCCGGCCTTCCCCTTCGGCGGCGTGAAGCGGTCCGGGTACGGCCGTGAGCTGTCCGGGCACGGAATCCGCGAGTTCTGCAACATCACGACGGTTTGGCACGGAGCGTGACGCTTGCGCGGCTAACATCCCGGGTGTGAACCGCGAAGTGACTTTGCCTCTGATCGTCGACGACCGGGGCACCTTGCAGGTGTCGGCGGCCGATGTGAGCAAGCTGCTCCGCACGGTTGGCGGACGATGGCTGCACCTGGTCGAGGCCGGCGAGGAGGGGCTGGACGAGGACACGGTCGCCGCGCTGACGATCGAGCTCGCGAAGCTGGCGGATCGTATTGACGTGGCGTGCATCGCGCACAGCAGCGGGACCGCGCCGTAGGGATTGCCGGGTCGTCGATGCCGGCCGCGGGGTTCGTCGTGGCTGGTCGCGCAATTCCCCGCGCCCCTGAGGGCGTCCGCGCGGCGCCCGTCGTGAAGCACCCCTTGTCCCTGAGACGGAGTAGCCCCGCGTGAAGTCGTCGGCCTCTCAGGGGATCGTGGACTGGACCACTTCCTGAGGTGAAGGCAGGCACGGTTCATGGCGACGTTGTGCAGACCCTCGGTGTCCGTTCCGGAGTACGTGATCACGATGGAGGAGACGCTGGAGCTGGCCCGCTCCCGGCACGCCGACCATCCCCAACTGCCCCTGGCGCTCCGGCTGATCGAGAACACCGGGGTCCGCACACGGCACATCGTCCAGCCCATCGAGGAGACCCTGAAGCACCCGGGCTTCGAGGAGCGCAACAGGGTCTACGTGGCCGAGGCCAAGGCACGGGTGCCGGCCGTGGTGCAGCGGGCTCTGGACGACGCCGAGCTCCTGACCGGTGACATCGATGTCATCATCTATGTCTCCTGCACGGGCTTCATGATGCCCTCGCTCACCGCCTGGCTGATCAACGAGCTGGACTTCGAGAGCACCACCCGGCAGATACCCATAGCCCAGTTGGGCTGCGCGGCCGGCGGTGCCGCCATCAACCGGGCGCACGACTTCTGCATCGCCTATCCCGAGGCCAACGCCCTCATCGTGGCCTGCGAGTTCTGCTCGCTGTGCTACCAGCCCACCGACCTCGGCATCGGCAACCTGCTCTCCAACGGGCTCTTCGGCGACGGCATCGCCGCCGCCGTGGTGCGCGGGCGGGGCGGGGAGGGCATCGTCCTGGAGCGCAACGGGTCGTACCTGATCCCCAAGACCGAGGAGTGGATCATGTACGACGTCCGGGCCACCGGATTCCACTTCCAGCTCGACAAGCGGGTGCCGGCCACCATGGAGCCGCTCGCCCCGGCCCTCCAGGACCTCGCGGGGCTGCACGGCTGGGACGCCGCCGACCTGGACTTCTACATCGTCCACGCGGGCGGTCCACGCATCCTCGACGACCTCAGCAAGTACCTCCAGGTGGACCCGCACGCCTTCCGGTTCAGCCGGGCCACGCTCACCGAGTACGGGAACATCGCCAGCGCCGTCGTTCTGGACGCGCTGCGCCGGCTGTTCGACGAGGGCGGGGCGCACGACCGGGCGCGCGGACTGCTCGCCGGGTTCGGACCTGGCATCACCGCGGAAATGGCCCTGGGCCGCTGGCAGCGCAACGCAGGGACGGCATGAGATGACCGAAGAGACGATCACCGAGATCCTGCCCCCGATCCGCCACTGGCCCGCGCTCGACCTCAACGGCGTGGACTTCGACCCGGTGCTGACCGAGCTGATGCGCGAGGGGCCCCTCACCCGGATCCAGCTCCCGAACGGCGAGGGCTGGGCATGGCTGGTCACCCGGTACGAGGACGTCCGCATGGTGACCAACGACCCGCGCTTCAGCCGCGAGGCCGTCATGGACCAGCCCGAGGTCACCCGGCTCGCCCCGCACTTCATCCCGGCCCGCGGCGCCGTCGGCTTCCTCGACCCGCCCGACCACACCCGGCTGCGCCGTTCGGTGGCCGCCGCGTTCACCGCGCGGGGGGTGGAGCGCGTCCGGGAGAAGTCCCGGCGGCTGCTGGACGAACTGGTCGACGAGCTGGTCCAGGACGGCCCGCCGGCCGACCTCACCGCGACCGTCCTCACCCCCTTCCCCATCGCCGTGATCTGCGAGCTGATGGGTGTCCCGGCAGCCGACCGCCAGAAGATGCACACCTGGACGCAGCTGATCCTGTCCTCCTCGCACGGCGCCTCGGTCAGCGAGCGGGCCAGGAACGAGATGGGCGCCTACTTCTCAGACCTCGTCGGGCTCAGGGAGGGCAGCACCGGCGAGGACGTGGCGTCCCTGCTGGGCGCGGCGGTGGGCCGCGGCGAGGTGACGCTCCAGGAGGCGGTGGGTCTGGCCGTGCTGCTCCAGATCGGCGGCGAGGCCGTGACGAACAACAGCGGCCAGATGTTCTACCTGCTGCTCACCCGCCCCGACCTGGCCGACCGGCTGCGCGCCGAGCCGGACATCCGCCCCCGGGCCATCGACGAGCTGCTGCGCTACATCCCGCACCGCAACGCGGTGGGCCTGTCCCGGATCGCCCTGGAGGACGTGGGCATCAGGGGTATGCGGATCCGGGCGGGCGACGCGGTCTACGTGTCGTACCTGTCGGCCAACCGCGACCCGGACGTCTTCCCCTACCCGGACACGATCGACTTCTCGCGCAGCCCCAACCCCCATGTGTCCTTCGGTTTCGGCCCGCACTACTGTCCCGGCGGCATGCTGGCCCGCATGGAGTCCGAGCTTCTGGTCGACGCCTTGCTGGACCGCCTGCCGGACCTGCGGCTCGCGGTGCCGGCCGAGCAAGTGCCCTTCCGGAAGGGGGCGTTGATCCGGGGTCCCGAGGCTCTCCCGGTGGCGTGGTGACGGCTGCCGAAGGGCTTCTGGTGCCGCCGGGGCAGGGCCGGGTCGTGCGGACCGCGGCCCAGCACGTCACGTTCAAGGTGACGGGCTCGCACTCCCGGACCGCCTCCACCTTCGAGGTGATCGTGCCGCCCGGGTTCGACGTGGGCGCCCATGTGCACACCCGCAGCGAGGAGTTGTTCTACGTCCTGGAGGGCCAGCTGGACGTGCTCGCCTTCGAGCCGCGGGTCCGCACGCCGGACAACTGGCAGGACTGGGAGTCGCGTTCGGGCAGCCGGGTGGTGCGCGCGACGCCGGGAACGGTCATCGTCGTACCGCCGGGCTGTCCGCACGCGTTCGCGAACCCGACGGACTCCCCCGCCAAGATGTTCTTCCAGGCGTCCCCGCCGCCCGATCACGAGCGGTACTTCGAGGAGCTGCTGGAGATCCTGGGCAGCGGGGGCCCGCCGGACCACGCGGCGATCGAGGAGCTGCGGTCGCGGTACGACATCGAGCAGCTCACACCGTTGAGGCACCGGTGACCTGAACGGCCCGTGGCGCGCGGGGGGCCGGCTCCCGCGCCCGCGGTCCTCGGCTAGCGGATGGACATCCCCGACAGCGTCCGGGCGATGACCAGGCGCTGGATCTCGCTCGTGCCCTCGAAGATGGTGTAGATCGCGGCGTCCCGGTGCATCCGCTCCACCGGGTACTCCCGCGTGTATCCGTTGCCGCCGAGGATCTGGATGGCCTGGGCGGTGACCTTCTTCGCCGTCTCGCTCGCGAAGAGCTTCGACATCGAGCCCTCGGCGGCGGTGAACGGCTTGCCGTTGATCGCCATCCAGGAGGCGCGCCAGACCAGCAGGCGCGCCGCGTCGATCGACGTCCGCATGTCGGCGAGCTGGAAGGCGACGCCCTGGTTGTCGATGATCGGGCGGCCGAACTGCTCGCGCGTCCTGGCGTAGTCGAGGGCGACCTCGTACGCGGCGCGGGCCGTGCCCACCGCCATGGCGCCGACGGCCGGGCGGGAGGCCTCGAAGGTGGCCATCGCCGCGTTCTTCACGCGCTCGCCGCCCTGCTTGGCGCGCTCACGGGCGCGGGCCAGCCGCTCGTCCAGCTTCTCCTTGCCGCCGAGGAGGCAGGAGCCGGGAACGCGGACGTTCTCCAGCACGACCTCGGCGGTGTGGGAGGCGCGGATGCCGTGCTTCTTGAACTTCTGCCCCTGGGACAGGCCGGGCGTGTTCGGCGGGATGATGAAGGACGCGTGGCCCTTGGAGCCGAGCTCGGCGTCGACGACCGCGACGACCACGTGGACGTTGGCGATGCCGCCGTTGGTCGCCCAGGTCTTCGTGCCGTTGAGCACCCACTCGTCCTTGGCCTCGTCGTAGACGGCGCGGGTGCGCATCGAGGCCACGTCGGAGCCGGCGTCGGGCTCGGAGGAGCAGAACGCGGCGACCTTGACGTCGTTGGCGTCGCCGTACATCTGCGGGATCCAGGTGCCGATCTGCTCCTCGGTGCCGTTGGCGAGGACGCCGACGGCGGCGAGGCCGGTGCCGACGATCGACAGGGCGATGCCCGCGTCGCCCCAGAACAGCTCCTCCATGGCCATGGGAATGCCGAGGCCGGTGGGGTCGAAGTACTGCTGGGCGTAGAAGTCGAGCGAGTAGATGCCTACCTTGGCGGCCTCCTGAATGACCGGCCAGGGAGTCTCCTCACGCTCGTCCCATTCGGCGGCCGCGGGGCGGATCACATCGGCGGCGAAGCCGTGCAGCCAGTCCCGGACCTCCTTCTGTTCGTCGTTGAGCTCCATGGTGAACTCGGCCATGTCCCCTCCAGCGGCGGCGCACGTGCATGTTACTAGCGGTAACCCGAGTCTGTTACCGGTCGGTAGGAAAAGTCAACTCCCGAAGACCGCTCGGCTACCCGTTCGATGCGTGGAGCATGGTGGGTGTTAGTTTGCGCAGGCGCCACGAATCAGCACGGGTGGGGAGAGCTCATGGACACCACGCAGCGGACCGATCAGCAACGGTCCGCCGACCGCCGACGCCGCGAGCTGCTGGAGGCCGCGGACCGAGTAGTCCTGCGTGACGGACCACAGGCCTCCATGAACGCGATCGCCGCGGAAGCGGGCATCACCAAGCCGATCCTCTACCGCCACTTCGGCGACAAGGGGGGACTTTACGCGGCATTGGCCAAACGTCACACAGACGCATTGCTGGATTCCCTGCGCGCCGCGCTGGACGCCCCCGCGGACCGGCGGGAGCGGGTGGCGGCCACCCTCGACACCTACCTCGCGGCGATCGAGGCCCGGCCCCAGGTGTACCGGTTCCTGATGCACCCCGCGGAGGGCGCGCCGTCCGGCGACCCCGGCTTCGACGTCGGCAAGCACTCGGTGCCGCTGCTGCGCCGGATGGGCGAGGAGTTGGCGCAGGTCATCGAGGACCGCCTGGACCTGGGACCCGGCGGCCAGCAGCTGGCCCGGGTGTGGGGGCACGGGATCGTCGGCATGATGCACGCCGCCGGTGACTGGTGGCTGGGGGAACGGCCGTGCTCCCGCGCCGAGTTGGTGCGGAGTCTGGCGGATCTGTTGTGGGGACGGCTGGCTGCGGCCGGGGACAAAGTGGGCGGTCCGGGGTTCTGAACCGGTCGTTCGCCGTCCACCGGCCGGTGGGGGTTGATCGCGCCCACGCGGCGGAGCCGCACAGTGACACAGCCCCGCGCACCTCAGGTGGGGCCACTCCCCCGGTGCCATGAAGCTCGGGTCACCTGGCGCATCAGTCTGCGGTGGCGCCAGCCCGTGACGCGGTCCGCGTACACCCGACCCGCCAAGTGGTCGCACTCGTGCTGCAAGCACCTCGCGAACCAGCCCGTGCCGTGCACCGTGACCGGCTCCCCCGTCACCGTGAAGCCCTCCACCACCGCGTGGTCGTAGCGTTCCGTTCCCGCCTCCAGGCCCGGCAACGACAGGCAGCCCTCCGGGCCCCTCAGGACCAGTCCGTCCGCCTCCACCAGCCGTGGGTTCACCACATGGCCCACGTGCCGCACGTCCTCGTCGTCCGGACAGTCGTAGACGAACACCCGCAGCGACTCGCCGACCTGGTTGGCCGCCAGGCCCACTCCCTCGGCCGCGTACATCGTCGCGAACAAGTCCTCCACGAGCGTCGCCAGTTCCGGGCCGAAATCCGTGACGTCCCGGCACGGCGCGTGCAGGACGGGGTCACCGAACAGCGTGAGGGGCCGGACACGCCCTCGGGTGCCCGGAATGGAGCCGTTTCGCATGGCCGCAAGGGTACGGCGATTCGGGACTGCGTAGGGATCTCGATAGGCTGACCACCACCACGTTGCCGTCAGGCGCGGCGCGTACGCAAGGAGGATCGAGAACTGATGGCAGGCAACTCGGACCCGCTCACGCCGCGGGCCAAGATCGCCGTGACCGCGGGCAAGGCGGTCGCGGCGGCGTCGCGCGCCGCGGGGCGCGGCAGCGGTTCGGTGATCGGCGGCCGGGTGGCGCTCAAGCTCGACCCCGACCTCCTCGCCCGGCTCGCCCAGAACCTGGACGTCGTCCTGGTCTCGGCGACCAACGGCAAGACCACGACCACCCGGCTGATCGCCGAGGCGCTCAGGGCGGCCGGCCCCGTCGTCTCCAACGCGCTCGGCGCCAACATGCCGGCCGGCATCACCTCGGCCCTCGCGGGCAGCTCCGAGGCGCGCTACGGCGTCATCGAGGTCGACGAGAAGTACCTCGCCGGCGTCGCCCGGGACACCGACCCGAAATGCATTGCCCTGCTGAACCTCTCCCGCGACCAGCTGGACCGGGCCGCCGAGACCCGGATGCTCGCCGAGAACTGGCGCGAGGGGCTGGCGGGCAGCAAGGCCGTCATCGTCGCCAACGCCGACGACCCGCTCGTCGTGTGGGCCGCCTCGTCCTCCGCCAACGTCGTCTGGGTCGCCGCCGGTCAGATGTGGAAGGACGACGCCTGGTCCTGCCCGTCCTGCGGCGGTGTGATGCAGCGCCCCGGCGACGACTGGTTCTGCGGCGAGTGCGGCTTCCGCCGTCCCACGCCGAGCTGGGCGCTCTCCGGCGACCACGTGCTCGACCCGCACGGCTCCGCCTGGCCCATCCACCTCCAGCTGCCCGGCCGCGCCAACAAGGCCAACGCCGCCTCCTCCGCCGCCGTCGCCGCCGTGTTCGGCGTACCGCCGCAGGTCGCCCTGGAGCGCATGTACCAGGTGCAGGCCGTCGCGGGCCGCTACGACGTCGTGCAGTTCCAGCAGCGCGACCTGCGCCTGTTGCTCGCGAAGAACCCCGCGGGCTGGCTCGAGACGTTCAGCCTGATCGATCCGCCGCCCACCCCGGTGATCCTCTCGGTCAACGCGCGCGGCGCCGACGGCACCGACACCTCCTGGCTGTGGGACGTGGACTACACGCGTCTGACCGGCCACCCGATCTGTGTGATCGGCGACCGCAAGCTGGACCTCGCGGTGCGTCTGGAGGTCGCGAACCAGCACTTCCAGGTCTGCGAGAACCTCGACCAGGCCGTGCAGCTGTGCCCGCCGGGCCGCATCGAGGTCATCGCGAACTACACCGCCTTCCAGGACCTGCGCCGCCGCGTCGGCAACTGACACTCAGGGGACTTTTGTGAGCGACAACCAGCTGCGGGTCGTCTGGATCTATCCCGACCTGCTCAGCACCTACGGCGACCAGGGCAACGTCCTGGTCGTGGAGCGCCGGGCCCGCCAGCGCGGCCTCGACGTGGCCCGGCTCGACGTGCGCAGCGACCAGCCGATCCCGACCTCCGGCGACATCTACCTGATCGGCGGCGGCGAGGACCGGCCCCAGCGGCTCGCGGCCGAGCGCCTTCGCCGCGACGGCGGCCTGCACCGGGCCGTCGGCAACGGCGCGATCGTCTTCTCGGTGTGCGCGGGCTACCAGATCCTCGGCCACGAGTTCATCAACGACCTCGGCCAGCGCGAGCCCGGCCTCGGTCTGCTCGACGTGGTCTCGGTGCGCGGCGAGGGCGAGCGGTGCGTCGGTGACGTGCTCGCCGACATCGACCCGCGCCTCGGCCTGCCCCCGCTGACCGGTTTCGAGAACCACCAGGGCGTCACCCACCTCGGCCCCACCGCCCGCCCCTTCGCCAATGTCCGCCTGGGCAAGGGCAACGGCACGGGCGACGGCACGGAGGGCGCGTACAACGACACCGTCTTCGGTACGTACATGCACGGCCCGGTGCTGGCGCGCAACCCGCTCATCGCCGACCTGCTGCTGAAGCTGGCGCTCGATGTGAACGCGCTGCCGCCGACCGACGACCGGTGGTACGAGGCGCTGCGCAAGGAGCGCATCGCGGCTGCCGAGCAGCCTGCCTGAGCTGCCGGTTCACCTGCGCTCCAGGCAGCTTTTACCAGCCCGTCTGACGATGTGACCGCACACCTGAGCGGGGTCGTCCAGCAGGCGGACGCACGGTACGGCCCCGCCCCCTCCTGCCGCTAGGGTGGCGGGGATCGAGCCGGACAGCGTGGTCCGGTCCCCGGCCCACGTCGAGAAGGTTGTTTCGGGCTATGCGCATTGGTGTCCTCACGTCCGGCGGCGACTGCCCCGGCCTGAACGCCGTCATCCGGTCCGTCGTACACCGCGCCGTCGTCGACCACGGCGACGAGGTCATCGGCTTCCGGGACGGCTGGAAGGGCCTCCTGGAGTGCGACTACCTCAAGCTCGACCTCGACGCGGTGGGCGGCATCCTGGCCCGCGGCGGCACCATCCTCGGCTCCTCCCGGGTCCAGCCCTCGCACCTGCGTGACGGTGTGGAGCGGGCCAAGGGGCACCTCCAGGACCTGGGTCTCGACGCGATCATCCCGATCGGCGGCGAGGGCACCCTGAAGGCGGCCCGGCTGATGTCGGACGCCGGTCTGCCCGTCGTGGGCGTGCCCAAGACCATCGACAACGACATCGCCGTCACGGACGTCACCTTCGGCTTCGACACGGCCGTCGGCGTCGCGACCGAGGCGCTGGACCGGCTCAAGACCACCGCCGAGTCCCACCAGCGGGTCCTCGTCGTCGAGGTCATGGGCCGGCACACCGGCTGGATCGCCCTGCACTCCGGGATGGCCGCCGGCGCGCACGCCATCGTCGTCCCCGAGCGGCCCTTCGACATCGAGGAGCTGGCCAAGCGGGTCGGCGCGCGGTTCGAGGCGGGCAAGCGGTTCGCGATCGTGGTCGCCGCGGAGGGGGCCAAGCCGGCCGCCGGGACCATGGAGTTCGACGAGGGCGGCAAGGACATCTACGGGCACGAGCGGTTCGCCGGAATAGCCCGCCAGCTCTCCATCGAGCTGGAGCAGCGGCTGGGCAAGGAAGCGCGGCCGGTCATCCTGGGGCACGTGCAGCGCGGCGGTACGCCGACGGCGTACGACCGGGTGCTGGCGACGCGCTTCGGGTGGCACGCGGTGGAGGCCGTGCACCGCGGGGAGTTCGGTCACATGACCGCGCTGCGCGGGACGGACATCGTGATGGTGCCGCTCGCGGAGGCGGTGGAGACGCTGAAGACGGTTCCCGCGGAGCGGTACGACGAGGCGGAGTGCGTGCTCTGATTCTCGGCGTCGCCGGTGCCTGAGCGTCGCAGGCCGCGGGTCCGTCGCGGCTGACAGCGCGGCAGAGGCCACCCTTCGCAACAGGCCCCAGGTGGGCCAACCTGCCCCCGGTCCACGATGTGGCCGGGGGCAGTTCTAGTGTGGGTGCGGACAGACTCGCACAACCTCCACGAATCAGGAGCCGCCGGAATGGATCACAGCGGGCACGGCATGACTATGGATCTGCCGCCGTTCACGCTGGGGCGGGGTCTTCAGTGGTCGGCCGACCCGTTCTTCCTCGTCGCCTGCCTCGTAGGGCTCGCGCTGTACGCGTGGGGGGTCGTACGGCTGCGGCGGCGCGGGGACACCTGGTCGTGGGGGCGGACCGTGTCCTACGTCGCCGGGGTGCTGTCCATCGGCCTGATGATGTGCACCCGGCTGAACGACTACGGCATGGTCATGTTCAGCGTGCACATGGTGCAGCACATGGTCATCAGCATGCTGTCGCCGATCCTCATCCTGCTCGGCGCCCCGATCACGCTGGCCCTGCGGGCGCTGCCGGTGGCGGGCAAGGGGCGCAAGGGACCGCGCGAAGTGCTCCTCTCGCTGCTGCACAGCCGGTACATGCGGATCGTCACGCATCCGGCGTTCACCATCCCGCTGTTCATCGCGAGCCTGTACGCGCTGTACTTCACGCCGATCTTCGACTTCCTGATGGGGTCGAGGACGGGGCACGTGGCGATGATGGTGCACTTCCTCGCGGTGGGTGTGGTGTTCTTCTGGCCGATCATCGGGGTCGACCCCGGACCGCACCGGCCCGGCTATCTGATGCGGATGCTGGAGCTGTTCGCGGGCATGCCGTTCCACGCGTTCTTCGGCATCGCGCTGATGATGGCGTCCACGCCGATGGTGGAGACGTTCCAGAACCCGCCGGCCTCGCTGGGCATCGACGCGTTGTCGGACCAGAATGCCGCGGGCGGGATCGCCTGGGCATTCAGCGAGATTCCGTCGGTCCTCGTTCTGCTCGCACTGCTGTTCCAGTGGCACAGCTCGGAACAACGACAGGCCAGGCGTAAGGACCGGGCCGCCGACCGGGACGGGGACCAGGAACTCGAGGCGTACAACGCCTATTTGGCCTCATTGAACGCACGCGGGCGTTAAAGGCCTCGCTCTTCGAAGGCATTCAGTAGCATGAAGCGCGTTGGGGAAACCGCCAGGGGGAGCGGTCATGACACTTCGCGCATTGCTGCAAAAGCTCACGACACCGGCCGCCTTTCTGTCGGTCCTCGTTCTCCTGCTGAGCGGCTGCGACAGGGGGACGCCCTCGCTGGTGGTGAAGGCGGTCGCGGCCGGGGTGCCCTCGCTCGCGCCCTTCTTCGACGAGGACAGCGGGCTGGGGAAGGACGCGCGGATCGCGTCGCGGCCCGTGCGGGGCAGTCTCCAGCAGGGTGACACGCCCGGTCTGTACGGGGGCTCGAAGCAAGCGACGGTCTGTGACGTCGATCAGCTCGAGCGATTTCTCACCGATCCCAGGAATGGCCATAAGGCACAGGCGTGGGCGCGGGCCCTGGAAATCACGACGCCGGGGATTCCGGAATACCTCGATCGACTCACCCCGGTGCTGTTGCGTCACGACACTCTCGTGAAGAACCACGACTACAAAAAGGGAAAGGCCGTTCCCTACGACTCCTTGCTCCAGGCCGGAATCGCGATTCTGGTCGATACGCGGGGACAACCCGCGGTGAAGTGCTCGTGCGGAAATCCACTGCGGCCCTTCGCGGGTGACACGAACCGCGTCTCCGTCGAGTTCGAGGACGGGAACGAGGAGTGGCAGGGGTACGACCGCTCCTCCGTGGTGGTCGTACGGCCCGCGGCCCAGCCACTGGAGAAGATCACCCTCGTCGACGTGGCGGACACCGACCGCGGGATCAGCCGGCCGGTCGGCACCTCCGGAACGAAGGACGCCACCTTCGACACCCGCCACCCACGCGCGGTGCCGAGCCTCGCCGGGGTGACCTTCGGCGAAGCCCGCCGAGCGCTCACCGACAGAGGGCTCGCTGCCGGGTACGACAGCGAGGGGCCACCGCCGGACGACGCCCGGGTCACCGCCACCGACCCGCCCGCCGGGACCGCGCTGGGGTTCGGGGAGTACGTCCTGCTGAGCGTGGCCGAGGACACCGGTGCCTCGGACGGGTCCGACACCACTCCCCCGCCCACGACGACGCCCCCGGCGTCCCCGGCGCCCTCGGCGTCCGAACCGTCCGGCACGGGAGGTCCCGGGGCGGGCAGCGGCTCACCACCGCCGACGTCCGGCCCACCGCCCAGCTCCACGCCACCACCGCCCAGCTCCTCGCCCCCGCCGTCGAGCAGCCCGCCACCGCCCCCCACGAGCAGTGCTCCGGTGACCGGCTCGGTCCCCGCCGTGACCAGCGCGCCACCACCGGAGATCACCAGCGCCCCGCCGACGACCTCCAGCGCGACGGCCACGAGCAGCGCGCCGGTCACGGGCAGCGCACCGGTCACGAGCAGCGCACCAGTCACCAGTGGGCCAACCACCAGTGGCCCTGCGACCGACGAACCCACCCCCCAGGAGCCCACCGAGAGCGCCACCGTCTAGCCGTATCGGCCCGCAGACCCCGGGAGTCACCGGATGCCTTCAGGACCATCGACGTCGGGAGCGGGCCGGGTCGTCGCCGGCCGCTATCTGCTGCTGTCCGGGCTCGGCAGCGGCGGCATGGGCCATGTGTGGCTCGCCCACGACCAGAGACTCGCCTGCGAGGTCGCGCTCAAGGAGATCGTCTTCCGTGACCCGGTGGAGGCGGGCCACGAGCGGGAGGCCCGGGTGGCCCGGGCCCGTGCGGAGGCCCGGCACGCGGCGGGGCTGCGCGGTCATCCGCACGTGGTCACCGTGCACGACGTGCTGGAGCACGAGGGGCTGCCGTGGATCGTCATGGAGTACGTGGCGGGCGCGACGGACCTGCGGGAGCTGGTCGCCCGGCACGGCCCGCTCCCGCCCGCGGAGTGCGCCCGGATCGGCCTGGCCGTGCTGGACGCGTTGACCGCCGGGCACCAGCGGGGTGTCATGCACCGGGACGTGAAACCGGCGAACATCCTGCTGGCGCCGGACCGCGCCGGGTCGCCGTACGGGCGGGTGCTGCTCACCGACTACGGCATCTCGGTGCAGCCGGACGCGGGCGAGACGCGGTACACGCTGACGTCCATGCTGGTGGGCACCGCGGGCTATCTGGCACCGGAGCGCGCCACGGGCGGATCGCCCACCGCGGCCGCGGACCTGTTCTCGCTGGGCTGCACGCTCTACCACGCCGTCGAGGGGCACGGCCCGTTCGACCGGGGGTCGCACCTCGCGGAGATCACCGCGGTGGTCATGGAGGAGCCGCGGCCCCCGGTGCGGGCCGGCGCCCTGGGTCCCGTACTGGGGGCGATGCTGGTCAAGGACCCGGGACGGCGGATCGGCGCGCGGGAGGTGGAGGCGGCTCTGTCGCGGATCGCCGCCTCGCGGACGGACGCGTACACGCCCACCCGGACGGACCTGGGATCACCGGCGCCCTGGGACCGGCCGGCGCCTCCACCACCCGTCCCGGTGCCCCCGCCGCCGGTCGCCCCGCAGAGCCTCGCGCCGCCGGTCACCCCCGGCCGCAGCAGGCGTCGCACCCGTCCCCGGGCCCTGCACTCCGCCCTCGCCGGGCTGCTGGGGTTCGCGCTCGCCGGGGGCGGTGTCTGGTACGCCGTGGCGCAGCAGCCGCCCGGGGACGGCGACGGTACCGGGAAGAGCGGGGGCACGGCACAGCCGTACGGCACGGATGTCGGGCTCGACGGGCCGCTCAGGGACGGTGACTGCGTGACCGTCGACTGGCCGGGCGGCTCGCGCTTCCAGGGCACGCCGAAGGTGGTGTCGGACCCCACCTGTGCCGCGCTTCCGGACGGGCAGGTGATGGGGTTCGTCGGGGCGGCGTCGTACGCCGAGGCGCGGGACCGGGGTGCGGCCCGGTGCGAGGAGCGCACGCGGGAGCTGCGCGGGAGGCTGGCGGACGTGCGCAGCCTCGCCCTCGTGCCCACCGAGGCGGGATTCGTGACCGCGGGCAGGCGCACGGCCTGTCTGGTGCTGGGCGCGAACGGGCCGGTGTACGGGCCGCTCGGGAAGCACCGGACCTCGGGCAGTGAGTTCTCGGACGTCTCCACCATGCAGAAACGGGACTGCCTCGACGTCCGGTCCAACCGGTCCGCCCGGCTGGTGTCCTGTGCGGGCGCCCATGACGAGGAGGTGCTCGGGTTCACCCGTCTGGGCGCCGACGTGACCTTGCCGGAAGCGCGCACCGAGTCGGACGTGGCCTGCGGCCGCCGGGTCCCGCCGCGCGACTACGGCTTCGATCCGTCGGTGTACACGGCCGGCTCCTGGACGAGCGAGGGGCCGTGGAAGGCGGGCACCCATTTCGTCGTCTGCACCGTGCGGAAGCAGAACGGGGGCACCATGGAGGGAGACGAATCCTGAGGAGGGTGTTGCGATGCCCGGTTCCGGTTCCACGGATGGCTCGACGAGAACGATGGGGGTGCTCACCGTCGGCGGTCTCGTCATGGTGACGGCCTACACGGTGGCGCTCGGCAGCAACGGCTGGCTGTGGTTCGGCTGGGTCGTGCTGGGTCTGATCACCCTCGGGATGATCGTCACGGGCGGCACCTGAGCCCCAGGCCGGGACCTGGCCCAGGGCCTGTTGTGAAAGTGGCCTCGTCGCCCGGAGGGCGGCCGCGCGGCGTTCGGTGCGTGCTCTCGGCGTGCCGCCCGGAAGCCCTCGTACTGGGCGTACTCGGGCTTTCGGGCGGTGCGGCGAGAGTGCGTGCCGGGCGTCGCGCAGCAGAGGCCACTTTCACAACAGGCCCTAGTCACGGGTGAGGCGTCCGGCGGAGTGCACGCCCGGCTGGTACTTCGGCAGCCGGGCGGTGATCTTCATTCCGGCGCCCACGGCCGTCTCGATGACCAGGCCGTGGTCGTCGCCGTAGACCTGGCGCAGCCGGTCGTCGACGTTGGACAGGCCGATGCCGCCCGAGGGGCTGACCTCGCCGGCGAGGATGCGGCGCAGCAGGGCGGGGTCCATGCCCGCGCCGTCGTCCTCGATGACGACGAGGGCCTCGGCGCCGGCGTCCTGCGCGGTGATGCTGATGTGGGCCTTGCCGTCGGAGACCGCCTTGCCTTCCAGGCCGTGTTTCACGGCGTTCTCCACGAGCGGCTGGAGGCAGAGGAAGGGCAGGGCCACCGGCAGCACCTCGGGGGCGATCTGGAGGGTGACCGAGAGGCGGTCGCCGAAGCGGGCCCGGACCAGCGCCAGGTAGTGGTCGATGGCGTGGAGTTCCTCGGCGAGGGTGGTGAAGTCGCCGTGCCTGCGGAACGAGTAGCGGGTGAAGTCGGCGAACTCCAGAAGCAGTTCACGGGCGCGCTCGGGGTCGGTGCGCACGAACGAGGCGATCACCGCGAGCGAGTTGAAGATGAAGTGCGGGGAGATCTGGGCGCGCAGGGCCCTGATCTCGGCCTCGATGAGCCGGGTGCGGGAGCGGTCGAGGTCGGCGAGTTCGAGCTGTACGGAGATCCAGCGGGCGACCTCTCCGGCGGCCCGGACCAGCACGGCGGACTCGTGGGGCGCGAAGGCGACGAGTGTTCCGTGCACGCGCTCGTCGACGGTCAGGGGTGCCACGACGGCCCAGCGGACCGTGCAGTCGAGGTGGTCGCAGGTCAGCGGGAAGGCCTCGCCGCGGCCGGTCTCCAGGGGGCCGGCGAGGCGCTCCATGATGTCGGCGCGGTGGTGGCCGCCGATGCCGTCCCAGACCAGGACCTGCTTCTGGTCGGTCAGGCACAGGGCGTCCGTGCCGAGCAGCGTGCGCAGCCGGCGGGCCGACTTGCGCGCGGTCTCCTCGGTGAGGCCCGCCCGGAGGGGCGGCGCGGCGAGGGAGGCGGTGTGCAGCGTCTCGAAGGTGGCGTGCTCCACGGGCGTGCCGAGGCCGCGCAGCCCCTCGGGGCGCGCGGTGCGCCGGCCCAGCCAGAAACCGGCGGCGAGCAGCGGGAGGACGGCGACGCAGAGGCCGGCGAGGAAGCCGCTCACGGGGCCGCCCCGGCCCGGCGCGTCGGGGGTGTCCTCATGCCTTCGCCTCCGTCCGTAGTTCCTCCGGCAGATGGAACCGGGCCAGGATCGCCGCCGTTCCCGCCGGGACCCGGCCCGGGGTGGCCAGGGAGACCAGGACCATGGTGAGGAAGGCCAGCGGCACCGACCAGAGGGCCGGCCAGGCGAGCAGGGCGCGCAGGGCGCCGCCGCCCGGGAGGCCGGCCATCGTCGCGGCCACGGCGACCAGGGCGGAGCCGCCGCCCACGAGCATGCCGGCGGCCGCCCCGGGCGGGGTCAGTCGGCGCCACCAGATGCCGAGGACGAGCAGCGGGCAGAAGGAGGACGCCGACACCGCGAAGGCGAGCCCGACGGCGTCGGCGACCGGAAGCCCGCCGACCAGGACGCTGGCGGCCAGCGGGACCGCCATGGCGAGGACCGTGCCGAGCCGGAAGTGCCGTACGCCGCGGGCGGGCAGGACGTCCTGGGCGAGCACACCCGCCACCGCCATGGTGAGCCCCGAGGCGGTCGACAGGAACGCCGCGAAGGCGCCACCGGCGACCAGCGCGCCGAGGAGGTCGCCGCCGAGTCCGCCGATCATCCGGTCGGGCAGCAGCAGGACGGCGGCGTCCGCGTTCGAGGTGAGGGTGAGTTCGGGGGCGTAGAGGCGGCCGAGGGCGCCGTAGACGGGCGGCAGGAGGTAGAAGGCGCCGATGAGGCCGAGGACGGCGACGGTGGTGCGGCGGGCGGCGACGCCGTGCGGGCTGGTGTAGAAGCGGACCACCACGTGCGGCAGGCCCATGGTGCCGAGGAAGGTCGCGAGGATCAGTCCGTACGTGGCGTACAGCGGGCGTTCGCCGCGGGTCTCGGCCTGCGAGGGTGACAGACCGGCGCCGGCGCCGCGGTCGGCCTCGGGGACGGGGGCGCCCTCGGCGAAGGTCAGCAGGGTGCCGGCCTCGATGTGGTGGGTGCCGGCGGGCAGGTGGAGTGCGGTGTCCTGGTGGGGGCGGCCGTCGACGGTGCCGTCGACCGTGACGGTCAGCGGTCGGTCCAGCCTCAGGTCGAGGCTGTCGTCGACGCGGACCACGCGCTGCTCGCGGAAGGTCGCCGGCTCCTCGAAGGCGTGGCCGGGGGCGCCGTCGCCCTGCCAGGCGAGGACCAGGAAGAGGGCGGGGACGAGCAGCGCGGTGAGCTTGAGCCAGTACTGGAAGGCCTGCACGAAGGTGATGCTGCGCATGCCGCCGGCGGCGACGGTGGCGACCACGACGAGGGCCACGATGACTCCGCCGAGTTCGTCGGGCGCTCCGGTCAGCACCGTCAGTGTCAGTCCGGCGCCCTGGAGTTGGGGCAGCAGGTACAGCCAGCCCACGCCGACCACGAAGGCCCCCGCGAGCCGTCGTACCGCCTGGGAGGCGAGCCGGGCCTCGGCGAAGTCGGGCAGCGTGTAGGCGCCGGAGCGGCGCAGGGGGGCGGCGACGAACAGCAGCAGGACGAGGTAGCCGGCGGTGTAGCCGACCGGGTACCAGAGCATGTCCGGGCCCTGGACCAGGACCAGGCCGGCGATGCCCAGGAAGGAGGCGGCGGAGAGGTACTCGCCGCTGATGGCGGCCGCGTTGAGGCGGGGGCCGACGGTGCGGGAGGCGACGTAGAAGTCGGAGGTGGTGCGGGAGATGCGCAGGCCGAAGGCGCCGACGAGGACGGTCGCGACGACGACCAGGGCGACGGCGGGGACGGCGTAACTGGAGTTCATCGGCCTACGTCTTCCACGGCTTCTCGTACGTCGTTCATGGCTCCTTGTGCGTCTTCACGGCTCCCCGTACGTCGTCATCGATCTCGGGCGTCTTCATCGGTCCTCGACGAGGCGTACGAAGTCGCGTTCGTTGCGTTCCGCGCGGCGCACGTACCAGCGGGCGAGCAGGACCAGGGGGACGTACAGGCCGAAGCCGAGGACGGCCCACTGCACGCGGCGGGCGTCCGGCAGCGCGGCGAACAGCAGCGGGAGCGGGCCGACAAGGAGGCCGAGGACGGCGAACACGGCGAGGGCGGCGCGCAGTTGGGTGCGCATGAGGGAGCGGACGTAGGTGTGGCCGAGGGTGGTCTGCTCGTCGATCTCGGTGCGGGGGCGGTAGTAGTCGGGGGCGCTGCGGGTCCGGCGGGGCGGCCCGGTGACGACGACCCGGCGGTCGGCGGGGCTGTGGTTCTGGGGCACCGTCACGTCCTCCTCATCAGCAGGTCCCGCAGCTCTCGTGCGTGGCGGCGGCTGACCTGGAGCTCCTCGGAGCCGACCAGGACGCTGACGGTGCCGGCGTCCAGGCGGAGTTCGCCGATGTGGCGCAGGGCGACCAGGTGGCGGCGGTGGATGCGGACGAACCCGCGGGAGCGCCAGCGCTCCTCCAGGGTGGACAGGGGAATGCGGACGAGGTGGCTGCCCTTGGTGGTGTGCAGTCGGGCGTAGTCGCCCTGGGCCTCGACATGGGTGATGTCCTCGACGGGGACGAAGCGGGTGACGCCGCCGAGTTCGACGGGTATCTGGTCGGGGTCCGGCTCGCTCACCGGGATGCGCGGGGCGGCGTCCCGGATCTCGGCGGCCCGGATCTCCGCGCCCCGGATCTCCGCGGCCCGGCGGACGGCCTCTCCGAGGCGTTCCCTGCGGACGGGCTTGAGGACGTAGTCGACGGCCTTGAGGTCGAAGGCCTGGACGGCGAAGTCCTCGTGGGCGGTGACGAAGACGACCAGCGGCGGCCGGGCGAACCCGGTGAGCAGCCGGGCGAGGTCCAGGCCGTCGAGCCCGGGCATGTTGATGTCGAGGAAGACGACGTCGATCGCCTCCGGGCCGTGCGGTCCGGACTCCAGGGCCCGGTTGATGCGGCGCAGCGCCTCGGTCGCGTCGCCGGCGCCCTCCGCGGTGCCGATCCGGGGGTCGGCGTTGAGGAGGTAGAGCAGCTCCTCCAGCGAGGGGCGTTCGTCGTCGACAGCCAGGGCGCGCAGCATGAACCCGGAGTGTAGGAGCAATCCGCACGTCTGCACACGTGCCGGGGCAGGGACGTTCTCGCTGGATACAGTGCCGACATGCACAGCGCGCCCACCCCGTTCGACGAGCTCGACCGGAAGATCATCACCGCTCTGATGGCGAACGCCAGGACGAGCTTCGCCGAGATCGGCACGGCCGTGGGACTGTCCGCCACGGCGGTCAAGCGCCGGGTGGACCGGTTGCGGGAGACCGGTGTGATCACCGGGTTCACGGCCACGGTGCGGCCCTCCGCGCTGGGCTGGCGCACCGAGGCCTACGTCGAGGTGTACTGCGAGGGGGCGGCGCCGCCGCGGCGGCTCGCGGAGGTGGTCCGCAACCATCCGGAGATCACCGCGGCGATGACGGTGACGGGCGGCGCGGACGCGCTGCTGCATGTGCGGGCGCGGGACGTGGAGCACTTCGAGGAGGTGCTGGAGCGGATCCGGATCGAGCCGTTCATCCGGAAGACGATCAGCGTGATGGTGCTGTCCCATCTGATTCCGGAGAGTCCGGAGGCCGGCGCGAGCCAGCCCGCACCGGCAGAGCCGTAAATATGCGCACCACCACTGCGCCGCACCGGCAAAACACGCAGCATTCCTGCGCGGACACGCAATTCTTGTTCCTTGTCGGGCGTGACCCTGACTTCCTACCGTGGTGTCAACCCTCAGTCGACAGCGCAGGAAGCGGAGGAACCCCTCTGTGTCCGACTCCCGTGTGCCGCGCCGACGGCGTTTCCTCGTCTGCGAACCCAGACACTTCGCCGTGCAGTACGCGATCAATCCCTGGATGCATCCCGACACCCACGTCGACGTGGACCTGGCCCAGGAGCAGTGGCAGTCCCTGATCAGCGCCTATCGCACCCACGGCCACGACATCGACGCCGTGGAGCCGGTCCCCGGCCTCCCGGACATGGTCTTCGCCGCGAACTCGGCGGTCGTCGTCGGCGGCCGCGTCTTCGGCTCCCTGTTCCACGCGCCCCAGCGGCGCCCGGAGTCCACGCACTACGACCTGTGGTTCAAGCGGGCGGGCTACGACGTGCACCGTCCCGCGTCGGTCTGCGAGGGCGAGGGCGACCTCGTCTGGACGGGCCGGTACGTCCTGGCCGGCACCGGGTTCCGCACGACCCGGGAGGCGCACCGCGAGGTGCAGGAGTTCTTCGGGCACCCGGTGATCAGCCTGACGCTGGTGGACCCGCACTTCTACCACCTGGACACCGCGCTGTTCGTCCTCGACGACTCCGAGGGCGGCAACAACATCGTCTACTACCCGGAGGCGTTCTCGCCGGGCAGCCGAGAGGTGCTCGCCCGGCTGTACCCGGACGCGGTGCTCGCGACCCGTGACGACGCCATGGCGTTCGGCCTGAACTCGGTGTCCGACGGCCGCCACGTCTTCATCGCGCCGCGGGCCGAGGCGCTGGCCGCGCGCCTGGACGACCACGGCTATGTCCCCGTCCCCGTCGACCTCTCCGAGTTCCACAAGGCCGGCGGCGGCATCAAGTGCTGCACCCAGGAGATCCGCTCATGACCGCTGCCGTTCGCACGCACTCCTCCGCCGACCTGATCCGCGCCGAGGAGCCGGTGCTGGCGCACAACTACCACCCGCTGCCCGTGGTCGTGGCCCGCGCCGAGGGCACCTGGGTGGAGGACGTGGAGGGCCGCCGCTACCTGGACATGCTGGCCGGCTACTCGGCCCTCAACTTCGGCCACCGCCACCCGGCGCTGATCGAGGCGGCCCACCGCCAGCTGGACCGCCTGACCCTCACCTCCCGGGCCTTCCACAACGACAAGCTCGCCGAGTTCGCCGAACGGCTCGCCAAGTTGACCGGCCTGGACATGGTGCTGCCGATGAACACGGGCGCCGAGGCGGTCGAGAGCGGCATCAAGGTGGCCCGCAAGTGGGCCTACGACGTGAAGGGCGTCCCCGCCGACCGGGCGACGATCGTGGTCGCGGCGGAGAACTTCCACGGCCGTACGACGACGATCGTGTCGTTCTCCACCGACGAGACGGCCCGCGCCGGTTTCGGCCCCTTCACCCCCGGTTTCCGGATCGTGCCGTACAACGACCTCGCGGCGCTGGAGGCGGCGGTCGACGACACCACCGCGGCGGTGCTCATCGAGCCCATCCAGGGCGAGGCCGGCGTGATCATCCCGGACGAGGGCTATCTGACCGGCGTGCGCGAACTGACCCGCCGCCACGGCTGCTTGTTCATCGCGGACGAGATCCAGTCGGGCCTCGGCCGCACCGGCCGCACGCTGGCCGTGGAGCACGAGGGGGTCGTCCCCGACATGCTGCTGCTCGGCAAGGCGCTGGGCGGCGGCATCGTGCCGGTGTCCGCGGTGGTCGCGGGGCGCGAGGTGCTCGGTGTGCTCAAGCCCGGGGAGCACGGCTCGACGTTCGGCGGCAACCCGCTCGCCGCCGCGGTCGGCACGGCCGTGGTCGAACTGCTGGAGACCGGCGACTTCCAGCGCCGGGCCGCCGAGCTGGGCGTGGTGCTGCGGGAGGGTCTCGCGGAGCTGGTCGGCCACGGCGTCCTCGGCTTCCGGGCCCGCGGTCTGTGGGCGGGCGTGGACATCGACCCGGTGATCGGCACCGGTCGGCAGATCGGTGAACGGCTCATGCGGGAAGGGGTGTTGGCCAAGGACACCCACGGCTCGACGATCCGGCTGGCCCCGCCGCTGACCATCACGGCGGACGAACTCCGCTCGGCACTGGACACGTTGCGGTCGGTGCTGGCGTAGCCGCCGCGTGAGGCCCGGAACCGGGGCACCGGTTCCGGGCCTTGCGCGTCCCTGGGCGGGCGCGGCGCCCGGGCCTCGCGCCGCCCGTGGGCCTCGCGCAGTCCCTGGCCTCGCGCCATCCCCGGGCCTCGCGCCGCCCCCGCGCCTCGCGTCCTCCCGGAGCTTGCGCGTCCTCGCGCCTCGCGCCGCCCCCGCGCCTCGCGCCGCCCTGGGCCTTGCGCGTCCCCAGGCTTCACGCCCCGCCCCGGGCCTCACGCGTCCCCAGGCCTCGTGCCCTCCCGGGCCTCACGCGTCCCCAGGCCTCGTGCCCTCCCGGGCCTCACGCGCCCCCAGGCCTCACGACACACCCGCGCCTCGCGCCCTCCCGCGCTTCACGCCGTCCCCAGGCCTTGCGCCGTCCCCGCGCCTTGCGCCGTCCCCGCGCCTCGCGCCGTCCCCGGGACTTGCGCGTCCTCGGACCCTCGCCCCCTCCCAGGCCTCGCCCCCTCCCAGGCCTCGCCCCCTCCCAGGCCTCGCGCCATCCCCGCGCCTCGCGCGTCCCAGGCCTCTCGCCCGCCCGGGCCTCACGCGTCCCCGCGCCTCGCACGTCCCAAGGTTTCGCGCCCTCCCGGGCCTCACGCGCCCCCGCGCCCCGCGCCGCCCCCGCCATCGCACGAACGGACACGCCGTTCAAGGGCCGTCCGCCTGCCAGGGATCAGCGTGATCACGCCACCCTGGCGTGCCGGGTTGCTGCGGGTGGGCGTCATGGACAGGCTGGTGCGGCGGCCCTCCCCATCCGCGACCCCGTTCCCCGCGAACCCGCATGCACTTACACTGGCAGCCCCACGACACGCCGGTTGACCTGCTGGAACGCGGCGGTTGGACCGATCTGCCGGAGTGAGGAGCGCCCCCCTTGTTCTATTACCTACTGAAATACGTGTTGTTGGGACCACTGCTGCGACTGGTCTTCCGACCTCGTATCGAGGGCCTGGAGCATGTGCCGGCGTCCGGCGCGGCCATCGTCGCCGGCAACCACCTGTCCTTCTCTGACCACTTCCTGATGCCCGCGATCCTCAAGCGCCGCATCACCTTCCTGGCGAAGAAGGAGTACTTCACCGGCCCCGGCATCAAGGGCCGACTCACCGCGTTCTTCTTCCGCAGCGCCGGGCAGATCCCGGTCGACCGCACGGGCAAGGCGGCCGGCCAGGCCGCCATCCGCGAGGGCCTCGGCGTGCTGAGCAAGGGGGAACTGCTCGGCATCTACCCCGAGGGCACGCGGTCGCACGACGGCCGGCTCTACAAGGGCAAGGTCGGGGTGGCGGTGATGGCGCTGAAGGCCGGGGTGCCCGTGATCCCGTGCGCGATGATCGGGACCTTCGAGGCGCAGCCGCCCGGCAAGGTCATCCCCAACATCCACCCCGTGGTGATCCGCTTCGGCGAGCCGCTCGACTTCTCCCGCTACGCCGGCATGGAGAACGAAAAGGCGATCCTGCGCGCCATCACCGACGAGATCATCTACGCCATCCTCAGCCTCTCGGGCCAGGAGTACGTCGATGAGTACGCGGCCGTCGCGAAGGCCGCGGAAGCCGCGGAACGCGCCGAGAAGGAGCGCCGGTTCCCCCGGATCCCCCTTCGCTGACCTCTGCTGTCGGCAGAAGGCCCTGGGTCCGGGATACGCGACCGTCGTACCGTCGCCGTATGACTCGACGTGCTGTGGTGATCGGAGCGACCGGGCAGATCGGCCGGGTGGCGGTGGGAGCGCTGGCCCAGGACGGGTGGGAGGTGACCGCCGTCTCCCGGGGCGGCGGGCGGGACGAGCGCTGGCCCGGGGACGTGCGGGCCGTCCGCGCCGATCGCGAGGACGACACCGCGCTCGCCATCGCGGTGGGTGACGGGTGCGAGGTGCTGGTCGACATGGTGGCCTACGGGTCCGCGCACGCACGGCAGTTGACCGGCCTCGCCGATCGCGTCGGGTCCGCCGTCGTCATCTCCAGCGTCTCCGTGTACGAGGACGACAAGGGCCGCAACTTCGACACCCAGGACGAGCCGGGCGGCTTTCCCGAGTACCCGGTGGGGATCACCGAGGACCAGCGGACCGTTCAGCCGTCGGAGCGGTCGTACAGCACCCGCAAGGTCGCGTTGGAGCGTGAACTACTGGCCGCCGGGGAGCGGTTGCCGACCACGCTGCTGCGGGCCGGTGCCATCCACGGGCCGCACTGCCGGACACCGCGCGAGCTCTGGTTCGTCAAGCGGAACCTGGACGGCCGGGCCCGGCGCGTCCTCTCCTACGGCGGCCGGAGCCGGTTCCATCCGGCGAGCGTCCACAACATCGCCGAGCTGGTCCGGCTGGCCGCCGCGCGGCCCGGGACCCGGGTGCTCAACGCCGTCGACCCGGACGCGCCGACGGTGGCGGAGATCGCCCGGGCCGTCGACGCGGTGATGGGGGTGGAACGGGAGGACGTGCTCGTGGAGGGGCCGCCCCCGGCTCTCGGGGTCGGGGACACCCCGTGGTCGGTGCCCGTGCCGATCGTCTGCGACATGGGCGCGGCGGAGCGGGAGTTGGGCTACCGGCCGGTGGTCCGCTACGCGGAGACGCTGCCCGCGACCGTCGACTGGATCGAGCGGAACCTCGCCGGACGGGACTGGCGGGAGGCGTACCCGAAGATGGCGACATCGTACGGCGACCTCTTCGACTACTCGGCGGAGGACGCCTGGTTCAGGGCGTGAAAGAGGGGCGGCCCGACCGGGGCCGCCCCTCTCGGTGTTACGGCTTCGGCGTCGCGTGCGGACCGCACGTGACGTCGGCGGCGTCCAGCTTGCCGCTGAGCAGGTACGAGTCCACCCGCTCGTTGATGCACGGGTTGACCAGGCTGGTCACACCGTGGGAGCCCGCGTTCTTCTCGGTGATCAGGCGGGAGCCCTTGAAGCGCTTGTGCAGTTCGACGGCACCCTCGTACGGGGTGGCCGCGTCACGCTCGGACTGCACGATCAGCACGCCCGGCAGGCCCTTGCCGGTCTTGACGTTCACCGGGGTCTGCTGCTTGACCGGCCAGGTCGCGCACGGCAGGTTCATCCAGGCGTTGGACCAGGTGAGGAACGGGTAGTCCTTGTGCAGCCGGGTGTTGTCGCGGTCCCACTTCTTCCAGCTGGTGGGCCACTTGGCGTCGGTGCACTCGACGGCCGTGTAGACGGCGTTGCCGTTCTCCGAGGCGATGTTGCCCGCGGTGTCCGACAGGTCGGGCGCGGCCGCGTCGACGAGCGCCTGAGTGTCGCCGGCGAAGTACTTGCTGAACACGGTCGCGACCGGGATCCACGAGGAGTCGTAGTACGGCGCGCCCTGGAAGAAGCCGAGCAGTTCGGCCGGGCCGACGACCCCGCCGATGGGGCTCTTCTTGGCGGTGGCGCGCAGTTCGAGCCACTTCGCCTGCACCGCGGCGCGCGTGGTGCCGAGGTGGAAGACGGCGTCGTTGGCGGCGACCCAGTCCTGCCAGTCCTTCCAGCGCATCTCGAAGGCGACGTCCTGGTCGAGGTTGGCCTCGTACCAGATCTTCTCCCGCGAGGGGTTGACCACGCTGTCCACGATCATCCGGCGGACGTGGCCCGGGAACAGCGTGCCGTAGACGGCGCCCAGGTAGGTGCCGTAGGAGACGCCGAGGAAGTTGAGCTTCTTCTCGCCGAGCGCGGCACGGATGACGTCCAGGTCGCGCGCGGTGTTCGGGGTGGTCATGTGCGGCAGCATCTCGCCGCTGCGCTCGTAGCAGCCCTCCGCGTACTCGCGGGCGAGCTTGCGCTGGACGCGCTTGTCGGCCTCGGAGTCGGGCACCGGGTCCATCTTGGGCGCCTTGACGAACTCCTGCGGGTCGACGCAGGAGATGGGCGCCGAGTGGCCGACGCCGCGCGGGTCGAAGCCCACGAAGTCGTATGCCTTGGAGGTGTTGACCCACACCGGGGCCTTGGTGACGACCCGGCGCGGGAAGCGGAGGCCGGAGCCGCCGGGACCGCCCGGGTTGTAGATGAGCGCGCCCTGGCGCTCGGACTTGGTGCCGGTGTTGCCGATGCGGTCCACGGCGAGCTTGATCTGCTTGCCGTTGGGCTTGGCATAGTCCAGCGGGACGGTGACCCAGCCGCACTGGATGGGCTTCTCCAGCCCCCAGTCGGCGGGGCAGTCCTGCCAGTCGATCCCGGCCTTCTCGGCACGGGCGGCGGCGATGGCGGCGCCACGCGCCTCACGGTCCTGGCCGTGTCGGCCGTCCGCGCTCGCGCTCGCGGTGGGGGCCGTCACGGCCCCTGCTATCAGGGTCGCCGTGACCAGCACTCCGGCCGAGCCGAACGCCGCGGCCCGCCTTGTCGATCTGTCGTGCCTCAACTGGAACTCCCCTATGTCGTTGATGACACGGGGATCCTCGCGGCTGTGCGTTGCCTGAGGACAGGGGCGGACACGGTTTCTTTACCAATCCGATAAACGGAGCAGGGCGTTCGCTAGTCGAGCGAGGCCAGCGCCTCGTCCAGCAGCCTCCGCAGTTTCAGTGCGTCCGGCGCCACGGCGCTCACCAGGACGGCCGGTCCGGCGAGCGGCACGAGCGCGGCACCGTCCCCGAGCACGCGTGCGGCGACCGGGTGCGCGGCGAACTCCGGCCGCACGATCAGCAGTTGCCCCACCGCTCGGTGCCCGGCCAGCACGGCGGGCCCGTCCCAGCCGCCCGGGGCTCCGGGGCCGCAGGCCAGCTCCTGGTCCAGAAGGGTACGCCCGGCCACGCGCAGAGTCAGCCGGCTGGAGAGCAGCCCGGGTTGCTCGGCGGCCCGCCCCAGTACCTGCTCCTCACGCAGCACGAGCCGCCCGGTCGCCGCCACGTCGGCCCGCGTACGGACGTACAACTCGCTGCCGCGCACGGAGATCAACTGCTCGGGCAGCCAGTGCAGTTCCGCCCGGTCGGCGACGGTGAGCCGCACGTCGTAGCGCGCCTCCCCCTTGGCCTGTCCCGGCAGCGCGATGGTGGCGGCGGCGGATCCGACGCGCAGCCGGGCGCCTTCGGCCACCTCCGCCTCGACCGTGAAGCGGTCCCCGCCGAGCGGCCCGCTCATCGCGCCGACGAGCGTGACCCGGGCCTCGTCACCGCTCCCCCGGGTGCGCCGGACCGCCAGGGGCCCCTCGCCCTCCAGCACGGGCAGCGAGGTGCCGCCGCGTCCGTCGTCCCGGGCCCCGATCCGCGCGGTCGCGGTGACGCCCGCCGTCATGCCGTCCACGCGGCCAGCTGCGCGCGCACCCACGCGGCGACGTCCGTCACCCCGGCCTCGCCGCGCAGCGACTGGAAGACGACCGGCAGTTCGGCGCGCTGCGCCTTGGCGTCCGCCGCCATCCGCGCGAGGTCCGAGCCGACATGGGGGGCCAGGTCGGTCTTGTTGACCACGAGGAGGTCGGCGGTGGTCACGCCGGGGCCGCCCTTGCGCGGAATGTCGTCCCCGCCGGCGACGTCGATCACGAAGATCTGCGCGTCCACGAGCCCCTTGGAGAAGGTCGCGGTGAGGTTGTCGCCGCCGCTCTCCACCAGCACGAGATCCAGCGGCCCGACCGCGTCCTCCAGGTCCTCCACGGCCTCCAGGTTCGCCGAGATGTCGTCCCGGATCGCGGTGTGCGGGCAGGCGCCCGTCTCCACGGCGGCGATCCGCTCCGGCGGCAGGACGGCCTCCCGCAGCAGGAACTCGGCGTCCTCGCGCGTGTAGATGTCGTTGGTGACGACCGCGAGGGCCAGCTCGTCCCGCAGCGCCCGGCACAACGCGGCGACGGTGGCGGTCTTGCCCGAGCCGACGGGCCCACCGAGCCCGATCCGCAGGGCCCGACGTGATCCGTCGGGTCGTTGGGCATCCGCGCTGAGGGCGGCGGGGCCGTCGTGGTGGTGGTCGAGGTGCATGTACGGCTCCTGCGCGTAGGGGGCGGGTGTCTCAGCCCGTCCGGCGTTTGAGGACGAGGCTCTCGGGGCCGACGGGGGTCTGGGGGCGGAGCCCCCAGGGAGCGGGGTCGAAGGGCGGAGCCCCTGGAGTATGGGACGGGTAGGGGCGGCGGGGGCGAGAGAACTCAGGACGCGAACAGCCGCACGGGCCACGCCGCATGCGCCTCCGCGGAGACCTCCAGCAAGGGCGCCGAAGCCGCGGGCAGCGCGTCGACCCCCGCGTCGACGACACTCCGCGCCGCCTCCACCGCCCGATCCGCGACGCGGTCCAGCTCCGGCGCCAACCGGGCCAGCACCCCCGTCGCCTCGAACGGATCCAGGCTCAGCAACCGCACCGTCGCCGACGCCGGCCCGCTCACACTCTCGTACGCGGCGCAGTACGCGGCGTCGAGGGGCTCCAGCCCGGCGGCCCGGACCGCGATCCCCAACACCACCGGCTGATGCGCCCCCTTGGGGAACTCCCCGGCGAGGGCGTCGAGTTCCGCCGAGGGCCAGGTCGCCCGAGCGGCCCGCATCAGCTGCCGTCCGAGCCTGCGTGCGGCGACGCGCAACGCGGGCGACGGGGTACGCGCGTCCGCCGCGGCGTCCAACTCCACGGCGTCCACCCCGAGTACGGCCGCCGCGGCCAGCGAGGCCGAGACCAGACCCGTCGTGTGCAGCCGCCCGCGGCAGAACTCCGCCAGGCTCGCCGCCCCGGTGACCCGCCCGGCCCTGACGGCCGCCTCGGCTCCGCCGGAGTGCGCGTGCCCCCCGGCGGGAAAGCGGCCGTCGGCCAGGACGAGAAGTGCTCCCCTGGACATCAGAACAGGAAGTAACGCTGGGCGAGGGGCAGTTCGGCCGCGGGCGTGGCCTCGACGAGCTCCCCGTCGATGTGCACGGCGAAGCTGTCGGGATCGATGCGCACCGCGGGACGGGCGTCGTTCTCCCGCATGTCGGCCTTGGTCACCCCGCGCGTGGACTCGATGGCGACGAAGCGCTTGCCCAGCTGCAGCCGCTCCGGCAGACCGTCCTCGATCGCCAGCGGGGCGACGAAGTTGAACGAGTTGGCGGCGGGCGCCCGCCCGATCGCGCCGTACATCGGACGCGGCAGGATCGGCTGCGGGGTCGGGATGGAGGCGTTGGCGTCGCCCATCTGCGCGTAGGCGATCTGGCCGCCCTTGAGGACGAGGTGGGGTTTGACGCCGAAGAAGGCGGGCTCCCACAGCACGAGGTCGGCGAGCTTGCCGGTCTCCACCGAGCCGATCTCCCGGGCGAGGCCCTGCGCGACGGCCGGGTTGATCGTGTACTTGGCGACATAGCGCCGCACCCGGTGGTTGTCGGCCCGGCCGTCCCCCGGCAGCGCCCCGCGCCTGAGCTTCATGACGTGCGCCGTCTGCCAGGTCCGCAGGACGACCTCGCCGACCCGGCCCATGGCCTGGGCGTCGGAGGAGATGATCGAGATCGCGCCGAGGTCGTGGAGGATGTCCTCCGCGCCGATCGTGGTCGGCCGGATCCGGGACTCGGCGAAGGCCAGGTCCTCGGGCACCGCCGGGTTGAGGTGGTGGCACACCATCAGCATGTCGAGGTGTTCCTCGGCCGTGTTGACGGTGAACGGGCGGGTCGGGTTGGTGGAGCTGGGCAGCACGTGCGGCTCGGAGACGACGGTCATGATGTCCGGCGCGTGCCCGCCGCCCGCACCCTCAGTGTGGTACGCGTGGATGCCGCGTCCGGCGATCGCGGCGAGGGTGTCGCCCACGAAACCGGCCTCGTTCAGGGTGTCGGTGTGGATGGCCACCTGGATGCCCGTCCGGTCGGCCACCGTCAGGGAGGCGTCGATGACGGCCGGCGTCGAACCCCAGTCCTCGTGCAGCTTCAGCCCCAGCGCTCCCCCGCGGATCTGGGACAGCATCGCCTCGTGCGACACGGTGTTGCCCTTGCCGAGGAAGCCGATGTTGAGCGGGTACTGCTCCATCGCCTCCAGCATCCGGGCGAGGTGCCACGGGCCCGGCGTCACCGTCGTGGCCTTGGAGCCCTCGGCCGGTCCGGTGCCGCCGCCGACCAGGGTCGTGACGCCCGAGGACAGCGCCTCGTCGGCGATCTGCGGGCAGATGAAGTGGACGTGCGCGTCGACCGCGCCGGCCGTCAGGATCCGCCCGTTGCCCGCGATGACCTCGGTCTCGGGGCCGATGACGAGGTCCGGGTGGACGCCGTCCATCGTGTCGGGGTTGCCCGCCTTGCCGATGCCGGTGATCCGGCCGTCGCGGATGCCGACGTCGGCCTTGACGATCCCCCAGTGGTCGATGATCACCGCGCCGGTGATGACGGTGTCCGGGGTGCCGTCCGCGCGCGTGGCACGCGACTGGCCCATGGACTCGCGGATGACCTTGCCGCCGCCGAACACCGCCTCGTCACCGGCGAGTCCGGGCCCGCCGGAACGGTCCTCCTCGATCTCGACGATCAGGTCGGTGTCGGCGAGCCGGATGCGGTCCCCGGTGGTCGGGCCGAACAGGTCGGCGTACGCGGCACGCGAGATCTCAGGCATCGAGGGCACCTCCGGTCTCCCCGCGCAGCCCGGGCACGATCCGGGCGCCGGTCAGCGGGACGAGTTCGACGTCGACGGGGATCCCGGGCTCGAAACGCACGGCGGTGCCGGCGGCGACGTTCAGCCGCTTGCCGCGCGCGGCGGCACGGTCGAACTCCAGGCCGGGGTTGGCCTCGGCGAAGTGATAGTGGGAGCCGACCTGGACGGGCCGGTCGGCGGCGTTGAGGACGGTCAGCCGGGTGACCTCACGGCCCGCGTTGTACACGATCGGGTCCGAGGCGAACAGGATCTCTCCGGGGATCACGGCGGCCCCCGTCAGACGATCGGGTCGTGGACGGTGACGAGCTTGGTGCCGTCCGGGAAGGTCGCCTCGACCTGGACGTCGTGGATCATCTCGGGGATGCCCTCCATGACGTCGTCCCGGGTGAGCAACGTGCGTCCGGAGGCCATGAGTTCGGCGACCGTACGGCCGTCGCGGGCGCCTTCGAGGATGTGCGACGTGATGAGGGCGACCGCCTCCGGGTGGTTGAGCCTGAGCCCGCGGGCCCGGCGCTTCTCGGCCACGTCGGCCGCCACGTGGATGAGCAGCCTCTCTTGCTCGTGCGGGGTCAGTTGCACGTCCCACCTCACAGTCCTCGCTCCGGACCGTGCGGGGCCCGGTTGCCTCAGCCGCCGGGCAAAGTCCCTGGTGGCGTGGCGGCAGGCTAGTGGGACCGCATTTCGGGCACGTTAACCGAGCTGTGATCCGCCGGAGGCGCCGCGCGGGTCCGGCATGCTCATCAGTGCCCGCAGACCGTCCCGGAGGACCTCCACCGGGGCGGCGCCGAAGAGTGCCTGCTGGGCGAGGAAGCCCACCGCGACGGCGACCAGGGTGCGGGCCACATGGTCCGGTTCCACATCGGATCGCATCATCCCGGCGCCCTGGTAGGCCTCGACGATCTTCGTCCAGGCCGCCCGCACCCCGCTGTACCCCTCGTGGAGCACGGCCGCCAGCTCCTTGTTGCGCTGGGTCTCCGCCCAGGCCTGGATGACGAGCCGCGGGAAGGCCGCCTCGCCGTCGACGGTCAGGTTCTCCCGGGAGGCCAGGGTCCGGCCGAGGACCAGGGTGAGGAGGGCGTCCGGCGGCAGGGGCGGGCTCTGCCGCGACGCCTCCTCGAAGGCCGCGCGCACCGAGCCCAGCACCTCGTCGACGACCGCGGCGATCAGCTCCTCCTTGCCGCTGAAGTAGCGGTACACCGCCCCGGCCGACAGGTCGACCTCCTTCAGCACGTCCTGCATGGACGTGGCGTGGAAGCCGTTGCGGGCGAAGCAGACCGCGGCGCCGTCGAGGATCTGCCGGCGACGGGCGTCTAGGTGTTCCTGGGATACGCGGGCCATGGCCGTCAGCCTAAAACGAACGTTCCTTCTTGACAAGAGCCGGCCTCGGCGGGGACGGTGGGGGCAGTTAAAACGAACGATCCTTCTTTTTGGATCGCATCCGGAAGGAACCCACCATGTCCACCGCCCCCACCGGGAACGCCCGCCGCCTGATCGCGGTCGTCGTCCTCGTGCCGGTCGTCGCGGCCCTGGCCCTGTGGGCCTTCGCCTGGCCCGCCGCCCGCACCGCCCCCCGCGATCTACCGCTCGGCGTGGCCGGGCCCGCCGCCGCGACGGCCCAGGTGGAGAAGCGACTGGCGGAGCACGCGGGCGCGTTCGAGATCCACCGCTACCCGGACCAGGCCGCGGCCCGGGACGCCATCGAGGACCGGACCGTGTACGGGGCCGTCGTCGTCACGCCGAGCGGTCCCGTCCTGCTCACCGCCTCGGCCGCGAGCCCGGTCGTGGCCCAGCTGCTCCAGCAGGCCGTGGCGGCACCCGCGGCCGCCCAGGGCACACCGGTCAGGACGGTCGACGTCGTCGCCACCCCGGCCGCCGACCCGCGCGGCGCCGCTCTCAACGCCAGCGTGCTGCCCCTGGCCCTGGCCGGTCTGGCGGCGGGTGCGCTGGTGACGTTCACGGGGTTGCGCGGGACACGTGCCGTGGCCGTTTTGGTCGCCGCCTCCGCCCTGGTCGGCGCTGTCGCCGCCGGTGTCGCCGACAGCTGGCTCGGGGCGTTCACCGGTGACTGGTGGGCGGAGGCGGGGGTGCTCGGGCTGTCGGTGCTGGCCGTGAGCGGCGCGGTCGCCGGGCTCGCGGCACTGCTCGGCACCGCCGGGGTGGGCGTCGTCGCGGGCACCGTCATGCTCTTCGGCAACCCGTGGTCCGGGGCGGCCTCGGCACCGCAGACGCTGCCCGAGCCGGTCGGCACGATCGGGCAGTGGCTGCCCCCGGGGGCGAGTACGACCCTGATCCGCTCGGTCGCCTACTTCGAGGGCGCGGGCGCGACGGGTCCCGCCCTGACCCTGGCCTGGTGGGGAGCGCTCGGCCTCGGCGCCGTGCTGCTGGGGAACGCGCTCAAGGAGCGCAAGAAGGACGTCGAGCCCGTGATCGAGCGGGAACTCGCGCCCGTCGGCTGACGGACCACCGCGTGAGCAGGACCGTGCGCCCCGGCCGCGCACGGTCCTCGCGCGTCCGGAAAGGCCCGGGGAGCCCGACGCCTCAGGAGGCCCCGGGGCCCTGGTGGTGCGCCGTGATGCCGAACCGCTGCTGTTCGCGGGGAGCGGAGGCGACCTCGCGCACGGCGGACACCGCGCTGATCACCTGTTCCCCGGCGATCTCGGCGGGCCCGGCCGGCTCCGCGAGCTTCTCCAGTCGCTCCAGGTCGGCGGCGGAGACCAGGGCGACGAGGGGCTTCCCGTGACGGGTGACGACGACGCGCTCGCCGCCGTACACCACCCGGTTGATCAGGTCGGCGAGCTCAGCCCTGGCTTGCGTCACCGGAATCTCGTAGGCCATGTCCCCATCATAACGGCACGTACGTCCTGTACATTTTTTACAGAAGCCGAAGGAGGGGTACCCATGACCCGAGCGTCCGCCCGCCATGTCCTGCCCGACTTCACGGAACGCACGAGTTCCGGCCACACGGCGATGGACCCGTACTCCAAGCTCCTGGAGGAGCGGATCGTCTTCCTCGGGACGCAGGTCGACGACACGTCGGCGAACGATGTGATGGCCCAGTTCATGCACCTCGAGCACCAGGACCCCGACCGGGACATCTCCCTCTACATCAACTCCCCCGGCGGCTCGTTCAGCGCCATGTCGGCGATCTACGACACGATGCGATTCGTCAGTTGCGACGTGGAGACGATCTGCCTCGGGCAGGCGGGCTCCTCGGCGGCGGTGCTGCTGGCGGCCGGCACCCCCGGCAAGCGGTTCGCGCTGCCGGGTGCCCGCATGGTGATCCACCAACCCTCCCTGCCGCAGCCCGTGGAGGGACAGGCGAGCGATCTCGCCATCCAGGCGGCGGAGTTGGGGCGCGTCCGGGCCCGTCTGGAGGAGCTGCTCGTACGGCACACCGGCCGCACCCCCGAACAGGTCGCCGCCGACATCGAGCGGGACAAGGTCCTCGACGCCCAGGAGGCCCTGGAGTACGGCCTGGTGGACCGGATCATCCCCAGCCGCAAGGCCTCCCGCCCCGCTCCCGGCGACCGGTGAGCGGGCGATGCTGCCACCGGAACTCCCTCCGCTGCCCGCACTGACGCGCGCCGAGGGCGAGTTGATCGACCGTTACCTCGACGCGGTCGACCTGCTCGGCCGGATCAACCCGGCGCACGACGGGGACACCTACCGTGGACTGCGGGCCGCTCAGGCGCTGGTGACGAAGGCCGCCGAGCTGCGTGACGCGCTGGTGACCATGCACCAGCGCGGCGAGACCGAGCTGCACGCCCCGACCCTCGCTCGGGCGCTGCGGGTGCTCGACGGGGAGCGGCGCACGGCCCGGGTCACCGTGCCGCCCCCCTCCGACAGTTGACGCGACCGCGACCGTGGCCGGTCCGGACGTCCCGCTCCTTGTCGCGGCGCCCGGACCGGTCTTGAAACGGACCGAAAGACGTACCCCCTTTTGGAGTAGACGCCCCTCCTCGGACAGGGCCGTTCAGGTTGCGCAACGCGCGTAGCCGGAGCCCGGAACGAGGACCTTCGATGCTGGTCCGGGGGGCCGTGACCCCCTGGACGCTCCCTCGAACAGACGAGTGTCCACCCGAACGGGTGAGTGGTGAGTAACGCCACAAATCCCCGATTCCATTGGGTTTTTCGGCGTGGAGTGCGTGAAGATCCCTGACTGACGACAAGACCCCGCCGCAGCGGCGGGGCGATCCGGGCGGACGCCGAGTCCTGCCGCCGCCTGGATGACCGGTCGACAGGAGTGGATCGGCAGGAGTGGAGGACCCAAGCACGACGGGTCGCCGGGACGGTCAAGCCATGACCGGACCTGAGCAGCCCTTGGGGTGAAGCCGCGTCAGCGGCCGGGCAACTTCGCCAGCCCGAATCCGACAGGTCATCCTTCACAGGCGGCTGACGAAGGGTTGCGCATGTCTGCGCTCAATCGTGTCCCGTCGCTCATGGTCCGGGCCGGTACGGCTTCGGCTCTCACCATCGCCGCCGTGGGCGGCTCGATCGTGGTCCCGGGCGTCGCCTCCGACGCCGAGGCGGCCACATCGTCGACGAAGGCACTTCAGGTGGCGGCTTCCAAGAAAGGCTCCCCGTACAAGTACGGCGCCGCGGGACCGCACCGGTTCGACTGCTCCGGGCTCACGCTGTACTCGTTCAAGAAGGCCGGCAAGAAGCTGCCCCGGACGGCGGCACAGCAGTACAACAAGACCCGCCACATCTCCGCGGGGAACCGCAAGGCCGGAGACCTCGTGTTCTTCCACTCCGGCTCCAGCGTGTACCACGTCGGCATCTACGCCGGTAAGGGCAAGATCTGGCACTCCCCGAAGAGTGGGGAGGTCGTGAAGCTTCAGAAGATCTGGACCAAGAGCGTCTGGTACGGCCGGGTCAAGTGACCCACCCCGTGCGGGTGACGGCGACCTGACCCGCCGTCACCCGCGCGGGTCGTCGACGGGCCCCTGAAGGGCGCCTCCGAGGACTCGGGGCGCCCTCTTTCACGGCTCCTGCTGGCCCGCGGAGACCGGCTCGGCCGGGACCACCCACGGGAGTTCGATGGAGACGGTCTTGCCCCCCTCGCGGGTGGGCCGGACTCTCAGCTTGCCGCCGCACTCCGCGGTCAGCCAGCGGATGATGACCATGCCGCGGCCGTTGTCCTGCTGGACCGCGGCCGGCAGCCGTCTGGGGAAGCGGGGGTGGCTGTCGGTGACCCCGATACGCAGGTGTTCGTCGCGGTCGAGCTGGAGGTCCACCGTGAAGGTGGGGGACTGCCCGAACGTGTGCTGTACGGCGTTGGTGGTGAGTTCGGAGACGATGAGCCGGATCGCCTCGGCCACCTCGGTGTCGGCCGGCAGACCCCATTCCGCCAGGGTGCCGATGACGTATGTGCGAGCCGCGGAGACCGAGGCGGGATCGCTCGGCAGAGTGACGGATGCTTCCAGATGGTCTGCCATGACGACGCCGTCCCTTTCCCACGGGACCTGGTCCGACACGGAGCGGATGGGTCGAGTACGGTCCCGGACTGGTGCTTCATCGCCAGACTGCCATCACCGGGCCGGTCACGGTGCCGATCCACCAAGATATGCATATATCTGTCGCTCGATGCGGTGAACTCTCCGACGGAAAACCGTATGTGGGCGGCCCGGAAGGAGTAGGGAGTAGCCCATGCAGCACGGTCCCGCGGTACGCCGCCGGAAACTGGGCGCCGAACTGCGTGCCTTGCGCACCGGCGCCGGGCTCACCAGTGGTGAGGCGGCCCGGCTGGTGGGCTGGCACCAGTCGAAGGTGAGCCGGATCGAGACCGGCGCGAGCGGGGTGAAACCGGCCGATGTGCGGTTACTGCTGGACGCCTACGAGGTGCAGGACGCTCAACTCCGGGAGTTGCTGCTGGTGTTGGCGGGGTCCGACGAGGGCGGCGGACGGCACCACTGGTGGCACCAGTACCGCGGGGTACTGCCGCCGACCTACCGCGATTTCATCAGTCTGGAGTCCCAGGCGAGCGCGATGCGCACCCTGGAGACCTCCGTGGTGCCGGGGCTGCTGCAGACACCCGAGTACGCGCGCGCGGTGACGCGGGCCGCGGTGGGCGGCCTCGACGTCGACCCGGACGAACGGCTGGACGCGCTGGTCGAGGTGCGACTGGCCAGGCAGGACGTCCTTCGGGCAGAGCCGCCGCTGGAGCTGAGCGCGGTGCTCGACGAGGCGGTGCTGCGCCGGGACATCGGCGGCCCCGAGGTCATGGCGCGGCAACTGCACCGGCTCATCGACGCGGCCCGGCTGCCCCAAGTGAGGCTTCAGGTCCTGCCGTTCGCCGCGGGAGCGCACATCGGCATCACCGGGCCTTTCGTAATCTTCTCCTTTTCGAGCAAATCTGATCTGGATGTCGTTGTTCTCGACCACTTGACGAGTAGCCTCTACCTCGAGCGGAAAGAAGACCTCCAGGCCTATACCGAGGCCTTCAACACCCTTCAGATCCACGCCCTTTCGCCCGAGGACTCGTTGGATTACATCGCCGGGATAGCAGACGGCGCGTAAGGAGGCACCATGTCCGCAATGCCTCGGAACGTTCCTTCCAGTACCGACCTGCACGGCGTGCGATGGCTGCGCAGCAGCTACAGCACCGGAGCCAACAACTGCGTGGAGACGGCTCGGCCAGGCACCGGTCCAGCGGCCGGACTGCTCGCCGTACGCGACTCCAAGGACCCGTCCGGACCCGCGCTGCTCTTCTCCCCCGAGAGCTGGGCGGGGTTCACGGCCGCGTTCTGATCCCCGTCGTCGAGTACACGGCCGTGTCACGCCGACTCATGGTCGCGTCTCGCCGATCACACGTACAGCGCGTTCGATCTGCGCCGCGGAGAGGTCCGCGCGGGCGGTCAGCCTGAGCCGTGAGATGCCGTCGGGGACGGAAGGAGGACGGAAGCAACCGACGGACAGTCCCACCGCACGGCAGTCCGCCGCCCACTGCACGGCCTCCTCCGGGGACGGCGCGCGCACGGAGACGACCGCGGCGTCCGGGCGTACCGCCTCGTGACCCGCGGCGGTCAGCCGTGCGTGCAGCTCGGCGGCCACCTCGCGGGCCCGCGCCGCGCGCTCCGGCTCGCGGCGCAGCAGCCGCAGGGCCGCCAGAGCCGCCCCCGCCGCGGCGGGGGCGAGGCCGGTGTCGAAGATGAAGGTCCGGGCCGCGTTGACCAAGTGGTCGATCACCCGGGCGGGGCCGAGCACGGCGCCGCCCTGGCTGCCGAGCGACTTGGACAGCGTGACGGTTACCACGACGTCCTCGGCGCCCGCGAGTCCCGCCGCGTGCGGGGCGCCCCGGCCGCCTGTGCCGAGCACGCCGAGGCCATGGGCGTCGTCGACGACCAGGCCCGCGCCGTGCTCCCGGCACGCCTCGGCGAGCGCGGCCAGCGGGGCGGCGTCGCCGTCGACCGAGAAGACCGTGTCGGAGACGACGACGGCCGGTCCGTCGTGCGTCTGCAGCGCCTTGCGCACGGCTTCCGGGTCGGCGTGCCCGACGACCTGGGTGGTGCCGCGTGCCAGTCGGCAGCCGTCGATGAGCGAGGCGTGGTTGCCGGCGTCGGAGACGATCAGTGAGCCGTGCGGGGCCAGCGCGGTCACCGCGGCGAGGTTGGCGGCGTACCCGGAGGAGAAGACCAGGGCCGCCTCGAACCCGCAGTATTCGGCCAGCTCGCGTTCCAGTTCAGTGTGGAGCTCGGTCGTGCCGGTGACGAGTCGAGAACCGGTGGAGCCCGCGCCCCAGGTCCGGGCGGCCCGGGCGGCGCCCTCGGTGACCTCCGGATGGCGGGCGAGCCCCAGGTAGTCGTTGCTCGCGAGGTCCAGCAGCGGCGAGTCGGCGGGGCGGGGGCGCAGGGTGCGTACGAGTCCGGCGCGGTGGCGCAGCCGCGCCTGCTCGTCGATCCAGCCGAACGCCATGGGTCCTCCGGAGGTTTTGTAGGCAGCGAACAGACACTAGTGGGACAGGCAGCCCCCCACTGTGTGGCAATACCCACACAGCGAATGGCCGCTGTTGTGTGAACTCTCCTTGGCCCAAGACGGCTCCTTAGGACAGGATCAGTTTTCATGGACCTGCTGAACACGCTGGTGGACAAGGGGCTTCGGCGCGAGCTGCCGACCCGCGAGGAAGCTCTCGCCGTCCTCGCCACCTCCGACGACGACCTGCTCGATGTGGTGGCCGCGGCCGGAAAGGTGCGCCGGCACTGGTTCGGCCGACGGGTGAAACTGAATTACCTCGTCAACCTCAAGTCCGGCTTGTGCCCCGAGGACTGCTCCTACTGCTCGCAGCGGCTGGGCTCGACCGCCGGCATCCTGAAGTACACCTGGCTGAAACCGGACGAGGCCTCCAAGGCCGCTGCGGCCGGGCTCGCGGGCGGCGCCAAGCGGGTCTGCCTGGTGGCCAGCGGCCGCGGGCCGACGGACCGGGACGTGGACCGGGTCTCCGACACCATCAGGGCGATCAAGGACCAGAACGAGGACGTCGAGGTCTGCGCCTGCCTCGGACTGCTCTCCGACGGCCAGGCCGAGCGCCTGCGCGAGGCGGGCGCCGACGCCTACAACCACAACCTCAACACCTCCGAGGCGACGTACGGCGAGATCACCACGACGCACACCTACGCGGACCGCGTGGACACCGTGCAGAAGGCGCACGCCGCCGGTCTGTCGGCGTGCTCGGGTCTCATCGCCGGAATGGGCGAGACGGACGAGGACCTGGTCGACGTGGTCTTCTCGCTGCGCGAGCTGGACCCGGACTCGGTGCCGGTCAACTTCCTGATCCCCTTCGAGGGCACCCCGCTGGCCAAGGAGTGGAACCTCACCCCGCAGCGCTGTCTGCGCATCCTGGCGATGGTCCGGTTCGTCTGCCCGGACGTCGAGGTGCGGATCGCGGGCGGCCGCGAGGTGCATCTGCGCACGATGCAGCCCCTCGCCCTGAACCTGGCCAACTCGATCTTCCTCGGTGACTACCTCACCAGCGAGGGCCAGGCCGGCAAGGCCGACCTGGAGATGATCGCGGACGCCGGCTTCGAGGTGGAGGGCGCGGGCGAGGTCACGCTGCCCGAGCACCGGGCCGACGTGGCCGCCGCCGCGGGCGGCTGCGGGTCGCACGGGAGCGCGGAGGGTGCCGGGTGCGGGTCGCACGGGGGCACGGAGAGTGCCGGGTGCGGGTCGCACGGGAGTGCCGGGTGCGGGTCGGTGTGCGGTGCGGCTCCGGAGCCGGCGGCCAACGAACCCCGTCCGGACCTGGTCGCCGTACGCCGTCGTGGTGCCGGAACGGATCTCGCGCCCAATGCCTGACCTGTCCGTCCCGGAACTGCTGGAGCTGGACCGGCGGCATGTGTGGCATCCCTACGGTCCGATGCCGGGACGTGCCGAACCGCTCGTCGTGGAGTCGGCGAGCGGGGTGCGGCTGCGGATGGCCGACGGCTCGGGTGAGCTGGTCGACGGCATGTCGTCCTGGTGGTCGGCGATCCACGGCTACAACCACCCGGTGCTGAACGAGGCCGCGCGCGAGCAGCTCGGGCGGATGAGTCACGTGATGTTCGGCGGGCTCACCCACGAGCCCGCCGTACGGCTCGCGAAGCTCCTTGTCGACATGTCGCCCGAGGGTCTGGAGCATGTCTTCCTCGCCGACTCCGGCTCGGTGTCGGTCGAGGTCGCGGTGAAGATGTGCCTCCAGTACTGGCGCTCGCTGGGCCGCGGCGGGAAGCGGCGCCTGCTCACCTGGCGCGGCGGCTACCACGGTGACACCTGGCAGCCGATGTCGGTGTGCGACCCCGAGGGCGGGATGCACGAACTGTGGAGCGGGGTCCTGCCGCGCCAGGTGTTCGTGGGAGCCCCTCCGGCCGCGTACGAGGAGTCCTACGCCGAGGAGCTGCGCTCGGCGATCGCCCGGCACGCCGACGAGCTGGCCGCGGTGATCGTGGAGCCGGTGGTGCAGGGCGCGGGGGGCATGCGGTTCCACTCCCCCGCGTATCTGCGGGTGCTGCGCGAGGCGTGCGACGCCCATGACGTGCTGCTGGTGTTCGACGAGATCGCGACCGGCTTCGGCCGGACCGGCGCGCTGTTCGCGGCGGGGCACGCGGCGGTGACACCGGACGTGATGTGTGTGGGCAAGGCGCTGACCGGCGGCTACCTGACGATGGCCGCCACCTTGTGCACCGCGCGGGTGGCGGACGGCATCTCGCGGGGCGAGGTCCCGGTGCTCGCCCACGGCCCCACGTTCATGGGCAACCCGCTCGCGGCGGCCGTGGCCTGTGCCTCGATCGAGCTGCTGCTCGGTCAGGACTGGCTCGCCGAGGTCAAGCGCGTCGAGGCCGGCCTGCGCGAGGGACTGGCTCCGGCGCGGGACGTCCCGGGCGTCACGGACGTGCGGGTCCTCGGCGCGATCGGGGTGGTCCAGCTGGATCACGACGTCGACATGAAGGCGGCGACGGAGGCGGCGGTGCGCGAGGGCGTGTGGCTGCGGCCGTTCCGCGATCTGATCTACACGATGCCTCCGTACGTCACCGGCGACGCGGACGTGGCACGGATCGCCCGCGCGGTGTGCGCGGCGGCTCGGGAGGGTTGAGATGTCGGTACTGGTGATCACGGGCACCGGCACGGAGGTCGGCAAGACGATCGCCACCGCCGCGGTCGCCGCGGCGGCGGTGGCGGCGGGCCGGTCGGTGGCCGTGCTCAAGGCGGCACAGACCGGGGTACGGCCGGACGAGCCCGGGGACGCGCAGGAGGTGGCACGGCTGGCGGGCACGGTGACGACCGCCGAAGTCGCCCGCTACCCCGAGCCGTTGGCACCGGCGACGGCGGCCCGGCGCGCCGGACTGCCCACGGTGGGTCCGCGGGACGTCGCCGAGGCGGCCGCCGAACTGGCCGCCGGGCACGACCTGGTGCTGGTCGAGGGGGCCGGCGGTCTCCTCGTACGGTTCGACGAGGCGGGCGGGACGCTCGCGGACGCGGCGCGCCTCCTCGGTGCGCCGGTGCTGTTGGTGGCGTCGGCCGGGCTGGGCACGCTGAACACGACGGAGCTGACCTCGCGTGAACTGCGCCGCCGGGAGCTGGAGTTGCTCGGCGTGGTGATCGGCAGCTGGCCCGAGGCTCCCGATCTGGCGTCGCGGTGCAATGTGACGGACCTCCCGGAGGTGGCGGCGGCGCCGCTGCTCGGGGCGCTGCCGGAGGGCGCCGGGGCGCTCGCGCCGGCCGACTTCCGTGCGGGGGTGCCGGGTTGGCTGGCGCCGCGGCTGTACGGCACGTGGAATGCGGCGGAGTTCCGGGACCGGCAGAACGACTGAACGACCCGTCCCGGGGGCCTCACCCGTCCCCCGACTCCGCCAGCAACCGCACCAGCTCGATGCGTGAGCGGATTCCCAACCGGGTGAAGACGCCCCGCAGATGGTGGTCGATGGTGCGCGGGCTGAGGGCGAGGCGGGTGGCGATCTCGCGGTTGGTGGCGCCGTCGGCGGCCATGCGGGCGACCATCAGCTGCTGGGCCGTGAGCCGGAGGGTCGGGTCGTCGGGGGTACCGCGCGCGGGAGGTGCCGGCGCTCCGAGGGCGCGGAGTTCGCTGCGGGCCTGGGCGGCGCAGTGCGGGGCGCCGAAGTGCTCGAAGGCCTCCAGGGCGCTGTGCAGCCGGTCGCGGGCCTCCGTCCGGTGCCGCAGTCGGCGCAGCGCGCTGCCGAACAGCAGCTCCGTGCGGGCGCGTTCGACGTCGCGGGTGCCGCGGGCGTGCAGGTCCAGCGCGGTGCGGTAGTGCTCGACCGCCTCGGCCCCGGGGGCCAGCAGGGCCCGGCAACGGGCGCTGAGCGCCAGGTCGTCGGGGCTGCGGACGACACTCGCCCAGCGGTCGTAGTCGGCGTGCGCGACCCGGGCGACCCGGGTGTCGTCGGTGCGGACGGCCGCCTCCACGTAGTGCGGGGTGGCCAGATGGCGGATGGCCCGGTGGCCGTGGCCCGGCCCGAAGCCGGCGAGGGCCCGCAGCCGGGCCGCCGCGGCGGCGAACCGGCCGCTGCTGAGGTCGAGGTAGGCCAGTGCCCACTGGGCGAGCGCGGCGGGCAGGCCGAGGCCGTGGGAGCGGGCGTACGAGCGTGCGCCGGCGGCGCGTTCGCGGCAGACCTCGGCGTCGCCCGTGAGCGCCGCGAACATGGCGAGGGCGGCCTGGAGATGACAGGCGCCGTTGTCCTGGCCGGTGGCGTACGCCTGCCACAGGGCGTCGGTCGCGGCGGCCTCCCCGGCGCGCGGGCGCCCGGTCCAGAAGTCGGCGTAGGCACGGAACTCCATCGCCTGCGCCACGCTGCCCGGCGCCCCGCGCATCCGGGCGGCGGCCGCCGCGCGGACGGTCGCGGCGGTGGCACGGGTGTGGTCGCCGAGCAGCAGTGCGGCGATCCCGGCGTGAACCAGGACGGTGGGGTCGCCGCCCGGCCCGCACCGTCCGGCCGCCGCCGCGAGCAGGTCCCGGGCGTCCTCGTACCGTCCTTCGCACGCCGCCGCGAGCCCGCCGAGCGTGCCCGGCGGCACGATCCCCATCCGCCGGGCCACGCGCGCCGCCTCCCGGCAGCGGCGCAGGTCACCGGTGTAGATGGCGGCCTCGGTGGCGTGGGCGAGGAGGTGGTGAGCGGGGTCGGTCGGGCCGAGGCTCGGAAGGCGCGCGTCAGCGACACCCGCACCCGCACCCGCACCCGCACCCGCACCCGCACCCGCACCCGCACCCGCACCCTGCGGGAAACGCCTCGGCACCGGCCCCGGTACGCCCGCCTCCCGCGCCCCGGCCACGGCTGTCAGCAGGGCGTCGAACGCCTCCGCCGCGTTACCGGCGCGCAGCGCGAGCACCCCGGTCAGCGTGTCGTCGTCCGAGAGGGCGGCCAGTCGGCGGGCCCGGTCGCCCTCCCCGGCCTGCCAGGCGTACCCCGCGGCGTCGGCCAGCAGTCGGGTCCGGGCGGAGCGGTCGGGGCAGAGGGCGGCCGCGCGTTCAGCGAGGGCGCGTGCCAGGTGCGGGAAGCCGCCGTCGCGGGACCGCATCGCGGCGGCGCCGAGTTCCGACGCCAGGCGGGCACTCGGGCCGAGCGCTCCCGCCCCGCGGTGCCAGGAGCGCAGGGCCGTCTCGCCCTCGGTGCGCAGGACCCGGGCCAGCAACCGGTGGACGTCGCGGCGGTCCGCCGGGGACCCCGACTCGTAGGCGGCGACGCGGGTCCAGGTGTCGCGGAAGACGACCCCGGACGCCGTGGCGTACGCGATCCCGGCCGTGTCGGCGGCCTCCAGGGGCCGGGTGTCCAGCCGGGCGGCGGCGACCGCGCGCAGGAAGGCGTGGGTGGCGACCGGGTACTGGTCGGCGGCGGCCAGGAGCAGCAGCAGCCGGGTGTCGTCGGGGAGCCGTCTGATCCGCGCGCGGTGGGCGCGGAGCAACTCCGGTGCCAGTACGGCCGGTTCCGTGGGCAGCGGGTCCGAGCCCGCCGACTGACGTGTGCTGAGGAGCGTGACGGCCTCGGCTGCCGCGCGCGGATCGCCGTGCACCGCGTGCAGCAGGCGCACCCGGACGCCCTCCGGGAGCCCGGCGGCCAGGTCCTGCCACGCCTGCGCGAGCCGCGGGGACGACGTGCCGTCGAGGGGCGGTGGGGTTACAGGAGTCAGCACGCATTCGACGTTACTGGCGAGTTAATTGACACGTAAAGACCGGCGATCTCACCGATGCGGCGCGCGTAGATCCCGCTCGACACTCCTGACAACCCCACCCGTATCAGGAGGCATCATGCAGCGCCCCCAGCGTCGCATCTCAGCGGCCGTGTCGGCCGTCGTCTCGTCGCTCCTTCTGGCACTGTCCCTGTCCGCGGCCCCCGCTCGGGCCGCGACCCACCATCCGATCGTCTTCGTCCACGGCTTGAGCAGTTCGGCGAGCAGTTGGGACGACTGGATCGCGGACTTCAAGGCCGACGGCTACGCGTCCTCGGAGCTGTTCGCGTGGTCGTACGACTGGACGCAGTCGAACGTGACCACCGCGCAGCAGTTGTCCGCCAAGATCCAGAGCGTGCTCGCCCAGACCGGTGCCTCCAAGGTCGACCTGGTCGTGCACTCCATGGGCGCGCTCAACTCCCGCTACTACCTGAAGAATCTCGGCGGGACGGCGTACGTGGACGACTTCGTGTCGACCGCCGGCGTCAACCACGGCACGACGACCGCGTCCTGGTGCTCCTGGCTGTACACCTCATGTGCCCAGATGTACACGGGCAGTTCGTTCCTGACCTCGCTCAACTCCGGTGACGAGACGCCCGGCAGCGTCGCGTACGCCAGCTACTGGTCGAACTGCGACGACGCGCTCACCCCGGACACCACCGCGATCCTCAGCGGCGCCGTCAACGTCGAGGTCGGGTGCGTCTCGCACACGGACATGAACAACGACCACGGCGTCTACGAGCGGGTGCGCGACTTCGTCGCGTAGCGCGCGAGCGGGGGTGCGCGGGGCGGGTTCGGGGGACAATCACGGTGGACCCCGTCCCGTCCGGGAGGTCGTCATGCCGCTACGGTCCGCCGGTTCCCGCAAGCTGTCGCGAAGCCCCGTGCACCACCCGCTCTTCGCCCGCTGGTACGCCCGCGTCAGCGTCGCCGCCGAGACCCGTGCCGGCATGGGCGACGTGCGGGAACGGCTGCTCGCCGGGCTCTCGGGCCGGGTCATCGAGATCGGCGCGGGCAACGGGCTGAACTTCGGCCACTACCCGCGTACGGTCTCGGAGGTCGTGGCCATCGAGCCGGAGCGCATGCTGCGCAGGCTGGCGGTGGAGGCCGCCCTGCGCTCGGAGGTGCCCGTCGATGTCGTACCGGGCGCGGCGGAGGCGCTGCCGGTCAAGAGCGAGGCCTTCGACGCGGTCGTGATCTCGCTGGTGCTGTGCAGTGTGCGGGACGTGCCGCGGGCCCTGGCGGAGGTGCGGCGGGTACTGCGGCCCGGTGGTGTCGTGCGGTTCTTCGAGCACGGCCGGGGCGGCGGGCCGGCCATGCGGCTCACCCAGCGCGCCCTGGACGGGACCCTGTGGCCGCCGCTCGCCGGGGGCTGCCATCTGTCGCGTGAGCCGGTTCCGGCCCTGCGGGAGGCCGGGTTCGAACTTGGCCCTTACCGGCAGGTGTTGATGCCGGCGAAGGGGCCGCGGCTGCCCACCTCCTTCTGCGTGCTCGGCACCGCCTGGCGCCCTGCCGACGCCTGATCATTGGCTCCACCGGCGCAACTCCCGCGCGATGTCGTGCACCGAGGCCTCGCCGCTCTTGATCAGCCGGGCCAGGTCGCGGACCTGCTCGGGTGAGGTGACGACCTTCAGACCGCTCGCCACGAGATAGGCGTAGGCGACGGCGCAGGCGAACAGCGCGTTGGAGCGCTCCAGGGCCGGTACGTGGAGGAGGAGTTGGAGGAGGGCGGCGGCTCGGGCGTGCGGGCCGTCGTAGACCGGGACGTCGAAGATCTCGGCGTCGTGGCGGGCGACGGCCGCCACCAGGGCGCCCCAGTCGGTGACCTGCGGGTCTCCCGGGGTGTGGTGTTCGGCGAGCATGAGAAGCCAGGCGAGGTCGATCCGGAGGTCGCTCAAGGGATCAGCGGCGGCCTTCGCGCTCCGCGCCGAACTCCTCGGCGAAGACGCTCTCGTAGTGCTTCATGAAGTCGGCGGCGGCCTCCACGAAGGTGTGGCCGATTTCGCCGGCGTCCTGCTTGACCAGTTCCTCGATGTAGCGGTTGACGCTCATGCCACGGGCCAGGGCGCGTTCGCGGGCGGCGCGGGCGGTGCCCTCGTCCACTCGTACGTTCAGCTGGGTCTTCGCCATGCCTCGACGCTAGCGCCGGACCGCTAGCAGCGGCAAGGGGCGGATCCCGCCGAGCGAGCAAGAAGGGTGTCCCTTACATCGGTATCAGGGACCCGACCTGGGACGGAGACCGACCGGCACCACAGGGGGATTTCGGGTGTGGGCCGCATCACACTACCCTCGGCCGGGACCATGCGTCGGTGCCCACAGAGGAGGCGGCCTTGTCCACACCCGCTGCGCAGCACGTCCCCGGCCACGCGTCGGCCGACGGGATCGCGGCCCGCGCCCGGGGCCTGACCAAGGCCTACGGCTCGGGCGAGACGGCGGTGCTCGCCCTGGACGCGGTGGACGTGGACATCGCGCGCGGCCGGTTCACCGCCGTGATGGGCCCCTCGGGCTCCGGCAAGTCCACGCTGATGCACTGCCTGGCCGGGCTCGACACCGTCTCGGCGGGCCAGGTCTGGCTCGGCGGCACCGAGATCACGGGGCTCAAGGAGCGCGAGCTGACGCGGCTGCGCCGGGACCGGATCGGGTTCATGTTCCAGTCGTTCAACCTGATCCCCACCCTGAACGCGGCCGAGAACATCACCCTGCCCATGGACATCGCGGGCAAGAAGCCCGACGAGACATGGCTGGACCAGGTCATCGACACCCTCGGGCTGCGCGACCGGCTCAAGCACCGGCCCGCCCAGCTCTCCGGCGGCCAGCAGCAGCGCGTGGCGTGCGCGCGGGCGCTGGCCTCCCGGCCCGAGCTGATCTTCGCGGACGAGCCGACCGGCAACCTGGACTCGCGGGCCGGCCTGGAGGTCCTCGGCTTCCTGCGCGAGGCCGTCGACCAGCTCGGCCAGACCGTGGTCATGGTCACCCACGACCCGGGCGCCGCCGCCCACTCCGACCTCGTGCTCTTCCTCGGCGACGGACGGATCGTGGACGAGATGGAACGGCCCACCGCCGAGGCGGTGCTGGAGCGCATGAAGCGCTTCGACGTGATCCGCGGCAAGCACGAGGAGACCCCGCCGCCGGGGACCGGGCCCGCGGACACCCCTTCCCTCGACAAGGACTGAGGCCGTGCTCAAGGCGACGCTCCGCAGCTTTCTCGCCCACAAGGGACGGCTGCTGCTGTCCGCGCTGGCCGTCGTGCTGTCCGTGGCGTTCGTCGCGGGCAGCCTGATCTTCTCGGACACGCTCAGCCGCACCTTCGACCGGCTCTTCGCCTCCACAGCGCCGGACGTCACGGTCAGCCCGCGCGAGGAGCTGGACGAGTCGATCCCCTCCGGCGTCACGCCCACGGTGCCCGCCTCGCTGGCGGAACGGGTGGCCCGGGTCGACGGGGTCGCCGACGCGCGCGTGGACGCCGAGGTCGCGAACATCACCGTCGCCGACGACAAGAACGAGTCGGTGGGTTCGACCACCGGCGCCCCCACGATCGGCACCGACTGGAGCCCCGGACCGCGCAGTCCCGTCGAACTCACCTCCGGCCACGCCCCGCACGGCCCGACCGAGGCGCTGCTCGACTCGGAGTCGGCCGACCGCAAGGACGTGCGCATCGGGGACACGCTCCGCGTGATCGGCCCGCAGGGCACCTTCAAGGTCGAGGTCGTCGGGATCGCCACCTTCACCACCACCAACCCCGGGGCGACCCTGCTCTTCCTCGACACCGCGACCGCGCAGGCCAAGCTGCTCGGGGACCCGGACGCGGCCACCGCCATCTCCGTGGACGCCGAGGACGGCGTCAGCGACGCGCAGGTGAAGCAGCGGATCGCCGCAGCGATCGGCACCGGCGCGTACGAGATCCGCACCGCCGACGAGCAGGCCAAGTCCGACGTGGAGTCGCTGGGCGGATTCCTGGACGTCATCAAGTACGTCATGCTCGGTTTCGCGGGCATCGCCGTCCTCGTCGGTGTCTTCCTCATCGTCAACACCTTCTCCATGCTCGTCGCCCAACGCACCCGTGAACTGGGCCTGTTGCGCGCCCTGGGCGCGGACCGGCGCCAGGTGCGCCGCTCGGTGCTGACCGAGGCGATGCTGCTGGGCGTGGTCGGCTCGACGCTGGGTCTCGCGACCGGGATCGGACTCGCCGCCGGACTCATCGCGCTGATGAACACGCTCGGCATGAACATCAGATCCAGCGAGATGGTGATCGGCTGGGGCACACCGGTCGCCGCCTACGTCGTCGGCGTGGGTGTCACCTTCGTCGCGGCGTATCTGCCGGCCCGGCGCGCAGCCGGGGTCTCCCCCATGGCCGCGCTGGCGGACGCCGAGATCGCCGGCGTGGGACGGCCGCTGAGGACGCGGGCCTGGGTGGGCGGTGTGATCGGCGCGGCCGGCGCCGCGACGCTGCTGGGCTGCGTGCTGTCCTCCGACACCTCCACCGCGGCGTCCCTGCTGGGTCTCGGCGTCGTGCTGACCCTCCTCGCCACCGTCATCGCGGGTCCCCTGCTGGTCCGTCCGGTGATCCGGGTCCTCGGCGGGGCGTTCCCCGCGCTGTTCGGCTCGGTCGGCCGGATGAGCCAGCGCAACGCCCTGCGCAATCCGCGCCGCACCGGCGCCACCGCCGCCGCGCTCATGGTGGGGCTCGCCCTGGTCGGCGGCATGTCCGTGGCCAGCGCCTCCATGACCAAGTCCTTCGACCAGCAGATCGACGACACCCTGGGTGCCGACTTCGTCATCCAGAACAGCAACTTCGTGCCCTTCCCCAAGGAGGTCTCCGACAAGGTCCGGGCCACGAAGGGCGTCGGGCTCGTGGTCGGCTCCCAGTTCGCTCCGATCGCCGTACGGCTGCCGGACGGCAAGCGCGTCACGACGACCGCGGCGGCCTACGGCCCGCAGCTCGACGAGGTCGCCGACATCACCTACGCGCAGGGCGACACCGCGGCGGCGCTGGCAGCCGGACACCTCGCCATGGACGCGGACTTCGCGCGCGAGCACGACGTACGGGTCGGTTCCACGATCCCCGTGGAGTTCCAGACCCGGAAGACGGCCGAGCTCACCGTGGGCGCCCTTACCGACCAGGAGTCCGCGGAGGGCTTCGGGACGCGAGGCGGCATCTACTTCGGCCTGGACACCCTGCGCCGGTACGCGCCGGGCGGACAGGACTCCGGGCTCTACGTGAACGCCGCCTCCGGGACCGGCGCGGACACCCTGCGCGCGGAGCTGGAGCGGACCCTCGACCCGTATCCGCAGGTCCAGGTGCGGGACATCGCGGACTACAAGGACCTGGTGCACGACCAGATCGCGGTCCTGCTCTATCTCGTGTACGCGCTGCTCGGCCTGGCGATCGTCATCGCGGTGCTCGGGGTGGTCAACACCCTGGCCCTGTCGGTGGTGGAGCGCACCCGGGAGATCGGACTGCTGCGCGCGATCGGGCTCGCCCGGCGGCAACTGCGCCGCATGATCCGCCTGGAGTCGGTGGTGATCGCGGTGTTCGGCGCGGTCCTCGGGCTGGCGCTGGGCCTGGTGTGGGGGGTGTGCGTCCAGCAGGTGCTGGCGTTGCAGGGCATGTCGGCCCTGGCCGTCCCGTGGGGCACGATCCTCGCGGTCGTGGTCGGCTCGGCGGTGGTGGGCGTCGTCGCGGCACTGCTGCCGGCGCTGCGCGCGTCGCGCATGAACGTGCTGACGGCGATCGCGCACGAGTGAGGAGCCGCCGAGGAGTGGCGGGCTGGGAGGGCGGGGTACGGCTTCAGCTGTCCGACCGTCCTGGAGCCGTACCGGGAGCCGTACCGGGAGCCGTACTTGGAGGCGTGTGCGCCGGTGGTCGCGGAGCCGGGGGCGGGTGGCCGTCCGCATGCCGGAATTCTCCGTTCCCGGGCAGGCGCGCGTGATGGGATCGCCGTATGACTGAACTGCACCTTCGCGCCGCCGCGCCCACGGACCTCGACGCCGTGCTGGCCTTCTGGAAGATCGCCGCCGAGGGCACGAGCATCAGTGACGACCGGGAGGGCGTCGAACGGCTCGTGGCGCGCGACCCCGAGGCGCTGATCCTGGCCGAGCGGGACGGGGAGCTGGTGGGCACGGTGATCGCCGGCTTCGACGGCTGGCGCTGCCATCTGTACCGGCTGGCCGTGCACCCGGAACGTCGCCGTCAGGGCATCGGCTCCGCGCTGCTCGCGGCCGCCGAGGAGCGGTTCGCACGGCTTGGCGGGCGGCGGGCGGACGCGATGGTGCTGGTGCGCAACGAGACCGGGCAGCATGCCTGGCGCGCTGCCGGGTACGAGCCCGAGGAGCAGTGGCGGCGGTGGGTGAAGCCCCTCGCCGACTGACCCCTTTGCCCGTCCTTTACCATTGGGGTCCACTCGGTCCTCGAAGGAAAGGTGTGAGAGTCCGCCCATGGGCGAGCCTCCCGGCAGTACGCGAGATCGCGCGATCCTCCCCGCCCTGTCCGATCATGGGACGGAGGTGACCCGATGACCGAAGTGCTCCTCCTGCTCGTGGCGATCCTGCTCTCGCTCGCCTGCGGCGCATTCGTCGCCGCGGAGTTCTCGCTGACCACGGTCGAGCGGGGTGCCCTGGAGAGGGCCGCGGAGCGCGGCGAGCGGGGCGCCTCGGGCGCCTTGAAGGCCGTGCGCAACCTGACCTTCCAGCTGTCCGGGGCACAGCTCGGCATCACCGTCACCAACCTGGTGGTCGGCATGCTCGCCGAGCCGTCGATCGCCAAGCTGATCGCCGGGCCCCTGGAGTCGCTGGGCGCCTCCCGTTCGGCCGCCTCGTCGATCGCGCTGGTGATCGGTACGGCCCTGTCGACCGTCGTCCTGATGGTCGTCGGCGAGCTGGTGCCGAAGAACTGGGCGATCTCCTCCCCGCTGGCCGTGGCCAAACGGGTGGGCAACGCGCAGCGCTGGTTCAGTGCCGCGTTCCGGCCCTTCATCACGCACCTGAACAACACGGCGAACCGCATCGTGCGTCTCTTCGGCGTCGAGCCCACCGAGGAGCTGGCCGCCGCGCGCGGACCGCAGGAGCTGGCGGCGCTGGCCCGGCACTCCGCGAAGGAGGGCGCCCTGCCGGCCGACACCGCGGAACTCTTCGTACGGACCCTGAATCTCGCCGACCTGACCGCGGAGAACGTGATGACCCCGCGCGTCCAGGTCATCGCCCTGGACGCCCAGGCGACCTGCGAGGACGTCGCGAACGCCACGCGCGCGACCGGCCTGTCCCGGTTCCCCGTGTACCGCGGCAGCCTCGACTCGGTCGTGGGCACCGCGCACATCAAGGACGTCCTCGCGATCCCGGCCGAGCGCCGCGCGCGCGTGCCGGTGTCCGAGCTGATGCGCGAGCCGCTGCTCGTCCCCGAGTCGCTGACCGTGGACCGGCTGCTCGACCGGCTCTCCGGCAAGCGCACCATGGCCGTGGTGATCGACGAGTACGGCGGTACGGCCGGGGTGGCCACCCTGGAGGACATCGTCGAGGAGGTCGTCGGCGAGGTCCGCGACGAGCACGACCCGCACGAGACCCCCGACCTCGCCCCGGCCGGGACCGACGACGAGGGCCGCGTGCTGTACTCCGCCGACGGCTCCGCGCGGATCGACCAGCTCGCGCGCGTGGCGCTCCGGGCGCCCGAGGGGCCGTACGAGACGCTGGCGGGCCTCATGGCGACCGAGCTGGGCCGCATCCCGGCCGTGGGCGACACCGTGGAGGTCGCCGGCTGGCGACTGGACGTGGTCGACGCGACCGGACGCAGGGCCGCGCGCGTGCTGCTGCGCGCCCCGCTCGAAGACCCGTCCGAAACACTCGAAGGGGAGGCCGGCAAGTGACCGCGATCCAGTTGCTGATCGGCCTGGCGACCCTCGTCGTCAACGCCTTCTTCGTGGGCGCCGAGTTCGCGCTGATCTCCGTGCGGCGCTCACAGATCGAGCCGTACGCCGAGGAGGGCGACCGGCGCGCCAAGAGCGTGCTGTGGGGTCTGGAGCACGTCTCCGCGCTGATGGCCGCGGCGCAGCTCGGCATCACCCTGTGCACCCTGGTCCTCGGCGTGGTCGCCGAGCCGGCGATCGCGCATCTGCTGGAGCCGGTGTTCCACGCGCTGGGCGTGCCCGTGGGCGCCGGTCATGCGGTGTCGTTCGTGATCGCGCTGACCCTGGCGACGTATCTGCACATGCTGCTCGGCGAGATGGTCCCGAAGAACATCGCGCTCGCGGAGCCGGTGCGCAGCGCGCTGATGCTCGGCCCGCCGCTCGTCGCGCTCTCCCGCGGCCTGCGCCCGGTGATCTTCGCGATCAACGCCTTCGCCAACGCCCTGCTGAAGCTGATGCGGATCGAGACCAAGAACGAGGTCACGGCGACCTTCTCGGACGCCGAGCTGGCCCGGCTGGTGAAGGACTCCGACGAGGCGGGCCTGATCGACGACCGGACCCGGGAGCGGCTGCACGACGCCCTGGAGCTGGGCCGGCGTCCGGTGCGGGACGTGGTCCTCCCCCTGGAGAGCGTCCTCTACGCGCGCGTGGGCGTCACGCCGGAGCGACTGGAGCGGCTGTCGGCCGAGTCCGGGTTCTCCCGTTTCCCGGTGGTGGACGACGGGCGGCGCATCCTGGGCTATCTGCACGTCAAGGACGCCCTGGACGCCTCCCCGCGCGATCTGCCGTTCCAGGTGCGGGACATGCGGCCCATCGCGCGCGTACGGGAGAACACGCCGCTGGACGACGTGCTCACGGCCATGCGGGGCAGCCGGACGCATCTCGCGGCGGTCCTCGGTGACGACGGGCGCCTGTCGGGGCTGGTGACGATGGAGGACGTGCTGCGGGAGCTGTTCGGGCAGCGGACGTGACGGGGTGGACGGGGGCGTCGGGGCTCGTTCTGCGGGGGTGAGGCGGCGGGACCGGTCGGGAGGGTGTGAGGCGCCGGGACCGACCGGAGGGTGTGGGGCGCCGGGCGTGCGGTGTGCGGGGCGGGTCCGGTGTTCGGCGCGGGTCCGGTGCGTGGGGGCGGGGCCGCACCGGGGGGTGTCCGTCCTCGGTCGGGCGGAACTGTGGGACCAAGCTGTGCCGCCAGTCGGACGCCCGACACTGCGGGCGGGCACCCCCCGGTACGTCCCCTTCCGCCGTGGCGCCAGTGCGGGTCACCTCCGGCCCGCGTCCCCCCTTCCCGCCGTGGCGCCGGTGCGGTCGTCTTCGGCCCGCATCCCCCCTTCCCGCCGTGGCGCCGGTGCGGTCGTCTTCGGCCCGCATCCCCCCTTCCCGCCGTGGCGCCGGTGCGGTCGTCTTCGGCCCGCATCCCCCCTTC
>NZ_JBIRUZ010000013.1:158655-292070 GCF_044386545.1 Streptomyces sp. NPDC020489
TTCCCGCCGTGGCGCCGGTGGCCCGTCCGCGTGGGCCGGGGCCGCGGGAGGCCGACCGACCGTCGGGTATGTGAACGGGTTAGCATTTTCTCCGCCATGCAGAAGAACCCCGCACACACCAGCCTCGTCGCCCTCGGAGACTCCTTCACCGAGGGCATGTCCGACCTGCTCCCGAACGGCTCCTACCGGGGCTGGGCCGATCTCCTGGCCGGCCGGATGGCCGCCGTGACGCCCGGCTTCCGGTACGCGAACCTCGCGGTGCGCGGCAAGCTGATCCAGCAGATCGTCGAGGAGCAGGTCGACGTGGCCGTGGCCATGCGCCCCGACGTGATCACGCTGGTGGGCGGGCTCAACGACACCCTCCGCCCCAAGTGCGACATGAACCGGGTGCGCGCGCTGCTGACCGAGGCCGTGGAGCGGCTCGCCCCGGCGTGCCAGGAGCTGGTGCTGATGCGCAGCCCGGGTCGTCAGGGGCCGGTCCTGGAGCGTTTCCGGCCGCGCATGGAGGAGCTGTTCGCCTGCGTCGACGAGCTGGCCGAGAAGCACGGCGCGATCGTCGTCGACCTGTACGGGGCGCCGTCCCTCGGTGACCCGCGCCTGTGGGACGTGGACCGGCTGCACCTGACGGCCGAGGGGCACCGCCGGGTCGCGGAGGCGGTCTGGCAGAAGCTGGGTTACGACCCCGAGGACAGGGACTGGCACATGCCGATGCCGGCCACGGTGCCGCCGGGGTGGGCCGCGCGTCGGATCGCGGACGTACGGTTCGCCCGGCAGCACCTGCTGCCGTGGATCGCGCGGCGCCTCACCGGCCGGTCCTCCGGCGACGGACTGCCGCCGAAGCGTCCGGACCTGCTGCCGTACGAGGACCCGAGCTGACCTGACCTGCGAGGGGCTGCTCGCATGGCCTACGACGGACCGACCGCCCGGCCCACGGACGACCGGCGGTCTTACGTGCGCTGTCTCCTGCGAGGCACCGGCGGTCTGACTGGCCCGCCCCGCCGGTCCGACCTGGCGTGACGCACGTCTCGTAGGTTCCGCCGAAGCCACCCATGGCGCTGGCCTGCACGAACCGCCAGTAGAATCCGTCTACGTGACTTCCGCTCCCGCCAAGCCCCGCATCCCGAACGTCCTCGCCGGACGCTACGCCTCCGCCGAGCTCTCCACGCTCTGGTCGCCCGAGCAGAAGGTGAAGCTGGAGCGGCAGCTCTGGCTCGCCGTGCTGCGGGCCCAGAAGGACCTCGGGATCGAGGTGCCGGACGAGGCGATCGCCGACTACGAGCGCGTCCTCGACACCGTCGACCTGGCCTCCATCGCCGAGCGCGAGAAGGTCACGCGCCACGACGTGAAGGCCCGCATCGAGGAGTTCAACGACCTCGCCGGGCACGAGCAGGTCCACAAGGGCATGACCTCGCGCGACCTCACCGAGAACGTCGAGCAGCTCCAGATCCGGCTCTCCCTGGAGCTGATGCGCGACCGTACGGTGGCCGTGCTGGCGCGCCTGGGCAAGCTGGCCGGTGAGTACGGCGAGCTGGTCATGGCCGGCCGCTCGCACAACGTGGCCGCGCAGGCCACGACCCTCGGCAAGCGTTTCGCGACCGCCGCCGACGAGCTGCTCGTGGCCTACGGCCGCGTGGAGGAGCTGCTGGGCCGTTACCCGCTGCGCGGTATCAAGGGCCCGGTCGGCACCGCGCAGGACATGCTGGACCTGCTCGGCGGGGACGCCTCGAAGCTGGCGGACCTGGAGCACCGGATCGCCGGTCACCTCGGCTTCTCGCAGGCGTTCACCTCGGTGGGCCAGGTCTACCCGCGCTCCCTGGATTACGAGGTCGTCACCGCGCTGGTGCAGCTCGCGGCGGCGCCGTCCTCGCTGGCGAAGACGATCCGGCTGATGGCCGGGCACGAGCTGGTGACCGAGGGCTTCAAGCCCGGTCAGGTCGGCTCCTCGGCGATGCCGCACAAGATGAACACGCGGTCCTGCGAGCGGGTCAACGGACTCATGGTCATCCTGCGCGGCTACGCCTCGATGACCGGTGAGCTGGCGGGCGACCAGTGGAACGAGGGCGACGTGTCCTGCTCGGTGGTGCGCCGGGTCGCGCTGCCGGACGCGTTCTTCGCCCTGGACGGCCTGCTGGAGACGTTCCTGACGGTGCTCGACGAGTTCGGTGCCTTCCCGGCCGTGGTGGCGCGTGAGCTGGACCGCTACCTGCCGTTCCTCGCCACCACCAAGGTGCTGATGGGCGCGGTGCGGGCCGGCGTCGGCCGTGAGCTCGCGCACGAGGCGATCAAGGAGAACGCCGTCGCCTCCGCGCTGGCGATGCGCGAGCAGGGGGCCGAGCGCAACGAGCTGCTCGACAAGCTGGCCGCGGACGAGCGCATCCCGCTCGACCGGGCGGAGCTGGACGCGCTGATGGCCGACAAGCTGTCCTTCACGGGTGCCGCCGCCGACCAGGTCGGTGTGGTCGTCGGCCGGATCGAGGAGATCGTGAAGCAGCACCCCCAGGCCGCGGGCTACGCGCCCGGCGCGATCCTGTGACGGCTCCGACACGATGACGCGCTTCACCCAGGCGGAGCTGGAGGCCGCCCGCGACCGGCTCGTCCCGGACGTGGTCGCGGACGGCCTGCGGGTGCTGTTCTGCGGCATCAACCCCGGCCTGATGACCGCCGCGACGGGCCACCACTTCGCCCGTCCCGGCAACCGCTTCTGGCCGGTGCTGCACCTGTCCGGGTTCACGCCCCGCCTGTTGAAGCCGTCCGAGCAGGAGGAGTTGCTCTCCTACGGGCTCGGCATCACCAACGTGGTGGCCCGGGCGACCGCGCGGGCGGACGAGCTGAGCGCGGAGGAGTACCGCGAGGGCGGACGGCAACTGGCGCTGAAGGTGGCGCGGTTGCGGCCGCGTTGGCTGGCCGTGGTCGGGGTCACCGCGTACCGCGCGGCGTTCGAGGACAAGAAGGCCCGGGTGGGGCCGCAGGAGCGGCTGATCGGGGACACGCGGGTGTGGGTGCTGCCCAACCCCAGCGGGCTCAACGCCCATTGGACCGCGGCGACCATGGCCGAGGAGTTCGCCAGGCTACGGCTCGCGGCGGAGGGCTAGACCGACAGCCCTGGCGTTGCCGGCGAGGCTCACTCGGGGGCGACGTCGGTGACGACGGCCAGGAGCTGGAACGGCAGCTCCCTGTCCCACTGGGAGACGCCGAGCGCTATCCAGCGTCCCGTGTCCGGCGCCTTCCACAGGTGGACGTCGGGCACGTGCCCGCTGAGCGAGGCCCACGGCTCCGCGATCTCCTCGCCCAGCATGGACCGCTCGAAGACGCTGTACAGGCTGACGGGATCCGCCGCGCCCCACCGCTCGGTCAGCCGCTCGGCCAGGCCGTCCCGGTCCGCCTCGTACTGCGCCTCGGTCTCCTCCCGCTCCGTGCCGTCGTCCTCGTGGAAGTCACCGCTCGTCGCCAACTCGGCTATGTGGTAACCGGGTCCCGCCGTGCCGAAGTCGGTCCTGCCGGGCGCCTCGGGGAAGTCCCGGGCGCACAGCAGGTCGATCGTGGCGAGGCACCGTGCGATGTCCATGCGGTCCAGTAAACCCCGCCCCACTGACAACCGACGTGCCGTCAGACGTCCGGCACCGTACGCTCCCCGCCTCCGCCAGGACCGCCGCCGTCGTCCACAGCGCAGTCACCCCGAGTCCGGTCCACGGCCCCAACGGGCCGTCGTACGACGCGTGCAGACGACCTGACCGGCCCGGTCCGGATGATCCGGGGGGAAGTCCGTGGCACCGCTCGCCGCGTCCCCGGTCACGAACGAGATCAGCAGGGACGGTGCGCCAGCATTGCGGCGGCTGCGGCCCGCCGGAGTCGCCATAGACGTACGCCTGTCGCCGCTGGACGGCATCGAGGCCACGCGCGCGTGCTGCCGACGGTCGATGCGCCGACGAAAATCTGGTGGTGAACGACGAGTGCGTCTACGAGGCGCTGCGGGCCGGAGCCGATGTCAGTGCCGTTCCGGCGAGGCTCGGGGTGCGGGGGGCGCACGCAGGCCATGATCGCCGCGTACGGGTCGGGATGCGTGGCATCCGGCTGCCGGGGACAGCAAGCGATCTCTGCTGCCCCCGCACTCGCCGGGCCGCGCCGTGCCGAGTACGATCCGGCCAACACGCGCACGAGCTGGGAGGACGGACGTTGGGGCGGCTGACCGGCGGGGATCCCTCGCTGCTGCGAAGGATCAATTCCGCGGTGGTGCTGCACGCCCTGCGTGCCACGGACTGCGCGACGCTGACCGAGATCACCCGGGTGACCGGCCTGTCCCGGCCGACCGTGGAGGGCGTGGTCGAGGGGCTGATCGAGGCGGGGTACGTCGTCGAGAAGGCGGCCGACGAGAGTGTCGCGCGACGGCAGGGGCGGCCCGCTCGGCGCTTCCGGTTCCGTGCCGAGGCGGGGCATCTGCTGGGCCTGGACATCGGGCCGCATCGGGTCGCCGCGCTCCTGTCCGACCTGGACGGCCGGGTGCTCGGCGCCGTCGCCAAGGACGTCACCGAGACGGCGTCCGCCGACGAGCGGCTCGAACGGCTGCGCACCGCGGTGGCCGAACTGCTGCGGCGGGCCGGTGTCGCGCGGGAGTCGCTGCGGGCGGTGGGCGTCGCCTCGCCGGGGATCGTCGAGGCGGACGGCACCGTACGGCTGTGCGCCGCGCTTCCGCAGTGGACGGGGCTGCGCCTGGGAGAGCGCCTGAGCCGCTCCTTCAAGTGCCCGGTCCTGGTCGAGAACGACGCCAACGCGGCGGCGGTCGCCGAGCACTGGAAGGGCGCCGCGACCGAGTCCGACGACATCGTGTTCGTGCTGGCGGGTCTGAGCCCGGGCGCCGGGGCGCTGATCGGCGGGCGGCTGCACCGGGGGTACGGCGGGGCGGCCGGCGAGATCGGCGCGCTGCATCTGCTGGGGCGCGGGGTGACGCCGGAGAAGCTGCTGTCGACCACCGACGAGCCGCTGCATCCGCTGGACGAGCAGGCCGTCGCCGAGGTCTTCGCCCAGGCGCGCGAGGGCGACCGGCGGGCCCGCGCGGCCGTCGACCGCTTCATCCAGCGGCTCGTCCACGACGTGGCCGCGCTCTCCCTCGCCCTCGACCCCGAACTCGTCGTCATCGGCGGCTGGGCGACCGGCCTGGACGACGTACTGGAGCCGCTGCGGCAGGAGTTGGCGCGCTACTGCCTGCGCCCGCCGCGGGTGACCCTGTCGCTGCTCGGCGAGGCCGCCGTGGCGACGGGCGCGCTGCGACTGGCCCTGGACCATGTGGAGGAGCAGCTCTTCGCGGTGGAGGGCACGGTGACGGCCCGGCGCTGACAGGGCGGCCGATGCCGGTGCGGTCCCCGGCGTTCCCGAGGTCCGTGGCGCCGCCGCTGGTCGTGAGGGTGCGTTGGGACGCCGCGTGCCCCGGGTGTCGCCGGGGCGCGCGGCGTGTGCGGTACGGCGGTCAGGACGCCTGGCGCTCCGGGTCCTGGTGGATCTCCACGCCGCCGGAGTCACCGAAGGTGAGCCGGCAGGTGTCGGCGCGGTAGGTGGCGACGGACAGCGCGGCGGTACGGCCCTCGGAGAAGAAGCGGGTCGTCACGACGAGGACGGGAGCGCCGGGCAGCCGGTCCAGTTCCTTGGCGTCGTCGGCGCGGGCCGAGCCCAGCTCCACGGCGCTGTCCTGGCCCTCCAGCTCCAGGCGCTGCAGCTCGCGCAGCACGGCACGCGCGCGTGCGGCGCCGGACGGGGCGTCGATGGCGGAGAGGTCGGGCACCGCCGACTGCGGGATGTACAGCAGCTCCGCGGCGACGGGCTGGCCGTGCGTCATACGGGAGCGGCGGACGACGTGCACGGGCTCGTCGGCGCCGGTCTCGATCGCCGCGGCGACGGCCGCCGAGGGCACCTCCACCGCGCTGTCGACGCACTGCCAGGCGTCCGTCGCGGTGCCCGGCCAGACCTGCTCCTGGGTGCCGACGGCGACGCCCACGCGGGGCGGGGCGACGGTCGTGCCGACACCGCGGCGACGCTGGAGCCGGCCCTCCAGTTCGAGTTGCTCGAGGGCCTGGCGGAGCGTGGCGCGGGCGACGCCGAACCGAGCGGCGAGGTCCCGCTCGTTCGGCAGGATCTCGCCCACCGAGAACTCGGAGTCCAGTGCCTCGGTGAGCACGGTCTTCAGATGCCAGTACTTCGGTTCCGGCACCGGTTCCAGCTGCGTGGTCCCCACCCTGTCCTCCGCGATCGCCGTGGTCCGGCGGCGTTTTAGCGCCCTTGTTTATTAAAGGTTGTTGCACTTCTCTGCGACCATAGGGCGGCCCCCACCCTTGGTCAAGACCAATCCTCGATCCCTTGCCGACCTGACAGGTACGGCGCGGCGCAGCGTTCACGAGGCGTTCGCGCGAGCGGCTCCTCGTGACATGACGGCAAAGCCCCCGTCGCGAAACGGGGGCTTGGCGGGGGGCGCCGGCTACGCGGTGAGCGCCTGGAGCTTGTCGGGGTTGCGCACGATGTACACGGACTGGATCCGGCCGTCGACGACGTCCAGTTGGAACACCGAGTCGGGCTTGTCCCCGGACAGCATGAGCACCGCGGGACCGCCGTTGAGTTCCATGAAGCGGTACGACAGGTCCGGGACGCCCTTGCGCGCGGCGCCGACGAGGAAGCGTCCGACCTTGTCCGCGGTGTCGATGACGCGGAGCGGGGCCCTCGACTTGCCGCCGCTGTCGCCGACGAGGCGCACGTCCGGGGCCAGCATCGTCATGAGCCCCTCCAGGTCGCCGTCCGCCGCGGCGGCGAGGAAGCGTTCGGTGAGGTCACGGCGCTGCACGGGGTCGACGTCGTAGCGGGGGCGCCGCTCCTCGACGTGCTTGCGGGCCCGCCCGGCGAGCTGACGCACCGCCGGTTCGCCCCGGTCGAGCATGGTGGCGATCTCGGCGTACGGGTAGCCGAAGGCCTCCCTGAGCACGAACACCGCCCGCTCCAGCGGCGAGAGGGACTCCAGGACGACGAGGACCGCGAGGGAGACGGAGTCGGCGAGCACGGCACGCTCGGCGGTGTCGGGGACGGTGTCCCCGAAGTCGGTGACGTACGGCTCCGGCAGCCAGGGCCCGACGTACGCCTCGTTGCGCGCCTTGACCTGGCGCAGTCGGTCGATGGCGAGGCGGGTCGTGACACGCACCAGATAGCCGCGCGGTTCGCGCACCTCGTCGCGGTCCGCGCCGGACCAGCGCAGCCAGGCCTCCTGCACGACGTCCTCCGCGTCGGCCACCCGCCCCAGCATGCGGTAGGCGACGCCCAGCAGGACGGGACGGTGCTCTTCGAATACGTCGGTCACGGTGTCGGTGCTCACGACACCATCCCAGCCGACCCGCCGGTCCCTGTCCAGGCGAGCCGGGGGCGCGCCCCACGGAAGGGGCTACCCGTCGGTAGTAATTGCTGACAAGCTGTCTACACGCCGCCCCTCCCGCCCATCCCTGTCTCAGCCGAGGAGTACACGCCCATGGCCGAAACCGTCTCGTTCGACGTCCCCTCCCCGCACGGCCCGCGGACCGTGACCGTCGACTACGCGCGCGTGGGCAGCGGCGAGCCGCTGCTCCTGCTGCACGGCATCGGCCACCACCGGCAGGCCTGGGACCCGGTCGTGGACATCCTCGCCACCGAACGCGACGTCATCGCCGTGGACCTGCCCGGCTTCGGGGCGTCCCCGGGACTGCCCGACGGACTCGGCTACGACCTCACCACCACGACCTCCGTGTTCGGCGCCTTCTGCGAGGCCCTGGAGCTCGACCGGCCGCATGTCGCGGGCAACTCGCTCGGCGGTCTGCTCGCCCTGGAACTCGGCCGGGAGAAGCTCGTGCGGTCCGTCACCGCCCTGTCCCCGGCGGGCTTCTGGTCGGAGGCCGAGCGCCGCTACGCCTTCACCGTGCTGCTCGCGATGCGCGGGATAGCCCTGCGGATGCCGCTGCCGATGGTCGAGCGGCTGTCCCGCTCGGCGGCCGGACGCACCGCGCTGACCAGCACCATCTACGCCCGCCCGGGCCGGCGTTCACCCGAGGCCGTGGTCGCCGAGACGCTGGCCCTGGTGCGTGCGACGGGCTTCGCCGACACCCTCCGCGCGGGCGGCTCCGTACGGTTCGTCGAGGACGTGCCCGGGGTGCCGGTCACCGTGGCCTGGGGCAGCAAGGACCGGCTGCTCCTGCGTCGGCAGGGGGTGCGGGCCAAGCAGGTCATCCCCGGGGCCCGTCTCGTGCGCCTGCCCGGCTGCGGCCACTGCCCGATGAACGACGACCCGGCGCTCGTCGCGCGCGTGATCCTCGACGGCAGCCGCTGACCTCGGCGGAGCGCAGGCGCCGAGGGCGACCCCGGCGCCCACGAGGGCGCTGCCGACGGCCTGGGCGGCGCCGTAGGAGCCGGTACCGACGAGCGGGGCGGTGCAGGCGGCGGCGACCGGGATGAGGCCGGAGAACAGCGTGGCGCGCTCCGCGCCGATCCGCTGCATGCCCATGTACCAGCACACGAACCCGACGACCGTGACGACCGCCGCCTGCCACAGCAGCGCGGCGGTCTCGGTCCCGTCGGGCCGCCGCAACCACGCCGTGCCGTCCACAAGCAGCCCGGCCACCAGGCACTCCAGCGCGGCGATGGCGCACACCGTCGCCGACAGCAGCCGCGGGCCCAGGGGGCGCAGCACGGGCACCGCGAGGACCGCGAAGCCGACCTCCCCGGCCAGCGCGCACACCGAGAACGCCAGCCCGGCGCCGTCCGTCCGCCCCCAGCCCTGGACCGTGCAGGCACCGGCCGCCACGAGCAACGCGCCGTACAGGACGGCGCGTTGGGGCCTGCGCCCGTCCAGGACGGGCACGAGGACGGCCACCACGACCGGCGCACAGCCCACGAAGACCCCGGGGACGGCGGGTTCGGCCGTGCGCTCCGCCGCGAGGACAGCCATGTTGAAGCCGACCATGCCCACGGCCGAGAGCAGCGCCAGGCGCAGCCACCGCCGGGGCGCGAGCGCCCGCAACCTCGCCGTCGCGTCCCGTCCGGCGAGAGGCAGGAGCAGCAGACAGGCGAGCCCGTAGCGCAGGAACTGACCACCCGCGTACGGGTAGTCGCCGAGGACGCTGTTGGCCGTGAAGGAGGCGCCCACGAGTACGCAGGCGAGTGCGGCGAGAAGAGCCCCGCGGGTGGTGGTGGCATTCATGGGAGCGACGCTAGGCAGCTCAGTGGTCCGCATTAAGGTCCACTTCCATGACCTCATCGGAGACCAATCGGCAGCGGGGCGCGCGTACGGGTGCAGGTGAACAGGTCGGGGCCGAGGTGAGCGGCGGGGCTGGAGTCCCGGTGAGCGAAGGGGCCGGGTCCGTCGCCTGGGAGGTGCTGCTCCCCGCCGTCTCCGCGCCGGCACGCGCGCGTGGGCGTGCCCTCCAGACGGCGTTGCGGGAGGCCGTGCGGTCGGGTCGGCTCGTACCGGGGACCCGGTTGCCCTCCAGCCGGGACCTGGCCCGGGACCTCGGTGTGTCGCGCGGACTGGTCACGGAGGCGTACGAGCAGCTGACGGCCGAGGGGTATCTGCGCAGCGGGCGGGGCGCGGGGACCTGGGTGGGCGGGGCGGTCCGTTCCGCGCGGCCACGCGCGCGTGATCTCGCGCCGCGCTCCCCCGGCGCCCGCGCGGACTTCGTACCCGGGACGCCCGACCTCTCCCTGTTCCCGCGCGCTGCCTGGGCCGCGGCACAGCGCGGCGTGCTGGCGGAGCTGCCGCACCACGAGCTCGGCTATCCCGATCCGCGGGGCCTGCCCCGGCTGCGCACCGCCCTGGCCGAACTCCTCGCCCGCCGCCGGGGCGTGGTCGCCGACCCCGAGCGGATCGTGGTGGTGTCCGGGGTCGCCCAGGCATCGACCCTGCTCGGCTTCGCGCTCCACGCGCGCGGGCTGCGCGAGGTGGGCGTCGAGGACCCCGGCAGCCCCCAGCACGACGACCTGTACGCCGCCGCCGGCGTCGGCGCGGTACCCCTGCCGGTGGACGACGAGGGGCTCGCCGTCGGGCCGTTGCAGGCCTCGGGCGTGCGTGCCGTGGTCACGACGCCCGCCCACCAGTACCCCACCGGGATCGCCTACTCCGCGCGCCGTCGCGCCGAACTGCTCGACTGGGCCCGGTCCGTGAACGGCCTGATCATGGAGGACGACTACGACGGCGACTTCCGCTACGACCGCGCCCCGGTCGGCGCGCTCCAAGGGCTCGACCCCGAGCACGTGGCCTACGCGGGATCCGTCAGCAAGTCCCTCGCCCCGGGCCTGCGGCTCGGCTGGCTCCTCGTGCCGGAGTCCCTCGCCGAGCAGGTGATCGAGCGCAAGCGGACCATGGACCTCGGTCACCCCACCCTGGACCAGGCGCTCTTCGCCCGGTTCGTGGAACGCGGCGACTACGACCGCCAGCTGCGTCGCTGCCAGCGCGCCTACCGTGAGCGGCGGGACGCGCTCGTGGCCGCGCTGGAGGAGCACTTCCCCGGCGCACGGGTGTCCGGGATCGCGGCGGGACTGCACGTCATCGCCACGCTGCCGAAACGGTACGGCCCCGAGGAGGCGTTCCTCGCGCGCGTGACCGCGGCCGGGGTGGCGGTACGTCCACTGTCCGACTGCACGCACACGCGCCCCGACCCCACGGCGGAGACCCGGCTCGTGATCGGCTACGCCCACCTCTCCCCCGCGCGGATTCGCGAAGGGGTACGGCTGATGGCGGAGGCGAGGGGTCGGTGAGGGGGGCGGCCGGGGGGCGCTGGCCGGGGCGGCGTGCTCGTCGCGGCGTGGATGCGGAACGGCGGGCATCTGCCGGCAGGGGGAGGCGGCGTCGCGGGCGGCGGGCGTGCGTGGCGGGCACCAGCCGTGCGTCGCGCGCGCCAAGTGTGCGTGCCGGGCGTCACACGGACAGGCATCACACAGTGGCCGCTGCCTGTCGGGCGTCACAGGCGAGCATCACCTGGCAGGCGGGAGGGTGGCAACAGGGCACAGACAAGCAGGCGGATGCAGCTGAGCGACGTCCGACCGCTCGGCGCCCGGGGTCGGGGCCCCCGCGCGGGGACCGTCGTACCGCTCCACCGCGTCGCCCCGCACGCCCATTCCCCCGCGTCCGCGGTCAGTTGTTCACCTGTGGTTCGCGTGCGCGCTGCGGCGTACGAGTAGGTGTGGCATCGCACACTGGCCGGATCCCGTCCTTGGAGGCGCATCCATGTCACATCGTCCACTCCCCGACCGCCGTACCGTCCTGCGCGGTTCCCTTGTCGCGTCGGCGGCCCTGACTCTGCCCGCGGTGGCCGGTTCCGCACCGGCGTTCGCCCTGTCGGGGCGCCCCGAGGCGGGGTGGGGTGTGCAGACGGGCGACGTGAGCGCCGACTCGGGGCTGGTGTGGGTCCGGTCCGACCGGCCGGCGCGCATGATCGTCGAGACCTCCGCGACCGAGTCGTTCCGCAACGCCCGCAGATGGCACGGCCCGCTGCTCGGCGCGGACACGGACTTCACCGGCACCACCCGGCTGCACGGTCTGCCGCCCGGCGAACAGATCCACTACCGGGTGCGACTGGCCGACCCGGACGACCCGCGCCGTACGGGTGAGCCGGTGGTCGGCACGTTCCGCACGGCCTCCGCCCGGCGTCGCGACGGGGTGCGTTTCGTCTGGTCCGGGGACCTCGCGGGACAGGGCTGGGGCATCAACCCGGACTTCGGCGGCTACCGGATCTACGACGCGATGGCCGAGCTGGACCCCGACTTCTTCCTGTGCAGTGGCGACAACATCTACGCAGACGGCCCGATCTCGGAGTCCGTCACGCTGCCCGACGGCAGCGTCTGGCGGAACATCACCACCGAGGAGAAGTCCAAGGTCGCCGAGACGCTGGCCGAGTTCCGCGGCAACTTCCGCTACAACCTGCTCGACGACAACCTCCGGCGCTTCAACGCCCAGGTCCCCTCGATCATCCAGTGGGACGACCACGAGGTGCGCAACAACTGGTACCCGGGCCAGACGATCCTGGACTCCGACGCCCGCTACACCGAGAAGCGCGTCGACGTGCTGGCGGCGCGGGCCCGGCGCGCGTTCAGCGAGTACTTCCCCATCTCCACGCTGCGGCCCGGGGCACGAGAGGGCCGCGTCCACCGAGTGCTGCGGCAGGGCCCGCTGCTGGACGTGTTCGTGCTGGACATGCGGACGTACCGGAACGCCAACTCGCCCGACGACCAGACCGTGGACCCGCAGGGCATTCTCGGCCGTGAGCAACTCGACTGGCTCAAGCGTGAGTTGTCGCGCTCGCGGGCGGTGTGGAAGGTGATCGCCTCCGACATGCCGCTCGGCCTCGTCGTGCCCGACACGACCGAGGGCAGGGCGAACATCGAGGCGGTCGCGCAGGGCGACCCCGGCGCCCCGCTCGGGCGAGAGTTGCAGATCGCCGAACTGCTGCGCTTCATCAAGCACCGGCGGATCACCGGCACGGTGTGGCTGACCGCCGACGTGCACTACACCTCGGCCCAGCACTACCAGCCGTCCCGGGCGGCCTTCACGGACTTCGAGCCGTTCTGGGAGTTCGTGTCCGGGCCGCTCAACGCGGGCGCCTTCCCGGCCAACACGCTGGACAGCACGTTCGGTCCCGAGCGGGTGTTCGTCAAGGCGCCGACGACCGCGAACGTCTCGCCGGCCGGCGGCTACCAGTTCTTCGGCGAGGTCGACATCGACGGTGACAGTGGCGAGTTGACGGTCCGACTGCGCGAGTCGGACGGCACCGTGCTGTTCACCCAGGTGCTCCAACCGGGGCGCGTGGGCCAGTAACTCCCGTACCCTCGAAGGCGGGCCGCGTCCCGGCGTCATCCCCCGGTGCGCGGCCCGTCGCGCGCCTGCCCGCGACCATCTGCGAATGTCCGGCGAGCTGAGCGTCTTCGCAGGTCGGGCCGATCGCAGTGCGTCGGCACGGGAGGCGACCGCCTGACACACCTCCAGGTCGTACAACCGCGAACAAATCGGCACAAGCACCCGGATCCAGGCTTTACCGCCCGGTCACAAAGCGTTCGTGATCACGCAACACCGTTCCTTCACAGTGGCTGCATGAGTCGAGACATGTCTGATGTGACGCGCGCGAGGCACGGTCGTCCGGTCCACCACTGGCGGCGGGACGTCATCGAGCTCGCCGCGCTGTTCACGGCCGTCGCGGTGGCGGACGCCGTCGCCAACCTGGTCGGTCACGGCCCCGACGGTCCGGCGCTGCTGCTGATCTCCGCCGTCCTGCTGGTCGTCACGGCGGCGTTCCACACCTGGTGGGCACGGCGCCACGGTCACGCACCGCCGGTCGGCGACACCGATACCGGCGCCCGGCCACTCCCCTCGGAGCAGGCCGGGCAGCCGTCCGCCGAGGCAGGCGCGAGCACGCTGTGGCGGATGCGGACGACGGTGCGCGACGCCCCCGGGTCGCTGGCCGCGCTGTGCACGGCGCTGGCCCACCACCGGGTGGACATCCTGAGCCTCCAGACGCATCCGCTGGCCGAGGGCACGGTGGACGAGTTCCTGCTGCGGGCGCCCGGCGAACTCGATGCCGCCGAGATCACGCGGGCCGTCTCGCTGGCCGGCGGCACCGGGACGTGGATCGAGCGGGCCGACGCCCACGACCTGGTCGACGCACCGACCCGGGTGCTCGGACTGGCGGCCCGCACCGCACTGGACGCGGCGGAACTGCCGTTGGCGCTGCGGCAGTTGCTGGGCCGCTGCACCATCCGCCAGTCGCCCGCCCGCACGGATGCGCGGGCCGTGCCCGCCGAGGGCTCGCTGGAGGAGTCCGTGATGCGGCTGCGGGCCCCGGAGGGCGGGGAGATCACCGTGGAGCGGCCGTATCTGCCGTTCACCCCGACCGAGTTCGCTCGGGCGCGAGCGCTGGTGGAGCTGGACGCGGTGCTCGGGCCGCGGATGCCGCGCAGTCAGGACGTGCTGACGCTGCCCGAGGGCAACGACATCACCGTGCGCCGGGCCGACGTCGGCGACCTGGAGGCGGCGAAGGCGATGCACGAGCGGTGCAGTACACGGACGTTGGGGCTGCGCTACCACGGGCCGGTCGGCGACGCGGACCGCTATCTGAACCACCTGCTCAGCCCGCGGTTCGGGCGGACGCTCGCCGTGCAGACGACGTCGGGGCGGCTGGTCGGGCTCGGCCATCTGCTGTGGGACGGGGACGAGACCGAGGTGGCGCTGCTCGTCGAGGACGAGTGGCAACGGCGCGGTATCGGCAGCGAGTTGCTGCGTAGGCTGGTGCGACTGGCGGTCGAGGCGCGCTGCGAGAGCGTGTACGCCGTGACGCAGGCGTCCAACACCGGGATGGTGGCCGCCATGCGGGGGCTGGGCCTCCCCCTCGACTATCAGATCGAGGAGGGGACCCTCGTCATCACGGCGCGCCTGACCGCGCAGGACGCCGCGGCGCACGCGAGTACGCCCGAGCGCCGCAGGAGCTGAGTCGGCCTACTGGCTGACGGCGGGCGCGGGTGCGGCGTGGGTGGTCGCGCGGCTCCCCGCGCCGCTGCCGGGGTACGCCGTCCCCAGGGCGTTGTCGAGGTCCGCCCACAGGTCCTCGACGTCCTCCAGGCCCACCGACATCCGCAGCAGCCGGTCGCTCACCCCGGCTCCACGCCGGTCGTCCGCGTCCACGATGCGGTGGCTGATCGACGCCGGGTGCTGGATGAGGGTGTCGACGCTGCCGAGGCTGACCGCCGGGGTGATCAGGCGCACGCCGGCGATGACCTCGTGGGGGTCGCCGTGGACCTCGAAGGCGATCATGGCGCCGCCGATGCGCGGGTAGTGCACGCGGGCGACCCGGGGGTCGGCGGCGAGGCGGCGGACGAGTTCGGCGGCGTTCTCGGAGGCGGCGCGGACGCGCACCGGCAGGGTGGACAGGCCACGCAGCAGCAGGTAACCGGCCAGCGGGTGCAGGACGCCGCCGGTGGCGAACCGGACCTGCCGCAGGCGTCCGGCGAACTCCTCGTCGCAGGCCACCACGCCCGCCATCACGTCACCGTGCCCACCGAGGTACTTGGTGGCGCTGTGCAGCACCAGCCGGGCGCCCAGTTCGGCCGGGCGCTGGAGGACGGGCGTGGCGAAGGTGTTGTCGGCGAGCAGCGGCACGGAACCGCAGGCGTGGGCCACCGCCCGCAGATCCACCTCGGCCAGCGTGGGGTTCGCCGGGGACTCGACCATGACCAGGCCGGTGTCGGGGCGCAGCGCCTCCTCGATGCCGGCCGGGTCGGTCCAGGTCACCTCGGAGCCGAGGAGTCCGGCGGTCAGCAGGTGGTCGCTGCACCCGTACAGGGGGCGGACGGCGACGACATGGCGCAGGCCGAGGGAGGCCCGTACGAGAAGGACCGCGCTCAGGGCGGCCATCCCGCTGGCGAAGGCCACCGACGCCTCGGTGTTCTCCAGCCGGGCGAGGGCGGTCTCGAAACGGGCGACGGTCGGGTTGCCGAGCCGGCCGTAGACCGGCGGCCCCTCCGGCTCGGCGCCGGTGGCGGCGAAGGCGTCGATACGGGCGGCCTCGCCGCGGCTGTCGTACGAGGGGTAGGTCGTCGACAGGTCGATGGGCGGGGCGTGCAGTCCCTGCCGGGCGAGGTCGTCGCGGCCGGCGTGGACGGCCTCGGTGGCCAGGGCTCTCGTGGGCACAGGCGTCGTCTCCATGCGGGCAAGGGTGAACACCGGCCGGGTCATGCGCGTCGAACACCGTGCTACGTTCGGCCGATGGCCGAATCTGTCGTACTGGATCCGGTGGACCTTCATCTTCTGCGGCTGCTGCAGAACGACGCTCGGACCACCTATCGCGACCTCGCCGCCCAGGTGGGGGTCGCGGCGTCGACCTGTCTGGACCGGGTGACCCGGCTGCGCCGGGCGGGCGTGATCCTCGGGCATCAGCTGCGGCTGGATCCGGCGAAGCTGGGGCGCGGCCTGGAGGCGCTGCTGTCCGTGCAGGTCAGGCCGCATCGGCGGGAGTTGGTGGGGCCGTTCGTGGAGCGGATCCGGGCGCTCGCGGAGTCCCGGACCGTCTTCCATCTGACGGGCCCCGACGACTATCTCGTCCATGTCGCGGTCGCGGACATGACGGACCTGCAACGGCTGGTCCTCGACGAGTTCACGGCCCATCGCGAGGTGGCCCGGGTGGAGACCCGGCTGATCTTCCAGCAGTGGGACTGCGGCCCCCTGCTGCCTCCTACGCCCTCGGCTCAATCCGCGTGACGTGCGGCGGCCCCTCGTACGAGGATGGTCCGCATGTCTCAGACCAACAGTGCGCTGCCCCGCGAGGTGGCCGACGCCTATGTCGACGCCCTCATCGCCCTCGACCCGATCACCGGTACCTACCTCGGTGTGAAGGAGAGTTCGAACCGTCTGCCCGACACCTCGCCGGCGGGCCAGGAGGCGCTCGCGGAGCTGGGGCGGGCCACCCTCGCCCGGCTCGACGAGGCCGAGCGGCAGCCCGGCGCGGACAGTGACAGCGAGCGGCGCTGCGCCCGGCTGCTGCGGGAGCGGCTGACCGCGGAACTGGCCGTGCACGAGGCGGACGAGGGTCTGCGCTCGGTCGGCAACATGGCGACGGCCGCGCACTCGGTGCGTGAGGTGTTCACCGTGACGCCGCAGGAGACGGACGAGGACTGGGCCGCGATCGCCGAGCGGCTGCGTGCCGTACCGGCGGCGTACGCCGGGTACCGCGAGTCCCTCGCGCTGGGTCTGGAGCGCAAGCTGTACGCGGCTCCGCGCCCGACCGCCACCTTCGTCGAACAGCTCACCGAGTGGGCGGGCACGGATGCGGGGCGTGGCTGGTTCGAGGACTTCGCGGCGGCCGGCCCCGAGGCGCTGCGCACCGAGCTGGACGAGGCCGCGCGCGCCGCGACCGCCGCCGTCGCCGAGCTGCGGGACTGGATGCGGGACGTCTACGCGCCGGCGATCGAGGGCGCGCCGAACACGGTCGGCCGGGAGCGCTACGCCCGCTGGTCGCGCTACTTCAACGGCACCGACCTCGACCTGGACGAGGCGTACGCCTACGGCTGGTCCGAGTACCACCGGCTGCTCGGCGAGATGAAGAAGGAGGCCGAGAAGATCCTCCCCGGCGCCGAGACGCCCTGGGCGGCGCTCGCGCACCTCGACGAGCACGGCCTGCACATCGAGGGCGTCGACGAGGTGCGGGAGTGGTTGCAGGGGCTGATGTCCCAGGCGATGGACTCGCTCGACGGCACGCACTTCGAACTCGCCGAGCGGGTACGGAAGGTGGAGTCCTGCATCGCCCCGCCCGGCGGTGCGGCGGCCCCGTACTACACGCCCCCCTCGGAGGACTTCTCCCGCCCGGGACGGACCTGGCTGCCGACGATGGGCCAGACCCGTTTCCCGGCGTACGACCTGGTGTCGACCTGGTACCACGAGGGCGTGCCGGGCCATCACCTCCAGCTCGCCCAGTGGGTGCACGTCGCCGACAGCCTCTCCCGCTACCAGGCCACGGTCGGCATCGTCAGCGCCAACGCCGAGGGGTGGGCGCTGTACGCGGAGCGGCTGATGGACGAGCTCGGCTTCCTCACCGACGCGGAGCAGCGGCTCGGCTACCTCGACGCGCAGATGATGCGGGCGGCGCGGGTCATCGTGGACATCGGCATGCATCTGGAGCTGGAGATCCCGGCGGACTCGCCGTTCCACCCGGGTGAGCGCTGGACACCGGAGCTGGCGCAGGAGTTCTTCGGGGCGCACAGCAGCCGTCCGGCGGACTTCGTGGAGAGCGAGCTGACCCGCTATCTGACGATCCCGGGGCAGGCGATCGGCTACAAGCTGGGCGAGCGGGCCTGGTTGCTGGGCCGGGAGAACGCGCGCCGCCGGCACGGGGACGCCTTCGACCTCAAGGCCTGGCACATGGCGGCCCTCTCACAGGGCTCCCTCGGCCTGGACGACCTGGTGGACGAGCTCTCCGCGCTCTGACCGAGCCGCGGGCCGTCACGGTCAGCGCCGGAACCCGCCCTCCGAGTCGATCACCTGCCCGGTGACCCAGCCCGCCTCGTCCGTCGCCAGCCAGGCGATGAGGCGGGCGGGGTCGTCGGGCATGCCCCAGCGGCCGGCGGGGAACATCGCGGCCACCGCCTCGTACGCCTCACCGGTCAGGTAACCCGTGTCCACGGGGCCCGGGTTGACGGTGTTCACCGTGATCGCCCGCTCGGCGAGGGTGGTCGACAACGAGCGGGTGACGGAGGCGAGGGCGCCCTTCTGGAGGGCGTAGGCGATCTCGCCGGGCATGCCGCCCGAGAGGTCCTGCCCCGAGGTCATCATCACCACGCGGCCACCGCCGTCGGTGTCCGACCGGTGCCGGGCGTAGGCCTGGACGAGCAGCAGCACCGAGCGGGTGTCGACCGCCCAGTGCGCGTCGAGCATGACGGCGTCGATCTCGAAGAGGGTGCCGTCGCTGCCGCTGAGGGCGTGGTTGGCGACGAGGATGTCGAGGCGGCCGCCGAGCGCGGTGGCGGCGGTGTCGATCAGTGCGGCGGGCGCGGCCGGGTCGGACAGGTCACCGGGCCCCGCGAGAACGCTCGCGTCGGGGTCCCCGAGCGCCGCGCGCACGGAGGCCACGACCTCCTCGGGGCGGTCGGCGCCCCAGGGCTGGGCGGCGTCGTGCGGCACATGGTGGTGCAGATAGACGCTCGCCCCGTAGGCGGCCAGCCGACGGGCGACCGCGTGTCCGATGCCGTCCCGTCTGCTGGCACCGGTGACCAGTGCGGTCCGCCCGCGCAGGGGCAGCGGGTCACGGCGGAGCTCTTCGGGGGCGGGGTGCGGGAGTCGGGGCATGGACGACCATGATGGTCGGGTCACGCCCGCGACGCACGTGGTTATCCCGGCGCGAGGGGCCTGAGTTGTACGAGTCCCAGCCAGGTCTCCGGTCCGGGCCGGACATGGGCCGCGCGCACCGCGTAGCGGCCGGGGTCCAGCGCGATCCACACGTGATCGGTGCGCAGCGAGTCGTTGCCGGGCCACGCGGCGTCGAACAGCAGCACCGGACCGGGCACGTTCCAGGCCACCTCGGGTCCCCACACCGCGGTGTCGAGCGCCGCCGGCACCTCGGCGAGCAGCTCCTCCTCGGACTCCCCCGCGGACCAGCGTACGAAGATGCCGTGGTCCGGCAGATAGGTGGTGGAGGCGGGCTCGTCGCCGAGCACCAGGGCCGCGCTGTCGCCGACGGGCAGCAGTCCGACGTACCCGTCCACCTCGCAGGCCCGGTCGTAGTCCGAGGCCAGCTCGTCGCCGTCGGCGCCGGCCCAGAACGGCAGGACCGTCTCCGGCACCGCTATCAGCGGCCCGCCGCCCGATTCCACCCACTCCGCCACGCCCGGCTCCGCGTATCGCACCATGGCGCGGAATCTACCGCGTGCATGACAGCCCGCGTCGGCGCATCCCACAGACCGGAACGTCGGATTCAGTCACGGCGCCACCCACGGCCACCCGGAGCACCTGGTCGAGCAGCAAGGGCCCTCCCCCGACTATCACCCCTGTCAGCAGCCGCAGTTCGCCGCGTCCACCGGTGCCGTCAGCGCGTCGGCGTCCCGGCGCTCCTCGCCCTCCCAGGTCTCGTACGCGAAGCCCTCGCGCACCCAGTACTCGAAGCCGCCGAGCATCTCCTTGACCTGGTAGCCGAGTTCGGCGAGGGCCAGCGCGGAACGGGTGGCGCCGTTGCAGCCGGGGCCCCAGCAGTACGTCACGACCGGCACGTTCCTGTCGAGGAGCTGCTCGGCCTGCTCGGGGATGAGCGCGGTCGGCAGATGGACGGCGCCGGGGATGTGGCCCTGGTCCCAGGACTCGGTGGAGCGGGAGTCGAGGACGACGAAGCCCGGGTCGCCACCCGCGGCGAGGGCGGCGGCCACGTCGGAGACATCGGCGTGGAAGGCGAGGCTCGCGCGGAAGTAGGCGGCGGCCTCGGCAGGAGCCGCGGGGGCGACGCGCAGGACGGGGTGGGCGGTGGGGGTGGGGATGCTGGTGGTCATGCGGTGGCCTCCGTGGCGGTTCTGGTGGCATCTGCCGTAGCGGTTCTCGTGGGTGGCGGTTCTTGTGGGCTGTGACTCCACGACTGGAAATCTACGGTCGCCGATCATGATCCTGAAGGCGCTCTCCCCGGCGATGGGCTTGATCCGCCGGGGAATCCCCTGCTATCCCTCGGGGATGACCACGTTTTCCCCGGACGCCACCGACTGGCGCATCCTCGACGTCCTCCAGCGGGAGGGCCGGGCCAGCTTCGCCGAGCTGGCCCGTGCCGTCGCCATGTCCCCGAGCGCGGTGACCGAGCGGGTACGGCGACTGGAGGAGGCCGGGGTGATCCAGGGGTACGCGGCGGTCGTCGACCCGGACCGGCTGGGGCTGCCGATCCTGGCGTTCGTGCGGCTGCGGTACCCGAACGGCAACTACAAGCCGTTCCACGACCTCGTGGAGGTGACGCCGGAAATTCTGGAGGCCCATCACGTCACGGGCGACGACTGCTTCGTGATCAAGGTCGCCGCCCGCTCGATGAGACACCTGGAGGAGGTGTCGGGCAAGATCGGCACGCTGGGTTCGGTGACCACCAACGTCGTCTACTCCTCGCCCGTCCCCCGCCGCCCGCTGGGCCGCTGACTCACCCGGTCCCGCGCTGGCGCAGCGACGAGCCCGCTCTGCCCTTCACGACCTCCAACTGGGCGTGGACGCGCCGCCGCAGGTCGGCGACGTGGCTGACGATGCCGACGCTGCGGTCGCGTTCACGCAGCGAGTCCAGGACGTCGAGGACCTCGTCCAGGGTCTGGTCGTCGAGGCTGCCGAAGCCCTCGTCGATGAAGAGGGTGTCCAGGCGGACCCCGCCGGCCTCGTCGGTGACGACGTCCGCGAGGCCGAGGGCGAGGGCGAGCGAGGCGAAGAAGGTCTCGCCGCCGGACAGCGTGGCGGTGTCCCGCTCCCGGCCGGTCCACGCGTCCACGACATGCAGTCCGAGCCCGCTGCGGCCGCGCCCGGCCCGGTCGTCGGAGTGCACCAGGGTGTAGCGGCCGGAGGACATCCGCAGCAGCCGGACGGTCGCGGCGGCGGCGACCTGCTCCAGCCGGGCCGCCAGGACGTAGGACTCCAGGCGCATCTTGCGTTCGTTGTCCGCCGAGGTGCCCGCGGCGAGCGAGGCGAGGCGGGCCACCCGGTCGTACTCCTCGCGCAGCGGGGCGAGTCGCCGTACGGAGACGGCCGCGCGCGCGGAGAGCCGGTCGAGGTCGTCGCAGCGGCGGGCGGCGGCGTCGCGCGCGGAGGCCGCGTCGCGCACCCGCCGGGCGGCGCGGGTGGCCGCTTCCTCGGCCGCCGCGAGGTCGGCGGGCGGCTGCCGGTCGGCGGCCGCTGTCTCGGGCTCGGCGAGGACGGCGCGCACGGCCGCCTCCTCCGACTGCCAGGCGTCGAGCCGCCGTTGGAGGTCGCGGTGGGCCGCGTCGTCGAGGAGGGCGGCGGCCGCGGCCTGCGGGGTGTCGAAGCCCGCCCGGAAGGCGGCGTCCGCGAGCCGGGCGTCGGCGTCCTTGAGCCGCTGGGCGGTGTCCTCGGCGGCCCGGGCGGCGTCGGCGGCGTCGGTGAGCAGAGCGACCTGCCGCTCCAACTGCGTGACCCGCGCGGCCACACTGTCGGCGGTGCCACGCGCCTGGGCCAACTCCGCCTCCAGCAGGACCCGTTCCTGGTCGAGCCGCTCGCGGTGCCCGACCCTGGCGGCGGCCCGGACCGCCGCCTGCTGCCGGTCGGCGGTGCGCTGCTCGTGCTCGGCCTCGGCCCGCCGCAGTTCCTCGTGCGCCGGGTGCAGCGCCGAGGCCTCGTGCCGGGCCGTGGCCCAGAGCCGCTCCAACTCCTCCGCCGCCTCGGCGAGTCGCGCGGTGGGGGCGTCGCCCGCCTCCGCGGTGGCGGCGGCCAGCGCCTCCCGTACGACGCCCAGGCGCCGTTCCTGCTCGCTGTGCCGCTCCTCGGCCACCTGGTAGGCGGCGAGCGCCTGCTCCTCTGCCTCCCGGTCGACGTGGCCGGCGTCCTTGCGCGCGGGGGCGGGGTGTTCGGTGGCGCCGCAGACGGCACAGGGGCGGCCGTCGGTCAGCTGGGCGGCGAGTTCGGCGGCGATGCCGTTCAGGCGCTGCTCCTTGACGTCGAGCCAGTGCGCCTTGGCGGTGAGGGCCTGTTCCCGGGCGAGGCGGACCTGCTCGGCGACGGTGTCGGTGTCGCCGGCCAACTGGTCCCGCATCCGTGCCGCGTTGAGCCGCTTCTGCGCGGGTTCCCGCTGGACGCCCAGCTGTTCGGCGCGGGCAGCGGCCTCCTGGGCTGAGTCGATGCGGGCCTGCAGCCCCGCGCGGACGGTCTCCCAGCCGGCCAGCCAGGCGTCGGCTTCCTGGAGGACGTCCTCGTCGGCGCGCTCCTGACGGTCCAGGCGCGTGCGCTCCGCGGTGAGTTCGGCCAGGCGCTGTTCGCCGCGTCGCGCCGACTCCAGGCCGCCCAGTTCCTCGGCGGCCCGGCGGGCGGCGGCCGCGAGCCCGGCCGCGCCGGCGTCCGCGTAGGTGTCCGGCAGCAGGACACGCGTGCGTGCCTGTGCGGCGGCCGCCCTGTGGTGCTCGGCGTCGGCGGCTTCCCGCAGCTCCAGCGCGGGCGCGACGGCCTCCGCCTTGCGGGCCCGCTCCATGCGGGCCTGCGCCTGCCGGTAGCCGTCGGAGCGCGCCTCCATCAGCGCGGCCCGCTCCCGCGCCTGGGCGTACCGCTGCTGGAGCCGGGCCAGTTCGCGTACGTCGGCCAGGGTGTGCTCGGCGGCGGCCTGGGCGGACTCGGCGGCGGCGAGGCGGCTGTGGGCGATGGTGAGCTGTTCGCGCGCGGTGCTGCGGGCGACGGCGGCCGCGGCCATGACGGCGTCGGCGAGACCGGGCTCGCCGGGGGCCGCGTCCGGGAGCCGCATGGCGTCACCGGCCGCCTGCTGCATGCGGTGGGCGTCGGCGAGCAGCTCGGCGTCGCCCTCGCGGACCTGGGCCTCGGTGGCGCGGCGGCGTTCGGCGAGGCGTTTTTCGACCTCGGCGAAGCGGTGGGTGTCGAAGAGACGGCCCAGCAGGCGGCCGCGTGCCTCGGCGTCGGCGCGCAGGAAGCGGGCGAAGTCGCCCTGGGGCAACAGCACGACCTGGCAGAACTGCTCGCGGCTCATGCCCAGCAGTTGGGTGATCTCCTCGCCGATCTCCTGGTGGGAGCGGCTGAGGTCCTTCCAGGTGCCGGCGGTGGCGTCGTACTCGCGCAGCCAGCTCTGCGCCTTGTCGAGCGTGCTGCCCGAGCCGCGCTTCTTGGGGCGCTCCCACGGGGGTTGCCGGCTGATCTCCAACCGCCGTCCGGCGACGGTCAGTTCGAGGCGCACCTCGGTACGGATGCCGGTGGCGGCGTGGTCGCTGCGCAGGCTCATGCCCTGACCGGACTGGCGGGCGCCGGGCACGGATCCGTAGAGGGCGTAGCAGACGGCGTCGAGGACGGACGTCTTGCCCGCGCCCGTGGGCCCGTGCAGCAGGAAGAGCCCGGCGGCCGACAGCTCGTCGAAGTCGACGGTCTGGGATGAGCCGAAGGGCCCGAAGGCGGTGACGTCCAGCCGGTGCAGTCTCATCGGATCCCCTCCGTCGTCTTCGGCGGGCCCGCGACCATCGACCGCGCACGTCCCGCCTGCGGCGAGCCGGCAGCTACCGGCTGCCCACCGGCCGCTTTCGGCGCGCGTGGCGCCAACGGTCGCCGACACCCCCCTCGCGGTGGCCACACGGCCGCCGGTTGGCGACACCCCGCCTGCGGCGAACCCGCCACCACCGGCCGTCCACGTCCCACCCCGGGCGAGCCAGCCGCTACCGGCTGCCCACCGGCCGCCCGCTGCGAGCGCGGCGCCAACGGTCGCCCCCCGCCTGTCCTCTGCGCGCGCGGCGCCAACGGTCGCCGACACCCCCCTCGCGGTGGCCACACGGCCGCCGGTTGGCGACACCCCGCCTGCGGCGAACCCGCCACCACCGGGTGTCCATGCCCGGCCCTCGGCGCGCGCGTCCCCGCCGGTCGCGTGCCGCCCGTCCGCGGCGAGCGGGGCGTCATCGGGCCACCTCGTGCGCGGCCTCGTTCGCCCGTACCGCGTCGAAGGCGTCCCGGAGGACGTCCTGTTCGCTCTCGTCGGGCCCCGCGCCCCGTACGTGGGCGACGAAGTCCTCCGCGATCTCCTGGTCGCTGCGGCCGGCGAGACGCTGGGCGTAGGAGACGTCGGGGTCGTCGGGGGCTCGCTCGGGGTCGAAGGCGAGGCTGAGGGTGTGCGGGAAGCGCTCGGTGAGCCGGGCCATGGGGTCGGCGGGGCGGACGGCGTCGGTCAGGGTGGCCTCCACCCACGCCTCCTCGTGCCGCGCGAGTTCCGGGTCGGCGAGCAGGTCCTCCAGGGTGCCGCGGATCCGGGCCAGGGCGCGCGGCACCGGGCAGTCGACGCGCTCCGCGGTCACCGCGCCCTCGGCGTCAAGGTCGATGAGCCACATGCTCTTGCGGTGGTCGGCCTCGGAGAAGGAGTACGGCAGCGGTGAACCGGAGTAGCGCACGCGCTCGGTGAGGGTCTGGCAGCCGTGCAGATGCCCGAGCGCCACGTAGTCGACGCCGTCGAAGACGCCGGCCGGCACCGCAGCCACGCCGCCGACCGTGATGTCCCGCTCGCTGTCGCTGGCCTCGCCGCCGGTGACGAAGGCGTGCGCGAGGACGACGGAACGGGTGCCCGGCGCGCGCGTCGCCAGGTCGGCGCGGACGCGGTCCATGGCGGCGCCGAGCACGCTCTCGTGGCCGGCCTTCGTCACCTCGAACTCGTCCTTCACCAGGGCCGGTTCGAGGTAGGGCAGCCCGTAGAGGGCCACGTCACCGAAGGCGTCCCGCAGGACCACCGGGGTCCCGCACGCCGTCGGTTCGGTCCGTAGATGGATGCCCGCGCGGTCGATGAGGCCCGCGCCCACGCCCAGTCGGCGGGCGGAGTCGTGGTTCCCGGAGATCATCACCGTCGGCACGCCGAGGTCGGCCAGCCGGTGCAGGGCGTCGTCGAACAGCTCGACCGCGGCCAGCGGCGGCACCGCCCGGTCGTACACGTCTCCCGACACGACCACCGCGTCCACGCCGCGCTCACGCACGGTCGCGACGAGGTGACCGATGAACTCGGCCTGCGCGCCGAGCATGTTGACCCGGTGGAACGCGCGGCCGAGATGCCAGTCGGAAGTGTGCAGCAGTCTCATGATCCCCGAGACTAACGGCCAGGTCTGACATCACGGGCGGTTACCGGCCTATCAGGCATCGCCATAGGCCTCTCCACCCAGTTCGAACCCGGCCGTCCCGGCGGTGACGTCCGCGAGCCAGGTCTCGAAGGCCGGGACGTCCGCGTCCGGCAGGCCGATCTCAAGGGTGACGTTCTCGGCGTAACGGACGTCACGGACCTCGCGGCCGGTGGCGCGCAGGTCGTTCTGGAGCTTGCCGGCGCGCTGGTGGTCGACGGTGACCGTGGCGAGGCGGAACCTGCGGCGGGTGAGGGTGCCGAGGGCGTCCAGTGCCTCCCCGACCGCTCCGCCGTACGCGCGGATGAGGCCGCCCGCGCCGAGCTTGACGCCGCCGTAGTAGCGGGTGACCACGGCGACGACGTACCGCATGTCGCGCCGCAGCAGCATCTGGAGCATGGGGACGCCGGCGGTGCCCCCGGGTTCGCCGTCGTCGCTCGCCTTCTGGATCGCCGCGTCGGCGCCGATGACGTAGGCGAAGCAGTTGTGGGTGGCGTCGGCGTGCTCCTTGCGGATGCCCGCCACGAAATCCTGCGCCTCCTGCTCCGTGGCCGCGGGCGCGAGGGCACACAGGAAGCGGGAGCGGTTGACCTCGGTCTCGTGCACGCCCGCGTGGGCGACCGTGCGGTACTCGTCCTGCATCCGGCCACCCTATGCGGCGTCGTCCGGGCCCCCGGACCCGAAGGCGCGGGGGACGGTGTGGTGAAGGTCGCACGCGGGCAGCTCCTCGGCGCGGGGCGCGTCACCGCGCGGCGGGCGCTGCGGTTCCCGTGGCCGTCGCACGCGGTCCTGTCTGCGGCGGGCCAGCCCAGGTCCGGAACGGCGACCTGCGTCCGCGCCCGGCTGGTCGGTCAGGGTTCTCCCAGGCCGGGAAGCGCAGCCGGCCAGGGGGCAGCACGCCTCGTCCGCCACCGGCAGCAGGGGCTCGTCCAGCACCCGTGGGGCGGGGCAGGCGTCGCGTCGGTGGGCCGAGCCGTACCCGCGGCTCCGGGTCGAGGCGCCGACCGAGCAGTGGGATCAGACAGCCCTCCTGCTCGTAGGGCACGCGGCCGGGCGGTCACCCGAGGGCGCTCACTTCTTCCCCCGTGCCACCGTGACCGCCGTCAGCAGTGCCGTGCCGGGCAGGAGCGCGTCCCACGCCGTACCGCGCCAGGCCAGTACGGCGACGGCCGCGGTCGGGAACTTCACGCGGACCCGCTCCAGGGTGTCGTCGAGGCCGTCGCCCGCGAGGTCGAGGACGAGTTCCTCCAGGCCGGGGTTGTGGCCGATGAGCAGCAGCGTCTCGACCTCGGCGGGGACCTCGTGGACGACCTCCAGCAGCTCAGGAACGTCGGCGCCGTAGAGGCGCGCGTCGTGGCGGACCGGGGGCGGGGTGCCCCATTGCGCGGAGGCGAGGTCCCAGGTCTGGCGGGCGCGTACGGCGGTGGAGCACAGCGCGAGGTCGGGCAGGAAGTCGCCCTCGGCGAGCGCGCGTCCCGCGGCGGGCGCGTCCCGGCGACCGCGCGGGGCGAGCGGCCGCCGGTGGTCCGGCACGCCCTCCGGCCAGGCGGACTTGGCATGCCGCAGCACCACCAGTCGGCGCAGCGGACCGGCTCCGGCGCGCGCGATCATCAGGGGGCTCCCAGGTCGCGGGTGAGTTCGAGGCCGAGCAGCCGGTCGGCGTAGGCGTACGTCTCGAAGCGGGCGCCCTCGGGCAGGTCGGCGGTCTCCACCCGGCGCAGGACGCGCAGCACTCCGGGCACGTCCAGGTCGTCCTCCCACGCGCTCTGCAACTCGTCGCGCACCTCCTCGGGCACCGGCCGCGAGGGCTGCCGAGCCCATCCGGCGACGGTCCGACGCCAGCGGGCGAGGGTGGCGTGGGCGTCGTCCAGGGCTGCCGCGTCGAGGCGTACGGGGAGGTCGTGGCGGTGGGAGAGGAGGGCGAGGCGGAGGTCGCCGGGGTCGGCCCCGACGGCGGGCTCCGGCGCAGCGGCATGGGCCGCACCTTCCGGGCCCGGGCCACCCCCATCAGCCCGCGCGACCGGCGCGACGGCCACCCGTACGCCATCCGGGGTCGCCCCGCCCGCCCCCACCACATGGATCACCCGGCCCTCTCCCGGCCCGGCCCCGGCGTCCCGGCCGGACTCGAAGGGCCGGATGCCGAGAGCCGCGACGCCCGCCCGGAGCTCCGCCTCGTCGCGTTCGGCCCGGAGCACCGACCAGACGGGGGCGCCGCCGAGTTCCAGGGCGCGGGCGAGGACGTCGGCGACGAGCAGGACGCGCAGGGCGCTGGTGTCGTACCCCGGCACATGCGCCTCGACGCGGGTCAGGCCCCGTCGGACGGGGACGGGGTCGCCGGTTCGGTCGTCGATGATGCGCAGCACGAGGTGAGCGTAGGCGGGGTCGGCGTCGTGCGCAGGCAGGTCGCACGGATTTGCGGTCGCCGGGTGGCCGCCGGGGCCGGATCCGCGCCTGCCGGATCACCCTGGCCGACACCGCCGCCGACACCGATACCGCCGGCTTCACGGGCCTGGCCCGCGGGAGGCAGGTGCCGATGGCGTACGTGCCCGGCCTCGGCGGCGTCGCGGACGGCCTGTGCATCGACGGCGGGCTCGTGTCCGCCGGACGGGAGGGGGCCGCGGAATACCGGGCCACCCGGCACCCCGCACCCGTCGTCGCCCGGCCGGTCGGCCGGCATCCTGGCTCGCGTCGGAACCGCCCCGGAGGCAGCACAGCGCGTACCGCCGGACGACGCATCGACCACAGCGCCCTGCCTCGGAGCCTCCGGGCCTCGGAGCAGGCCAGAAGCCCAAGGCCCGCTTCGGCTGCCCCGGCACGGCCGTGGCCCCGGTGACCCCCGCCCGCCCCGGTCACCGCCCCTCGCACCCGTGCGGAAAGCCCCACGCATCCGTGCGGGAATCCCCACGCCGCGTCCGCTGTTGTCGCGCACGCCACCCTGACAGGACTTCATGAGGAGACCGAGCGTGTACGGCGACCCAGCGACGATCCGCAAGATACTCACCGAGCACGGCGACACCTGGGCCATCGTGGGCCTGTCGTCGAACCAGCGGCGCGCCGCCTACGGCGTCGCGGACGTGCTGCGGCGGTACGGCAAGCGCATCGTGCCCGTGCACCCCAAGGCGGAGACGGTCCACGGCGAGCAGGGGTACGCCTCCCTCGCGGACATCCCCTTCGACGTGGACGTCGTGGACGTGTTCGTCAACAGCGACCTGGCCGGTGCCGTCGCCGACGAGGCGGTGGCCCGGGGCGCCAAGGCGGTCTGGTTCCAGCTGGGGGTCGTCGACGAGGCGGCGTACGAACGCACCCGCGCGGCAGGGCTCGACATGGTCATGGACTACTGCCCAGCCATCGAGATCCCCCGCCTCGGCTGACACACGAGCAGGCGTCTGAGGGCCGCCGCTTCGGCGTCCGCCCTCCCGGCGCCATTGCGACCAGGAACGGGACGCAGGGCTCATCGCGCTCATGGGGGGGCATCCCACCAACCCCGCCGCAGGGTCCGTCTCCAGCTCGCCCCAGAGCCCTCGCGCACCCTGCCCCCACGCGCATTCTGCCCCCTCCCCCTACCCCCGCCCCTCGCACGCGTTGATGTAGTACAGCTCGATCTCCACCCGGTCCGCCGACCCCCCGGACCAGAACGGCCGCGTGCCCACGTTGCCGCCGCAAAAGGCCTGGGGGCGGGCGGACTTGAGCGTGCGGTTCACGTCCTCGGCGAGGTCCGTGGCCGCGCCCAGCTGTGCCTGGGGCGCGACGCCGAAGGTGATGACCATGCCGATCCGGCGGCCGTCGCCGCTGGCGCGGATCTCCTTGTCCAGGGCCGCGACGACCTTCCTGCGGTCGGTCGCGCTCAGGCCGCCCCTGCCGGTGGCGCGCCCGGTCGCGCCCGAGGACAGGGTCACGGCGAAGGTGTGCCGTTTCGGGTCAAGTCCCAGGGGTCCTTTCGCCGTTCGGGACGGGGACGGGGACGGAGAGGTGCCCGATGCCGACGGCGACGGTCTGGGGGACTTGCCCGCGCCTGCGCCCGCCCCCGCGGCCTCGTCCGGTCCGTCGGACGTCGTCATGCCGAGGACGACGAGGAACAGCACCAGGAACAGGTCGGCGAAGAGCCACCCCGCGAGATGGCGCGGGGCGACGCCGGATGTGCGGCGCCTCATCCCTGCCCGTCCTCGCCGTACCAGTCGTCACCGGGCCGGCGGGGCGGCGGTGTGCCGCCGACGGTCTCCGGCCGGAAGGAGTCGGACGGGGGTGGCGCTCCCACCCCGGCGCCGCCCGGACCGTGGCCGTGAGCTCCCATGCCTTGGGCGCCGTAGGGGCCGTTGCCGTTGTGGGTGCCGTGCGACGGGCCGTCCGCGTTCGACATCGGCAGGGGGGCGAAGCCGCCCGGGCGGTCGTTCTGGAGGAGGGCGAGCACCCGTTCCAGGGCGTCCATGTAGGAGTACATCCGCTCGCTGTTGTCGCTCAGGAGCTGCATGGCCACGCCGACCTTGCGGGTGGTCTCGGACACCTCGTCGGCCACGGTGGCGTGTACTCGGTTGGCCTCCTGGGAGCTGCCGGCGGCCTTGCGCAGCTCGGCGAGGAGAAGGATGAGGGACTCCCGGGTGGCCGCCTCGTCGGCGCGCAGGTCCTCGCGCAGCGCGGCGAAGTCCCGCAGCAGCTGGTGCGGCACGGTCAGGGAACGGCCCATCGCCCCCAACTCGGCAGCGGACTCGGTCCACTTGTCGATCGCGGAGGCGAACCGCCCCTCGGGGCCGGGCTCGAAGATCCTCGCCATCCGGTCAGCGCTGTCCGACAGGGTGCGGGAGAGTTCGGCGGTGCTGCGGGTGATGTCCCGTGCGATGCCGACGAGTTGGCCCGCGGGCACGGCCTGGGCCTCCAGGACCGCGTACTTGGCGAGTTCCATGGTGAGGACGGCCAGTTGCCCGGCGATCTGGCCGCGCAGCCGTTCGCGGGAGCCGTCTCGTTCGGCCGCCCATTCCAGCCGTTGGAGCCACAGGGTCGCGAGGATCACTCCGCCGATGAGGACGACGACGAGCAGGACGGCGGTGCCGCCGAGGCCCGAGGCCCACAGTGTGAGGAAGTTGGTGCCCTTCTTCGCGTCCTCGAAGTCGCGGAAGGCGAACCAGAGGGAGAGCCAGGTCAGCACGATCGGCAGGAAGACCGCCACGTCCCGCAGGGTGGAGACGACGGCTATCAGCCCGCGTTCGCGCGGCGGTTCGTCCGGGACCAGCGCCTCGGGCGGGTAGGCGTGCAGCAGGTTGACACCGGACAGGGCGCGTCCGCCGGCCCGCGCGTCGTCGGCGATCCAGGTCAGCACGGTGCGGCCGGTGCTGTCCTCGGGGCACCGGCTGGCCAGGTCCGCCAGCCGGTCGGCGGCCTCGCGCAGGGTGGGCGAGGGCTCGGGGGCGGCCGGCGTGGACGGAGGGCCTGGGGGCACCGGCTTCACGCCGAGTGGCGCGGGCTGCTGCCGGGCGGGTCTCCTGTTGGTCAAAGCCTCTCCTCAGGACCAGGGGTCGCGGCGGGCCGGCCCACGGCCGGGTCCGTCGTCCGGCCGGGCGGGCAGGTGCTCGCGGAAGTACTGCTGGACCACGGCGGCGAACACGGTGTCCTGCGCCCGGCCGCGGCGGCAACTGTCCGCGAGCGCCTGGAGCAGATACGGCGACGGGGTGCGGCCCGCGGCGTCCAGGACCTCCAGCACCTCGCGCTGACCGGGCGACTCCCCCACCGCGCACAGCAGCACGAGCCGGTACAGACGCACCGCCTGCCAGGGGTTCTGGGGTGCCATCCGCTCCACGGCCGCCGCGAGGAAGCCGGTGCGGCGCAGCATGTCGAAGGGGTCGCGGCGTTCGCGTCCGGCGTCGCGGCGCCGGGTGGAGTGCTCCAGGAGGGTGCGGGCCTGGTCCGGTGCGACGCGGCTGACGCGGTCGATCTCGCTGAGCAGGTCGGCCATCGCGAAGCGCTCCACCATCACCTTCATCATGTGGTCCAGCGCGGCCCGGGAGACGCCGATCTCCTGGGCGGTGCGCAGCAGGGGCAGCACGTCGAAGCTGGTCCGGCGGTGTGCGGCACGCTCCATCCGCTCGTGCAGGACGCGCAGCGCCACCCGGTCCTCGGGCGGCCGCACGGCCAGCTCGCGCACCAGGTCGGGGACGCCGTCGGCCGCGCTGTCGAGGCAGCGGTGCAGGGCCCGGGTGTGGATCTCCGGCCGGAGGTGCCGGTAGGGCTCCAGTTCGAGGGTGTCCGGTCGCCACAGGGCCACGAGACGGGCAAGCCGGCCGTCGGTCATCCGGTCCAGTTCCAGCTGCACCCGAGGCAGCGAGGCGGGGCTGCGCAGGTAGGCGGCCTCCTTCTGCGTCAGATCGCCGTCCGGGGCGGCCTCCAGCAGACTCGTGACGTCGCTCATCAGGCCGGGGGCCACCTGGTGCCCCGCGGCCCACTCGCGGATCTGCGCGGAGTTGCCCAGCGGTCGTGCGGGCGCCAGCCGGGCCAGGCCGTCCTCGCCGCGGCGCCGCCGGAAGGCGACCAGCCGGGCGGCCTGGTCGCGCAGCGGTCCGGCGGGCCCCGGGTCGGCCTCGGCGTCGATGCGGCGCCGGTCCGGCTGGGGGGCGCCGGCGCTGTCGCGTCGTAGGAAGACGAACTGCGGCAGTTCCCTGGCCCCGTCGTTCTCCTCGCGGGTGGCGAAGCTCCAGTCGCTCTCCACGACCCGGCCCAGGAGTCCCGCCAGGGCGTGGACGACGACCTCGCCGTCGACGGGCGCGCCGAGCACGGTCAGGGGTGCCCCGGGCTCCTCCATCAGGGCCTCGGCGAGCCGCAGGAGGAGCTCGTCGGGGAGGTCGGCGGCCGCCGTGTCGAGGGCGTCGAGGAGCCGCTTCTCCTCCAGGAGGAGCCGGCGCAGCAGGTCCAGTGGGACGCGCTGCGGTTTCTCCGGGGGTGTGGCATGCGAGCCGGGGCCGTGGAGGAGGGCGCCCTGGCGGATCTGCGGGGGCAGCCAGTCGTCCCAGTCGCTGCGGCACACGGCGAGGGCGAGGTGGAGGTCGATGGCGGTGGCGGGGCCGGTCAGGACGTGGGTGAGGGTGGAGCCGGCTCGGCCGTGCGGGTCGCGGACCGGGAGCTTGCGCAGGACGGCCGCCTCGGGGCCGTGGCGCAGGTAGACGAAGCCGGGGGTGGTGTCGCCGGGGTGGTCCTGGGTGGCCCACACCATGTTCTCGATACGGCTGTTCCAGCGCAGCAGCTCCTCGCGGTCGAGGGAGGTGGCGACGGGACCGACGTCGCCGCGTCCGGTCAGGGAGCGCTCGGACCAGCGGTAGACGGTGATGTCGGCGCGCGGGCCGCCGGGTGCGGGCGGGTTCATGTGCGGGGGCCTCCCGCGCGCAGCAGGGCGTCCGCCGCCGGTCCGGTCATGACGCCTTTCATCGCGAACAGCGCCAACAGTGGTCGCAGCACGCGGTGTTGACGGAAGAGCGCCTCGTCGAAGCGGCGGGCCGCCGCCCGGTCGCCCTGCTCGCGAGGGCCGGTTCCGGTGGCGGAGGCGAGGTGCAGGGTGGAGCCCTGGCATTCCCCGGCGAGCTGGAGCCAGTCGCCGCCGCCACGGGCGGCGAGGAAGGCGTACACGTCCTCGCTCTCCTGCTCGACGGTGCTCAAGTCGCTCTCCGCGTCCGGCTTCTCGTGCAGCCAGTCGTCGATCTCGCGGTAGCCGCGAAAGCGCAGCAGATCGCTCTTGGTCACGACCAGCGCGCACGGCACCGACAGCAGCGGGACGGCCGGGTCGGCCTGCTGGCGCAGCCGCTGGCGTACGTGCTCGAACGCCGGGTCGCGTCCGGTGGTCCCCTTCTGCGAGGTCAGTCCGGGGATGCGGGTGGGGTCGACGACGCACAACAGGGCGCTGAGCCGGTTGAGGAAGTCCGCTTCGCGGCCGGGGCGTTCGAGCCGGCCGCCGGCCACGTCGAAGAAGATCACGCTGTGCGATCGGCCGGAGTGCTCGTCGGTGACGACGAGGCCGGTGGCGTAGCGCAGGTCGGGCCGGTCGGGGGTGGCCCGCAGCTCCTCTCGGCGGTCGACGAAGGGTGCGACGACCTCGTTGAGGTACTGGTGGTAGCGCTGCGGGTCCAGTGCTTCCACGCGCAGTCCGTAGTGCCGCATGACGGTGGTCCTGCGCGCCTGGTCGATGATCGCGGCGAGCAGATGGGACTTGCCGGTGGAGGAGGCGCCGACGAGTCCGATGCGCACCGGTTCGGTGCCGAACATGGGGTAGCGGTCGGGCAGTTCGTGGCGGGGGACGTCGTCGTTGCCCGGACACACCACATAGGTGCGGGCGAGCTGGGCGTCCCGCTCGGCGTCCGAGTGCAGGGGCAGGTCCGCCTCGGGCACCATGTCGCCGGACGCGTCGAGGACGACCCGCTCGGCGGTCTGCCAGTTCAACGCCCGCAGGCACATGGGGCATTCGACGGCGTCGAGGCCGTGCAGCGGACGGTCGGGCAGGATGCGCAGGCGCCGCGCGGTCCTGAGCCACCAGCGTGCCGGTCGTACGACGGCGACGGACCGTCTCGCGCGCAGGTTCCCGGCGCCTGCGTGCTGCCGGGCGCGCAGCGCGCGGAACTCCTCGCGGCCGCGCCGGACGCGCTCCCGTTCGCGTTCCGCGAGGGGCCGCTCCAGCAGGCCCTGCGGCACGGCGCCCTCGGCGAGTCGGCGGGCCAGTTCGCGGGCGGGCGGCGAGATCGCGGACCCCAGCGGGAACGCCGCGCGGATCAGGTCCTGGAGCCAGTTCTCGTGCCCCTGCCCGACGAGGCTGTGCAGGTACCCGGCGGAGGCTCCGCGCGGCAGTGTCTCGCCGGTGGCCATCCAGAACGCCACCAGGGCGGCGCTGAGCACGTCCTGGTCGGCGGCGGCGAGGACGCCGGGCCGGAAACCGGGGGCGTCCCACTGGGTGGCGGGACGGTCGGGCAGCGGCTCGGTGGCGTACACCGCGCCCTCCAGACCGGCGAGCTGGAGCCCCTCGGCCTCGTCCCACCACAGGTGTGCGGGGCTGATCCGGCCGTGGACGAGCCGCGCCTTGTGCAGGGCGGCGACGGCCTCGAAGAGGTCCTGGACGACCGCGCGCAGCCGGGGTCCGTGCAGCCGGTCCGGGGAGTCGAGGTCGGCGAGGCGTTCGCCGCGGCAGTCCAGCAGCAGGCGGTGTGGTTGCTCCGGGTCGGTGCAGGAGTGCGCGAGGACGCGCGCGAGCTGCCGGGGCACGTGCGGTCCGTGGAAGTCGAGGACGCTGCCGAAGAGTTCGACGTGCCGCCGCATCTGCCGCTCGGCCTCGGGGCCCGTCGCCTCCTGCACCATGACCGGATGCCGGCCGGGCATCCGGCGGTAGCGGCGCACCCGGTAGGGCGGCAGTTCGAACCGGGCGCGTTCCCCCGTCTCCGCCTCGAGGGCGAAGACCACCTCTTCTCCGTCTCCGGAGCCGGGCCGTCGCCCCCGGAACTCCACCACCCCGTGTCTCCTCCCCCGTAGACCGAGCTGAAGACCAACTATCACAGAACGCTGCCCGGTCGGGCCCCGCTTCAGGCAGAGCATCTGAAGGAGTGCACGCGCCGCGCGCACTGCCCTGACGGTTGATCAACTCCGGTTCGGGGAAGCCCAGTCGGAGATCGGATCGGGCCGGTACAGTCGAGGCACGACGAGTAAGGGGGCGCTCGTGGCGGCACTGACGGCCGGACAGCTGTACCGCGACGGGGTGCTGCGTACCGTCGCCACGCTCTACGCCGATCCCGTCGAGGCCCAGCAGCTCCTGTACCGACTGGGCGCCGACCCGGCGCGGCTGCCGCACTTCGGGGGCGCGCAGTCCCCGCTCAACACCTGGTTCGAGGTCTGCCGGAGGATCGAGCACGGGGCCTTTCGCTTCACCCTGGAGGACCTGCTCGCGGAGGCGGCGCGGGACTATCCGGGCAACCCGGCACTGCGCCCGGCGGGTTCCGAGCCCGGCGCCCCGCCGGCCGAACTGACCGTGCTGTGCCTGCTCGCGGGGCCGAAGGAGGCGTCGAGACTCCAACTGCGCCAGGAACACCGCACGATCACCGAGGCGGCCCTGCGCGGGCGCGAACGCACCCTCGACATCCGGCTGTCGGCGGCGACCCGCCGGCAGGACGTGGTCCCGGCGCTCACCGAACACAAGCCGGACGTCCTGCACTTCGGCGGGCACGGCGCGCCGAGCGGCCATCTGCTGCTGGAGGAGGACGACGGCTCGGTCGCCCCGGTCGCCGCCGAGGCCCTCGCCGCGGTCCTCGACGCCGTGGGCGGAGTGTCGGTCGTCGTCCTCAACGCCTGCCATCTCGGCCGCTACGGGGAGGTGCTCGGCGCCCACGCGCGGGAGGTCATCGGCTCCCCCGAACGGCTCGCCGACCAGGACGCGCTGGCCTTCTGCCGGGGCTACTACGCGGCACTCGCCCTCGGCGCGTCCTGGCAGGGCGCGTTCGACCGGGGCCGGGCGGCCGCCGGTCTGGGCCCGCGCGGACTGCCGGACCTGCGGCGCCTGGTGCGCACCCGGGAGGGCGACACGGTATGACGGACCCACGGCCCCGCACCGTCAGCGTGCACGTCCCGCGGGGCGTGAACGTGGCCGAGCGGCGCCGCCGCAGCCAGGAACGGGAGCGTGCGGAGACCGGGGCGGCGACCGCCGACGGCCCGAGCGAGGCGGCGTACGCCTTCCTGCTCGGCCAGGCGGGCGGGCGCCGCGACTCCGAGGCCCTGGCCGACCGGTACGACGAGCCGGGCGCGGAGGTCACCGTCGTCACCTCGCAGCTGCTGCGCAAGCTCGGTTCGGCCGGCACCACCTGCCCCGTCTGCCACCACTCCTTCCGCCTCGGCGAGCAGATCTCCATAGAGCGGGCCGAGAAGCGCACGGAGAGCGATCCCGGGGTGGTGCTCAAGCACCGCAGCCGGCTCCTGGACTGCCTCAACCCCGAGGCCCTCGACCAGTCCTCCGCGACGGCCGCGCAGTTCCATGCCGGGCTCGACGAGGCCAACCCGCCACCGCCGGAGCTGTGCACGGTACGGCTGCACCGCGACCACCCTTTGCTGCGGCTGCACCCCACCCCGGGCGACGGAGCGCCCACCCGCCACCGGTGCTGGGTGTGCGGCCACACCTTCCGCCCCGACGAGGTCGTCATCCACTGCACCTGCTCACCGCACGCCCCGACCTGCGCCAGCGCCGTCCACCGCGACCCCGACCACGGCCTGGTCTGCTACGACGACTGGAGGGCCCAGCATCCGGGAGTACCCTGCCTGATGCTCAACTCCCTGCGGGACAGCCGGTGAACGGGGCAGAGGGGCGAGCGGCGGCCACCGGGGACGAGGGGCACCCAGCGGACAGGACCGCGAGGCCCCCGGCCCACGCGCGGCCACCGCTGGCCGGTCCTGCGCAACTCCCCGCAGACGAAGGCCGATTCGAGCGGCACGCCCTGATCCCCGGGTGGGACCAGCGGCGGCTCGCCGGGGCGACCGTCGTGCTGGCGGGAGCCGGCGCCCTGGGCAACACGGTGGCCCAGACGCTCGCCCTCGCCGGTCTCGGCCGCCTGGTGGTGTGCGACCCGGACACGGTCGCCGTCAGCAACCTCAGCCGCTGTCCGCTGTTCCGCCCCGCGGACGTGGGCCGGCCCAAGGCACGGGTGCTGGCCGAGGCTCTGGCCGACCTCGCCCCCGGCACGACGGTGGAGGCGCGTGAGGCGCCCCATGTCTCGGGTGCCGGTCTGGCCGAACTGCGCGACGCGGTCCTGGTGGTGAGCGCGCTGGACAGCCGGGCGGCCCGGATCTCGCTCGCCGGGCGGTGCACGCTCGCCGGGACGGGAATGCTCGACGGCGGTACCCACGCATGGGGCGGCGAGGTGTCCTGGTGGCCACCGGGCGGCCGCTGCTGGGCGTGCGGCCTCAACCCGGCCGAACGGGCGGTTCGGGACGACCCCTGGTCGTGCGCGGCGCCCGGTCCGACCGACGCGGTGGGCGCCTCCGCCCCGGTGTCCGCGCTGGTCGGCGCCTGGCTGGCGAACGTCGCCGTACGACTGCTGCTGGGGCTGTCCGTACCGGGGGCGCCGCTGCGGATCGACGCCGCCGGCCTCGCCGTCCCCCTGTCCGGGACCGCGCCGCGCGACCGCCCCGAACCCGACTGCCCGCTGCACGAGCGGCTTCCCGACGACGTCCCGGTGCTGCCCCTCGGCCAGGACGCCACGGTGGAACGGCTGTTGAGCCATGTCGGCATGCACGAAGAGCCCCTCACCTGGGCAGGATTCAGCAGGCCGGTGCGGCGGCGGTCGGCGGTGCCCGCCATCACCTCCCGGCTGCGGTCCGCGCCCGCCTCGGCGCGGCTGAGCGCACTGGGGGTGGCGCCCCGCGAAGTGCTGCCGGTGGCCCGGCGGGACGGATCGGGTCTGCGGTACGTGGAGTTGGCGGGCCGGGTCGGTGAAGAGGGCACGCCACGCGGGGACTTGGCCGAGTGGGCGCCTGGAGCCGACGCACGGCCGGGTGAGTCGGCGCGGGGGCGCCGGGTGACGACGGAGGGGGTCCGGTGAGGGACGAGCTGTACAACGAGCTGGAGCGGGTGATCAACCCCCGGGAGGGCGAGATCATCCTGCGGACCATCGGCTTCCCCGAGGCCCGGCTGCCGTCGGTGGACGCGACCGCCCGGGTCTACTGGTCCGAGGCACGCCGGATGATCGACGCCGGGGTGCTCGTGGACGGCGAGGCCCGGCTGGCCCGCGCGGTGCACAACGAGTACCCGGGCAACACCCTGTTCAGCGCCTCGGTCGCGGCACTGGAGCCGGTCACCGCGCCACCGGCGCCGCACCGCGCCGAGGCCCATGCCCCACGTTCCGGCCCGGTGCCCCACGCGCAGCCGGGCTCGGAGGCCTATCCCACGCTGGTCTTCGTGTGCAGCACGCACCACGCGGACTTCATCGACGAGGTGCGCGACCTCGACCCGCGCGCCGACCTGTTCTTCGTCAGCCAGGGCGAGGACGCCCAGGTCGGACAGATCGCGATGTCCCTGACCGCCGAGCTGACGGACAACCAGATCGACGCCCTGCGCGCCGGCTTGCTCGCCGCCGGCGCCCCGCCGGACCTGGAGATACTCCAGGAGGTGTACGACCACCGCCCGTATCTGCTGGAGGCGCTCCGGGTCAACGGCCCCGACCAGCAGCCGTACGATCTGGCGGGCGTACCGTCGATCACGCCGGTGCGGGACATCGCCGCGGCCGTACTGGCCCACTACGAGGGCCGGATGGGCCGTCGCCCGCGCACGGTCGTCGACCACCAGCAGGCGGACGGCAGCTTCCACCGCCTGGACCCGGCGCAGTCCCTGCACGAGGCCGGGGTCCGCGAGGGCGAGACCCTCAACGTCTATCCCGAAGCCACCGCGGGCAACGCCCAGTTGCGGATGCAGGCGATCATCCGGGTCCGCGAGGAGATGTACCGCTACGCGGACCAACACACGGACTTCGAGATCGTCGACACCGACGACCCGGAGTTCCCCACCGACTACGAGATCCGCTTCAAGGGACCCGGCCTGCGCCTGCCGGACCAGCACGGCGCGCACACCCTGCCGCGCCCGGAGCGCCAGGAGAAGCACAACGCGCTGATCCTGCTGGGTCCGGACTTCCCGCTGGTCGCCCCGGCCGTCTTCTGGCTGAGCCCGATCTTCCACCCCAACATCAAGGGACCCGATCCGCAGTACCCCCAGGCCGAAGGAGCGGTGTGCCTCGGCGTGCTGGCCCACTCCTGGCGGCCCGCCCTCGACTTCGGTCAGCTGTGCCAGATGCTCGTGGACATGGCTGGGTATCGTAACTACGAGATCACGGACAGTTTCAACCCCGTCGCGGCGTACTGGGCCCTGACCGAGGAGGGCGCGGCCATGATCGAGGCCCTCGGGGGCAAGCCGCCGGTGGCGGCCCCTCCTCCCGACGAGGGCGCGCCGCGTGTGGGCGCCTTGCGGATACGGCCCACGGACGGGGTGGCGGATGGCACTTGACGTCGAGCTCTTCCGCGGCGAGGCACGGCAGTTGGTGCACACGGAACCCCTGATCGCGCTGCTCAAGCCGGCCTTCGAGGCGGAGACGGCACCGTTCGGGGGCCGCCCCCGCTTCGTCCTGATGCTGCGCAACGACCCCGGCCCCGACACCTACCGCGGAGACCTTCACCTCACCAACCTCCGGGCCGACTTCGGATACATCCATGTCGCCATCCGGATGGAGGGCCGGGTGGTCCACCAGAAGCCCTACTCCGTGAACGGTCTCGTCGGCCCGATCCTCGCCCGGCTGGCCCGCGAGATCGCCCCCGAGGAGCGCCACTGGGCGTTCCGCATCGCGGGTCTGCCCTCGCCCGAGGACCTGCCCGAGGACGCGTCCGAGGGCGGGACGTCCGCCCAGCGGCTGCCCCCGGTGGTGGACGGCACGGACGACATCGACATCTCCCGCTCCACCCGGCTGGCGTTCGGTATCCGTCCGGCGGCCGAGCCCCAGATCCCGCTGCTGGACCTGGCGGAGTACGGCGTCGAACTCGCCGACACCAAGGCCCCGGTGACCGTGCTGCTCGGAACCGGGGTGCGACGGCGGCTGATGGAGATGGAGTTGTCGACCGAGATCGAGGAGGGCGGGTTCCTCATCGGGCGGGCCTTCCGCCGGACGGACGCCCCGAAACTGCACGCGGTGATCGTCGACGAGGTGCTCCCGGCCGAGCACTCGGGGGCCTCCCTGACCCACTTCACGTTCACCGGTGACTCGTTCGGCGCGATGAACCGGACCCTCGGCGACCGGCAGCTCGTCGGCTGGTACCACACGCACCTGTTCCAGACCGAGCGCACCATCGGCCTCTCCCGCACCGACATCGACCTGCACCGGGACACTTTCCGGCGCCCCTGGCAGGTGGCCGCCCTCATCAACATCACGGCCCGGCGCCGGATCCTCACCTGCTACGCCTCCTCCGACGACTGGATGGCCCCCTGCCCGATCCGGAACCTCGATGACGACGCTGACGAACGCCGTAGTACACGTCCTACACTGGGCCATCACTGAGCCGGCGCCCGGCGGCCCACCGGCACCGCCCCCGACCACCTCGACCAGGCCGCACGGCACCGCGGACGATCCCGTCGCCCTGCTGGAGCGGCTGGCCCGGATCACCGCCGCCCGGCTGCGCCTGTCCGACCCGCCGCTCGGCGACCGCGGGCCGACCGGCCTGGAGCCGCTGATGATCGCCGCCGCACTGGCCCTGAGGGACGACCCGGCGACCGCCCGCCAGGCGCTGTTCGGGGTGAGCGGTGCGGGCACCGTACGGGATCTGATGTGTCGTCATGGCCTGGTCGTGCGAGCCCTGTCGGCGGCCCCGATCGACGCAGGGCTGCGGACGGAGTTGCTGCGCGCCTCCCCCGTCACCGCCCTCTTCGACCATCCCCCGCCGGACCTGCGGGAGCGATGCGGACAGCTGCTCGACCGGTTCCTCGACCACACGGAAGGGCGGCGCACCGCGGTCGCGGCCCTCGCCGCACCACCGTCCGCACCGGAGACCGCCCGGCACCGGGCGGCGCTGCTGCGCGGATTCCGCTTCACACCGGGGGAGAGAACAGTCGTGTACGAGGTGTACGAGACGGCGCTGCTGCACCACGGCGAGCACTACCACCGACGCACCGACGACCTGCGGGAGTTGGCGCGCGACAACCCGGCGCGGCTGCTCGCGGACGACGAGCGCGGCCGGTGGGCGCGGGCCATGCTCGACTGGTGGGAACCCCTGGCCGTTCTCGCCGCGCGCCATCCCGAGGAGCTGCGCCACCGCAGGATGCTCCGGGGGTACCGCATGGGCGTGTCGCTGCACCGCGTCTACGGAAGGGCGCGGGAGTTCGAGGGACTGCGCGAGGTGCTGGACCGATGACCCGACCCCTGCGCCTGGCCACCGCGGACCACGGCGACCGGCTGGACCTGCTCGGTGCCGCGGGCGACCGGACCCTGCGGGAGGTCCTGGCCTCCTGCGAGGTGTGGCTGCTCGACCCGCTCGACGCGGAACTGCTGGAGCGGCCCTGGTCGGAGTTCGGCCCCGACATCCGACTGCGCACCGAACTCGCGCCGGGCACGCCGCTGTTCGCGCCGCCCGGGGTGCGGTCACTCGTCAAGGACGAGCCGGCACCCGAGGCCGCCGGCGCACAGCCCCCGGCTGCCGCTGTGCAGCCCTCGGCCACCGGTGTCGAGTCCCCCGTCGGCCCCCAGCACGCCGCCCACCCGGAGCGGATCACCGACGCCGAGGCCGTCCGCCTCGCCTACTACCCGCAGATCGAGGCGGTCGCCTCCCTGCTGCGCAGCGGCCTGCCCGTCCTCGTCATCAGCGAGAAGCTCGTCGTGACCCACCTGTGGGAGGAGATGGTCACGCTCGCCGGGTGCCGCGGCATCCGCCTGGACGACGACTCGGCCGAGGACAGCGGCAGCGGCGGGGGCGGGGGCCCCGGCGGCGGACGCGGGGGCCGTCCCTCCGACGATCCGGTCGCGGACATCTCCGCCGCGTCGATGAACACCCGCCAGCGGCGTCTCGCCCGACTCCGCGTCCAGCTGGAGGAGTTGAAGGAGGGCGACGTCATCGTCCTGACCCACCTGGACCTGCTGGCCGGCAGCGCCGACCTCGGCCGCCACGCCGAGGCCCGCGAGCTGGTCGAGTTGCTGTACGCCTTCCCGGACCAGCTGGTCCTCGCCTTCGCCGACCCGACCCTGGAACTCCCGCCGGTCCTGGCCGAACGGTTCAGCTCCCGGCTGACCCTCAGCGGACTGCCGCCGAAGATCGACGCACCGGAGCACCAGGCGACCCCGCTGGGCGTCGCGTTGGTCACCCGGGAGGAGGCCGAGACCTTCGCGGGGTTCGATCCGCGCGAGTTCTACAAGCACGTCGCCGGCATGAACCCCGTACGGCTGCGGCAGGCCATGCGGTACGCCCACGAGCGGCACCGCGATCTGCCCGACCGCGCCACGCACCACGACCTGCGGTCGACCCTGCTGACCTTCAAGGCCCAGCAGTCCTCGCACTTCGAGGTGCCGAACGTGACGCTGGACGACATCGGCGGCTACGAGGAGGTCAAGGCGGAGATCGCCCGGACCCTGGCCATCATCAGCGGCGCCCAGAGCCTCCCCGACGACATGGAGGAGGTGCGCTCCGAACTGGTCCCCCGCGGCATCATCTTCTACGGTCCGCCCGGCACCGGTAAGACCCTGTTCGCCAAGGCCATCGCCAACGGCATGAACGCCACCATCCAAGTGGTGTCGGGGCCCGAGGTCACCGACATGTACGTCGGCGAGAGCGAGCGCAAGGTCCGCGAGATCTTCGCCTCCGCGCGGCGCAGCGCACCCTCCGTGATCGTCTTCGACGAGATCGACGCGATCACCATGGAGCGCAGCAGCCGCCCGGACGGCGGCACCCGGGCCGGCAACAGCGTGGTCGCGCAGATCCTCACCGAGATGGACGGCTTCCGGCCCGAGGTGCCGATGCTGGTGGTCGGCACCACCAACCGCATCGACATCATCGACAAGGCGCTGCTGCGGCCGAGCCGCTTCCGCTCGATCGCCATCTCGCTGCCCGATGTGTCGGCCCGCCGCGCGATCCTGCGCCACCACGCCCAGCGCTATCACATCCGCCTGGACGACGAGGTGCTGGAGCTGATGGCCGACGCCACCGCGGGCCGCAACGGCGACGAGCTGCGCTCGCTGATGCGGGACGCGTTCGTCGGCCGGCACATGCACGGCATCGAACCGGACGCGCGCCGCCTGGGCTGGCTGGTGGGCCGGCTCCAGCAGGGGCGTCTGGAAATGATCTCGGAGCGCCGATGACGCCGCCGCACTCCTGGAGCACCGATGACCCCGGCCCGCCGCCGGACCCGGGGCCGCCGCTGGACCCGGGGCGCACGACCCCCGGCCCGCCGCCGCACTCCCGAAGCACCGGTGCCCCCGCCCTGCCGCCGGGCCCGGGGCGCACGACCCCCGCCCCACCCCCGCACTCCCGGAGCACCGATGCTCACGCCCCACCGCCGGGCCCGGGGCACATGCCCCCCAACCCCGTAACCGCCCCCGGGAAAGTGCCGATGCCCCCAACCCCCGCCCCCCGCCCTCCCGGCGGCCCCATGACCCCCACCCCCGCCGCCACACCCCCGGAGGGCCCATGACCGCGACCCCCACCGCCGCGTGGAGCGAGGAGGACCTGTCCGCCGTGCGGCGGCTCAAGGCGCTCGGGCGCAGCGTGGAGCAGCACTTCGTGGGGCGGCGGGTCGCCCTGGACCTGCTGGAGGTCGCGGTGATCGCGCATGAGCACGTGCTGCTGCTCGGCCCGCCCGGCACCGGCAAGACGGACCTGGTCAGCCGGTTCGCCGCGGGTCTGGGGGGCCGCCCCTTCGTCCGGTTGCTGACCCGGTTCACCGAGCCGGCCGAGCTGTTCGGGCCGATGGACGTCGCCGCCTTCCAGGCCGGCGCCCAGTACCGATTTCGTACCGAGGGCATGCTGCCGACGGCGCGGATCGCGTTCCTCGACGAGATCTTCCAGAGCGGCAGCCCGATCCTCAACACCCTTCTGACGGTGATGAACGAGCGGGTCTTCCACAACGGCCACGACATCGAGTCCGTCCCGCTCATCACCCTCGTCGGCGCCGCCAACAGCCTGCCGCAGGACCCGTCCCTGCTGGCCTTCGCCGACCGGTTCCTGCTGCGGCTGACGATCCCGCCCGTGGCCGGCAACCGCCTGGACGAGCTGCTCGCGAAGGGGGCCGCGCCGGGCCGCGCCGCCGACGGTGAGGCGCACAGCTGGATCGACCCGGCCGCGCTGGGCCGGCTCGGACGTCAGCTGGCACACGCCGATCTCGGCGCGATCACCCCCGAGTACGCCGAACTCGTCCGCGAACTCCTCGGCCAGGGCGTGACGTTGTCGGACCGCCGGGTCATCCGCGGGCTGCGCCTGGTGGCGGCCGCCGCGCTGCGGGCCGAGCGCGTACGGGCCGAACCCGCCGACCTGTGGCCGCTGGAGCACTTCTGGTCCGACCCGTCCCAGGCGACGGTGGTCCGGGAGGCGGTGCGGCGCCGTACCGGCGTGCCGGGCGAGGATCCCGACGAACCGGCCCGTGCCGCGCGGCGCCTGGTCTCCGAGGCGCGGGTCCTCGGACGTCAGGTCGACGCCGGCGCACCGCCCGCCGCGGTGGAACGGGTGCTGCGGCAACTCAACGCCCTGAGAATGGAGTTGAGACACGCGGTGCCGGGCGACCGGGAGGCCCAGGGGGAGGTCGCGCGTATCATTGACGAGACTCTGAAACTGCTGGACCAGGGCTGACGCACACCGAAGGGCGCGCCTCAGGCACGCCCCGCTGTGGACATGAGGGGGACTGCGGCCAGATGTGCAATCCGCGCAGGGTCCGTGTCGAGGCCACCCGGGAAGTCGTGGAGGCGTGGGAACTCGCCCTGGAACGACGCGTCGACGTGAGCGACTCCGTGGTCAGCGAGCTGGAGGTGCGCCATCCCTTCGGCGGCACGCTGGGCCGGGCCACCCGCCTTGTCTTCGAGCACACGCTCGCCACGGCCGAGGGCTGGCACGAGGAACACGGCGGCCATGTACTGCCCCTGCCGGACGGCCGGGTCCGCTACGACCCCGGTACCGGCGAACTCGTCGTCACCGCCCGCCTCGAGGACACGGTGACCGTCGAGGGGCATGCCGCCGAGACCCTGCGGGGTGCGGTGCGGGAAGAGGCCACGGGCAGCGCCGAAGGGCGGTACTACGCCGACGGGTTCGCCGGTCGGACCCTCGAAGTGGCCGAGCGCGAGGCGCAGGTGGCGGCCGAGGCGGACGCGGTGCGCCGGGCCCGCGAACTGGCGGGCCGGCTGCGGATGCAGGCGGACCAGGAGTCCGCGACCGCCGCCGCGGCGGCGGAGTCCCGGCTCCAGCGCGCCGCCCACGCCGACGCCCGCGACCGGCTGGCCGAGCAGCGGGAGCGGGTACGCGCCGAGCTCGACACCCGCAACCGGGAGCGCATCGCCACGCTCGGCCGGGACGGACTGCGGGCCGTCAACGCCGTGTTGGCCACCGCCTACCGGCAGGCACTGCTCGACTTCGCCCGGCAGCACGGCGCGACCGGGGTCCGGCACGAGGAGTCCGAGGACGGCATCGCGATCGAGTTCGAGCTCGACCTCGGAATGGAGAACTGACCGATGCGGGTGCGGGTGCGGTTCCGGTTCAACACGGACACCGGAGAGGTCGAGCTGTTCCAGGTGGACGACATCGGCGACGGCTCCGGGCCCGAGCACGAGGCCGAGCACGACCGGGTCAGCGCCGAACTCGGGCGTCTCCTGGCCCGCCGGCCCGACATCGAGGAGGTCTCACCCGTCGAGGAACCGCCGCTGTGGCGCCACGACCCGCGGTCCACGGCCGCCCCGCGGTCCGTGCCCGCGGAGACCGAGGACGAGGAGACCGAGGGTTCCGCGTCGGGTGAGCAGGAGCGGTCGTGAACCGGCGCACGCGGCTGCTGCTCAAGGCCGCGCGCTGCTACTCCGCGGCCCAGGCGCACTCCGAGGCCGCCCGCTGCTACGACCTCCTCGGCTGGCGGTGGTCGGCTGCCGACGCCTACCAACGCGCGGGCGACCTGGAGCACGCTGCCCGCACCTACCGCCAGGCCGGACACCCCGAGCAGGCCGCCCGCTGCTACCGCCTGCTCGGCCGGCCCGAACTCGCCGCCCGCTGCTGGCAGGAGCGGGGCCACCGCCTGGAAGCGGCCTGGGAACTCCTCCTGGCCGGTGAGATCCCCGAGGCCCGGCATCTGCTGGCGACCGCCGACGCCGTCGGCAGGGGACCGCAGCAGCTGCGTCTCGCCCTCGCCCGCGCCCTCACCGACCGCCTCGGCGGCGGCCCCGCCGGCCCCCTCCTCGACCTCTTCCCCCGCGTCGAGGCCCGGCTGCCCACCCTGGCCGTTCGCTCGGAACGCCGCCTGCTGCTGGACTGGGGCGTCGAGGCCGCGGACCGTGTCGAACGCTTCGACTGGGGTGCCCGTCTGTTCCGCGCGGCCTACGACGGGCAGGGGGGCGACGACGTCCTGCACAGCTGGCGCGACTGGGCCACCACCCGCCTCGGCTCGGCGGCATGGCTCCCCTCACCCCCCACGTCCTCGTCCCCCTCACCCCCCACGTCCTCGTCCCCCACGCCCGCCCCCGACCCTGCCCGCCGCCCGGCTCCCGAAGCCGCGCCGCCTCCCCGTTCAGGCCCCCGACCACCCTCGGCCCCCGAGGCCCCGGCCCCCCTCGCCCCCGGCGCCCGACCTCCGTCGCACTCCGACGTCCCCGACCACCCGGCGCCCGGCACTCAGCCGCCCTCGCACCCCGAAGCCCCGCACCACCCCGCCCCGGGAGCCCAACCACCCTCTGGAGCGCCCCCCGTTCCGGCCGCCGACCGGGCAGAGGGTCTCTGACCGATGGACCGCCCCGAGAGCCCTCTGCGGCGGCTGCTCAACCGGATCACCCCGGAGAACGGCACCGCCGAGAACGGCACGGCCGCCGCCCCGCCGACCCCGCTCGTCGCCCGTCCGGCGTCCCGCGACGCACCCGCGCCGGCGCCTCCCGCGCAACCGCCCCGTACCCCCGGTGGCCAGCAGGACCACGGCATCCGCTTCAGCGTCCGCCCGGCGAGACCCGCCGACACGGACGGCGTTGAACCGGTCCCGCCGGTGCCGTACTCCCCGCCCCCCGCCGTCGAGTGGCGGGTCGCCGGCCGCTTCCCGGCCCCGCACCGGGCGCTCGGCGCCATCGAGGCGCTCCGGGGCGCGGGGGCCACGGAGTGGAGCTGCCACGAGGAGCCCGGCGGCGAGGCGGTCTGGCTGCTCAGTGCCATCGGCCCGGCCCTCGGCACCGAGCTGCTGACCCTGCACGGCGCCACGGCCCGGCCGATGCCCCCGGACACGGCGTCCGAGGTGACGGCCTGGCCCCGGCTCGACGTGGTGGATCTCGTCTCCCGGCTGCCGCTCGCCCCGCCCGGCACCTCGGACCACCGCACCCTCCATGTGCTCACCGCCCCGGAGTTGCTCCCCTCGGTCGTCCGCCAGGCCCTCGCGTTCGGCGTGGAGGTGTCGACACGCGCGGTCCGCGTGCGATACCTGACGGGGACGGACCCGACGGAACAGCACACGACACTGGTGGTGCTGGAGGGGTCCGACACGGTCCCGCACGCCCTGACCGCGGCCCTGTCCGCACTCCCCCGCACCTCGGTGTGCCGTGCGGTCGCGGCCTGCGAGCGGCTGCTGCTGGACGTACGACTGCACTGCCCGGTCCCCGACGACCTGCTGTACTCCCCCGTGCCCGAAGGGGAGTTGTGGCTCGTCGGCGATCGCGCGGAGTGGCCCGCGCTACGGCTGGATCCCCTCGGTCCACCCACCCCGGTCCCGGCCGAACTGGTCGGCGTCCCCTCCGAACCTCCGTACGCCGCCCGCCGGTTGCCGGACGCGGCGCGGGAACCGTCGGTGGAGGTACGGGTGGTGGCGGACGCGACCGCCGACACCTCGGTGGACGCCGTACTGCTGCACGACGACGAACTCCCTCTGTTACGGCGCTACCTGCGGGGCCGCCCGCTGGGCGAGGCCGGGTTCCTGCTGCCGGGGCCGGGGTGCCATCTGCTGCTGGAGCCGGTGGGACTGGCCCGCGACCTGCCCTTCGGCGTTCCGCTGCGCCGAGTCGGGCCCGGCAGCCTGTTCCTGGAGTCCGGGCACACCCTGGCACCGCCGTTGCCGCCCTCGGCCCGCGCCCGTCTCTTCGCCCTGGACGACGAGTCGGCCGTGGTCTGCCGACGCGGCGGCCGGTATCGCTTCCCGCTCTCCCCGATGGTCCCCCTGTGGACCCTGTGGGCCCCGCCCGGACCGGTCGAGGTGTCGGCCGGGCTGTCCGAGGCGGGCCGTGAACTCCTGGACGCCCTGGAGTCGTTGGCAGGACCCGGCCCCGTCCCGCACCCCACCGGACCGGCCGCCGTGCACGACCCCGGCGAGGCCCTCGAACGCGCCGCCCGACTCCGCGCCCTGGGCGACCACGAGGGCGCGGCCGAGGCGTACCGCTCGGCGGGCGATCTGCTGGAGGCGGCGCGGCTGTACGAGGCGGCGGCGCTGCACACGACGGAGGAACAGTGACAGCGGCCCCACGCCAGGGCCCACCCCCCGACACCCCACCCCAGGGCCTCTCGCACGAACCCCCACCCCCGGCACCCGGCCCCACCGCCCCCCGCCGCCTGCTCTCCCTCACCGGCGACGCCCCCTGTACCGGTCTCTCCCGCGACGGCACCGCGTTCGTCCAGCTCGCCGGGCACGCCCTGACCTGCCGTGACGACACCGGGCGGGTGCTGTGGTCGGTACCTGGGCAGGGGATGCCGGACGCGGTGGCGTGGGGGCCGGACGGCGGTGAGGTGTTCGTGCTGCGGGGCGGCCGGGTCGAGGTGTACGACGGGGACACCGGGGCTGCCGCCGACGACGGGTTCCCGGTGCCCGCGGGCACGCGCACCCTCGCGGTGTCGCCCGACGGCCTGTGGGTGGCGTGCGCCGGCGACGGCGTGCTGGTCCACCACCGGGGCACCCTCGCCGCGTCGGCGCTGCCCACCGTGGACCCCGTGGTCGCGCTGGCCTGGGACCCGCGGGGCCGCCAGTTGTGCCTGGCCACCGCCACCGCGCTCCAGTTGTGGAGCGTCCTGCCGGTCCGGATGGACTTCGCGCCCCGCACCGGCCGTAGCGGCGTCACCGCGCTCGCCTGGTCCCCGGACCGGGACGCGCTCGCCTTCGCGGACGCGGCCGGCGTCCATCTCGTGGACCGCGCCTCGGGCCGCCCGCTCGCGACCGCCGCGGTGCGCGGTGCCGTCGTCGGCATGGGGTTCAGCCGGACGGGCCGCTTCCTGGTGACCGTCACGGACCAGGGGGCGCTCCTCGTCCTGGACCGCACCCTGGAACCCGTCTCCCGCCTGCCGGTTCGGGTCGCCTCCCCCCGTGACCTGAGCGTGTCGCCCACCGGCCGGGTCCTGGCGGGACCGGAGCTGTGGGAGCTGCCGGACGCGGCCCCCTGTCCCGTGGAACGCCGGGTCGGGGTGCTGCTGCGGAGCTGGGCGGCGATGATGTGTCGTTCCGTAGGCCGTGAGCTGCCGTCCCTGCGCGACCGCACGCCGCGGATCGCGGGCCCGACACTCCTGCACGACGGCGGGGACCGGCTGTGGGCCCCGGCCGTCGCCTGGTCGGCGCGGGACGGCCATTGCGTGCTGGAGACGGAACCGGGCACCCTCGCCGCCCGCACCCCGGGACGGTCCGGACCGGACTGGACGGCCACGGCGGCCACCGGCCCCGGCGGCGCCCACGATCTGGAACTCTCCTCCGGCACACCCGAGTTGTTGGCCTGTGCCTCGCGTGACGGACTCACCGGGCTGAGCGTCCTCACCCCGGACGACGGCGAGGTGCGCGCGGTCCTCCAGGGCGGCCAGGCACCCGCCTGGTGCCCGGCGCCGACCGAGGGTACGGCGATCCTCGCGGTGCCCGAGCCCGGGCCCGCCCCGACCCATCTCTACGTGCACACCCTGACCTCCCGGGGCGCCCTGGTACGGCCGCCGCGGAGTCTGCACCTCCCCCAGGGCACCGGTCGCCCCGCCTGGTCCCCGGACGGCACGCTGCTCGCGGCCGGCACCGGCGGCGCGGTGGTGCTGTGGCATGTGCCGCGCCTGGAACGGGCCCGCAGGCTGGCTCTGCCCTCCGGGGCGTTCGCGACCCGGGTCGCCTGGTCGCCGGACGGCAGTCGGCTGGCCGCGACCCCGCCCGCGGGACAGGGGCCGTTGGTGGTGTGGTCGACGCTCACCTGGCGGGTGCAGCGGGAGTTCGGCGCACCCGGCGGGCGGGGCTGGGCGCCGGCGCTGGCCTGGTCCCCGGACGGTTCGCTGCTCGCCGCACCGGGTTCCGGCGAGACGGCCTCGGTGGTCGAGGTGTGGGACGTGGACCGGGGCACGGTGGTGACGGCCCTGGAGCCCGACGGTCCGCCGCCGGGGCCCGTGTGGTCGGTGCGCTGGTCCCCCGACGGACGCCGGCTGGCGACGACGTACAGCGGCGGCCCCAGCGTCCTGTGGGACGTGATGGCCGCCGAGGAGACCACGGAGCCCGGGCCGCGGCTGCCCGAAAGCCCCGAGTACCTGGCGGAGTTGGGGGCCATGGCCGCCGCGGTCGAGGCCGCCGTACCGCTGGACGCGCTCGCGGACGTCTCGGCGCTGCTGCGCCCGACGACGCCTCCCGGGCGCCGACTCGTGCACCAGGGCCGGGCCGCCCGCGCGCTGCGGGACCTCGGCTGGCCGCGTGCCGCGCATCCGGCGCTCAGCGCGGTGGTGGCCTCCCGGCTGCCGCCGGACGCGCGGTACGCCCCGCCGCCGGGCGTCCCGCTCCAGGAACTGCGTTCGACGCTGGAGTGGGGGTTGCGCGGCAGCGGCGAGCCGCCGGAGCGGCCGTCGGTGAGCGGGGCGGCACTGGCCGCCGCACTCGACCGGGTGCATCGCGAACTCCTGCCGCTGCTGGCCTTGTTGGGCCCGGACGCGGTGTGCCAGGACCCGGCACTGCCGCTGCGGCTCGCGGACGGCCCCTGGGCCTCGGCGGTGGACGCCGCCGCCCGGATACCCGGCCTGCCGTCGCGGCTGCCGGTGCCGCTCGGCGACGACGTCCCCGGCCCGACGAGCGCCGGTGCTCCGGCGCAGTGGTCCCGGCACGGCCCGCCGGACCGGCTCGTGCCGGGTCACATGGCCCTCCCGGCGCCGCTGTTGCACGCCCTGTGGGCGCAGGACGCCCTGCTGTACCGGACCCGGCGCGGCCGGCCGCCGTGGACCGAGCGGGACGCCGTCCTCGTCCTCGACACGGGCGCCGCCGCCCTGGGGCAGGTGGGCAGCTGTCTGCGGCTGTGCGCACACCTGCTGGCGGCGGCGCTGCTGGCGGCCGAGCGGGCGGTGGCGCTGGTACGGCTCGACGGGCTCGGCGCGCCCCTGCGGCTGACGTCCGCGGGGGATCTGCGGCACCTGTGGACGCCGGTCCCGCCCGAGCCCGCGGCGCCGGTGCGGGCGGCGGGTCTGGCCCGGGCGGCGGCGCGCGACCTGGCCGCGACGGACTCGGGCGAGCCCCGCACCCTTCTCCTGACGCACGCCCACGAGCCCCGGCTGCCCCTGCCCGGCGCGCTGACCCTGCGGGTCCACTATCCGCACCACCCGGTGCCCGACGGTCCGGACACCTGGGTGCTCGCCCCGGAGCCGGACGGGGAGGAGCTGCGGCGGGTGCTCACGCGGATCCTGGGGCGCCTGTGAGGCAGGTGGCGCGCGGTCGGCGGCTCCCTACGGACACCGTCGCGGGGATGTCACCCGCACAGCATCTGCTCCACCGCCTCCGGCCCCATCCTCTCCAGCAGCGCCTCCAGCGTCTGCGGCCGGAAGGCGTCGCCGAGCACCTCGACGCCCTGCTCGTCCCAGGTGATCCGCAGCCGTACGAGCCGCCCTTCGGGATGGTCGTCGTACTCGGACGCGTCGATCAGGTCCGGCAGGTCCTCCACGAAGCGGTACTCGGTACTCATCCTCGGCTTCCCTCCAGTCGGTCCGCGTTCCACACACCGGCGATCCGTTCCCCGCATCCGGGGCAGCCCCCGTCCCGCACCCGACTCTCGGCCTCCCCCCACACCCCGCGCGCGACGACCTCGGCACCGCAACCCGGGCAGCGGGTGGCACGCCCCTGGGCGCCGAGCGCCCGCTCGACGTAGACGTACCGCAGTCCGGCCGCCCGGCCGATGTGTACCGCGCGCGCCAACCGCTCGGGTGGGGTGGGGCGGTGGCGGCTCATCCGGTAGGTCGGGGTGAAGCGCGCCAGGTGCCAGGGGGTGTCGGGGCCGAGTCCGGCGACGAACTCGGCGATCCGCCCGAGCTGTTCGTCCTCGGCGCTGGTCCCGGGGATCAGCGGGGTGCTGACCTCGACCCACACCCCCGCCGCCCGCAGCGACCGCAGCGTGTCGAGGACCGGGGCGAGCGGAGCGCCGGTGAGCCGCCGGTGCCGTTCCTCGTCGGCGGCCTTGAGGTCGACGTTGACGGCGGCGAGGACGGGCGCGAGGCGCCGCAGGGCTTCGGGGGTGAGGAAGCCGTTGCTCTTCCAGAGCACCGGGACGCCCGACTCGGCGGCGTGCGCGCCGAGTTCCAGGGTCAGTTCGGCGGCGAGGGAGGGTTCGGAGTACGACAGGGCGATGCCCGCGCCCCGCTCGGCCGCCGTCCTGACCAGCGCCTCGGGCTCGGTGTCGCGCGCGCTGACGCGGCTGTCCTGGTCCCTGCCGTACTGGGAGAGGCGGTGGTTGACGCAGTAGTCGCAGCGGAAGGAGCAGCCCGGCGGGGCCAGGGTCAGCAGCGGCAGACCGGGCCGGAAGTGGTAGAAGGGCTTGCGCTCGACCGACGACCAGTGCTCGACAGTGGTGGTGCGGGTCGCGGTGAGGACCAGGTCGCCCTCCCGGCGGCGGACCTCGCAGGCGCCGGTGTCGCCGTCGCGCAGCCGACAGCGGAAGGGACAGAGGGTGCACTGGAGACCGCCCTCGACCGGACGGTAGAACTCGGCCGGCTGCCAGGTGACGCCCCCGTCCACCGCATCCCCCGCTCCCGGGCACCGCACGGCCACCCGCGTTTCCACGGTACTCGGTTCCCGGGTGCGAGGCGGCGTGGACATAATGCTCGGATGACTTTCGCCTCCCCCCACGCCAACTCCGGTGATGTGCACAGCAGTCCGGTCGTCATCGTCGGCGCCGGGCCGGCTGGGCTGACGCTCGGGAACATCCTGCGGGCCGCCTCCGTCGACTGCGTGGTCCTGGAGACCGAGACCCGCGCGTTCATCGAACAGCGGCCGCGTGCCGGGGTTCTGGAGGAATGGGCCGTCCGCGGTCTGGAGCGGCGGGGTCTCGCGGGGAACCTGCTGGAGCGGGCGCAGCGGCACGCCGAGTGCGAGTTCCGGTTCGGCGGGGAGCGGTACCGGTTCGAGTACGCGGAGCTGACGGGTCATCATCACTGGATCTACCCGCAGCAGTTGCTGGTGACGGATCTGGTGCGCGAGTACGCGGACGTGCGCGGTGGCGACATACGGTTCGGGGTGCGCGACGTCGAGCTGCACGACCTGGACACGGGCCGCCCGTCGGTGTCGTACACGGACCCGGCCTCGGGCGAACGCGTGCTGATCCGCTGCGAGTTCGTGGCGGGCTGCGACGGCGGTCGCGGGGTGACCCGGACGGTGCTGACGCCGGACCGGGCGCACATCTCGCGCTACGACTACGGCATCGGGTGGCTGGCCCTGCTCGCGGAGGCGCCGCCCTCCAACGACTGCGTGGTGTTCGGCATCCACCCGAAGGGCTTCGCCGGTCACATGGCCCGCAGTCCCGAGGTGACCCGCTACTACCTGGAGTGCCCGCCGGGCGACGACCCGGAGAACTGGTCACACGAACGGGTCTGGTCCGAGCTGCGCGAACGGCTGGGGGCGGCGGGTGCGCCGCCGCTCGCCGAGGGCCGGTTGATCGAGAAGCGGGTGCTGGACATGCACAGCCATGTGGTCGAGCCCATGGTGTTCGGCCGTCTCTTCCTCGCGGGCGACGCGGCGCATCTGACCGCGCCCATCGCGGCGAAGGGCATGAACCTCGCGCTGCACGACGCCTTCCTGCTCGCCGACGCGCTCCTGGCCTACCTCGCCGAGGGCGACACCAGCGGCCTGAGCGGCTACTCGGCCGCGTGCCTCGGCCGGGTCTGGGACTACCAGGAGTTCTCCCAGTGGCTCTCCGGCATCTACCACGGCACCTCGTCCGGCGATCCCTACCGCGCGGGCACCACCCTGGCCCGGCTGCGCCGCCTGTTCGGCTCCCCGGCCGCGGCGGAGACCTTCGCCGAGCAGTACCTGGGCAAGGGGGCGCACTACTGACCCGGGGTCAGTCGTGCACGGGCCGGTCGCTGAGCCGGTGGTCGGCCACGTTCAGCGCCTCGTCCACGAGGCGGCGCAGGTGGCCGTCGCGCAGTGCGTAGATGACCCGTCGCCCCTCTTTCCGCGTGTTCACCAGACCCGCCAGCCGCAGCCGCGCCAGGTGCTGGCTGACGGCCGGCCGGGCGGCTCCGCACGCCTCGGTGAGGGTCGTGACATCGGCCTCCCCTGCCGTCAGGGCGTGCAGGAGTGTCAGGCGGGTGCGGTCGCCGAGCAGCGCGAGGAGTTCGGCGGCGAGGGCGAGCTGTTCCTCGCCCGGGGTGCGCGGGTGCGCATCGTGCGCAGGTGACAGGTGCATGCGTGCGTTCATACGCACATAATGGCGTCATGGACGCGCACCGTCCACCATCGTCCTGCGGGAGGGAAACGTCGTGAGCGACCGGCACCACCACGAGCACCACCACCATCACCACGGGCACGACCGCCGTTCCGGCCCGCGCCATCACCTCGGCCACCTCCTGAAGCCCCACTCCCACGAGAGCGCCGACAAGGTCGACTCCGCCCTGGAGTCCTCGGCCCGCGGCATGCGCGCCCTGTGGGTCTCGCTCGCGGTGCTCGGTGTGACGGCGCTCGCGCAGGCGGCCGTGGTGGCGGTCTCCGGGTCGGTCGCGCTGCTCGGGGACACCGTGCACAACGCCGCGGACGCGCTGACGGCCGTACCGCTGGGGATCGCGTTCGTGCTCGGCCGGCGTGCGGCGACCCGGCGCTTCACCTACGGGTACGGGCGGGCCGAGGATCTCGCGGGGATCGTGATCGTGCTGACGATCGCCGCGTCGGCGGCCTTCGCCGGGTGGACGGCGATCGAGCGGCTCCTGGACCCGCGCCCCGTGCAGCACGTCCCGGCGGTCGCCGTCGCCGCGCTCGTGGGCTTCGCGGGCAACGAGTGGGTGGCGCGGTACCGGATCCGGGTCGGCCGGGACATCGGCTCGGCCGCGCTGGTCGCCGACGGGCTGCACGCCCGCACGGACGGGTTCACGTCACTGGCGGTGCTGATCGGGGCCGGTGGCGCGGCCCTGGGCTGGCAACTGGCCGACCCGGTCGTGGGGTTGGCGATCACCGCGGCAATCGTCCTCGTGCTCCGGGACGCGGCACGCGAGGTGTTCCGGCGGCTCATGGACGCGGTCGACCCGGCTCTCGTGGACCGTGCGGAGCAGGCCCTGCGGGAGGTCGAAGGGGTGCGCGGGGTGGGCGAGTTGCGGCTGCGCTGGATCGGCCACCGGCTGCGGGCCGAGGTCGCGGTGGTGGTGGACGGCGACGCGACGGTACGCCAGGCCCACGCCGTCGCCGTGGCGGCGGAACACGCGCTGCTGCACGCCGTGCCGCGCCTGACCGCCGCCCTGGTGCACGCCGACCCCGCGCCGCTGCCGGGCGAGGAGGACCCGCACCTCACCCTGGCGCACCACTCGGCCTGACCTCAGGAACCGAGGGCCACTCCGAGTCCTTCCAGCACGACCGCGCCGGGCAGCTCCGCGAACGCCTTGCCCGGCACCAGCAGCTTGCCGCGCCGCCGCCCGCTGCCCACCAGCACGTACGGCAGGTCCACGACGGCCGAGTCGACCAACAGGGGCCAGTGCGCGGGGAGTCCGACCGGGGTGATGCCGCCGTACTCCATGCCGGTCTCCCCCGTCGCCGTGTCCATCGAGGCGAAGGAGGCCTTGCGGGCGCCGAGTTGGCGGCGCACGACACCGTTGACGTCGACGCGGGTGGTGGACAGCACGACGCACGCGGCCAGTTGGGACTCACCGCCGCGCTTGCCCGCGACGACGACACAGTTCGCGGACTGCTCCAGCAGCTCCTGGCCGTAGTGCTGCACGAAGACGGCCGTGTCGGCCCACTGCGGGTCGGTGTCGACGTAGACGATCTGGTCGGCGGGGACGCTGCCGCTCCAGCGACGTACGGCGTCGGCGACCGGGGTGGTCAGCTCGTCGAGGCAGTCGGGGGCGGGGCGGGCGTGGTCGAAGTGTCCGATCGGTGCGTCCATGGCCGCACGCTAACAGCCGCTCGGCGGTGGCCGTCCAGGGATCTCAGGGCGCCGCCGGGACCGAGACCGCGAGCACCATCTCCATGGGGATCTCGCCCTGGTTGGCGTAGGTGTGCGCGGCGCCCGCCTCGAAGGTCACGCTCGAACCCGCCGGGACGCGGTGCGGCACGCCCTCCACCGTGAGGGTCAGTTCGCCCGCCGAGACATGGGCGATCTCGACCGTGCCGACCGGGTGCGGATCGGAGCTGCTGCTCTCGCCCGGCATGAGCCGCCAGTCCCACATCTCCAGCGGGCCCGGGGCCTCCGCGCCGGCCAGGAGCCGGCTGTAGCTGCCCGCGTCGGTGTGCCACAGCCGCACCACCTGCTCGGGCGGGACGACCCGCACCCGCGGGCCCTGCTCGTAGTCGAGCAGGGTGGTGATGCTGACCCCGAGCGCGTCACCGATCTTCACGACCGTGCCGAGGCTCGGGTTGGTGCGGGCCTGCTCGATCTGGATCAGCATGCCGCGGCTGACCCCGGCCCGGGCGGCGAGCGTGTCCAGGGTGAAGCCGCGCTCGGTGCGCCAGCGCTTGACGTTGCGCGCCAGCGACTGGGTCAACAGGTCGAGATCCGACACTCTAAGTCCAATATTCTGTATCCGAAGTCCAACTGACTGAACTATTGTCGGGTGCACCCGATCATCCACCGAACTGTACTGCGAGGCCCGCCGTGACAGCACTCTTCGCTCTGGCCACCAGCCTCCTGTGGGGTCTGGCCGACTTCGGCGGCGGACTGCTGACCCGACGCGTCCCGGCGCTCACGGTGGTGGTCGTCTCGCAGGCCATCGCGGCGGCCGCGCTCGCGGTGGTCGTGCTCGCCACCGGCGGCTGGAGCGAGGCCGACCCCCGGCTGTGGTTCGCGGTCGGCGCCGGTCTGGTGGGGCCGCTCGGCCTGATGTGCTTCTACAAGGCGCTGGCCCTCGGCCCCATGGGCGTCGTCTCCCCGCTCAGCACCCTCGCCGTCGCCGTCCCGATCGGCGTCGGCCTGGTCCTCGGTGAGCGCCCCGGACTGACCCAGGTCGCGGGCATCGCGGTCGCCGTCGTCGGTGTCGTCCTCGCCGGTGGGCCGCAGCTGCGGGGCGCCCCCGTGCAGCGCCAGGCCATCGTGCTCACCCTGGTCGCGGCCCTGTGCTTCGGCGCCGTGCTCGCGCTGATCGCGGCGGCCTCGACCACCGTCACCGGCCTGTTCCTCGCGCTCTTCGTACAGCGCGTGACCAACGTCGTCGCGGGCGGCGCCGCCCTGTACGCCACCGCCCGCAGGGGCGCCGTCGTCCTGCCCGCGGACGGCTTCCCCTGGACCGCGCTCCCGGCGCTGGCCTTCGTCGGCCTCGCCGACGTCGCCGCCAACGGCAGTTACGCGATCGCCGCCCGGCTCGGCCCGGTCACCGTCGCCGCGGTGCTCGCCTCGCTGTACCCGGTGGTGACCGCCCTCGCCGCGCGCGGTTTCCTCAGCGAACGGCTGCGGGCGGTCCAGGCGGTCGGCGCGGGCCTGGCCCTGATCGGCACCCTGCTGCTGGCGACCGGCTGACTCAGTCCAGCTCGGCGAGTCTCGCCACGCTCTCCTCGTCCAGCCCCGCCAGCGCGTTCAGCTGCTGTGGCGTGACCCCCTCCGGAATCGGCACCGGCGCCGGGGTCCGCAGCGGAGGCTGCCAGCCCGCCTCGGCGGTCCACCGCCGTACGACCCGGGCGGGCGCCCCCGCCACCACGGCGTGGTCCGGCACCACTCCGCGCACCACGGCACCGGCCGCGACGACCACGTTCCGCCCGATCCGGGCCCCCGGCAGGATCACCGCGCCGGTGCCGATCCAGCAGCCCGAGCCGATCTCCACCGGCTCCATCCGCGGCCACTGCTTGCCGATGGGCTCGTGCGGATCGTCGTACGAGTGGTTCGTGGAGGTCACGTAGACGTACGGCCCGAAGTAGCAGTCGCTGCCGATGGTGACCGTCGTGTCCGCGATGACATGGCTGCCGCGACCGAGGACGACACCGTCCCCGATGCGCAGGATCGGCTCCGGACCCAGGTCGAGGTCGGGCATCAGTCCGGCGGTCAGCGTGACCTGCTCGCCGACGATGCAGTGCGAGCCCACCTGGATCCACGGCTCCCCGAAGACCGTGCCGAGCGGGAACGCGAGCCGGGTGTGCTCGCCCAGCGCGCCGAAGCGGAACCGTCCGGGGTGTTCGGCGGTCACGGACCCGGTGCGCTGCACCCAGGCCCAGCCCGCGTGGACGGCACGCTGGGTGAGGCCCCGACGCCAGGATGAGAACGTGTTCTTCTTCGGCACGAGGTCACCGTACTCAGAGTGCGCCGGGGCGATGAGCGCGCGGGCCTGTGATCTTCGCCCCACGCGGGTGGCGTACGGTGCGGGGGTTGGCGACGACGAGGAGAGGGCGATGACGCACAAGGCGTTGATCATCGGCATCGGCGGCCGGGAACCGAAGATCCACGGGGAGGTCTTCGTGGCGCCCACGGCCTCGGTGATCGGGGACGTGACCCTGGAGGCGGGCGCGAGCCTCTGGTACGGCGCGGTGGCGCGCGGCGACGTCGAGCGGATCTCCGTCGGAGCGCACAGCAACATCCAGGACAACTGCACGCTGCACGCCGATCCGGGGTTCCCCGTGACCATCGGCGAGCGGGTGTCGGTGGGGCACAACGCGGTGGTGCACGGGGCGACGGTCGAGGACGACTGCCTCATCGGGATGGGCGCGACCGTCCTCAACGGCGCGGTGATCGGCGCGGGTTCGCTGGTCGCGGCGCAGGCGCTGGTCCCGCAGGGGATGCGGGTGCCGCCGGGGTCACTGGTCGCCGGGGTTCCGGCGAAGGTGCGGCGGGAGCTGTCGGAGGAGGAGCGTCAGGGCGTCACGTTGAACGGCACCCTGTACGCGGACCTGGCGAAGGCGCACGACGAGGTGCACGGCACGGCGTGAGGCTCAGTCGGCGGCCGGCACCGGTTCCGGCTCGGCCGCCTGCCGCTGCTCGGTGGCCTTCCTGGCCTTGCGCTTCAACACCAGCATCGACGTCAGGCCGATGAGCACGGCGAGCACCAGCCCGAGCCACGAGAACCGCTTCAGCCAGGACTCGGCGACGACACCGACGTAGTAGATGACGGCCGTCGTACCGCCCGCCCACAGGATGCCGCCCAGCACGTTGGCGGTCAGGAACTTCCAGTACGGCATCCGCAGCACACCCGCGAGCGGGCCCGCGAAGATGCGCAGCAGGGCGACGAAACGGCCGAAGAAGACGGCCCACATGCCCCACTTCTCGAAGGACCGCTCCGCCGTGGCGATGTGGCCCTCGCTGAAGTGGCGGGGGAACTTCCTGCCCAGCCAGGCCAGCAGCGGGCGCCCGCCCTTGCGGCCGATCGCGTAGCCGATGGAGTCGCCGATGATCGCTCCGGCGCTGGCGCAGGCGCCGAGGATGAACGGGTCGATGTCGCCGTGCTGGGAGGCGAGCAGCGCGGACGAGACGAGGATGATCTCGCCCGGCAGCGGGATGCCCAGGCTCTCCAGGCCGATGACCAGCCCCACCAGCAGATAGATGCTGACCGCGGGCACGGTCTCGAGCCATTCCTGGACGTGCACAGCCGGTTCCTCCTCGCGTCCCTGCGTTCCCGGGCGTACGTGACCGTCGGCCCGTACGCCCGGGAAGCCTACCGGGTCGGTGGGACCCGGCGGCGGCCCCCAGGAATCGGCGGGAACCGCACAGGGGGCCGCCCCGGCGAGCGGCCCCCTGTCAGTGAAGGACGGACGCGACGGCGGCGACGGCCGTGTCCACGATCGGCACCTCGCCCGCGCCGCCCGACTCCTCGGGCTCGTCCCGGTGGTCGACCTGGGCCAGGCGCGGCGCGCTCTCCTGCGGCGCCGGCTCGTCCGGTTCCCCGGCGCCCGGGGGCTCCGCGGTGGGCGACGCGGGGACGGCCTCGGGGAGGAGGCGGCCGTCCCGGCCCCCTGTCTCCCCCTTCCCTTCCGTCCCCTTCTTCTCCTCCTCCACCGCCCCTTCCGCCTTGTCGCCCTTTTCCTGCTTCTCCTGCTTCTCCTGCGTCTGCGCCTTCTTCCGCGTCCCGGACGTGAGGCCGTCCACCGCTTCGAACAGCCACCCCTGGTCGTCGGAACCGTCCCGCTCGGCCACCACGACCTCCCGGTCCCGGCCGGGGGCGAGGACCAGCCCCTTGTGCCAACGCAGCAGGATCTCGCCGCCGACCGTGAGGTCGTACTGCACCTCGCCGGCGTGCACCAGGCACCCGTCGAGGACGACCGAGCCCGCGTCGGTGTCGGAGCCGAGGCAGAGGGTGGGGTCGGAGAGGCTGCGCAGCAGACCGTCGTCCTGGTACGACCACTGCTGGGTCGGAGCGGCCGAGCAGACCGCGAGGATCGTCTCGGCGCCGTTGCTGACCCGCTTGTCCCGGATGTCCAGGCAGAGGTCGTCGGCCCGGCTGCGGAGCCGCCCCTGGCCGATGGCCACGGGATCACTCGCGAACGCCGCCGACGGGGAGCCCGCGGACGAGGGCGCCGGGTCGAGGCCGGGGACGACGTCATGGCCGCTGGCGGCGCCCCAGGTGACCCGGGGGTCGGGGCCACCGCTGTCATCGGACCAGCCCTTGGTGACGAGGACGGTCGCGAGCAGGGCGAGGGAGGTCAGGCCGACCACCACCGCGGCCTTGGTCTGCCGTTTCGGGGGTGCGGGGCGGGCGGGGCGGGCGGGCCGGTGCCGGCCGCCACCGCGGGGGCGCGCGGTCGGCGACTGGTTCGAACCGCCGCGGCCGGGCCGCGAGTCGAGATAGCGGCGGGCGCCCCAGCCGAGGACGGTCTCGGCGAGCAGCACGTCGAGCCCGCCCTCGAAATGGCTCAGCTGCTCGGCGGCGTGCCGGCAGTAGCGGCATTCCGTCAGATGCTGCCGGACATCGGGCAGCAGACCGCCCCCGCGGCGCATCGGGACATCCAGGAGACGGTTGTAGAAGCGGCAGTCCTTCGAGGGCGCGAGTTCCCGGTGGGCCCGTACACAGCCCTCCCGCAATTGGTCGCGGGCCTGTTCCAGGGCGGCCGCCGCGCGGGCGACGTCGACCCCCAACAGACCGGCCGGTACGGATATGTGCTCGGCCTCGACCTCGACATGCCACAACAGGGTTTGCGAAGCACCCGGAAGGGCACGGAATGCGCGCTCGGCGAGCTTCCGCCTTTCGGGAGTCACTCCCCGCGCCGCACGCAGTCCGCGGCCGCCGGTCGGTTTGCCCAACTCTGGCAGTACGGCGGAAATCCGCTGCTGCCCGGACCACTCCTTCACCGTGTCCCGCACGGAGGCCAGGAGTTGGGGTCGCACGGCGCCGCCGTTCGCCTGGGCGAACACACGGTGGAAAGCGGCGGCGGCGACGAGTTCCGCGGAACCGGAGGAAGAGGCGAGGCAGATGACCGCGTACTCGTGCGTGGCCCGCCAATGCCGGGCCAGCAGCAGGGCGACCGCCCGCTCACCACCTTCGGCACCGCCCAATTGCGCGACGAGATTACGGTCGGACTCTCCCGGACCGGCTCCGGGGCGCGGCGGATAAGGAGGCCGTGGGGGGTATGGGGAGTGCACTGAACCAATTTCCTTCCAAGCCGCTGGACGGCACGGCATTGTGCGTCCGTCGGAAAGCAGGTGCGTGATTGGTGCATACCTATGCCGCGTCAGGTACGGTGCGGTCATTCGGGGCGGTCACTTTCGCACACGCGATTGACAGGAAACAAGAAGTTCGAGTGACCGAAGTTCAAAACGCTTCGAATTCAGATAAGTTACCGGCGGTATCCGCACCCATATTCGATAACCGGGTGGGCCCGCCTCCCGAGTTGTGGACGCGCGGGGACGGGTGGCACACGAAATCTCCCACTTTTCGGGAGCCCGGGGCGCGTACGACGGCATGACTCGGCCCCGGCCGGAAGACGACCGGGGCCTCGCGAAACGGTTCCGCTCAGTTGTTGGGGCGCAGCGTCCAGACCACGGTCATCTCACCGGTCACCGCACCGTCGGCGCGCCGGATCTCGATCGCCACCGGGAACTCGGGGCGCTGCCCCGCGTCCAGCTCGGCCACCACCTCGGCGGCGGGACGACCGAGGGTCGCGGTGGCCGTGACGGCGCCCATCGCGAGCTTGCGGTACGCGATCTCGGCGCTGACCGCGAGCGGCACGGCCCGCGCCAACTGGTCCCCGAACGCGGCGAGGACGATGGCGCCGCTGGCGGACTCCCCGAGCGTGAACATCGCGCCGGCGTGCGGTCCGCCCACGTGGTTGTGGTACTCGCTCTGGTCCGGGAGGGCGACCACGGCCTTCTCCGGCGTGGTCTCCAGGAAGTCGAGGTTCAGGGTCCGGGCCATGGGCACCGTGGCGGACAGCATCTCGCCGATGGACATCTGTTCTGCGCTCATGGGCGGCATGTTACCCACGAGTAGCCGCAAAGGACCAGGTCGGTGTGATGTTCGTCGTATCGCTCCGCGCCTCGCCGTGAAGGCGTCCGCGGTCCTCCGGGAACAGCGACGACGACAGGGGCGGCGGCGGGCCTGAGTCACGCCTGCGGCCCGTGCCGGAGCGCGATTGCGGCCACGGCAGGCCCGAGGAGTCCCGACTTGGTACGGCCCTGACAAGGGGCGGTGACCGAATCGATGCACACACGCCACTAAGGTGACTGCCCATGTGGCCAGGACAGCAGCCGCCCGGGGGCGAGCAGAACCCGCAGGACGCGCACAACCCGTACCAGCAGCCGGGATACCAGCAGCCGAATCCCTACCAGCAGCCGGGATACCAGCAGCAGCCCGGCCAGCCGGGCTATCAGCAGCAGCCCGGCCCCTACGGGCAGCCCACCCAGTGGGACACGCCCCAGGCGCCACAGCCCGGCGGCGGTGGCGGTGGCGGTGATGGTGGCAACCGCACGAAGATCACCGCGATCGTGGCGGCTCTGGCCGTCGTCGTGGCCGCCGGTGTGACCGGCTTCCTCGTGCTCGGCGGCGACAAGGACGACGAGGCGGACGGGGGCTCGGGCAAGGAGACCGGTCAGACGGCGCCGCCCTCGAAGTCCGCGTCGACCGACCCGTCCGCGTCCGGCTCGGACGACAACCCGCGCGGCGGCGAGGAGGAGAAGGCGACGATCGACGGCTGGAAGGTCGTCATCAACCCCAAGTGGGGCACCGCCTTCGACGTGCCGGCGGACTGGCAGGTCGAGTCGCCCGGCATGCTCATCGGCTTCGAGAAGGACAACGCCAAGGCCGGCGACAAGCCCATCATCACCATGTCCGCACCCGCCTACCTCCAGGAGAAGTGGTGCACGTCCGACGACGACAAGGACGGTGACACCGAGGAGACCGCCCTCGCCACGGCGGGCACCAAGGGCGCCAACGGTGCCAAGAACACCGACGAGGTGGCCGTGAACCAGGTCCCGTGGTGGGTGTTCGGCGGGTACACGCAGCCGGACAAGAAGAGCATCACCTTCGACGAGAAGGCCAAGCCGTACACCACGGCCTCCGGCGTCAAGGGCAGCCTCGCCTGGGCCCGTTCGAAGAACACGCCCCAGAAGGGCAAGTGCGCGACCGACGGCAAGGCCGTCACCTTCGGGTTCAAGAACGCCGCCGGTGACTTCGTGGCCTTCAGCCTCTACGGGGCCACCGGGGTCAAGGACGAGCTGCCGGACGCGACGATCATGAAGATCCTGAGCACGGTCCGCGTCCACGGCGAGCCGACGGGCTGAGGGACGTCAGGCCGGTCCCACTCCTCGGACCCGTCCCGGGTCCCCGTGGCACCGGCCTCCCGGCCCCCTCTGGTCAGCAGCCCCCCGGTGGGACCCGGCTGAGGATCGAGACCGGCCGGAATCCGTTTGGCAAGTCGGCGCCGGTACCGCGATAGTCGGCCGGTGACCTCCGCCGACGCCCCGATACGCCGCCGCCGACCCGAGTGGGCCGGCCGCAACTACAGCCTGCTGACCGCCTCGGCGGTCGTCACCGGCCTCGGCAGCCACGGCGCGCTGATCGCCGCCGCGTTCGCCGTCCTGGAGACCGGGGGCGACAGCGGTGACGTGGGGCTCGTGGCCGCCGCGCGGACGCTGCCGCTGGTGGTGTTCCTGCTGATCGGGGGCGCGATCGCGGACCGGCTCCCCCGGCACCGGGTGATGGTCGCGGCGAACGCCCTCAACTGTGTGTCGCAGGGCGTCTTCGCGGTGCTCGTCCTCGCCGGGGATCCGCAGCTGTGGCAGATGATGCTGCTCACCGCGCTGGGCGGCACCGGCCAGGCGTTCTTCAGCCCGGCGGCCGAGGGCATGCTGATGTCCTCGGTCTCCGGCGAGCAGGCGAGCCGGGCCTTCGCGGTGTTCCGGATGGCCATGCAGGGGGCGACCGTGGGCGGGGCCGCGCTGGGGGGCGCGATGGTCGCCGCGATCGGCCCGGGCTGGGTGCTGGCGGCGGACGCGGCGGCGTTCGCGGTGGCCGGAGCCCTGCGCGCCTTCCTCGACGTGAGCCATATCGCGCCCCGCACACCGGGCGGCGGCCTGCTCGCCGACCTCCGGGAGGGCTGGCAGGAGTTCAGCAGCCGGCCGTGGCTGTGGGGCATCGTCGTACAGTTCTCGCTCGCGAACGCCGTCGTGGCCGCCGCCGACGCGGTCTACGGCCCGCTGGTCGCCCGCGACCACCTGGGCGGCGCGGGTCCCTGGGGCCTGGCCCTGGGCTTCTTCGGCGCGGGCACGGTCGCCGGCGCCCTGCTCATGACCCGTTGGAGGCCACGCCGCCTGCTGCTCTGGGGCACCCTCGGTGTCTTCCCCCTGGCCCTCCCCTCGGCCGCCCTCGCGGTGCCCACGTCGGCCGGGGTCCTGTGCGCGGTGATGTTCCTGACCGGCGTGACGGTGGAGGTCTTCGGGGTGAGCTGGATGACGGCCCTCCATCAGGAGATCCCGGAGAACAAGCTCTCCCGGGTGGCGGCGTACGACTGGTTCGGCTCCGTCGCCATGGTGCCGCTGGCGACCGCGCTGGCCGGTCCGGCGGAGTCGGCGTTCGGCCGCTCCCCCGCGCTATGGGGCTGCGCGGCGCTGGTCGTGGTGGTGACCGCGGCGGTGCTGTGCGTACCGGACGTGCGCAACCTCAGGCGGCGGAGCACCCCGGTGGCGCAGTCCGCCGCGGGCGTCTCAGCCGATGCCGAACGCCCCGTCGGGGGGCTCGGGTGAGGGCACGGCGTCCTCGTCCCGCACGGGCCGCGCGCCGCCGATGAACTCCCGCAGCGCCGCCCCGTGTTCGACGCGCGCCGGGAAGGCGTCGGAGGCGGTCCGTCGGGTCAGCGCGGCCGTGTCCAGGGGGCGGTGGGCGGCCACCAGCACCGCGTTGCCGAACCGCCGCCCGCGCAGCACCCCCGGCTCGGCGATCAGCACCAGCTCCTCGAAGAGCGCGGCGGCGTTGGCGAGTTGGGACCGCAGGAACGCGAAGGGAGCGGCGTCGGCGAGGTTCGCCAGATAGACACCGCCGTCCCGCAGCACCCGTGCGACCTGCCGCGTGCAGTCGACGGACGTCAGCTGCGCGGGCACCCGGGACCCACCGAAGACGTCGGCGACCAGGACGTCCGCGGAGTCACCCGGGGCAGCGTCGAGCCACGCCCGGGCGTCGGCGGTGTGCAGCGTGATCCCCGCACCGCCGTCGGGCAGCGGCAGTTGCTCCACGACCAGCTCCAGCAGCCCCCGGTCGAACTCCACGACGTCCTGCCGGGAGCCGGGCCGGGTGGCGGCGACGTACCGGGGCAGGGTGAGCGCCCCGCCCCCGAGGTGCAGCACGTCCAAGGGCCGTCCCGGCTCCGCGACCGTGTCCAGCACATGCCCGAGCCGCCGCGTGTACTCGAACTCCAGATGCGCCGGCTCGTCGAGGTCGACGTAGGACTGCGGGGCCCCGTCGACGGTCAGCAGCCAGGCCCGCTTCCGGTCGATGTCGGGCATGAGCTTGGCGAACCCGTGGTCGACGGCACGGGCGACGGGGAGGGGATCGGTCACCGGGCCATTGTGCCTGTGCCCCGGACCGCCCAGGGGCACGGGGAACCGCGCGGCCGGCCACGACGGCCCCGCGGTCCCCCACCCCCGTCAGCCCCTCACACGACGGCTGTCACGGTCCCCGCACCGACGGTCCGACCACCCTCACGGATGGCGAACCCGAGCCCGGGCTCCAGCGGCACCTCCCGCCCCAGCTCGACGGTCATCGTCACCGTCTCCCCGGGCCGGGCCACCGCCACCTCGCCCAGGTCGACGTCCCCGACCACATCCGCGGTCCGGATGTAGAACTGCGGCCGGTACCCCGTCGAGACGGGCGTCGTACGACCGCCCTCCCGCGCGGACAGCACATACACCTGCGCCGAGAACCTCCGTCGCGGCTCGACCGAACCCGGGGCGGCCACCACGTGCCCACGCCGTACGGCGTCCCGCGGCACGCCCCGCAGCAGCAGCGCCACGTTGTCCCCGGCCTGCGCCTCCTCCATGGGCTTGCCGAACGTCTCCACCCCGGTCACCACCGACTCCACGGCGGCGCCGAGCACGTCGACGCGGTCGCCCACCCGGACGGTGCCCCGCTCGACGGCACCCGTCACGACCGTGCCCCGGCCGGTGATGGTGAGCACGTTCTCGACGGACAACAGGAACGGGGCGTCGACGTACCGCTCCGGCATGGGCACATAGGTGTCCACCGCGTCGAGCAGCGCCTCGATCGACGCCGTCCACTTCGGGTCGCCCTCCAGCGCCCGGAGCCCGGAGACCCGGACGACGGGCACCGCGTCGCCGCCGTAGCCGTGCGAGGTGAGCAGGTCGCGGACCTCCAGCTCGACCAGGTCGATGAGCTCCTCGTCACCCGCGTCGGCCTTGTTGAGGGCGACGACGATGTGGTCGACGCCCACCTGCCGGGCGAGCAGCACGTGTTCGGCGGTCTGCGGCATGATCCCGTCGAGCGCGGAGACGACGAGGATCGCCCCGTCGAGCTGCGCGGCCCCGGTGACCATGTTCTTGACGTAGTCGGCGTGGCCCGGCATGTCCACGTGCGCGTAGTGGCGGGTGTCGGTCTCGTACTCGACGTGCGCGATGTTGATGGTGATCCCGCGCGCGGCCTCCTCCGGGGCCCGGTCGATGCGGTCGAACGGGACGAAGGTGCCGGCGCCGCGGTCGGCGAGGACCTTGGTGATGGCGGCGGTCAGGGTGGTCTTGCCGTGGTCGACGTGGCCCATGGTGCCGATGTTCAGGTGCGGCTTGGTGCGCACGTATGCCGTCTTGGGCATGGCTGTACCTCGAGGTCTCGGTGAGAGCGTGAAAGTCTCCAGAGGGGAGACGGGGACCCCGGATACTCACCGACCCTCCCCCTGCGGGGTCCGCCGGACAATCCGGAGAGGGTCAGCTTCGGGCGCCGTCGGCTGCGGCCAGGAGGATCTCAACGGCAGCCTTCGGCGCATCCGCGACTGCGGATGCTGCGAGGTGGAAGGCGTACCGGAACATGACGCAGATCATTGCCGACGCCTCGCCGGGCGTCGAATGGTTTTTCGCCCTACGGGACGTCAGGGGCCGACGTTCTTCAGGGCCTCGCGCACGGACAGCGGCGCGAAGCGGTCCTTCTCCCGGGCGAGGAAGGACCGCACGGCCTCGGGGTCGGTCTTGGCGTACTCGCGCAGTGCCCAGCCGATCGCCTTGCGGACGAAGAAGTCGGGGTGGCCCGACTGGCGGACGCAGTAGGCGAAGAGGCGCTCGGTGTCGGTGCGTTGCTTGTGGCGCAGCTGGTGGAGCAGGGCGGTGCGGGCGATCCAGAGGTCGTCGTCCGCGATCCAGGCGTCCATGTCCGCCTTCAGCTTCGGGTCGGCCGTGACGAGCGCGCCGACCACGTGGGCGGCCAGCGGGTCGACGGTGTCCCACCAGGAGGCCGTCAGGACGAGGTGCCGGGTCACCGGGAGGAAGCCGGAGGAGAGCACGCGCGCGTGGCGGCGCAGGTAGTCGACGGCGAAGTACTGGTACTCGCGCTCGGGCAGTTCCCAGCAACGCAGGGCGATCGCGGTGCAGTCGGCCTCGTCCGGGCGGGCTGTGCCCTCCAGGACGGTCCGGGACAGGGAGCGGCGCACGGGCGCGGTCAGGCCGAGGAAGGGCGCCACGTCCTTCATGTACGCCCGCATGGGCTCGGCCCGGGCGGGGTCGGCGGCGGCGCCGTAGACGGCCGTGAGTCGCCGCAGCACGATGTCCGCAAGGGGGCTGCCCGGCAGTGAGGGAGATCCCACACCTGTGACGCTCATGAGACGAACCATACGGCGATCACACACATGGGTCGGTTAGTGTCACCGAATGCTCGATGCCACCACCCGCTCTGGGGGCACCGCCACTGCCGCTCCCCCGGCCGCCGCCTCGCAGCTCGCCCTCGCCGCTCCCGTCCCGGTCGGTCTCGCCGCCCGCTGCTCCAGAGTGCTGCTCTCGCCCTGGTCGCGGTTGTCCCTGCTCGTCGCGCTGCTCGTGGCGGCCGGCACGAGTGTGCTGCTGCTCGAGCCACAGCGGCTGCTGGCGGACGGCTGGCCGCCCCAGCTCGGCGGCGCCGCGGCGGCGCTGGTGTTCGCGGTGGCGTACGGCGTGTGCACGGTGGCGTTCGTGCCGCGGCCGCTGCTGAACCTCGCGGCGGGCGCGCTCTTCGGCTGGCAGATCGGGCTCGGCGCCGCCGTCGCGGGCACCGTGCTGGGCGCGGGCATCTCGTTCACGCTGGGCCGGGTGCTGGGCCAGGACGCCCTGCGGCCGCTGCTGCGGGGCCGCTGGCTGAAGGCGGCTGACGGCCAGCTCAGCCGGCACGGCTTCCGGTCGATGCTGGCGGTCCGGCTGTTCCCCGGCGTGCCGTTCGCCGCCGCCAACTACTGTGCCGCCGTCTCCCGGATGGGGTACGTCCCGTTCCTGCTGGCGACGGCGCTCGGCTCGATCCCGAACACCGCCGCGTACGTCGTCGCGGGCGCCCGCGCCTCGACACCGACCTCCCCGGCGTTCCTGATCGCCATGGCGGCGATCGCGGTACCGGCGCTGGCCGGGGCCGTGGTGGCGTGGCGCAAGCGTCACCAGCTGCGGAACCGCTGAGTTTTACGGCCGAGTTCCACGGCCGGCGGGGGCGCTCGCCGACTCCTACACGCTCTCCAGGATCATCGCGTTGGCCAGGCCACCGGCCTCGCACATGGTCTGGAGCGCGTACCGCGCGCCGCGTTCGCGCATGGCGTGCACGAGGGTGGTCGTCAGACGGGTGCCGCTCGCCCCGAGGGGGTGCCCGATCGCGATGGCGCCGCCGTGCACGTTGACCTTGGCCAGGTCGGCCCCGGTCTCCTGCCGCCAGGCCAGGACCACGCTGGAAAAGGCCTCGTTGACCTCGAACAGGTCGATGTCGTCGAGCGACAGCGAGGCCCTGCGCAGCACCTTCTCCGTGGCCGGTACGACGCCGGTGAGCATGAGCACCGGGTCGGACCCGGTGACGGCGAAACTGTGCAGCCGGGCCAGCGGCCGCAGGCCGAGTCGGGCCGCCGTCTCGCTGGAGGTGATCAGCACGGCCGACGCACCGTCGTTGATCGGGCTCGCGTTGCCCGCGGTGACGTTCCACTCGATCTGCGGGAAACGCTCGGCGAACGCCGGGTCGTAGTAGGCGGGTTTGAGGCCGGCGAGGACCTCGGGCGTGCTGGACGGCCGTACGCACTCGTCCCGCGCGACCCCGTCCAGGGGCGCGACCTCGGCGTCGAGCAGCCCCTGCTCCCAGGCCCGGGCGGCCCTGTGGTGGGAGGACACGGCGAAGGCGTCCATCTGCTCGCGCGTGATCGACCACTTGGCCGCGATGAGCTCGGCGCTGATGCCCTGCGGGACCAGGCCCTCCGGGTAGCGCGCGGCGATGCCGGGGCCGAAGGGGTCCTTGCCGGGGGGCACGTTGGACCACATGGGCACGCGGCTCATCGACTCGACCCCGCAGGCCACGACGAGGTCGTAGGCGCCGGAGATGACGCCCTGGGCCGCGAAGTGCACGGCCTGCTGGGAGGAGCCGCACTGGCGGTCCACGGTGGTCGCCGGGACCGTCTCCGGGAAGCCCGCCGACAGGGCGGCGTAGCGGGTGGTGTTCATGGCCTGCTCGCCGACCTGGTCGACGGTGCCGCCGATGACGTCGTCGATGAGCGCGGGGTCGACCCCGGAGCGCTCGACGAGGGCGCGCAGGGTGTGGGCGAGCAGTTCGACGGGGTGGACGTGGGCGAGGGAGCCGTTGGGCTTGCCCTTGCCTATGGGGGTGCGTACGGCTTCGACGATCACTGCGTCACGCATGGTGCGGGCCTCCACAACGGTCGGGACCATCAGGGCTACCGGTCAGTAGGAAATCTGAACTCACCATAGCCCCGTGAGTTGGAAAATCAAACCCTCCTCTAGAATCGGTGTCATGGCCGCCCCCAAAGACCCGCGCCCCTGTTCCATCGCCGACACCCTGGCGCTCGTCGGCGAGAAGTACTCCCTGCTGGTGCTCCGCGAGGTGTGCCTCGGCAACGGGCGCTTCGACCAGCTCGTGCGCAACATCGGCGCCCCGCGCGACATCCTCGCCACGCGACTGCGCCGGCTCGTCGACGCCGGGATCCTCGTCAAACGTGCCTACAGCGAGCGGCCGCAGCGCTTCGAGTACCGGCCCACGCAGGCGGGACTCGAACTGGAGCCGGTGCTGATCACGCTCATGGCCTGGGGCGACCGCCACCTGCGCACGGACGACGACCGCCCCATGGTCGTCGAGCACGCCTGCGGCAACGAACTGGCCCCGGCCGTCATCTGCGCCACCTGCGGGGACCAGGTCCGCCACGAGGACCTCACGGCCCATCCGCAGGCCCCGGGCTGGACGGTGGCGGGCCCGTCGGCGGCGTGACCACGCGCGTGCGCGCGCCAAGGCTCTGGGCCTTCTCCCGGGACTCGGCGTGCCCCCGCCAGGCACGCACCCGGACGGGGCCTACCGCGCGACGGACGGCTCAGGCATCCCGATAGACGTCCAGCCGCCCGCACATCCCGAACTTCCCGTGCTCCAACGGCTGTTCCGACCGCACGACGGCCTCGGCGAGATGGGAGAGGTCACCGCGCTCCAGCCGGTCGAGCTGCTCCCCCGTCGCCGCCGCGGCCGCCGCGGCACCGGCCCGCCAGCGTTCCCGCCACTGCGCGAGCCGTGGCCGGACGAGCGCGGCGGCGGCGCGATGGAAGTCGGCCAGCCCCTCGGGGGCGTCCCGCAGGACCCGGTAGCCCTCCAGGGCCAGGTCGCGGCGGGCCCGCGCGATCCGGGCCCGCTCCCGCTCGGGCGCGTCCGCGGGGACGGCGGTGACGGCGGCGTACCTCTCCGGGTCGGCGAGATACTCGGGCGGCAGCGTGAGCACCGCGTCGCCCGCCTCCGGCAGCCCGCTGTTCTGCATGAGGACCGTGATGCGCAACGCGTCCTCGTTGACCAGCCGGTGGACGGTGCCCGGCGTGAAGCGGGCGACCGTGCCGGGCACGAGCGGCGTGACCTCGTACCCGGAGGTGGTGAGGGTCTGTACCGAACCCCGGCCGCCGGTGACGACGTACGCCTCCGAACAGGTCAGGTGCATATGGGGTGTGCCGCCGCGGACGCCGTCGGCGGCGGGCCAGTCGTAGACGCACAGGTGCGACACGGCGACGCCGCCGGGCAGCCCGTCGAAGGCGGTCACCACGGGTGGGTTTGGAGGTACGTGGCGATCTCCTCCCGCTCCCAGGAGCCGTCGGCGACGACGACACGGTAGCGGCGGGTGAGGGTGTCGCCCGGGGCGAGTTCGAGCTCCTCGTAGAAGGCCCAGGAGGGGGCCACGCCGGCGAAGGGCTCGTTGCGGACGAACCAGTGGGCCGGATGGGCGCCCTCGGCGCCGAGGTGGTCGTTCTCCGGGGCGTGCTCGAAGACCACGGTGGCGTGGCCGTCCGTGCCGTCGTGCTCACCGGAGAGGGCCAGCCAGGGCGCCTGCCGGCCCAGCATCGCGGGGCCCTCGGCGTCCGGCGCGATGATCCGTCCGCCGCGGAAGGCGCGCGGGCCGCGCCAGAACAGGCCGGTGTATCCGGCCAGTTCGCGTCCGGCGGTGGTCGGGCTGCCGAAGACCAGCGGCTCCTCGCGCCGGTTGGTGACGGCACTGGTCCAGGTCAACGCCCAGGAGCCGGACTCCTCGTCGACGTCGTGGACCTCGATCCGGCGCTCCTCGTCGGCCCACAGCTCGCCGCTGTACGGGTGCCAGGTCAGCCGCTCGGCGATGACGGCCCGGTCGCCCTCGGCGCGGACCTCGTCGAAGCCGGCGTGGGCCATCGAGCCGACCCGCTCGGGGATCTCGAGGTAACCCTCGCCGTGCACGTAGGAGTTGCCGCCCCACAGGTTGGCGCCCGACAGGTGCGAGGCCGTCAGGGACAGCCCTTTGTGCCAGCGGTGGTCGTTGGGCCGGTAGTCGGTGACGACGTCACCGGCCAGCGTCCGCAGCGGGTGGATGTACGGCTTGGGCGCCTCCCAGGCCGCCTCCGGCGCGTAGACGTAGGACAGCAGCTCCACACCGGTGCCCGGGTCGGTGACGGTGACGCGGTCGCCGTGCGCGTGGACGATGCGCAGCCCGGTCATACGGGCACCTCCTCGCTGACGACGGGGGCCCAGCCGGGCGCGTTCCCGTGCATGGCCGTGTAGAACGGGTCCCCGGGGCCGATCTCGCCCGCCCTGACCGTGACGTCGGTGAAAGCCGACTTGTACAGCGCGGCGATCAGCTCCAGGCTGCCCCGCCCGTCGGCCCCGCTGCTGCGCGGCCGCTGCCCGGCACGCATGCTCGCGACCAGCTCCCGCAGCTGCTCCAGGTGCGAGCTGGGCACGTCCGGGCCGAAGTCCCGCCAGGCGGCGACCTCGTCGTCCGGTACCCCGGGCGCCGGGGTGATGGTCCAGTTGGCGTTGGAGTGGCCGTACAGGTGGGTGAGCTCCACGGTCGCGCGCTCGCAGTCGACGCGGATGCGGCTGACCTCGTCGGGGCTCAGCACGCTGTTGACGACCGTCGCCATGGCGCCGTTGCCGAAGCGGAGCAGGGCGGTGGAGACGTCCTCGCTCTCGACGTCGTGCACGAGCCGTCCGGCCATGGCGCGCACCTCGCTCCACGGGCCCAGCAGGTCCAGCATGAGGTCCATCTGATGGATGCCGTGGCCCATCGCGGGCCCGCCGCCCTCGGTCGCCCACCGGCCGCGCCAGGGCACGGCGTAGTAGGCGGTGTCCCGGTACCAGGTGGTCTGGCAGTGCGCGACGAGCGGCCGCCCGAGGGCCCCCGAGTCGAGCAGGCGGCGCACGTGCCGGGTGCCGGAACCGAAGCGGTGCTGGAAGACGATCGAGGCGTACGGACCGCCCTCGCTCTCCTCGGACTCCACGGCGTCGAAGTCGGCCAGGGTCGGCACCGGCGGCTTCTCGCACCACACCCAGGCCCCGGCGCGCAGCGCGGCGACGGTCTGGTCTCGGTGCAGGGTCGGCGGGGTGCAGATGCTGACGAGGTCGGGGCGCTGCTCGTGGAGCATGCGGTCCAGGTCGGTGTAGGCGTGCGGGACACCGCCCGCCGTACAGAACTCCTCGACGGCCCTGGCATCGATGTCAACGGCGGCGACCACCTCGACCTCGCCCTCCGCGGCGAGCGCGGCGAGGGCGGCCAGATGGGAGCCGCGGGCGATGGCGCCGGTACCGATGACGGCGGCCCGGATGCGGCGGCCGTCGTAGGGAGTGGTGGGTGACATGGGCGTGATCAGCACTCCTCGAACGAACGGCAGACAGCGCCGACACCTGCCGAATGAGCAGCAAGCGCTTTCCTCCGCAGCAACCTAAGCGGCCGGACCCTGGCCGGTCAACAGCCCGCACGCCCTGCTCACGGACGCCCCACGGGCACCCTGTGGCGGGCCTGTCACCCGGGGCCGCTAGGCTGCCCTCCGCACCTTTGATCACCGCGGCCGGACGGCTCGGTGCGCCCGCCTCTCCTCCCACGATCAGCGCTTGGACCTTCCACCGTCATGTCTTGGTTTGAATCCTTCATCCTCGGACTCGTCCAGGGGCTGACCGAGTTCCTCCCCGTGTCCTCCAGCGCGCATCTGCGCCTGACGGCGGCCTTCGCCCAGTGGGACGACCCGGGCGCCGCCTTCACCGCGATCACGCAGATCGGCACCGAGGCGGCCGTGCTGATCTACTTCCGCAAGGACATCGGGCGGATCATCTCGGCCTGGTGCCGCTCCCTGGTGAACAAGGAGATGCGCCGCGACCACGACGCCCAGATGGGCTGGCTGGTGATCGTCGGCTCGATCCCGATCGGCCTGCTCGGCGTGACCCTCAAGGACCAGATCGAGGGGCCGTTCCGCGATCTGCGGATCACCGCGACCATGCTGATCGTCGTGGGCATCGTCATCGGCATCGCCGACCGCCTGGCGGCCCGCGACGAGAGCGGCGGCAGGCACCGCGCGCCCAAGCAGCGCAAGTCGCTGGAGAACCTGGGCGTCCGGGACGGCCTGATCTTCGGCCTCTGCCAGGCCTGCGCCCTCGTCCCGGGCGTCTCCCGCTCCGGCGCCACCATCAGCGGCGGCCTCTTCATGGGGTACAAGCGCGAGGCCGCGGCCCGCTACTCCTTCCTTCTCGCCATCCCCGCGGTACTCGCCTCCGGGCTCTTCGAGACCAAGGACGCGATGGAGGGCGGGCACGTGGACTGGCCTCCGACGATCTTCGCCACGATCATCGCGTTCGTGGTCGGATATGCCGTCATCGCATGGTTCATGAAGTTCATCTCGACCAAGAGCTTCATGCCGTTCGTCTGGTACCGCATCGCGCTCGGCATCGTGATCATCCTGCTGGTGACGTTCGGCGGCCTCAGCCCGCACGCGGCGGAGTCGGCCGGCTGACGTTCCCCGTCGCGGAACGTTCCCAGCACTTCACCGCGGCGGCGAATCCCACACGTTCGCACAGTGAACCCCGTGACCCATCACATACGGTGTGTGTAGCCGTTTGGTAGCGGAGTGTCAGTTCCTGCCCTTAGGCTTGTCCGCATGTCCCCCGATTCCATGGCCTCTGGTTCCGTGCGGTCTGCCGGCGAGTTAAACGAGCAGATCCGTGCGCTGTGGCTGCGGTCAGGCGGCTCCCTGTCGACCCAGGAGCGCGAGGAGTACGAGCGGCTGGTGGTCGAGTGGGCGGCGGCGATCCGCAGCAGCGTCATCGAGGCGGCCTGACACCGGGACCGGCGACTCAGTCGTTGACGGCGCCGTGGTGGAGGACGCCGTCCCGGGGCAGCAGGTAGCCCATCCCCCGCTTCTCGGGCAGCGTGCCGCCCACCTCCGCGGCGTCGGTGAGCCCGGAGACGTTCCAGCCGATCACCGCGAGGCTGAACGGCGCCTCACGGAACGCCGCGATGCCGATGCCGGCCAGCCAGTCGTCCGCCTCGGCGGACCGGATGAACGGCCCCTCCTGGAACGCGACACCGGCCCGCTCCAGCGTCCCCGGGGACACCCCGAAGGCCACCCAGTCGCTGCCGCTGTCGTCGCGGCCACCACCGCCGTCGCCGCCGACGCCGTCCCGGTCACCGTCGCCGTCGCGGCCTCCTCGACCACCACCGCCATCGCCGCCCTCACCGCCCTCACCGCCCTCACCGCCCTCGGTATCGTCGCGGACCGCCATGACGGTGCACGCGACCAGCCGCCCCGAGGGAAGCCGCACCCGGCCGAAGAGCCACCCGAACTCCTTCAGCGAGGCGACCGTGCACGGCACGGGGTCCTGCTCCTCCGGCTCCCGGTCCCCGTACCCGTAGCACTCCTGCGCGCCGGCCGCGGCCCACAGCGCGCTCAGCACGGCCTGGACCGCGGCATCGTCGGTCGAACCGACCTCGACGGCCAGCTCGTAGAGGCCCTCGCCCCAGAACTGGTGGCGGAAGGAAGCGGCGTGCGTCATGGTCCGCATCATCCCCCACCCGGTGGCCCCCTAGGATCCACCCATGGAGCACCTCGACAGCGTCCCCCCGCGCCAGGGGCTCGTCATCTTCCTGAACGGCACCTCCAGTTCCGGCAAGTCCAGCATCGCGACCGAGCTGCTGTCGGTCCTCGACGAACCCTGCTTCTACCTGCCGGTGGACGCGTTCCACGCGATGCGGTCCGGCGCGGCCGTGCCGCCGGAGCGGCTGGCCACCGTGCTGCACCGCACCTGGCGGGGCTTCCACCGCGCCGTCGCGGGGATGGCGGCCGCGGGCAACGACGTCGTCGTCGACCATGTGCTGAGCGCCGAGTGGCGGCTCCGGGACTGTCTGTCGCTGTTCCCGCCCCGGCACGTGGTGCTGGTCGGCGTGCACTGTCCGCCGGAGGAGCTGGCCCGCCGCGAGCATGAGCGGGGCGACCGGCCGCCGGGGCTCGCGGCCCGCCAGCTGGAGCAGGTGCACGCCCACGGGATCTACGACGTCGAGTGCGACACGAGCCTCGCGCCCCCGCGTGAATGCGCCCTGCGCATCAAGGAGTTCCTCGCCGACCGTCCGACACCGACGGCGTTCGAGCGACTGCGCGAGGCCCTCTGAGGCGGATCACGCGTCCAGCACGTCACAGGCCTCACGGAGACACCGCCCCGGCGGACGTCCCCGACGCGCCCGGTCGGGCGACGTCACCCAGAGGCAGGACCGCTTCGGCCACGCCGGCGAGGAGTTCCGCCTCCCGGACGGCCCCGAGGCGGCGTCCTCCGCGCGCGGGGCGCCGTGACCCGGTCGGGACTCCCTCCCACGCACCGCACCGCACCGGGCATCCTGAGCCCCGACGGGACTCCCTCCACACGGGGCGCTGTGAGCCCTGAAGGGGCCCCAGGCATCGGACGCCGTGAACCAGTCGGACCCCGAGGGGACCCCTCCACAGCACCGGGCACCCTGAGCCGCCACGCGGACGCGCCTCGTCGCAGCAGCAGGCGCCCCGGCCCCTCCCCGCACCGCAGGCCCCCGCGCAGCCACCGAATGTCGCCGCACGCCTCTTGGCCCCGCTCGTCCCATGCCCAACACTGAGCCGATGACGCAGCGTGTGGAGCTCGCCACCGTGATGGACCGGCTGGCCGTAGACGAGCTGATCACCGACTACGCCGTCGCGGTCGACGACGGCGACTGGGAGGGGTACCGAGGGCTGTTCACCCCGGACGGACGCGCGGACTACCGCTCGGCCGGCGGGGTCGAGGGGGACGCCGGGCAGATCGCCGCGTGGCTGGCCGAGAACCTGCGGTTGTTCTCGATGCGGCAGCATCTGATCGTCAACCGGCGCGTCACCTTCGGCCGGTGGGACCATGACACGGGCGACACGGCCGGTGTGCAGGCCGACTACGTCAACCCGATGCGTCTGGCCCCGGAGGGCGAGGTCTCCGCCCCCGACTTCGTCTGCGGCGGCCGGTACGCCTTCGAGCTGCTGCGCACCGAGGACGGCTGGCGGCTGCGCGAGGTCGTCGTACGGGAGAAGTGGCGCCGCCTCCCCGCCCCCGGATCGCGCGCGTGATCCACTGATCCGACGCCCGCTGTCCCCGGTACCCCCGCACCAGGCACACTGAGGGACGCACGGGGTAGGGAGACGTGGTGATGAAGACGTTCGACCACTTGCCCGCCTCCTCGTGGCGGCGGTCCGCCCTCGCCGCGCTGGTCGGCGCCCTGCCCGTGCTCGCCTTCCCGGAACCGTCCCTGTGGTGGTTCGCCTACGTCGCCCTCGTGCCCTGGATCGCGCTGATCCGCTCGGCGCCGACGGGCCGGAGGGCGGCGTACGACGGCTGGTCCGGCGGGTTCGGCTTCATGCTGGCGATGCACCACTGGCTGGTGCCGAGCCTGCATGTGTTCACCTTCGTCATCGCCGCCCTGCTCGGGGCGCTCTGGGCGCCGTGGGGCGCCCTGGTGCGGCACTTCCTCGCCGGGACTCCCCCGCGCGCCCGGGTCGCCGGCGCCCTGCTGGTGCTGCCCTCGGGGTGGCTGCTGGTGGAACTGGTCCGTTCCTGGCAGGGGCTCGGCGGGCCGTGGGGCGTGCTCGGTGCCAGTCAGTGGGAGGTGGAACCGGCGCTGAGGCTGGCCTCGGTGGGCGGGGTGTGGCTGATCAGCTTCCTGATGGTGGCGGTGAACGTGGCGGTCGCCGTGCTGGTGACGGTGCGGCGGTCGCGGGTGCCCGCCCTGGCCGGTCTTCTCGCCACGGCCGCGGTCACCTCGGCGGCCTGGATGTGGTCGCCCCGCCCGCACCCGGACGGCCAGGTGCGGATCGCCGTCGTGCAGGCGGGCGTGATCGACGGACCCGACCGGCGGTTCGCCCGCGAGGAGGCGCTCACCCGCCGGCTCGCCGGGCAGGGCGTCGACCTGGTCGTGTGGGGCGAGAGCAGCGTCGGCTTCGACCTCGGCGAGCGGCGGGACCTCGCCCGCAGGCTCGCCGGGCTCTCCGCCGAGACCGGCGCCGACATCCTGGTCAACGTGGACGCCCGGCGCTCGGACAAGCCCGGCATCTACAAGAGTTCGGTGCTGGTCGGCCCCGACGGGCTCACCGGTGACCGCTACGACAAGATGCGACTGGTGCCCTTCGGCGAGTACATCCCGTTCCGCTCGCTGCTCGGCTGGGCGACCTCGGTCGGCAAGGCGGCCGGCGAGGACCGGCGCAACGGCAGCGAGCAGGTCGTGATGGACGTCGGGAACGGCCTGCGGGTCGGTCCGATGGTCTGCTTCGAGTCCGCCTTCCCCGACATGAGCCGCCATCTGGCCGACAGCGGTGCCCAGGTGCTGATCGCCCAGTCCTCGACGTCCTCGTTCCAGCACAGCTGGGCCCCCGAGCAGCACGCCTCCCTGGCCGCGCTGCGGGCCGCCGAGACGGGCCGCCCTATGGTGCACGCCACGCTGACCGGTGTCTCCGCGGTCTACGGCGCCGAGGGGCAGCGCGTCGGCTCGTGGCTCGGCACCGACGCGAGCACCACGGCCGTGTACCAGGTGCCGCTGGCCACGGGCGTCACCCCGTACGTCCGCTTCGGCGACTGGGTGACCCGCGTGGCGCTGCTGGTGGTGGCCGGCTGGTGCGCCGGGCAGGGCCTGAGGGCGCTGCGGCTCAGGCGTGCCGCTCCTGAACCGCGCGTACCACCCGCTCGCACAGCTCATGGGTCGCCAGCGCGTCCCGGGCGCTGAGCACCTTTCCCGCCCGCACCGCGTCGAGGAAGGCCGTGACGACCTGCTCGATGCCGCGCTGCCGGGCCACCGGCACCCAGTCCCCGCGGCGCCGCACGGTCGGCTGCCCCTTGTGGTCGACGATCTCGGCGAGGTTGACCACCTGGCGCTTGGTGTCCTGCCCGGACACCTCCAGGATCTCCTCGGCGGAGCCGCTGAGCCGGTTCATCACCCCGAGCGCGGTGAAGCCGTCGCCGGAGAGCTGGAGCACCACGTGGTGCAGCAGTCCGTCCTGGAGGCGGCCACGGACGGTGACGTCGTCCACCGGGCCCGGCGCGAGGAAGCGCAGGGTGTCGACGACGTGGATGAAGTCGTCGAGGATCATCGACCGGGGCTCCTCGGGCAGCCCGATCCGGTTCTTCTGCATGAGGATCAGCTCGCGCGGGTGGTCGGCGCACTGGGCGTACCCGGGCGCGTAGCGTCGGTTGAACCCGACCGCGAGGGACACCCCGCGCTCCTCGGCGAGCGCCACCATCCGCTCGGAGTCGGCGAGTTCGTACGCCAGCGGCTTGTCGACGTAGGTCGCAACGCCCGCGTCGAGGAGCCGCGTCACGATCTCCGGGTGCACGGCGGTGGGCGCGTGCACGAAGGCGGCGTCGAGCCCCTGGGCGAGGAGCGAGTCGAGGTCGTGGTGGCGCTGTGCGTCGGGCAGGTGCAGCCCGTCGGCGACCCGGGCGAGGGTGGCGGGCGTACGGGTCTGGAGGTGGAGTTCGACCCCGGGCAGGCCGCCGAGCACCGGCAGATAGGCCTTCTGGGCGATGTCCCCGAGTCCGATGCAGCCGACCTTCATTGCTTCCCCTACCGTTCGCCCGCGCCTGACAGGACCGAAGCATACGGCCGCTGCGGAGGCCGCCAGTCGGCGATGCCGTCGAGTCCGCGCAGGACAAGGGCGGGTCCGGCCAGGGAGAGCGCGGTGATCGCGGTGTCGCGTACGGCGGCGAGGGCGCGGTTGGGCGTCATGTTGAGGCGTGCGACGCGGACGGCCTGGCGGGCGACGGCGCTGGTACGGGGCAGGCGGGCCGCCGAGTAGGCGGGAAGGTCGGCCTGGTGGTGGGCGAGGACGACCGCGTCCTCGATCGCCAGGTTGCCGCCCTGGCCGAGGGTCGGGGGCATGGCGTGGGCGGCGTCGCCGAGGAGGGCGACCCGGCCGCGGTGGAAGGCGGGCAGGGGTTCGGCGAGGTGGTGGACGTCGTGGCGCAGGACGTCCACGGGCCGGGTGGCGGCGAGCACGGCGGGGATCGGGTCGTGCCAGTCGCCGTAGCGGCGGACAAGTTCGGCCCGTTCGTCCGCGGCCCGCTCCCCCGCGGGTGCCAGGGCCGCGGCGTAGGCGTAGACCCGTCCGTCCTTGAGCGGGTGGGTGCCCCAGATCCGTCCCCGCCCCCAGGTCTCGTGCGGGGCGAACTCCGTGCCGGGCACGGGGATCACCACCCGCCAGGTGGTGAAACCGGAGTAGACCGCGCCGGGGTGATCGGGGAACAGCGCGCGGCGTACGGCGGAGCGGATGCCGTCGGCGGCCACGACCAGGTCGGCCTCCAGCTCGCCGTCGGGGGTGCGCACACGGGCCGGGCGGCGGGTGTCGCCGGGGTCGAGGAGGGTGGTCTCGGCGGCGGTGCGGACGGTGTCCGGCGGGAGGAGCGCGGCGAGGCTGTTGACGAGGGTGGCGCGGTGCAGCAGGACGAGCGGGCCACCGAAGCGCTCGGCCGCTGCGGCGGCGCTGGAGCGGGAGAGCCAGCGTCCGCGCGGGGTGCGCAGTCCCCCGTCGCCCGACCAGGCGGCGAGGTCGCGGATCTCGTCGCCGATGCCGAGGACGTCCAGGGCGCGCAGGGCGTTGGGTGACAGGGAGATGGCGGCGCCGACCGGTTCCAGGGAGCGGGCCCGCTCCAGGACGGTGACGCGCCGGCCGCTCAGGTGCAGGGCGGCGGCCGCGGTCAGGCCGCCTATGCCGCCGCCGATGACGATCACACGCGGGGGCTGTGCCATGGGTGCTCCTCGGGTCGGGAGACCGGCGAACTACAGGTGTAGTTCGAGGTTGGCTCGACTGTACTACAGCTGTAGTACGGCGGGTAGGTTGAGCTCATGTCCGCACGCACCGCACCCTCCGCACCCGCCCATCGCGCCGACCTCGTCGCCGACACCGCCCTCGCCCTGCTCGCCGAGCGCGGGATGCGCGGTCTCACGCACCGGGCGGTCGACGAGGCCGCGGAGCTGCCGCAGGGGTCCACCTCGAATCTCGCCCGCACCCGGCAGGCGCTGCTGGAACTGGCAGTGCGGCGGCTCGCGGACCGTGAGGCGAAGGTGCTGGGGCTGCACGCGATGCCCGAGCCGGGGACCGACCTCGACGTCGTGGCGCACGCGCTCGCCCTGGCGACGCACCGCGCCCTGACCCACCACCGCGACCTCAGCCTCGCCCGCTACGAACTGGCCCTGGAGGCCACCCGCCGCCCCGAGCTGCGGGCCTACTTCGACGCGACGGGCGCCCGCTTCCGCGACCAGCTCTCGGTCCTCGTCACCGCGATGGGCTCGACCGCCCCGGAACGGCATGTGCTGTCGCTGGTGGCCTGGGCGGACGGGCTGATGTTCTCCTGCGTCGCCGGCTCGTTCGGCAACCGGGTGCCGGGCCTCGACGAGGTGCGGGCGGGGCTGCGGGAACTGCTCGACGGGATGCTGCGCCCGTGAAAACGCCTGGCGGGAACCCGGTCGGCCGGGACACGATGCGAGCATGACCACACAGCGCACCGAACCGCCCGCGACCGCCGACGAACGCACCATGCTGGAGGGCTGGCTGGACTACCACCGGCAGACCCTGGCCTGGAAGTGCGAGGGCCTGACCGACGCCCAGCTGCGCACCGCCGCCGTGGAACCGTCCGAGCTGTCCCTGATGGGGCTGGTACGGCATCTGGCGGAGTGCGAGCGCGGCTGGTTCCGCACGGTGCTGGCCGACGACGACCAGGGGCCGATCTACTACAGCGACGAGGACCCGGACGGCGAGTTCCATCTCACCGAGGCGGACACCTGGGCGGAGGCGTACGCCACCTGGCAGGCGGAGATCGACGTGGCGCGGGCGAACGCGGCCCGCTTCGGCCTGGACGACCTGTCCGCGGGCAAGCACCGGCGCACCGGCGAGCGCTTCAACCTCCGGTGGATCTACACCCACATGATCGAGGAGTACGCCCGCCACAACGGCCACGCCGACCTGATCCGCGAGCGTCTCGACGGCGCGAAGGGCGACTGACGTCAGCCTCGCGGCGGGACCACCCTCCGTACGGGGCCGGAGATCACCCGTGCGGGGCAACCTCCGCTTGTCCGCTGTCCCAAACCCGGCGCGACCCAGCAGAGTTGCGCGGGTGCATCGAACGACGACAACGGCAACGCTCCTGGTCACCGTGGCTGTCTCGGCCCTCTCCGGCTGTGTGACGGTCCAGCACCCCTCCGTCGCGCCGGGGCCGCCGGTGGCGCCGACCCAGCCGTCGGCGCCGCGACCCGACGGCCGGGCGGAGCCCCAGGTGGTGCAGGCACCGGCCCAGGAGGCCCTGCAACTCATCGAGTCGTCCCGGAAGTCGAGACGCGGCACTCCCGCCCCGACGCAGGCGCCCCCCTCCGCCGCGGCACCGGCGCCGGAGCAGCCGGCGCCCCGCTCCCAGCCGCACCCCCGACCGGACCGCCCCCAGGACCGGCGCCCGGAGGTCCCCCGGCCGGAGCGACCGCGCGTGGAGCTGCCCGACGTGGCCGAGCAGATGCCGAAGAACCCCGACGTCTGCAAGCTCGGCAAGCAGTACGGGGCGTGGCGCAAGGGCAGCCCGGAGGCGGTCATCTGCGAGCGGACGTACGGCCGCTAGGGGCCCTCTCGCCCGGTCTTCCGTGCCCCCTCCAGCAGCCCCCGACCTCTCACGGCCGCTGGCGCGGCGGCCCCCACCCTCCGGCGTCGGAGGGGCCGCCCTCGCCGAGCCGTAGCTCCAGTCGGCTGATCGCGGCCCGCACCCCGTCGCCGTAGCTGTCCTCGCCGAGCGACTCGGCCGCGCCGCGCGCCCGGCGCAGATGGGTGCGGGCGGCGTCGGAGCGGCCGAGCTTCACATAGTCGGCGGCCAGGTTCAGATGCAGCGAGGGGTACAGCGCGCGCACCGCGAGCGCTCCCTCGCGCTCGGCGAGGCGGCCGTCGCTGAGTTCCTCGGCCGCCGTCAACGCCCTCAGGTCCCAGGCGAGTTCGTCGAAGGGGTCGTCATGGGTGTCGGCCATGTAGTGGGCGAGGGTGCAGCGGTGCAGCGGGTCGCCGTCCTCCCCGATCTCCGCCCACAGGTCCAGGAAACGGTGCCGGGCCTCCTCGCGGTCCCCCGCGTGATACAGCATGACGACCTGCCCGATCCGCGTCATCACGGCATCCGGCGCCGTCTGCTCCTGTCGCTCCGCCACCGCGTCCTCCGGGCCACTCGTCGGTCGATACCACCCGACGCTAACGGCCGCCGCCGGCAATCCCGGTCAGGCGGCACCGGGCCGGTCCGACGGGGACCGGCCCGGCGGTGGTCAGCCCAGGTTCGGGATCGTCCAGTCGATGGGTTCGTGGCCCTGGCGGGCGACCGCCTCGTTGATCTGCGTGAACGGGCGGGAGCCGAAGAACTTCTTCGCCGACAGCGGTGAGGGGTGCGCGCCCTTGACCACGACATGCCGTGTCTCGTCGATCAGGGGGAGCTTCTTCTGGGCGTAGTTGCCCCACAGCACGAAGACCGCCGGGTCGGGCCGGTCGGCGACCGCGCGGATGACCGCGTCGGTGAACTTCTCCCACCCCTTGCCCTTGTGCGAGTTCGCCTCGCCGGACCGGACGGTGAGCACCGCGTTGAGCAGCAGGACGCCCTGCTGGGCCCACGGCATCAGATAGCCGTTGTCGGGCACCTCCAGGCCCAGCTCGTCCTTCATCTCCTTGTAGATGTTCCGCAGGGAGGGCGGGGTCTTCACGCCGGGGCGCACCGAGAAGCACAGCCCGTGCCCCTGGCCCTCGCCGTGGTACGGGTCCTGGCCGAGGACGAGGACCTTCACCCGGTCGTACGGCGTCGCGTCCAGCGCGGCGAAGACCTCCTCGCGCGGCGGAAAGACGGGACCCTTCGCCCGCTCCTCCTCGACGAACTCGGTCAGCTCCTTGAAGTAGGGCTGCTGGAGCTCGTCGCCCAGGACCCCGCGCCAGGACTCGGGCAGCATGGCGATGTCGGTCACGTCAACTTCCTCACGGTGTGCGGTGACCGCCGCGCGGCCACGTCAGGTCTCGGAAACCTTCAGGCCTCAGAACCTACAGGCGACCACTGACAGCGGCCCCCGCACCCGGGAAAGTCCGTGCTACCAGCTGGTCTTGCGGTACAGCTCGCCCATCAGCATGATCGTCGACGGGTCCAGCGCGCGTTCGCCGCCGGCAATGTCGTCGCTCGCGGCCACGTACTGGCGGCCCTGCCACAGCGGCAGCAGCCGGGCGTCGTCGACGAGGATCTGCTGGGCCTCCTCGAACTCCGTCTCGACGCTGCTGCGGTCGCTCTCGCTGCGGGAGCGCGGCAGCAGGTCCGCGGTGATCTTGGTGGCGGGGTAGGGCGTGCCGAGCGCGTTCTGGTTGCCGACGAACGGGGCGATGAAGTTGTCGGCGTCGGGGAAGTCGGGGAACCAACCGCGGCCGAACACCGGGTACTCGCCGTTCTGGTAGCCCGTCACGTACGTCTTCCAGGGGCGGCTCTTCAGGGTGATCCTGAACAGGCCGGAGCCCTCCAGCTGCCGCTTGAGCTCCTCGAACTCGGCCTTGGTGGCGGAGCCGTAGCGGTCGGTGGTGTACCAGAACTCCAGCGGGACGGTCCGGGTGATGCCCGCCTCGGTGAGGATCTTCTTCGCCTTGGCGGCACTGGGGTTGCCGAAGTCGTCGAAGAAACCGGTGGTGTGGCCGGTCAGGCCCTTGGGGACCATCGAGTACAGCGGCTCGACGGTGTCCTTGTAGACCTTGTGCGCGATGGCCCCGCGGTCGACGACCTGGGCGATGGCCCGGCGGACCGCGGGGTTGCCGGCCCAGGTGTCCTTCGGGTTGAACACCAGGTAGTTGATCTCGGTGCCGGAGCCCTCGATGAGCTGGAGCTCGTCGTCGGCCTGCTGCCGGTCCAGCTCGACGATGTCCTCGGCGCCGAGACCGCGGAAGGCGACGTCGAGCGAGCCGTCGCGCAGGCCCTCGACCATCGGCGCGGAGTCCTTGAAGTAGCGGATGGTCACCGCGTCGTTCTTGCGCTCGGCGGACCCGTCGTAGGAGTCGTTCTTGACGAGTTCGGCCTGGGAGTCGCTGTACGACTGGAGGGTGTACGGACCGGAGCCGACGACGCCGTCGTCCTTGCGCAGCGATCCGGCCGGGTAGTCGCCGGGGTCGACGATCGACATGGCGGGCGTGGCGAGCACGAACGGGAAGGTGGCGTCGGGCTTGTTGAGGTGGAAGACGATCTCGCGGTCGCCCAGTACCTGGACCCGGTCGAGGCTGCCCAGCAGGCCGGCGGGGCCGCCGTTGACGTTGATCTTGCCGATGCGGTCGATGGAGTACTTGACGGCCTGCGCGTCGAGCGGGTCGCCGTCGGAGAACGTCAGGCCCTTGCGCAGTTCGCAGCGGTAGGCGGTGTTCGAGGAGTCGGTGAACGCGCAGCTCTCGGCGGCGTCCGGCTGGGGCGTGGTGGCGCCGTAGGGGTAGCTGAGCAGCGTCTGGTAGATGTTCCGGAACAGCTCCCAGGAGCTGTCCCAGGACGCGGCGGGGTCCAGGGTGCTCGGGGCGCTGGTCGTCCCCACGACGATCGGGCCGCCCTCGTCCGACGAGTCCGACGACAGGACGCCACATCCGGCCACCAGCGACGATATGGATGCGAAGGCCGCCATCCGCCGAAGGCCTCTGTTCCGGTTGAACACGCGCACGCTCCTCGAGCTGCCATACCAAGGGTTGGCAGACCATACCGCAGCTTCACGCGCCCTGAACCGGGCCCTGCCGTCGGGTTCCCGGCCCCCCTCTGCGTGACGACGTTGTCAACGGCCTGTGCGGGTCCTGAGCATGGAGACGGGCGCCACCGGTGTCCGGTGGCGCCCGTGTTCCACGCGGCGGAGGTCAGCCGACGCCGGCGTTGAGGAAGATGCCGCCGTCGACGACGAGCGTCTGACCGGTGATCCAGTCGGACTGCGCGGAGGTGAGGAACGCGGCGGCGCCGCCGATGTCGGACGGTACGCCGAGCCGGCCCAGCGGGTAGGACGCGGCGGCCTCGGCCTCCCGGCCCTCGTACAGCGCCTGCGCGAACTTGGTCTTCACGACCGCCGGGGCGATCGCGTTGACCCGCACCTTGGGCGCGAACTCGTGGGCGAGCTGCGCGGTCAGGTTGATCATGGCGGCCTTGCTGACGCCGTACGCGGCGATGAAGGGCGAGGGCGCGACGCCCGCGACGGAGGCGATGTTGACGATCGCGCCGCCGTTGTCCTTCTGCCAGGCGTGCCAGGTCTTCTGGGCGAAGCCGAGCGCCGAGATCACGTTGGTCTCGAACACCTTGCGGGCGACGTTCAGGTCGAGGTCGGCGATCGGGCCGAACACCGGGTTGGTTCCGGCGTTGTTGACCAGGTAGTCCACGCGGCCGAAGGCCTCCATGGCACGCTCGACGACGACGGCCTGGTGGGCCTCGTCGTGAGCCTTGCCGGGGACGCCGATGACACGGTCGGCGCCGAGCTGCTCGACGGCCTCCTTCAGGGCGTCCTCGCCCCGGCCGGTGATGACGACGCGGTCGCCGCGGGCGACGAGGGCCTCGGCGATGCCGTAGCCGATGCCGCGGCTGGCGCCGGTGACGAGGGCGACCTTGCCGGAGAGCTCAGGAAGTTCAGTCATGTCCGTGATCCCTAGTCGAGCGGTCCGCCGGCCACGTACAGCACCTGGCCGGAGACGAAGCCGGCGGCCTCGTTCGTGAAGAAGGCGATCGCGTTGGCGATGTCGTCGGGCTCGCCGACGCGGGCGACCGGGATCTGGGTGGCGGCGGCGGCCTTGAACTCCTCGAAGCCCATGCCGACGCGGGCGGCGGTGGCGGCGGTCATGTCGGTGGCGATGAAGCCGGGGGCGACGGCGTTGGCGGTGATGCCGAACTTGCCGAGCTCGATGGCGAGAGTCTTGGTGAAGCCCTGGAGGCCGGCCTTGGCGGCGGAGTAGTTGGCCTGGCCGCGGTTGCCGAGCGCCGAGGAGGAGGACAGGTTGACCACGCGGCCGAAGCCGGCGTCGACCATGTGCTTCTGGACGGCCTTCGTCATCAGGAAGGAGCCGCGCAGGTGCACGCCCAGGACGGTGTCCCAGTCCGAGGTGCTCATCTTGAACAGCAGGTTGTCGCGGAGCACGCCCGCGTTGTTGACGAGGATCGTCGGGGCGCCGAGCTCGGTGACGACCCGAGCGACGGCCGCCTCGACCTGGGCCTCGTCGGAGACGTCCGCGCCGACCGCGATCGCCTTGCCGCCGGCCGCGGTGATCTTCTCCACGGTGTCCTTGCAGGCGGCCTCGTCGAGGTCGATCACGGCGACCGCGCGGCCCTCGGCGGCCAGTCGTACGGCGGTGGCGGCACCGATGCCGCGCGCGGCGCCCGTGACGATGGCTACCCGCTGCTCAGTGGTGGACATTGCTCGTTCTCCTCGCCCTTGAAGAATGTGCGGCCCGATCGGTGAGCGACCGCTTAGTACCTTCGGCAGACGTGACGCTAGAAGGCCTGGCACCCGGTGTCAACGCCGCGCGGCCAGGGTGTGATCCATTACCTGACCAGGAGGTCGAGGAGCCGCTCCGTCTCGGCCACCGGATCGGCGGTGAGCCCGGTGTGCACAGGCCCCGGCTGCACGACCGTCGAGCGGGGCGCGACCAGCCAGCGGAAGCGCCGCCCGGCGTCGTCCGCGCCGGCCGGCCCCGCGGCGTCGCCGCCCTCGCAGACGCGCTCCACCGCGCTCAGCGCGGCCCGCACCCCGGCCACGTCCGCCGCCGGGTCCAGCGCCAGCAGCCGGGCCTCGTCGAGGTGGGTGCGGGCGCCGACGTAGGCCTTGGCCCGGCAGTAGACGAGCACACCGGCGTTGACGTACTCGCCGCGTTCGACGCGCGGGACCAGGCGCAGCAGGGCGTACTCGAAGACGTCCCGGCCGCCGCCCTCGCCCCCCTTGATGATGTGCCGCTCGACCACACTGCCGGCCATGTGGATGTGGCGCTCGCTCACTTGATCCCCTGGATGCGGTCGTGGATGAGGGTGGCGCGGGCCAGCAGGGGCCGCGCGTAGGCGTTTCTGAGCTCGTCGGGGGTGTCGAAGCCGGGTTCGTCGGCCAGCCAGACGTCCGGGACCTCGGCAGTGACCTCGGCGAGAAGGTCCGCGGTGACGAGGGGGGCCAACTCCGCGGCGGCCGCCCGGACATCCGGCCGGAAGCCGGCGAGAGCGTGGTCCGAGGCGTCGTAGGGGCGGGCGGCGGAGGCCTCGGCGCCGGGCCAGTTGTGGTGCCAGATCATGGTGGCGCCGTGGTCGATGAGCCACAACTCGCCCTGCCACATCAGCAGGTTGGGGTTGCGCCAGGACCGGTCGACGTTGTTGACCAGCGCGTCGAACCAGACGATCCGCCCGGCGTCCTCGGCGCTCACCGTGAAGGCGAGGGGGTCGAAACCGAGCGCGCCGGAGAGGAAGTCCATGCCGAGGTTGGTGCCGCCGCTGCCGCGCAGCAGGTCCTGCACCTGCTGCTCGGGTTCGCCGAGGCCGAGCACGGGGTCGAGGTCGAGCGTGACCAGCCCGGGCACCCGCAGGCCGAGCCGGCGGGCCAGCTCGCCGACGACCACCTCGGCGACCAGCGTCTTGCGGCCCTGACCGGCGCCGGTGAACTTGATGACGTACGTCCCGAGGTCGTCGGCCTCGACGAGTCCCGGCAGCGAGCCGCCCTCACGCAGGGGCGTGATGTAGCGGGTCGCGATGGCTTCCTTGAGCATCGCCCCAGGTTACCGACGCGTGACTGAACAACCGGCACGCCGGGTCCGTACCCCTGGGCAGTTCAGAGACATCCTGGAAGGGACGTGACCATGGCCGGCGAGACGCTTCATCCCACCTCGACACCGAGCCGCCGCACCGTCGTGGCGGCGGTGGGGGCGGCGGGGCTAGCCCTCTCACTGAACGCGTGCGGGTCGGACGACGGGTCCTCCTCGGCCTCCTCGGGGACCGAGCTGGGGAAGACCTCGGACATACCCGAGGGCGGCGGCAAGATCTTCAAGGAGGCGGGCGTGGTGGTCACCCAGCCCACCGCGGGCGAGTTCAAGGCCTTCTCGGCCAAGTGCACCCACCAGGGGTGCGCGGTGACGGGGATCAGCGACGGGGTCATCACCTGTCCCTGCCACAAGAGCGAGTTCTCGGTGACCGACGGCAGCGTGAAGAAGGGGCCCGCGACCCAGCCGCTGCCCGAGGAGAAGATCAGCGTGAGCGGGGAGTCGATCACGCTGGCGTGAACTCGGGCGCGGCCGGGCCGCGTCGCCGGGCAAGGCAGTCCAGGACGTCCGCCGTGCTCGCCACCGTGGCGACCAGCGCGAGGGTGTTGCGGATCATCGCGGAGGTGTAGTCGGAGGGCACCCCCGCGATGGCGTCCGCGGGCACCACGACGTGGTAACCGCGGTTGACCGCGTCGAACACGGCGTTGGGGACCGCCACGTTGGCGGAGACACCGGTGACGACGAGCGTGCGGCAGCCCAGGTTGCGCAGCAGCGGGTCGACGTCGGTGCCCTGGATCGGCGACAGCCCGTGCAGTCGCCGTACGACCAGGTCCTCCTCGCGGACCTCGATCGGCGCCGCGACCCGGACCGCGCCGGTGCCCGACAGCTGCTGGACGGGGAGCCGTTCGGCGGCGCGGAACAGCCGGGCGTTGCGGTTGGCGCCGCGGCCGTCGGGACGGCGTTCGGCGATCGCGTGGATCACCTGGACGCCGCTGTCGTGCGCGGCTGCCACGAGTCGGGCGACGTGGGCGAGGGCGCCCGATCGGCGTGCCTCCTCGGCGAGTTCGGGCAGCGCGCTGTCCGTGCCGACGACGCCCTGCTGGCACTCGACGGTCAACAGCACGGTGGAGCGCGGATCGAGGAGCTCGCGGAGCTGTTCGTTCGACGGCACGGTCGCCCCCAGGTCGCCGGTGGTGGGGCGGGCGAGCGTAACCACCATTGCGTGGGGACGGAAGACACCGCATCCTTTTCTGACGTGATGTCAGAGGATCTCTCCTCTGGCACGACGTGGGAGAAGGAAGAGGGGGCCGTATGACCGTCACTCAGCAGCGCCGGGGCCGGAAGATCATGATGACGCCGGGCGAGCTGGACGAGTTCCTGACCAGCCAGCGCACCTGCCGGGTCGCCACCGTGTCCGCGGGCGGCGCGCCGCACGTCAGCACGCTCTGGTTCGCCTGGGACGGCACCTCGCTGTGGCTGTACTCGGTGGTGAAGAGCAAACGCTGGACCGACCTGCGCCGCGATCCCCGGGTCGCGATCGTGGTCGACACCGGCGAGGAGTACGACGAACTGCGGGGCGTCGAGCTGACCGGGGCCGTGGAGTTCGTGGGCGAGGCGCCGCGGGTCGGCGACCTCTACGCCGAACTCGACGTCCCGGAGACGCTGTTCGCGCGCAAGAACTTCGGGCTCGACGAGATGCCGCACGACGGGCGGCACGCGTGGATGCGGCTGACGCCGGAGAAGATCGTGTCGTGGGACTTCCGGAAGCTGGCCGCGCTGTAGGAGCCGCGAGGCCTGCGGGGAGGTCAGCCGAGGGTCGTCGCCGCCCTCCGCAGCGCCTCGACCGCTGCCCTGATCGACGGGCGGCGGTCGGCGTCCGCGCGCCAGACGACGTACACATGCCGGCGGACGCGCTGCTTGAGCGGGACGGTCACGACCCCTTCGGGTACCGGGTGGCGCCCCAGCAGCGGGGCGATGCAGACGCCCAACCCGGCGGCGACGAGCCCTAGTTGGGTGTGGGTCTCGGCGGCGCGGTGGCCGATGACGGGCTCGATGCCCTTGGAGCGCAGGGTGAACATCAGCCACTCGTGACAGAACTCGCCCTCGCCCCAGGTGATCCACTCGTCCTCGGCGAACTCCGCGAGATCCACTTCGTCGCGGTCGGCGAGCCGGTGCCCGACGGGCAACGCCACGTCCGCCGGGTCGTCCAGGACGGACGCCTTGACCAGGCCGTCCGGGAGCGGCATCGGCTTGTTGTACCAGTCGAGCACCACCGCGAGGTCGAGGTCGCCGCGGATCACGCCCGCGATGGCGTGCTCCGGCTCCAGCTCGCACGAGCGGACCCGCAGCGCGGGGTGGTCCGACCTGAGGGCGGCGAGCGCCACGGGGAACAGTCCGCGCGCGGCGGTCGGGAACGCCGAGAGCCGCAACTCGCCGACCACCTGGCCGCGTTGGGCCTCCAGATCGGACTGGGCGAGTGCGACCTGGGACAGGATGCGGGCCGCGTGCTCGGCGAGCAGCCGGCCGGCGTCCGTGAGCCGCACACCCCGCCCGTTCTTGGCGAGGAGCTGCTGGCCGACCTCACGCTCAAGCTTGGCCATCTGCTGCGAGACGGCGGACGTCGTGATGTGCAGCCCCTCGGCGGCGCCGCTCACCGAGCCGTGCCGGGCGAGGGCGTCCAGGGTGCGCAGGCGCTCCAGGTTCAACATGTAAGCGATGCTACGAGATACCGGGTCGAAATTCTCGATTGTGCTACGAGATTCGCACCGCGAGAGTGGACCTCACGACCCCACCAAGCCCAGCAAGCCCACGCGCATCACGCACCCACGACATCACGACATCACGACCTCGCCAGAAGGCATTCATGACCCCGCCGGAGTGGACCGCATGACCACCGCCACCACCACCGCACCCCGACCCCCCGCCCTCGACTGGCGTCTGCGCTTCGCCACCCTCGCGCTGATCTGGGGTTTCAGCTTCCTGCTCATCAAGGTGGGTACCGAGGACTACGCACCCTTCCAAGTCACTCTGGGCCGACTGGCGTTCGGGACGGTGGTCCTCGCCTCGGCGATGGCGGTCCGCCGGGAGCGGCTGCCGCGCGGGGCACGCACCTGGGGGCACCTGGCGGTCGCCGCGTTCCTCCTGAACGCGCTCCCCTTCTCCCTCTTCGCCTACGCGGAACTGACCATCCCGTCCACGCTCGCGGGCATCTGCAACGCGACCTCGCCGCTGTGGGGCATGGCGCTGTCGCTGGTCGCGCTGTCGGAGGACCGGCCGTCGCGGCTGAGGGTGGCCGGTCTCGGCGTCGGCTTCCTCGGGGTGCTCACGGTCCTCGGCGCCTGGCAGGGCTTCGACGGCCTGGACGCCCGGGGCACCGCGCTGGCCCTGCTGGCCTCGCTGAGCTACCCGGTCGGCTGGATCTACGTCCGTCGCACCCTCGCCGGGTCCGGTCTGTCCCACCTCTCCCTGACGGGCGGGCAGTTGCTGCTGGCCACCGCACAACTGGCTCTGGTCACGCCGCTGTTCACCGGCATCCCCACCCACCTCGCCGTGACCCCCCTGCTGGCGATCGCGGCCCTGGGCGCCCTGGGCACCGGGCTCGCGGTGCTCCTCCAGTACGGACTGGTCGCGGAAGTCGGCCCGACCACCGCCCAGTTGGTCACCTACTTCATCCCGGTCATCGCGACCGTCGCGGGTGTCGCCCTCCTCGGCGAGACGCTCACCTGGTCCACTCCGGTCGGCGCGGTGATCGTGCTGGCGGGGGCGGCTCTGACACAGGCGAAGCCCCGGCCGAGGGGCCCGCGATCGCACCCGGTCACAGGCACGCGGACCCCGCGCCGACCGGACAACGAGCACCCCGCCCGGCCCGAGCCGAACGGAGACGTCCCGACCCCGCCCCAACCGACCCCCGACCTCCCCGACCGCCCGGGGGCGCCCCCTCTGGAGAAGTGCGCACCGGACGCCGCGGGACGGTGACGCCAGGGCCTCAGACGACCCCCCGCCCCGGCCCCGCCCCCACCGCCGCGGCGATGGCCTCCGCCAGTCGTACCGTCTCCTCCCGCGTCAGCGTCGAGACGGTGACCCGGATGCCGGGCGCCGCCCCCAACCGGAAGCGGGCACCCGGTGCCACCGCCCACCCGGCGTGCAGCAGCCGGGCCACGGCACCGGTCTCGTCCGGCACCGGGATCCACACGTTCATGCCGCTGCGGCCGTGCGCGGCGATCCCCCGCTGCGCGAGCGCGGCGATCAGCGAGTCCCGGCGGGCCCCGTAGGCCCCGGCCACCGTCTTCGGGTCGACCGCGCCGTCGGCCCACAACGCGGCGAGGGCGCGCTGACTGATCCGGCTGACCCAGCCGGGCCCGAGCCGCTGCCGCCCGCGGACGCGGTCGACGGTGACGGCGTCCCCGGTGAACACGGCGAGCCGCAGGTCGGGGCCGTAGGCCTTGGCCGCCGAGCGGACGAAGGCCCAGGTGCGGGTGGTGCCGGCCAGGGGGTGCAGCGGGAGGTCGACGATGCCGTGGCCATGGTCGTCCTCGATGAGCAGCACGTCAGGGTGCTCCTTCAGCACCGCCCGCAGCGCACGCGCGCGTGCCGCGCTCACCGCGGCGCCGGTCGGGTTCTGCGCCCGGTCGGTGACGACGAGCGCACGCGCCCCCGCCGCCAGCACTCGGCGTACGTCGTCCGGGAGCGGCCCCTCGTCGTCGACCCCGACAGGCGCCGTGCGCAGCCCGAGCGCCGGGACGAGGTCGAGCAGGCTCCCCCAGCCGGGGTCCTCCACGGCGACGGTGTCGCCCGGCTTGAGGTGGACCGCGAGGACGCGTTCGATCACGTCGAGCGAGCCGCACGCGACCTCGACGGGCCCGTCCGGCACCCCGTCGGCGTCCAGCGCGGCCCGCGTCAGGCGCGCCAGCTCCGGCTCGACGGCGTCATCCCCGTACAGAACCGGCTCCCGGTCGTTGCGCTCGGCGGCCGCCGCGAAGACGCCCGCCAGGGGTGGCAGCAGCCCCGGGTCCGGATTGCCGTTCGCCACGTCCCGCACGCCCGCCGGCACATCCACCCGGATGGACTCGCGCCCGGTCGTGGCCGGCTTGGCCCGCACCCGGCTGCCGCGCCGCCCCGCGGTCTCGATCACCCCGCGCTCCCGCAGGGTCCGGTACGCGGCCGCGACCGTGTTGGGGTTCACTCCCAGCTCGACAGCCAACTCCCGCATCGGTGGCAGCAGTTGCCCCGCCTTCAGGTCACCGGCACCGACCGCGCGCTCGACGCTCGCCGCAATCTCGGCTGCACGCCGCCCCTCGATCTTGTATCCTCCTAGCACAAAGCACACTATGCACTAGTGCAATACAGATGGCAACCGCCGCACCACCGTCACCGCGCCTCGGGACGACTCGACTCGACCACCGGATCAGGAGCACACCATGCAGGGGACCCAGCAGCCGACCACCGAGCCGACGACCTACCCGGCGACCGCCCGCACGGTCCCCACCCGTTCCCCCGACCGGGCCGCGTACGACAAGGAGCTCGTGCACGCGATACTCGACGAGGCCTACGTCTGCCACCTCGGCTTCGTCCGGGACGGCGCCCCGGTCGTGCTGCCCACGCTCTACGCCCGGGTCGGGGAGACCCTGTACGTGCACGGCTCGACCGGCTCGCGGCCGCTGCGGATGACCGGCAAGGCCGAACCGGGCCTGCCGGTGTGCCTGACGGTGACGCATGTCGACGCGCTGATCCTGGCCCGCTCGGCCTTCCACCACTCGATCAACTACCGCTCGGTGGTGGTGCACGGCACCGCGCACGACGTGACGGACCCGGAGGAGAAGCGCCTCGCCCTCGACGCGCTCGTCGACCACGTCGTCGCCGGCCGGTCGCGTGACTCCCGGCCCGCCAACAAGAAGGAGCTGGCAGCGACCGCGGTGATCCGGCTCGACCTGAACGAGGTCTCCGCCAAGCTCCGCACGGGCGGCGTCAACGACGAGCCCGAGGACCTCGACCTCCCCCACTGGGCCGGCGTGGTCCCCCTGCGCAAGGGCTACGAGACCCCGGTCGCCGACGCCCTCCTCGCCCCTGACACCGAACTCCCGGACTACCTCAGGGCCTTGTGAGCCGGTCCCCCCGCACCACACCCTGCCGGTCTGCTCGACGTCCTGCCCGGTGACCCGGGCCAGGACGCCCACCGCGTTCACGGCCCTCGCCCCGAGTCGCGGGTCGGGCAGCGGGCGGCCAGGCAGCCGAGGCGCGCCCGTGACGAGCGCGTCGACCAGCTCGCCGATCAGCACGTGACGAGTCCGGCCCCGCCGCTCACGCGACAGGGCCGGAAACCACGATCGTCATCGTCCTTTCAGCGGACGCCCGATGGATCTCGGCGTCCCGGGACGATCAGCCGCCGTACTCGATCGCCACGCCGCCGACGCCGGTGCTCAACGGGCCGCAGCCGACACCGATGCTGCTGCTCGTGCGCGGCGACACATACACCCAGTTCGAGTAGGAGTCCGGGGACCAGCCGCAGATGGCGCGCACGGAGAAGGCGTGCAGCTGCGTCCCGGGGTTGTAGCAGTTGCCGTAGGCGCGATTGTCCGAGATCCAGGTGTTGCACTGCAGCACGTTGCCCTCCGCCGCCGACGCGGGTGAGGCGGCCGCGAGACCGAGTCCGCCGGCGAGAGCGATCCCCGCTGTTCCGGTGGCGACTGCGCGCTTCCAGAGGCTCTTCATGTCCTGCCCTTCCGTTCCGCCCTGTGGGGCGGGTACCTGAGGTGTCTGACCTGAACGTCCCCCCTGCGTCCCGCTTCGTGACGAGACCGGTGGAGCGACTTCGGCCGGGACTGCTGTGGCGCGAGTTCGAACGATAGACAGCGCCGGGGGCACCGCGGCCCTGACACATGTCAGGGTGCCGACCTGCGGACCTGGCGGAGTGCGCCCTGGACGTTCACCCCTCCATGCCCTCGACGCGACAGGTGCCGCCGCCTGCTGTGGAAGCGGCGACACCAAGCCCCCGAGCCCCGGCCTCACCCAGAGCCCCACCCCGCCCCCCGCGCCTCCGCCACCGCTAGCCCCGTCACGGAGCCCAGCATCAGCAGGGTGCCGACGACCGTCGGCGCCGTGAGGTGCTCGCCGAGCAGGACGACGGCGAGCCCCGCAGCGCTGACCGGCTCGAGGAGCATGATCACGGACACGGTGGCCGCCCGCACCGCGGCCGCGCCCGCGAAGTACAGCGCGTAGGCGAGGGCGGTGGGCACCGCCGCGAGGTAGGCCAGCAGCCAGAGCAGCAGCCCGGGTTCGGTGGTGCGCGGCACCAGCCCCTCGGCCAGGGCGAACGGCAGCAGCAGCGCGCTGGTGACCGCGAAGACCCCGACGGAGGTGTCGATGCCGTCCGCCCCGTCCTCGCGGCCCCAGCGGCGGGTGAGCAGGGTCATCGCGGCACCCCCGGCCGCCGACGCCAGGGCGAGCAGCACGCCCCACGGCCGTACGGACGGGCCCGTGCCGCCGAGCGTCAGCACCCCGAGTCCGGCCAGCGCGCCACCGACGGCGACGGCACCGGCAGACCCCAGCCGCTCCGCCAGGGTCAGCCGCGCGCCGAGCGCGACGAGGACGGGGCCCGCGCCGAGGGTGACGACCGTGGCCACGGCGAGTCCGGTGGCCGCCACGGCCGCGAAGTAGCCGGTCTGGAAGACGGCGAGCCCAAGACCGGTCGCTCCGGCCCGCAGCGCCTTGCGGCGGAGCGGCTCGCGTACGGCGAGGCGGGCCCGGGGGCGCACCAGGCGTACGGCGGTCAGCAGCACCAGCCCGGACACGCACCGCCAGAAGGACAGGGCGATCGGCCCCAGGTCGCTGACCCCGTAGGCCAGCGCGGCGACCGCGCCCGCGGTGCCCCAGGCGACACCGGCGATGATCAGACAGAGAAGGCCTCGCCCGACGGGCAGGCCGGAAACAGCGTTCGACACTTGTCGTCTCCGCAGACACGCAGAAGTGAGGGACCCGGCTCAGCGGGGTCCGTGGACTTCGTCTGCGGGCAGCACCGTGACGCCCGGCCGGCGGCCGGGCGTGGGTTCCGGAGGGCCCGCCTCAGGCGGCGGGCGGCGCGATGACGCGGAGCAGGTGCATGATCGGCAGCCTAGACAGCCGTCGACCGGGCGGACAACTCCCTTTCCGGGCCGCCGCTCGCCAGCGGCTCCGAGGCGCCCCTGGCCGGCGTCGAGGACTGCGCGATGAAGGCACCGGCCAGGACGACCGCGCCGCCGACGATCTGCGGGGCGGACAGGTGCTCGCCGAGCAGCACCCAGGCCAGGACGGTCGCGATGACCGCTTCGAGACAGGCCACCACACCGGCGACCTGCGGCGAGAGCCGGCGCACGGAGACGACGCCGGTCACATAGGCGACGACGGTGGCGACGAGGACGATCCAGGACAGCAGCAGGGCGGCGGCGACCGAGGTGCCGTTCATCTCGGCGGTGCCGCCGAGCACGGACCAGTCCATCGTCCAGGGGCGGGCCACGACGGTCAGCACGGCCGCGCCGACGAGGAGGCCGTACGCGATGACGCCGAGCGGGGCGGGGGCGTCGGCCCCGGAGTCGCTGCCCTGGTCGGACAGGACGAAGTAGCCGACCTGGCAGCAGGCGGCGCCGAGCGCGAGGAGGAGGCCGACGGCGTCGAAGCTCAGCCCCGACCAGACCTCGACGACACAGGCGAGGCCGCCGACCGCGAGGACCACACCGGCCGCGGCGGCCCGCGTGACCGGCCGTCGCTGCACGAACCGCACCCAGCCGAGGACGAGGGCCGGGGCGAGGTACTCGACGAGCAGCGCGACCCCGACAGGTATGCGGGAGATCGAGGCGAAGTAGAACGCCTGGACACCGGCCACGCCGAGCAGCCCGAACCCGGCGAGCAGCGCGGGGCGACTGCGCAGCAGGGCGCGGTGGCGGACGGCGAGCGGCAGCATCACCAGGGCGGCGCCGGTCACCCTTAGCCACACCACGTGGAGTGGGTCGAGCCCTGCCTCGATCAGCGGTTTGGCCGCGACGCCGGATCCTCCGAAGGCGACCGCGGACGCGAGCGCGAGCCCGAGCCCGACGCCCTTGCCGTGGTGGCCACCCCTGCTCTCAGTCGTATGCACCGGCCCATGATGACAGGCGCTGACATGAGCGTCATCCCCGATGACACCTGTCTCAGCGGCTGGACCGGCCGGCCTGTCCGTCGCTCAGCGCGCCTCCAGCACCCCGCCCTCCCGCCCGCCGGACACCGCGGCCGCGTCGATCCCCGCGCGGGCCAGCACCTCGACGGCACGGGACTGCGGGTCGGCGACCAGGGCCACCAGCAGGTCGGTGCCGGTGGCGCCGTCGCCGCCGCGGCGGGCGGCACGCTCACCGGCGTGGCGCAGGGCGGCCGCGGCCAGCGGCGAGAGGCCGTCCGGACCGGTCACCACGGGGACGGCGGCGGAGTCCTCGACGCTGCCCTGCCAGCGCAGGCCGTAGCCGATGCTGCGCTGCACGAGATAGCCGAGGAGTCGGGCGAGCTGCGGTCCGCCCTCGAAGACGGCGCGCACTTCGGCGTCGTGCTCCAGGAGGGAGTGCAGGAGGTGGGCGGTGTCGATCTGCCGGTCGCCGTCCCGGACCGCTCGCCGACGCGCTCCGGAGACCACCGTCGCCAGGGTCTCGCCGAGCCTGGCATCGATGTCAGAGCGGTTGCTGCCCGGCTCGTCCAGGGACTGCCGGGGTGTGTGGGGTGGCACGTTCCCCACTCCATCAGTCGCGGCGGCGCGGGTCATCCCCGGCGGGAACCATGTTCGCGTCCCACGGAGAGTGGACCCCGAGGGCCGGAATCTCCTCCCTGAGGAGGAGATCACGCCGCGTCCGGCACCGGCGGGCGGCGCCGCACGCAGTGCCGGTGCGCAACCGTCGTGCCCCCTCGTTCGTCCCACACGTGCATGGAGAGCAGGTGTTGGCTGGTGGCACTGCCGGCCATCGACGGCAGACAGTACGTGTACCGGGTGTACGCCCCGGAGGACGCGCTGCTCGCCGACCTGTTCTGGGAGGCGTGGCACTGCCACGACGAGTCCGCCTTCCCCCGGGCCTGGGACCTGTTCGACGCGGCGGAGATACGACGGGTGAGCTGAGCACCGGCGACCGCCTCGCCCCCCTCCACGGTTTCTGACTGTTCATCAGCATTGAATGTTCCGGGCCCTGCGGCTACGTTCCGCGACACCGTAGCCCGAGTCGAAGGGGTGGTCGCATGGCCGAAGTCAGCGCGGAGGCACGCATCGAGGCACCGGCCGAGAAGGTGTGGGCGCGGCTCACGGACTGGCCCTCGTACGGGGAGTGGAACGCCACGCACACCGACTTCCCGCAGGGCGGCCCCTCCGCCCTCGAGGTGGGCGGGACCTTCCAGGAGAACATGAGGCTCATGGGGTTCCCGGCCGAGGTCGAGTGGACCATCGAGGAACTGGAGACGGCACGGGTGCTGGCCATTCGCGGCAAGGGGCCGATGGCGGTGACCGTCGCCAACCGCTACACCCTCACCCCGGACGGCGACGCCACGCGGGTACGCATCGACGGCGAGTTCACGGGTGCCGCCGTGGCGCTGATGGCGGGCAGGCTCAAGGACTCGGCGACCGCCGCGCTCGACGAGTCGCTGCGCAAGCTGGCCGGGCTCGTGACCTGAGAGCCGCGCACGACAGGGCCCGAGGGGAACACGAAGGCGCCCCGCGGATCGCTCCGCGGGGCGCCTTCGCACGGTCGCCGCAAGCCCGCCTTGCCGGCGGTCACGGCCGTCAGTCCTCGTCGGCGAGGATCAGGTACAGCTTCTTGCGGGCGTCGGTGATGACCGCGAGGGCCTTCTCGCGCTGCTCCTTGCTGCCGGTCTTCCAGACCTGACCGAAGGCCTCCATCAGACCGAAGCCGGCCTGGCGGATCTCGTTCAGCGCCTCGAAGTCGACACCGCGGGAGGCTTCCTCCCAGGGCGCGTCGGGGCCCTCCTCGGCCGCGGTGCGGCCCGCGTCGGTGAGCGCGAACAGCTTCTTGCCGCCCTCGCTCTCGCTGACGATCAGGCCCTCGTCCTCCAGCAGCTGGAGGGTGGGGTACACCGAACCCGGGCTGGGCTTCCACGCCCCACCGCTGCGCTCGGCGATCTCCTGGATCATCTCGTACCCGTGCATGGGCCGGTCCCTGAGCAGGGCCAGGATCGACGCGCGTACGTCACCGCGCCGCGCCCTCCCCCTCGGTCCACCGCGCCCTCGGGGCCCCCAGGGTCCCGGACCGAAGCCCGGTCCGCCGAAGCCACCGGGGCCGCCGCCCGGCCCGAAGGGGCCGAAGGCACCACGCCGTCCGTCGAAACCGAAACCACCACGACCGCGCGGCCCGGGTCCACCGTGTCCACGTTCGAATCCATGGGAACGCATCGCCATCACTCCATCCATCGTTGATCTGTCGCGATGCGTCAACGATATATCGGAACAGGTCGCATGACAAGCCCCTGCCGATAGCGCTGCCGATAGCGCCATGCTCACGCGGCATGGGAAGGGGCCGCGTGCCGGAGACTCACCCGGCACGCGGCCCCTCGCCCGTCTGCTCTGCCGTCGCGGCGCCCCGTCAGTGCCCGCGGAACGCCTCCTCCAGCCACCACGCCCCGTGGTCCGCCGTCACCTTGGCGTCGACCAGCAGCGGTGCCGACCGCGGCCCCGCCACCCAGTCCGCCACCGCCTTCAGGTCGGCCGGGGAGCGGACGGTGACCGCCTCGAAGCCGTGCCCCCGGGCGATCGCGGCGATGTCGGTCGGCGGGAAGGTGACCGTGCCGAGCGGGAAGCCGTCCGGTCCGAAGTGGTGCACCTCCGCCCCGTACCCCTCGTCGTCGTAGACGACGACCACCATCGGCAGCCCGAGCCTGCGCACGGTCTCCAGCTCGGCGGCGCCCATCAGCGCGCCGCCGTCGCCGAGCGCGGCCACCGGCAGCCGGTCGGGGCGGGCCAGGGCCGCGCCGATGGTGGTCGCCAGGCCCAGGCCGATGGACTGGAAGGCCTGGGTGAAGCAGAAGCCGTTCTCGTCGGGCACCGACAGATACGCGGTCGGGTAACCCATGAAGTTCCCGGAGTCCACGCCGACGACCCGCTGCGCCGGGAGGATGTCGTCGAGCGCGATGCTCAGCGTCCGCGGGTCGATGCGGTCCCGGGTGCTCTCGTCCTCGTGCCCCACCTCCCGCCACCGCACCTGTGCGCCGACGGGCGCGGCGCGATACCCCTCCCGTGGCGCGCCGCCCGCGTCCAGGGCGCGCCGCGCGGTCCGTGCCACGTCGCCGACCACGCCGAGGTGGATCTCCCGGTGGACGCCGAGGGCGCGGACGTCGTCGTCGACCTGGACGACGGTGGCGTCCGGACCGATGAGGCGGCCGTGCCGCGTGGTCCACAGGGTGAGGGCGCAGCCCCAGCCGACGATCAGGTCGGCGCCCTGGACCAGTTCGGCGGCGAGGGGCGCGGCGAATCCGCCGCAGACCCCGAGCGACCAGGGGTTGTCGTGGAACAGGCCGTGGGCCACGGCCGAGGTCGCCAGCAGCGCGCCATGGTGGTCGGCGAGCACGGTGAGTGCCTCTCGGGCACCGGGTGAGCGGGCGCCGCGGCCGGCCACGAAGACCGGGCGCCGGGAGCGTGCCAGGGCCGCGGTCAGGGCCGACACATCGGACTCCGAGGGCTCGACGGCGGCTCGCGGAGGTGGCGGGGCCACGGCGATCGCGGCGGTGTCCTGGACGTCCAGGACCTGCACGTCCAGGGGGAGGTTCAGCAGCACGGTACGGCGCTCGTGCAGGGTACGCCGTACGGCGGCGCGGGCCTGCTCGACCGCGGCGTGCGGGGACGTCACCCGCTCGGTGACCGCGCCCACCGCCTCCGCCAACGCCCCCTGGTCGACGTGGAAGTTGGAGGTGCGCCGGGTCGCCTCGGCCGCGAGGACGAGGAGCGGGGTACGGCTCTTGGCGGCCTCCGTGATGCCGGTGAGGGCGTTGGTCAGGCCGGGCCCCTGGTGCACGCTCAGCGCGGCGACGGTCCCGCTCGTGCGGGCGTAGGCGTCGGCCATGGTGGCGGCGCCGCCCTCGTGGCGGGCGGCGACATAGCGGGAGCCGGCGGCCACCATGGCGTTGGTGAGGTGGAAGTTGCCCGAACCGACCACGCCGAACACCTGCTCGACGCCGGCCGCGGTCAGGGCCCGCCCGACGGCCTCGGCGACCTTCATGACCGCTCCACCAGGGCGAGCACCCGGGCGGGGGAACCGGAGCCCTTCAGGATCGGCAGCGGGCCCGCGACGACCACCGCGCCGGTGGCGGGCAGCTCGGCCAGGTTCCGCAGCTGGGTGAGCCCGTACTTGTCGTTGCCCAGGAGATGGGAGTGGCACGGGAAGACCGGGTCGAAGGAGTGGGCGGCGCCCGCGTCGGTGCCGACCGTCTCGGTGCCGAGGCCGATGACCGGGGACTCCTCGGCCACCCAGCGGGCGCACTCCGGGGACAGGCCCGGGGTGTGCGGGCCGTTCTCGTCGGCGTTGAGGAACTCCTCCTGGGAGTGGGAGCGCGCGTCCCAGCCGGTGCGCAGGAGCAGCCAACCGCCCTCCGGCAACGGCCCGTTGTCGGCCTCCCACGCCTTGATGTGGTCCACCTCGACGAGGAAGTCGGGGTCCTCGGCGGCCAGGGCGGAGAAGTCCAGCACGGCCGCGGGCGCGATGAGCCGCCCCACCGGCACGGAGGCCACGTCGGCGAGGTCCTTGCCGGTGACCCAGTGGTTCGGCGCGTCGAAGTGCGTGCCCGTGTGCTCGCCGGTGCGGAAGTTGTTCCAGTACCAGGCGGGCCCCCGGTCGTCGTACCGGCTGATCTCCTCCAGCTCGAACACCTGCGTCTGCCCGAACTCCTCGGGCAACCGGATCACCGGCGTCCGCGACGACAGCGGCGCCGTCAGATCGACGACCTTGATCGCACCGCTCCGCAGCCCGGACAGCAGCGCGGCGAGAACGGACGGCTGGGACATGACGGCCTCCAGAAAACCTCGTGGACGCGGGACGCGGGACGCGCTGACGACGGTCGCACCGTCTCCGAGGCGCGTCCAGACGTGCCTCAGCGGGACGCGCTGACGACCCGAGGCGCGTCCAGACCTGCCTCACGGCGGTGCCGCGGCGCTCGCACCGGCCTCCCGGTCCTCAAATCGGTCCAGTGACCCGGAATTGGCCTTGGCCCGCGGATTCTCGGCCCTCTAGCGTCGGCGTCATGCGTATCCGAATCGTCGACGCCTTCACCGATCGCCCCTTCGCCGGCAACCCGGCCGGGGTGCTGCTGCTGGACGCCTTCCCGGACGACCACCAGATGCAGAACATCGCTCTGGAGGTCAATCACGCGGAGACGGCCTTCGCGCACCGCCTTCCCGAGGGCGGCGCGGCCGACTGGGCGCTGCGCTGGTTCACGCCGAGGACGGAGGTCGCCCTGTGCGGGCACGCCACGCTGGCCACGGCCCACGTCCTGCACACCACGGGCGCCCACGAGGGCCCGGTGCGGTTCGCGACGCGCAGCGGTGTCCTCGTCGCGACGCCGGGCGAGGACGGCTCGATCACCCTGGACTTCCCGACCGCCCCGCTCACCTCCGTCGAGGTCCCGGACGGCGTCGGGACGGCCCTCGGCGCCGCACCGCTGTCCGCCTTCGACACCGGCCCGAACGTGGGCGACCTGCTGGTGGAGCTCGCCGACGAGAAGACCGTGCACGCCCTGACGCCGGACCACAGGGCCCTGGGCGCCTACTCGGAGCGCGGCATCATCGCCACCGCCCGCGCCGAGAACCCCGGCCTGGGCTACGACTTCGTCTCGCGCTGCTTCTTCCCGAACGTCGGCATCGACGAGGACCCGGTCACCGGCAGCGCCCACACCGCGCTGGCGCCGTTCTGGTCCGAGCGCCTGGGCCGGACCGATCTGACCGGACTGCAGGCCTCGCCGCGCGCGGGCCGGGTCCGCACCCGGGTGGTGGGCGAGCGCACGCTGCTCACCGGCCGAGCGGTCACCACCATCGAGGGCGACCTGCTGGTCTGAGCACCGGGCTGCCGGCCGCTCACGCCGTCGGCAGCCAGCCCACCTTCCCGGCCAGCAGCGCGTAGCCGACGAACGCCCCGATGTCGAGCAGCGAATGCGCCACCACCAGGGGACCCACCCGGCCCCACCGGCGGTAGAGGAGGACGAAGACCACGCCCATCACCATGTTGCCGATGAAGCCGCCGATGCCCTGGTAGAGGTGGTACGACCCGCGCAGTACGGAACTGGCCACCAGCGCGGTCACGGGCGTCCAGCCCAGCTGCCCCAGTCGGCGCAGCAGATAGCCGACGACGATGACCTCTTCGAGGATCGCGTTCTGCATCGCGGACAGGATCAGCACCGGGTACTTCCACCACACCTCCGGCAGCGCCTCCGGCACCACCGTGAGATTGAAGCCCAGGCCGCGTGCGGCCAGGTAGAAGGCGATTCCGGTACTGCCGATCACCGCGGCGATCGCCGCGCCGCGGCCGAGGTCGGGCCACGGCCGCGTGCGGTCGAAGCCGAGGGTGCGCAGGCTGCCGCCCTCGCGCAGCAGGAAGTGCGCGACGAGGGCCACGGGCACGAGGGACGAGGCGATCCCGAAGAGCTGCCAGGCCAGATCGAGCCAGGGGCGACCGGGCGCGGCCGAGGCGTTGAGGGTGGCCGCCTGGTCCTTGAGGCCGCCCGGTCTGGTGACCGATCCGACAAAGCTGATCAGGGCGGACACTCCGCTCGCACCGAGCGAAAGCCCCAGAACGAGCAGTGTCTCGTCACGGAGGATCCGTCGCGAAAGGCCCTTCTCCGGAAAAGAATCGGCCATGAGGCCCGCCTCTCCCTGCACACCTGACTCCAATTCAGTAATCCCGTCCCATCCCCATCGCCGCCCCGCTAGGGTCTCGAAAGAAGTTGCGAAGATCGTGCGCGACAGGCCGTTGGGGGACGGACACCGTACGGGGCTGACCTCCCCTTTGCCTGCCCTACGGCCGTGGGACCGGCAGCAGGTACGACAGGGAGGGGCACCACCGTCATGGGACGTCACAGCTTGCCCGATCAGTACGGGGCGGGCGGCAGCGACCCCCGCCCGCGCGCCCGCAGCCGTACGGTGGCCCTGGTGACGGTGCTCGTCCTGGCCGCCGCGGGCGGCACGGCGGCCGCGGTGCAGAGCGGACTGCTCTCCTTCGGTTCCTCCTGCCAGGACGACGCGGTGGACCTGAGGCTCGCCGCCTCCCCCGACATGGCCCCCGCCCTGCGCGCCGCGGCGAAGCGGGCCCGGGACAGCAGCCTCACCTCGGACGGCCGGTGCGTGGACGTCGAGGTGACCGCCCGCGACTCCGCCAAGCTCACCGACACCCTGCTGGCGGGCCGCGAGACCGATGTCCAGGTCTGGGTGCCCGACTCGGAGGTGTGGGTCAAGCGGATCGCGGCGAACACCAGGGCCACCGAGGTCACCCCGGCCGGCAGCCTCGCCTCCAGCCCGGTCGGGGTGGCGATGGTCCCGCAGGCCGCGAAGTCACTGGGCTGGCCGCGGAAGTCGTACAGCTGGATCGAACTGGTCGGCGCCACGATGCGGGCCGACTCCGTCAAGCTGGGCGCCGCCGACCCCGCGCGAAGTGCGACCGGGCTGCTGGCGCTCACCCAGCTCAGTTCCGGCGCCGCCAAGGTCAAGGGCGGCGACACCCAGGCCGCGGCCATGATGAAGGCCCTCTCCCAGCGCACCGTCGACAGCGACACCCAGGTCCTGGACACCCTGCCGCGCGACTCCTCGGGCACCGAGCGGGGCAACCCCAAGCGCAACCAGGCGCTCATTCTCAGCGAGCAGGCGGCGTTCGCGTACAACTCCGGCACGAACGGCGAGGGCCTCGACCTCTTCTACCCCAAGGACGGCTCGCCCCGGCTCGACTATCCCTATCTGCTGGTCGACCAGACGGAGCTGACCACCGACGAGAGCCGCGCGGCGCTGCGGTTCATGAACTACCTGCACAAGCCCGAGCAGCGGCGGCTCATGGAGAAGTACGGCTTCCGGACCTCCGCCGACGAGGTGCCGCGGTCACTGGTGACGCGGGCCGGTGGCAGCACCCCGCAGCCGTACGGGCAGTACGCCCTCAAGCCCGCCTCGGAGGTGGCGCTCCAGGAGGCGCTGGGCACCTGGACGATCACGGTGCAGAGCGCGCGGATCACCACGGTGGTGGACGCCTCGTCCTCCATGTCCGAACGGGTCCCGGGCACGGGCCGGTCCCGCATGGACGTGACCAAGGCCTCCCTGCTCCAGGCGCTCGCCACCTTCACGCCCGAGGACGAGATCGGCCTGTGGCAGTTCTCCACGAAGCTGGACGGTGACCGGGACTACCGCGTCCTGGTGCCGACCGGCCGCCTCGGCGACAGCAAGGACGGCGCGACCCAGCGCGACCGGCTGTCGGCGGCCTTCAGCGACCTGGCCCCGGTGCCCAACGGCGCGACCGGCCTGTACGACACCACCCTCGCCGCCTACGAGGAAGCCACGTCCTCCTACGCCGAGGGCAAGTTCAACGCCCTGGTCGTGCTGACCGACGGCGTCAACCAGGACCCCGGCAGCATCTCCCGCGGCGTCCTCGTCAGCCGGCTCCAGCAGCTCGTGGACCCCGACCGGCCGGTCCCCCTCATCATGATCGCGGTCGGCCCGGACGCCGACCGCGAGGAGGCGCAGCAGATCGCGCGGGCCACCGGCGGCACCGGCCAGGAGGTCACGGACCCGGCGCAGATCCACGAGGTGATCCTGGAGGCGATCGTGGCGGCGGGGGCCAAGGGCAGCGGGCTCGGCTGAGCCGGCCGCCGCACCCTCGCCCCCGCACGCCTCACCCGAGCGGCGCCGGCTCCGGGAGCCCCACCGGCCAGGTGTGCACCGGCTCTCCGAGGTGCATCAGCTCGGCGTAGCGCCGAGTGGTCGCGGCCAGCGCGGCATCCCGGCCGAGGCCCGTCTCCAGCGCCCGGTGGTACGTGGCCGCCTGCCAGGTCGCCCCGTTGGCCCGCCGCCGGCACCGCTCGTCGATCACGCCCAGGTAGAAGTCGCGGTCCGCGGGGTCCACCCCCCAGGCGTCCAGGCCGGCCGCGGCGAGCGGCAGCAGTTCGTCCCGGACGAGGGTGACGGCGTCGACCTGTGCCATGCCGCCGTACCGCCCGCGCCGCGGCCAGTCGAAGCGGGCCTCGATGCCGTGCTCGCACGCCGCGTCGAAGTTGGCGGCGGCCGCCTCGAAGGGCATCCGGGTCCACACCGGCCGTGACTCCTCGGCGAGGGCGCGGACCACGCCGTAGTAGAAGGCCGCGTTGGCGATGACGTCGGTGACGGTGGGGCCGGCGGGCAGGACGCGGTTCTCCACGCGCAGGTGCGGGACGCCGTCGGCGATGTCGTAGACCGGGCGGTTCCAGCGGTAGACGGTGCCGTTGTGCAGGACCATCTCGGCGAGCCGGGGGATCCCGCCCGCGTCGAGGACCTCCAGCGGGTCCTCGTCGTCGCAGATCGGCAGCAGGGCCGGGTAGTAGCGCAGGTTCTCCTCGAAGAGGTCGTACGCCGAGGAGATCCACCGCTCCCCGAACCAGGTCCGCGGCCGGACGCCCTGCGCCTGGAGTTCGGGCGGGCGGGTGTCGGTGGACTGCGTGAACAGCGGCGGCCGCGACTCGCGCCACAGCTCCCGCCCGAACAGGAACGGCGAGTTGGCCCCCACGGCGATCTGCGCGGCGGTGACGGCCTGCGCGGCGTTCCACACGTCCGCGAAGCGGCCCGGGGTGACCTGGAGGTGCAGTTGCACGGAGGTGCAGGCGGCTTCCGGCGCTATGGACTTCGAGGTGCAGACGAGGTGCTCGACCCCCTCGATGTCCAGGACGAAGTCCTCACCGCGGGCCGCGACGATCTGGTCGTTGAGCAGCGCGTAGCGGTCGACGTCGGAGAGGTTGGAGGAGACCACGTCGTCCCGGTCGAGCGTCGGCAGAATGCCGATCATCACGATTCCGGCGTCGACCTCCCCCGCTTTCCGATGGGCATATGCCAGGGACGTGCGGATTTCCTCGGCGAGCCGGTCGAATACCCGGCCCCCCAAAGCGTGTGGGGCTATGTTGACTTCCAGGTTGAACATGGCGAGTTCTGTTTGGAAATCTCGGCTGGCGATCCTTTCCAGGACCTCCGCATTCAGCATTCTCGGCATGCCGTCGGTACCGGCGAGATTCAGTTCGATCTCCAGCCCCATGAGGTTCTTCGGGCGATCGAACCGCTTCTCCGCCAGCAAGCGCTCCAGTCCCGTCAGGCACGTGCGGAGCTTGTCGCGGTACAGCTGCCGATCGGACAGGTCGAACCGGCCTGCCGCGACCTTCTCCCCCATCGAAGCGTCCTTTCCTGGGCTGGGCGGCGGGCCGAGGATCCGGCCGCCGATGTCGGGTCACGTGGGATGATGCCCCGTGGAGACGATCGATAACGTCCCCGCGCCGGCCCGGCGCCCGCTACGCTGTCGCACGTGACCTGCGGCACATTCACCGGGCATGCGGCACTGCGCAGTTTCGGGTTCCCCCCACGCCTCGTGAAAAACGCCGACGACAATTAGCCGACCACTTGCCCGGTATTCAGCCAGGTCATCACGCGTGTCGCCACCGAGAATCGGGATGATTTCCGCGTATCGCCGACCGAATGGGCCCTTGCTCTTCACACCGGATACGTCTAGACGAAACACCGTCTGAACACGTGTCGTATAAACTCCGCGAGCGAGGCAGAAGGTTGGCGCCCACGGTCTGTTCGAACTGCCGTCGAGGTGACGTACGGCAGCTCTCACGCACACCCCACGCACCGGGACCCGGCCCCCGCCTGTCTGACCCCGCGAGCTGACAGCGCCGTCCGCCCACGCCCTCGCGCCCCTGTGCCTGTCGAATGAGAGGCGACCCATCATGCCGCTGCATGTCCCCCCGGCTCCCGCGCCCGCACTTCGCTCCGTCCTCACCGCACTCGGTTCGCCCACCGCCGTCCGCGAGGCCCGAACCCCTTCCCTCCGCACCGCCCAGGGGCCCCTGACACCCGAACTGCCCCTGCCGGTCCACGTCCTGGACGAGATCACCGCCGCGGGGGCCTCCGCCACCCGGTTGACCGGCTGGCGCTTTCTGATCCGCTGCCAGGACCGTGCCGTGGCCGCCGCCGAGACCCGGCTGACCCCGGACGGCTGGGCCTTCTCGCACTTCTTCGAGGGCCCCTACATCGCCTCGACCGAGCGCGCCCTGCGCCAGGCCGAGACCATGCAACAGCCCTACCAGCCCCGCCTGTTGTCGGTCCCCGGCCTCTACATGCTCACCCTCTGGCTGCACGGCGACCCCGCCGCCGACGCCGCGACCGGCCACCCCGCCGCCACCGACCTGCTGATCCCCCTCGCGCCCGCACCGCCCGGCATCGCCGCCCACCGGCCGCACCGCGTCGCGGAACTGCTCCCCGTCCTGAGCCATCGCGCGACCCCGGCCCCCCTGCTGGGGCAGCTCGCCTGACCTCCGAAGCCCCAGCCGCACACCGGATCGAGAAAGCAGGAGCCCCAGCCGCACACCGGATCGAGAAAGCAGGCTCGTACGAGCGCGACAGGGCTCGTACGAGCCTTTTTCCTGCCCGCACCCCGTCCGGACTAGCCCCATCCGGCCATCCCGAACCACCCGAACAGACAGCGCAGTTGGGATGAACCGTCCGCCCGGGTGACGCGTCATGAACCTGTGAGGGGCGGTGCCGCGAAATGCCTGCGGATTGGCGCCCGTGGGGCAACACTGGTTCCGACCGACTTATCACAACGGGGGCGGCCATGAAAACCACGACAAAGCGAAAGATCCCACCCATGTGCCAGCACCAGCCACCGTGTCCGACCGCAGAGTCCGCCGACCGGGAGGGCGCCCGACTCGTGGCGCACCACCCGGAGCAGGGATGGAGCCTGCTGTGCAACGGCGTTCTGCTCTTCGAGGACACCGGTGAGCTTCTGCCCGACGGCAAGATCATCGACCCGCACCGCCCACTGGGAACCGAAAAGGTGATGACCGCCGCCTGAGGCGACGCCGGGCGGCTGACCGACCGCCCGGCCGATCGAGGGGCCGGTCGCAGCCACGCTGCGCACCGGCCCCGACACGTGTCCGGTGGCGATCACTGCGCGTAGCGCACCGTGCGGCGCGCGGTCACCACCGGGCACACGCTCCCCCTCGGTTCCGGCCCGAGCCACCCCCTTGGTCCGGACACACCCCTCCCACTCCGTTCCGGTACGCCCTTCCCATCGCCGCCCGTTTTCCGGAAGACTCCTGGAAGTTTCGATCCGTCGACGGAGGTGGGGAGTTGGCAGCACACGAGGTCGGCACCGAGGGGGGTGCGGGGGCCGGGGGCCGGGTCACCATCACCGAGATCGCCCGGCAGGCCGGCGTCTCCGTGCCGACCGTCTCCCGGGTCGTCAACGGCCGCTCCGACGTCTCCCCCCGGACCCGGGCCCGCGTCGAGGAACTGCTCCGACGCCACGGCTACCGCAAGCGCGCGCTCTCCTCCGGCAACAAGGCCGCACTGCTCGACCTCGTCTTCAACGACCTCGACAGCCCCTGGGCGGTGGAGATCATCCGCGGGGTCGAGGAGGTGGCGCACGCGGCCGGCGTCGGCACCGTGGTCTCGGCGATACACGGCCGCTCCGGTGACGCCCGGGAATGGATGCGCAACCTCCGGGCCCGCGCCTCCGACGGCGTCATCCTGGTCACCTCGGTCCTGGAGCCGGTGCTGCACGAGGAGTTGCGCATCCTCGGCGTCCCCCTGGTCGTCGTCGACCCGGCGGGCTCCCCCACGCTGGACGCCCCCACCATCGGCGCCGCCAACTGGTCGGGCGGCATGGCGGCCACCGAGCACCTGCTGGCGCTGGGCCACCGCAGGATCGGCCTGATCGCGGGACCGCCCCGGCTCCTGTGCTCCCGGGCCCGCTTCGACGGCTACCGCGCGGCCCTGGAGGGCGCCGGCCTCACGGTCGACGACTGCCTGGTCGTCCCCGGCGACTTCCACCCCGAGTCCGGCTTCGAGGGCTGCAACACCCTCCTCGACCTGCCCGAACCGCCGACCGCCGTCTTCGCGGCCAGCGACCAGATGGCGCTCGGCGCGATCGAGGCGCTGCGCAAGCGCGGGCTCCGGGTGCCCGAGGACATGAGCCTGGTCGGTTTCGACGACCTCCCGGAAGTGCGCTGGTCCGCGCCGCCCCTGACCACGGTCCGCCAGCCCCTCGCCGACATGGGCAAGCTGGCCGTCCGCACCGTGCTGAAGCTGGCCCGCGACGAACAGCCGGACTCGCCCCGGGTGGAACTGGGCACGGAGCTCGTGGTCAGGGCGAGCACCGCACCCCCCGCGCACTGACACGGCACCGGCCCGGCGGTGGGCCACACCGCCGGGTCGGGCCGCACCCCGGCGGACTCCCCTCCTTGCCCAGCCGCCGGGCGCCTCAGCGAACCGCCGCTACTTCTTCTTCAGTGCCTCCCTGATCGCGAAGTAGGCCGGCTTCGGCTGGAGTTGCTCGTCCCACGGCAGCGCCGCGCCCTGGCCCTCGAAGAACGCCGGTATCCAGCTGTACTTGTCGGTGTAGTCCCAGATCGTGATGCCGACGCACCTGCGCACCGCGAGGCAGGCGTCGGTCAGATCGGCGTACCACTGGGCCTGCTCGGCCAGCTTCTCCTCGGTCGCGGGCAGGATCATCCGGATGTCGACCTCGGTGAGGGAGGTGTCGAGCCCGAGCCGGGCGAAGCGGCGGAGGTTGTCCTCCAGGGTGGCCGGATAGCCGTACTGCAGTGCCAGATGCGCCTGGAGTCCGATGCCGTCCAGCGGGACGCCCTGCGCCTTCAGCTCCTTGGCGAGGGTGTAGTAGGCGTCGCTCTTCGGGCCGACCGCCTCGATGTTGTAGTCGTTGAGGTAGAGCTTGACCTTGGGGTCGGCCTGCCTCGCCCAGCGCAGCGCGTCGGCGATGTAGCCGGGGCCGAGGGTGTTGTAGAAGACCGTCTCGCGGTACGTCCCGTCCTCGTTGAAGGCCTCGTTGACGACGTCCCAGGCGAAGACCTTGCCCCGGTAGTGCCGTACCTCGGTCTGGATGTGCTTCTTCAGGACCGCCCGCAGTTCGGGCGCCGTCCACTGCCTGCTCGTCAGCCAGTCGGGCAGTTGGCTGTGCCAGACGAGGGTGTGGCCGCGCACCTTCTGGTGGTTGGCCCGGGCGAGGTTCACGATCTCGTCGCCCTGGGAGAAGTCGAAGACGCCCTGCTCGGGCTCGGTGGCGTACCACTTCATGCCGTTGCCCGGCGTGATCTGGTCGAACTCGCTGCCGAGGATGGCCTTGTAGGGCTCGTCGACGAGTTCGGGGTTGTCGGTGGCGCTGCCGAAGTAGCGGCCGTGGCGCTGGGCGAGGTCGGCGAGGGTGGGCTTCTTGCCGTGGGCCGCGGCACTTTCGTGGGCCTGGGCGCCTGGACCGGTGGCGACGCCTGCGGCCACCAGGAAGGCGGCGAGAGCGCCGGCGAGTCTGAGACGGTTCTTGCGCATGGTGCGACTCCTCACGTGCGGGGGTGGGCGAGCCGTACGGGTGACGCCGTCAGCCCTTCGTGGCGCCGGCGGTGAGGCCGCCGACGAGCTGGCGCTCGGCGACCGAGTAGAAGGCGAGGGCGGGGACCATCGCCAGGACGAGGTAGGCGAAGACACGGGCGTACTCCGCGGAGTACTGGCCCTGGAACTGCTGGACACCGATGGGCAGCGTCCACCAGGTGTTCTCGGTGAACACCAGCAGCGGCAGCATGAAGTTGTTCCAGCTGGTGACGACGGCGAGCACGGAGACCGTGCCGAGGGCGGGCCGCGCCATCGGCAGCAGCACCCGCCACAGGAACCCCAGCGAGCTGCACCCGTCGAGGGTGGCCGCCTCCTCCAGCTCCCCGGGGATCTCCCGGAAGAACGCGCGCAGGATGATGATCGTCATCGGCAGTCCGAACGCGGCCTGCGGAAGGATCACGCCCAGCGGGTTGTCCAGCAGGCCCAGCGAACGCAGCAGCAGGAACAACGGCAGCGCGGCCACCGCGAAGGGGAACATCAGCCCCATCGTGAACAGCGTGAACAGCGCCTCGCGCCCCCGGAAGGCGAACCGGGCGAAGGAGAACGCGGCGAGCGCCGAGACCGCGACCACGATCACGGTCGTCGCCACCGCGATCAGCGTGCTGCTGCCGAGCAGCCGCCAGAACTCGCTCGCCCCGAGGATGTCGGTGTAGTTGCCGGTCAGCCACTTCTCGGGCAGCCCGAAGGGGTTGCGGGAGAGCTCGTCGGTGGACTTGAAGCCGGAGACGACCGCGTACAGCAGTGGGGTGACCATCACCGCGCCGACGGCGACGAGGATCGCGTGGAACGGCAGCGTCCGGGTGGTCTTGCGGCTCACTTGCCGCCTCCCCTCATCGTCGTGGTGGCCCCTTCGAGGTCCCGTCGGAGCACGAACCGCTGGTAAGCCAGGGCGAAGACGAGGCAGATGCCGAACATGACCACGCTGATCGCGCTGGCGTAACCGACCTGGTAGCGCTTGAAGCCGTACTGGAACATGGTCACGGCCATGGTCTCGGAGTGATGGTCGGGGCCACCCTGGGTGGTCACCCAGACCAGGTCGAAGAGCTGGATCGCCCCGATGACGGACAGGAACACGCTGATGCGCAGGGTGGGCGCGAGCAGCGGCAGGGTGACACTGCGGAACCGCTGCCAGGAGTTGGCCCCGTCGATCAGCGCCGCCTCGGTCAACTCCCTGGGCACGGACTGGAGTGCGGCCAGGTAGAGCATCATGTGGAAGCCGAAGTACTTCCACGTCATGACCAGGAACAGGGTCGCCATGACGTTGGAGGGGTCGGCGAACCACTCCCCGCCCAGCCCGTCCAGGCCGATACCGCCGAGGAAGTGGTCGGCGAGACCGTCGTCCGGGGCGAAGATCATGCCGAACAGCACACCGGTGATGGCCTCGGAGAGCACGTACGGCGCGAAGAACAGCATCCGGTAGACCGCCCGGCCGCGCAGCCGTTGGTTCAGCAGCACGGCCATGGCGAGCGCGAACGGCAGTTGGACGGCGAGCGAGAGAACGACCAGGACCAGGCAGCGCCACAGGTCGCCCACGAAGACCGGGTTGTCGAGGAGCTGGGTGAAGTTCTCCGTGCCGATGTAGTCGGAGGGCATGCCGAAGCCGCCCCAACGGAAGAACGCGGCGTAGAGCGCGAACAGCATCGGCAGCAGCACGAGCCCGATGAACAGCACCAGGGCGGGCACCTGGAAGCCGACGGCGGTGAGCCAGTGGAGCGCCCGTCGCCGGGCCCGCCCCTTGGCCGCACCGGCGGCCGGGGGCGGGAGGCCGACGTCGGGGCCGCTCCGCTTGTCCGGGAGGAACGTGGAGGTCATCGGCTGTTACTGCTCTTCCTTCGCGATCTTGGTGATCGACTCGGCGACCTGCTGGGAGGACTTGGACCCGGCGATCAGCGCCGCCACGCTGTCGTTGACCTCCTGGCCGACGGCGGGCGCGTAGGCCTGGTCGAGGTAGAGCTGGAAGCCGGTGGCACCCTTCAACTGGGCCTGTACGGCCTTGATGTTGGGGTCGGCGATGGCGCTCTCGGCGCTGGGCACGACCGGGAGGACACCGGTCTTCTTGACGAGTTCGAGGTCGGTGGCCTCGGAGGCGAAGAACTTCAGGAAGTCCACGGCCGCCTGCGGGGCGCCCTTGCGCAGGGCGTGTCCGCCGCCTCCGCCGAACACCTCGGTGATGGCGCCCTTGCCGCCCTCGACGGCGGGGAACGGGAAGAAGCCGAGGTCGTCGCCGAGGCCCTTGCCCGCGTCGGCCTGGACCACCGGCGCCCACTGGCCCATGAGTTCCATGGCGGCCTTGCCGTTGCCGACGGCGGCGGCCTGGCCGGTCGGCGAGGAGTACGCGGCGCCGAGGAAGCCCTTCTGGAACGGCTGGAGATCGACGAGTTCCTGGAGGTGCTGGCCGGCCTGGACGAAGTCGTCGCCGGTGAAGTCCTGGGCCTCGTAGGCCTTTTGAAGGGCCTCGGCGCCGGCGGTGCGCATCGCGAGGTAGGCCCAGTAGTACATGCCGGGCCACTTCTCCTTGCCGGCGAGGGCGATCGGCGTGATCTTCTTCGACTTCAGCTTGCTCACGGCCTCCTTGAACGCGCCCCAGGTGGCGGGGGGTTCGCTGATGCCGGCCTGCTTGAAGAGCGCCTTGTTGTACCAGAAGCCGATCATGCCGATGTCGAACGGGACGCCGTAGGCCCGGTCGTCGATCAGGTACGGCTGCTTGGCGACCTCCAGCAGGCCGTCCGACCACGGCTTGGTCCGGTCGGTGAGGTCCTCCACGAGGCCCGCCTCGACCTGCTGCTTGAGCACGCCGCCGCCCCAGGTGTGGAAGATGTCGGGGAGTTTCCCGGAGGCGATCAGCGCCGTCATCTTCGATTTGTAGGCGTCGTTCTCCAACTGGACGATCTTTATCTTCACCTTGGGGTTCTGGGCCTCGAACTTCTTGGCCAGACCCGCCCAGACCGTCTTCGTGGGCTCGGTGGTGGAGATGTTCCACCACTCGACGGTGGTCGTCCCGTCGGACGAGCTCCCGTCGTCCGAGTCACCGCAGCCGCTCAGTGCGGTCATGCCCAGACCGGCCGCGGCGGACGCCGCCAGGAAGCCGCGGCGGGACAGTGCCGGGTCGCCCATGGTGTGCTCCTTGGGTACGGGACGGCACGTCTGTGACCGCCCACGGGACCGAAAGTTTCGGAGTTGATCCAGAAAGGTTCGTTGTTGCCGCACCCTAGAGACAGCTGCCAAACGGTGGCAACCCCTTGTACGCGGTGAATCTGCGCCCGACTCCCCGGCTTGCGAGCCATTGCGCATCGATCGGCCCGGACCGGGGGGTTCCGACACCCGCCCCACGGGGCCGGATCGGGCGGTGCCGAAGTCGCCCCGCGGGGGCGGGAGTCGATGCGGGCGCCGAGCGACGGCCGCCGGCTCCTCCACCGCACCACCCCCGGCGGACACCAGGCGGCACGACAGCGATCCACCGCGAGCACCACGGCGACAGCCCACCGCAACCGCCGCCCAGCGCCGCGCGCACCCTTCCTTCCGAGCGCCATCTGTTGCGAAACATTCGGATGATCTGCCGAACGTTACGATTGCTCCCGGGGTCCGACCGAGGAGCGGGACGGAGCATGACTCTGGGTGTCCGCCACTCCCGACACCCGGATCACTCTCTTGCGCCCCCAATCCCCCTCAAAGCGGGGCGAATCCGTACACATACAGCTCGCGAGGCGCCGCCGAGGGAGTCTTAACGGAAGCTTGACGCGCTCCCCACCCGCATCCGAGGGCCCAGGCATCACTCTCCGCTTACGCTGATGCGGCCGTCCGCGTGACGGCCGAACCACACGCTGAGCCGCACACCAGGAGCCCCCGATGGCCACCCCCGAACCCGCGCCACCGAGTCGCCTGCGCACCTGGATGCTGGAAGGCCTCTCGGACATGGCCCACGCTCAGCCGGCCCAGCCCGGCCAGCCCGCCCGGCCCGCGGAAGCCATGGACCCCACGGGCCCCACGAAGCGCAGGGAACGCAGGGAACGCCTGGAGCCCGTGGAGCCCGCCGCGGAGCCCGTGGAGCCCGTAGCACCCGTGGCACCCACGCAGCCATCCGCGTCCGAGCCGGAGCACCAGGGCCGGCCCTGGTGGCGGGTCATGTGCCTCACCGGCGTCGACTACTTCTCCACCCTCGGCTACCAACCCGGCATCGCGGCCCTGGCGGCGGGCCTGCTGTCCCCGATCGCGACGATCGTCCTGGTGGTCGTGACCCTGGCCGGCGCGCTCCCCGTGTACCGCCGGGTGGCCGAGGAGAGCCCCCACGGCCAGGGCTCCATCGCGATGCTGGAGCGTCTGCTCACCTTCTGGAAGGGCAAGCTCTTCGTCCTGACCCTGCTGGGTTTCGCCGCCACCGACTTCCTCATCACCATCACGCTGTCGGCCGCGGACGCCTCGACCCACCTGGTCGAGAACCCGCACCTCAACAGCGCCCTGCACGACCAGCAGATGCTGATCACCCTGATCCTGGTGGCCCTGCTCGGCGCGGTGTTCCTCAAGGGCTTCCTGGAGGCGATCGGCGTCGCCGTCGTCCTGGTCGGCCTCTACCTCGCCCTGAACGTGGTGGTGGTGAGCGTCGGTCTGTGGCACGTCCTCACCGCGGGCCATGTGATCACCGACTGGTCGTCCGCGCTGACCCACGAGCACGGCAACGTCTTCGTGATGATCGGCGTGGCCCTGATCGTCTTCCCCAAGCTCGCCCTCGGCCTCTCCGGCTTCGAGACCGGCGTCGCGGTCATGCCGCACGTCAAGGGCGACCCCGGCGACACCGACCAGAACCCGGCCGGCCGGATCCGTGACACGAAGAAGCTGCTCACCACCGCCGCCGTGATCATGAGCTGCTTCCTGATCGCCACCAGCTTCATCACCACCCTCCTCATCCCGGAGTCGGAGTTCGCACCGGGCGGCCAGGCCAACGGCCGCGCGCTCGCCTTCCTCGCGCACGAGTACCTCGGTGGCGCCTTCGGGACGCTCTACGACGTCTCGACCATCGCCATCCTGTGGTTCGCGGGCGCCTCCGCCATGGCCGGCCTGCTGAACCTGATGCCCCGCTACCTGCCCCGCTACGGCATGGCCCCGCACTGGGCCAGAGCCGTGCGCCCCATGGTCATCGTCTTCACGCTGATCGCCTTCCTGGTCACCTGGATCTTCGACGCCGACGTCGACGCCCAGGGCGGCGCCTACGCCACCGGCGTCCTGGTCCTGATCAGCTCCGCCGCGATCGCGGTGACCATCGCCGCCCGCAAGGCCGGCCAGCGGGGCTGGACCATCGGCTTCGCGGTCATCTCGGCGGTCTTCCTCTACACCACGGTCGTCAACGTCATCGAACGCCCGGACGGTGTGAAGATCGGCGCCTGCTTCATCGCCGGCATCATCCTGGTCTCCCTGCTCTCCCGACTGGCCCGTGCTTTCGAGCTCCGCGTGACCAGCGTGACGCTCGACCCCCTGGCGGAACGTTTCGTCCGGGACATGGCCCACCGCAAGATCCGCTTCATCGCCAACGAGCCCGACCAGCGCGACAAGGCCGAGTACCGCGACAAGATCGAGCAGATCCGCGAGGACAACGACATCCCCGGCCAGGAGGACTTCGTCTTCGTCGAGGTCACGGTCCTCGACCCCTCGGAGTTCGAGTCCGGTCTGACGGTCCGGGGCGAGATCCTGCATGGCCGCTACCGCGTCCTGACGCTGGAGTCCTCCTCCATCCCCAACGCCCTGGCGGCCCTGCTCCTCCACGTCCGCGACACCACGGGCCGCACCCCGCACATCTACTTCGAGTGGACCGAGGGCAACCCCTTCGCCAACTTCCTCCGCTTCCTCCTCTTCGGCCAGGGCGAGGTCGCCCCGGTGACCAGAGAGGTCCTGCGCGAGGCGGAACCGAACCGGGCCCACCGCCCCCGGGTCCACACAGGCTGACACCCCGTCGCACCGCTCCCCCGGACGCGCCCGCGCCCCCGTCACGTCATCCTTCGCCCGCCCCCGTCCGCGGTTCCCCGTCCCCCGGCCCTATCGTGATCCGCATGCAGTCGTACACGATCGGCCAGGCGGCCCGGCTCCTCGGCGTGAGCCCCGACACCGCTCGCCGCTGGGCGGACGCGGGCCGGGTGGCGACCCACCGCGACGAGGGCGGGCGCCGGCTCATCGACGGCCAGGACCTGGCCGCCTTCTCGGTCGAGCTGGCCCGGGGCGACACCGGCGACGAGGAGCCGTCGTACACCTCGGTCCGCAACGCCTTCCCCGGCATCGTCACCGCGATCAAACTCGGCGACGTCGCCGCCCAGGTCGAGATCCAGGCCGGTCCGCACCGGCTGGTCTCCCTGCTGACCCGCGAGGCGGTCGAGGAACTCGGCCTGGAGGTCGGCATGGAGGCCACGGCCCGGGTGAAGTCGACGAACGTACATATCGACCGCACCTGACCGACCGAGGACCGCGAAAAGGGCCCCGCGCAAACGCAGGGCCCTTCCCGACGAACCGGCTCAGTCGTCGTAGGCGTCCATCGGAGGGCAGGAGCACACCAGGTTCCTGTCACCGAAGGCCTGATCGATCCGGCGCACCGGCGGCCAGTACTTGTCCGCCGGCGACACCCCGGCCGGGAACACGGCCTCCTCGCGCGTGTACGCGTGCTCCCACTCACCGCCGAGCGCCCGCGCGGTGTGCGGCGCGTTCCGCAGCGGGTTGTCCTCGGCGGGCCAGTGGCCGGAACCGACCTTCTCGATCTCCCCGCGGATGGCGATCATCGCCTCGCAGAATCGATCCAGCTCGATGAGGTCCTCGGACTCGGTCGGCTCGATCATCAGCGTCCCGGCCACCGGGAACGACATCGTCGGCGCGTGGAAGCCGTAGTCGATGAGCCGCTTGGCGACATCGTCGACGCTGACCCCGGTCGCCTTGGTCAGCGGCCGCAGATCGATGATGCACTCGTGCGCGACCAGCCCGCCGGGCCCGGTGTAGAGCACCGGGTAGTGCGGTTCGAGCCGCTTGGCGATGTAGTTGGCGCTGAGCACCGCCACCTGCGTGGCGCGCTTGAGCCCCTCGCCGCCCATGAGCCGGACATAGCTCCAGGAGATCGGCAGGATCCCCGCGGAACCCCAGGGCGCGGCCGAGATCGGCCCCACACCGGTCTCCGGCCCGGCGGCGGGCTGGAGCGGGTGGTTGGGCAGGTACGGCGCCAGGTGGGCGCGCACCCCGACCGGCCCGACACCGGGGCCGCCGCCGCCGTGCGGGATGCAGAAGGTCTTGTGCAGGTTCAGGTGAGAGACGTCGCCGCCGAAATGGCCCGGCTTGGCGAGCCCGACGAGCGCGTTGAGGTTGGCGCCGTCGACGTACACCTGACCGCCGGCCTCGTGCACCTGCGCGCAGATGTCGGCGACGTGCTCCTCGAACACCCCGTGCGTCGAGGGATACGTGATCATCAGCACGGCCAGCTCGTCGCGGTACTGCTCGATCTTGGCCCGCAGGTCCTCGACGTCGATCTCGCCGTCCCCGGCGGTCCGCACGACGACGACCTTCATCCCGGCCATGACCGCGCTCGCGGCGTTGGTGCCGTGCGCGGAGGACGGGATCAGACACACGGTCCGCTGCTCGTCCCCGTTGGCCCGGTGGTATCCGCGGACGGCGAGCAGCCCGGCCAGCTCACCCTGCGACCCGGCGTTGGGCTGAAGGCTGACCTTGTCGTACCCGGTGACCTCGGCGAGACGTTCCTCCAGCTCCCGGATGAGCGTGAGGTAGCCCTGCGCCTGCTCGGCGGGCGCGAAGGGGTGCAGCTGACCGAACTCGGGCCAGGTGACCGGCTCCATCTCGGTGGTCGCGTTGAGCTTCATCGTGCAGGAGCCCAGCGGGATCATGCCGCGGTCGAGCGCGTAGTCCCGGTCGGCCAGCCTGCGCAGGTACCGCAGCATCGCCGTCTCGGACCGGTGCTGGTGGAAGACCGGGTGGGTCAGGAAGTCGTCGCCGCGCAGCAGCGCCTCGGGCAGGGCGTCCTCGGTACCGGCGTCCAGCGCCTCGATGTCGGCCTCGACCCCGAACGCCGCCCACACGGCACGCAGCTGGTCGCGCGTGGTGGTCTCGTCGCAGGAGAGGGAGACCCGGTCGGCGTCCACGAGGTGCAGGTTGACGCCGTTCTCGCGCGCCGCGGCGACGACCTCGGCGGCCCGGCCCGGCACCCGCGCGGTGACCGTGTCGAAGTAGGCGCCGTGCACGACCTCGACACCGCCGGCGGCGAGCCCCGCGGCGAGGACGGTCGCGTAGCGGTGGGTGCGCCGCGCGATGTCCTTCAGACCGTCGGGACCGTGGTAGACGGCGTACATGCCGGCCATGACGGCGAGCAGCACCTGCGCGGTGCAGATGTTGCTGGTGGCCTTCTCACGGCGGATGTGCTGCTCACGGGTCTGGAGGGCCAGCCGGTACGCCTTGTGCCCGTCCGCGTCCACGGAGACGCCGACGAGACGTCCGGGCAGGCTGCGCGCGAACTTCTCACGCACCGCCATGTAGCCGGCGTGCGGTCCGCCGAAGCCCATCGGCACACCGAAGCGCTGGGTGGTCCCGACCGCGATGTCGGCGCCGAGCTCCCCGGGCGACTTCAGCAGCGTCAGCGCGAGCAAGTCCGCGGCGACGGTGACCAGGGCACCCAGCTCGTGCGCCTGCTCGATCAGGGGCTGGAGGTCCCGTACGGCACCGGAGGCGCCGGGGTACTGGACGAGCACGCCGTTGATCTCACGCTCGGCGATCTCGGCCGGAATGCCGTCGCTGAGGTCGGCGACCACGACCTCCACACCGGTCGGCTCGGCACGGGTCTCGATCACGGCGATGGTCTGCGGCAGGGCGTCCGCGTCGACCAGGAAGAGCCCCTTCTTGTTCTTGCCCATGCGCCGGGACAGCGACATCGCCTCGGCGGCCGCCGTGCTCTCGTCGAGCAGCGAGGCACCGGAGGTGGGCAGTCCGGTCAGGTCCGCGACCATGGTCTGGAAGTTGAGCAGGGCCTCGAGCCGCCCCTGCGAGATCTCGGGCTGGTACGGCGTGTAGGCCGTGTACCAGGCCGGGTTCTCCATCACGTTCCGCAGGATCACGGGCGGCGTGAAGGTCCCGTAGTACCCGAGCCCGATCATGGAACCGAGCACCTGGTTGCGGTCGGCGAGCGAACGGAGCTCGGTGAGCACCTCCGCCTCGGTGCGTGCACCGGGCAGGTCGAGCGCGTCGGCGTTCTTGATCACATCCGGCACCGCGGCGGCGGTGAGCTCGTCCAGCGAGCCGTAACCGACCTGCGCGAGCATCTTGGCCCGCGCCTCCTGGTCGGGCCCGATGTGGCGCTGCTCGAACGGGATCCCCTGTTCGAGTTCGGTGAGCGGAGTGCGATGGGCGGTCATTACGGAGGCCTCCTGGTCTGACACGACCTTCGACGGGCACCACGGTGCGGGTACCCGGACGGCCTCCCCCTCTGTCATCTCAACCTGAGAGCTTCACCGGGACCCCGAAGGCTCCCGGCTTTCACCGTCGGTGAGAGCGGAAGCCATGCACCCGCCCTGCTTTCCAGAGTGGCCTCGTCCGTGCGGTACGTGTGCCTGAGAGATTCCGGGGAGGATTTGCTCCTTCGGCGCCCCCGAACGGTGTCCGGAGGACTCTCCCGCACAGGGTCGGCAGCCGCTTGTCAGCCTAGCAGCGAGGTCAACGCGGCTCCCTCGAGATCCCCTCGAGTGGCCACAGTCACCAAACTGCTCTTTCGTAGTGCTTACGGATGAAGCGAGCCGCGACCACGTGGAGGGCCCGTGCAGACCGACATCGATCCGCGGAACCTGATCGGCCGCAAGGCCTTCGACCGCAACGGCACCAAGATCGGCACGATCGACGAGATCTACCTCGACGACGCCACCGGCCAGCCCGAGTGGGCGGCCATACGCACCGGCCTGTTCAGCAGGGACGCCTTCGTCCCCCTGGAGCCCAGCGAACTGGTCGAGGGCACGCTGAGGGTCCCCTTCGAACGAGCCCTGATCAAGGACGCCCCCGACTTCGGTGTGGGCCGCCACCTCTCCCCCGACCAGGAACTCCAGCTCTACCACCACTACGGCCTCGACGTGGCCCCACCGCCCCCCTTCCCGGACCACGACTTCGGCAGGCTGGCGGGCACGGAGGACGCGGAAGCCTGACGCCCCCGCCGACCGAGCGGCCCGACATCACGCGCCTCACCCCGCGTCCGGCACAGACCCCGACGCACCACACACGACGGACACCAGCGGCAACGGCTCGGCCACGGACAACGCGGGGTCGTCCACGGAGAAGGTCCGCACCCGCCCGGGCACGGAGTCCGGCGTCTCGAACCGCACCGTCACCCGCCCCAGCCCACTGCCCTGCACCCACCCGTGCCCGAACTCCTCGTGCCGCACGTCGTGTCCCGAGACCCACCGCCGCTCGACCGGCACCGCCACCTCCACCTCGGCGCCCTCCTCCTGCGGCTCCTCCTGCGCGAGCTCCCGTTCCCCGGCGGCCTGGGCGAACAGATCCTCCTGCGTGTAGTCGGCGAGCCCGCTCACCCCGACCCCCAGCAACCGCACACCGCCGGTCGTGTCCACGGATTCCAGCAACCGGGCCGCGGCCTCCCGCACCACAGCCGGGTCGTCGGTCGGCCCCCGCAAGGTCTCGGACCGGGTCAAGGTGGAGAAGTCGTACCGCCGCACCTTCAGCACGATCGTCCGCCCCGACAACCGGGCCTCGCGCAACCGCCGCACGCACCGGTCCGCCAGCCGCTGCACCTCCAGGCCCACCCGCAGCCGGTCATGGATGTCCACGTCGTAGGTGTCCTCGACCGACACGGACTTGGTCTCCCGCTCCGCCACCACAGGCCGCTCGTCGTACGCCATCGCCATCGCGTACAGCCCGTGCCCATGGGCCTTCCCGAGCAGCCGTACGAGCTCGTCCTCGCCCGCCTCCACGATCTCCTCGACCGTGTGGATCCCGGCCCGCCGCAGATGGTCCCCGGTGGCCGGCCCCACCCCCGGCAGGATCCGCACCGACATGGGCCCGAGCATGGCCCGCTCGGTCCCCGGCTCGATGACCACCAGCCCGTCCGGCTTGGCCTGCTCCGAGGCGATCTTCGCGAGCATCTTGGAGGCGGCGAGCCCGACCGACCCCGTGAGCCCGGTGACCGCCCGTATGTCGGCGCGCAGCTTCGTCCCGGCCAGCCGCGCCGACTCCTCGTCCCAGGCCGTCTCCCCGGCCTCCAGGTCCACGAACGCCTCGTCGAGGCTCAGCGGCTCCACCAGCGGCGACAGCTCCCGCAGCAGCCCCATCACCTGCTCGCTGATCGACCGGTAGAACCCGAAGCGCGGCACCAGGTACGCGGCGTTCGGCGCGAGCCGCCGCGCCTGCGCCATCGGCATCGCGGAGTGCACACCGAACACCCGGGCCTCGTACGACGCCGTGGCCACCACCCCGCGCGGCCCCAGCCCGCCCACCACGACGGCCTTGCCGCGCAGACTCGGCTTGGAGGCCTGCTCCGCCGAGGCGAAGAAGGCATCCATGTCGAGATGCAGGATCGTGGGCGCGGTTCTCACATCTCCGATGCTGCCCTACGCCACTGACAATGCCCCGTCGCGAGGGCGGAGCGGCCCTCAGACCGCCCGGTTGCGCCGACGCGCCAGCTCGTCCGCGGGGTTGGGCCCGACCAGGGTCTCGCCGGTGTCGATCCGCTCCCCGTGCAGCTGCGACAGCGCGCTCTCCACGTCCCGCCACACGACACCCACGGCGATACCGAAGATCCCCTGGCCGCCCTGGAGCAGCGCGTGGACCTCGTCCGGCGAGGTGCACTCGTAGACCGTGGCGCCGTCGCTCATCAGCGTCATGCGCTCCAGGTCCCGGAACCCGCGCTCCCGCAGGTGCTGCACGGCGGTCCGGATGTTCTGCAGGGACACCCCGGTGTCCAGGAACCGCTTGACGATCTTCAGGACGACGACGTCCCGAAAGCTGTACAGGCGCTGCGTCCCCGACCCGTACGCGGGCCGCACACTCGGCTCCACGAGCCCGGTGCGCGCCCAGTAGTCCAGTTGCCGGTAGGTGATGCCGGCGGCAGCGCAGGCCGTCGGCCCGCGGTAGCCGATCTCCTCGGACGCCATGGACGTCGCCCCTCCGCCGCTGGTCGGCACGGCTGCCGGTCGCTGCGGAACACGGTCGGCCGCGCTGCTGTGAAGCGGGTACGGACCGCCGGCTCCGAGACTGCGCCCCGGAGCTCCCCCAGCCGTACCGTCGCCGCTGCTTCTCACGCCGACCTCCGTCCTTGACCTGCCTTCTCGACGGTAGGCAGTCACCAGGGGTGCGTCAACGATCGCCACACTCGGCACGCCGAGTGATAATCACCCAAGGAGTGGTTTCCCGCACCCCACCGCGGGGAAAGGCTAGCCGAATGCGCTCGAGGCGGGCCGCAGGACGCTCTCACGCGCCGGTGGCAAATGCCGGCATTTCACCGGTCACCGGACACCACCGGCCCACCGACCTCTGTCCGCGGGGCCAAAGACGCCTCACTGGCTGCTCGTGCCGAAGTCCTCGGGGGAGATCTGGTCGAGGAACTCGCGGAACTTCTCCACCTCGTCCTCCTGCTCGTCCGGGATCGCGATGCCCGCGTCGTCGAGCACACCGTCACTGCCGTAGATCGGCGTCCCGGTGCGCAGCGCCAGCGCTATGGCGTCGGAGGGGCGGGCGCTCACCTCGACGCCGCTGGCGAAGACCAGCTCCGCGTAGAAGACGCCCTCACGCAGGTCCGTGATGCGCACTTCGGTGAGCTCCTGGCCGACGGCCTCCAGCACGTCCTTGAACAGGTCGTGGGTCAGCGGTCGTGCGGGGGCCATGCCCTGCTGGGCGAAAGCGATCGCCGTCGCCTCCCCCGGCCCGATCCAGATGGGGAGGTAGCGGTCGCCTCCCACTTCACGCAGGAGCACGATCGGTTGGTTGGAGGGCATTTCGACCCGGACACCTACGACATCGAGCTCGTTCACACAGCAACCCTAGGCCGTGCCCGGGATGTTTGGGTAGTCGGGCAGGAAACGGGTGACGGATCCGGCGCCCGGGGACCTCAGGGCAGACGCACACCGAGGGCGGTCTGCACCAGGGCGGCGTGCAGCCGCACCGTGAGCCCCGCCAGTTCCTTCGTACGCGCTTCCGCGTGCGCCCGGGTCTGCGGATTGCGATGCCGCTTCAGCGGGGCCACCACCTGGTCCACCAGCCCGGCCTGACGGTCGGCCGCGGCCTTCATCGCGCGCAGATGCCGCGGCTCGATCCCGAATCGCCCGAGTTCCGCGACGAGCGCCGCCACGGTGACCGCCTCCGCGTCGTACGCGCCGTCCGCCAGCGGGGCGATGAGCCCGTACGACTCCCACTCCTCCAGCTCCCGCTCACCGATCTCGGCCGCCGCGAGCAGCTCGGACCGTCCGATCCGTGCCGCGGTGGGCGCCTCCGAGGGCTCGGACGAGGTCTCTCCGTCCCGCTGCCGCCCCACGACGGGCAGCACGACGGCCTCGCCGCGCTCCATGGCGTCCAGGTGCTCTCGGATCACCTTGAGCGGCAGGTAGTGGTCCCGCTGCATCCTCAGGACGTGACCGAGGCGCTGGACGTCCTGGGCGCTGAACTTGCGGTACCCCGAGGGAGTCCGACGCGGCTCGATCAGCCCCTCGGACTCCAGGAAGCGGATCTTGGAGATGGTGACCTCGGGGAACTCGTCACGCAGCACGTTCAGCACCGTGCCGATGCTCATCAGCCCACTGTCCGCGGCGGCGGCACCGTCCCGGGCACCGCCGCTCGGTGTTTGAAGCATGGATCTTCCCTGGGGGTCTCCCCCCGGACGGAGCCCGGGGGCGGGTCAGTAGCCCCGCTGGCTCGCGTAGAAGACCAGCCGGTACTTGCCGATCTGCACCTCGTCACCGTTGTGCAGCGGCACCGAGTCGATGCGCTCACGGTTGACATAGGTGCCGTTGAGGCTGCCGACATCGCTCACCGTGAACGAACCGTCCGGCTGGCGACGGAACTCCACATGCCGGCGCGAGACCGTCACGTCGTCCAGGAAGATGTCACTCTGCGGGTGACGCCCGGCGGTGGTCAGGTCACCGTCCAGCAGGAACCGGCTGCCCGAGTTCGGTCCGCGGCGCACCACCAGGAGGGCGGAACCCAGCGGCAGCGCGTCGACGGCCGCCTGCGCCTCCGGGGAGAGCATGGGCATCTGCGTCTGGCCGGTCGCCTCGGCGTCGTAGGCCTCGAGACCGGAGATGGAGATCGTGGAGGTCGTCTCGGACGGCCGCTCGGCCGTGCCCCGCAGCGGAGCGCCGCAGTTGGAGCAGAAGCGGCTGTTCTCCGCGTTGCGGTTACCGCACCTCGTACACACCAGGGCCGACATGGAAAACTCTCCACCCGTACTCGAGGTCGACGGTTGCCCGAAACCTATGCCGCCGGACTGCGCAGGGTCAACAGACGGCGCGCCCTGACCTCCGGGAACGTCGCCGCCCAGCTGGTCCCGGAACAACGGGCGCTGGCCCTCCGCGTCGGGCTGTGCGCGATGACGAGCGGTCGCGTTGGCATTGTCGCTGCCCTCTCGCGCGCTCTTGCCGAACAACTTCGCAAACAACTTCACGGGCGATTCCCCTTGACCGAAACAGACCCGCCCGTGGGGCAGGACGAACCCTGACTGCATACACCGGCCGACCCGGACATCCTGACAACGTCCGTATCCACCTGACAGTTTCCACCACGCACCACCCAATCGGTGCGCCGACCCCCCGCAACCTCATGCCCTGGCCGGACGTCCCGCATGCACCCGCGGTTCACCGGGAGGACGACCGAGCGTAGTCAGGCTGCTTCGCCGCTCGCAAGGCGTCCACGACGATCTTGGCAGACCGCTCGACGGTCACGGTGGCCTGCTCCTTCTCAAGAGTCTGCACCACGCCTCCAGGGATGTTGAGCGCCGGTTCGAGGTCCTGCGGCTTGCCGATGACCTGGAAACGATAGGGCGCGTTGATCTTGTTCCCGTCGACGCTCACGCTCTTGTCCGAGTCGGTGAGATAGGTGCTCGCGACCACCCGCACCCCGTTCACCTGGATCGCCTCGGCGCCCGCCGCACGCAGCTCCTGGATCGCGTCGAGCAGCATGTCTGCCTCGACCGTCCCCTTGGTGTCGTCGATCGTCATCGTGATGCCGGGCCCCTGGGCGGCCACCGTGCCCGCCAGGATGCCGAGCTGCCTCTCCTTCTCCAGCGTCTGCTTGCGGGCCTCCTCCGCCTGGTCCGAACTGTTCTCCAGCTCGTCCCGCTGCTTCTCCAGGCCCGCCTTCTCGTCCTCAAGACGCTGAGTTCGGTCATCCAGTTCATCGAGAATGCGAACAAGATCTTCCTGGCGTGCACCGCGCAGGGCACTGTCGCCGTCGCTGTTCGACGCCACCTGCACGGCCAGGCCGAAGCCGAGGCCGAACAGCAGCACCGCGACGATGAGTTGGGCCCGGGTCACCCGCGGCGGCCACAGGCCCTGCACGAGCCGTTCACGGCCCGTCAGATCGGCCTTGCGCTCCGGCTCGTGCTCCGCCTCCCGCACCGCGGCCGGCTCGGCGGGCCCGGCGGCCTCGGGGACCGTCGCGGGCACCTCCTCGGGCAGTTCCCTGCGCAGCCGGTTCTCCGGCGTCTCGTCCTGGTTGCTCATCGGTGTCACGCCCGGAACACGTGCCGACGGATCGCCGCGGCGTTGGAGAAGATACGGATACCGAGGACGACCACGACACCCGTCGAGAGCTGGGCTCCCACGCCCAACTTGTCGCCCAGGAACACGATCAGCGCGGCGACGACCACGTTCGACAGGAACGACACCACGAAGACCTTGTCGTCGAAGATGCCGTCGAGCATGGCCCGCAGACCACCGAACACGGCATCCAGCGCCGCCACGACGGCGATCGGCAGATAAGGCTCGACGACCGCCGGAACCTCAGGCCGGACCAACAGGCCGGCCACGACTCCCACGACGAGGCCCAGTACGGCGATCACGATGTGCCCTTCTCAGTTCTCGGCTGTGCTGTACGAACGATCACACTCGGTGCTGCGGGCAGCCGGAGGTCACCCTCCGCGGAGATGCTCGTCCGGATGCCGTAGTTCTCCTGGAGGGCGTGCAGATACAACCCGTCGGCACTGTTCTGGAACGTCGTGCTCAACCGTTGCCCGTCCCCCACCGCCAGCACCGTGTACGGCGGCACCAGCGGCCTGTTGTCGACCAGTATCGCGTCCCCCGCGGCCCTGATCGCCGACAGCGCCGTGAGCCGCTGCCCGTTGATCGAGATGGCCTCGGCGCCCGACTCCCACAGTCCGTTGACCACGCGCTGCATGTCGCGGTCCCGTACCCGCCCGGTGTCGGAGAACCCGGAGGTCTCGCGCGGGTTGCCGTCTCCGCCGGTGGTGGACTCCTTGGCGTCGTCCACGACCAGTTTGACGCCGGGACCGTGCACCGCCGTGGCCCCCGACAGGACGCCGACGAGGTCCGCCTGGCCGCTGCCGCCGCTGTCCCGGAGGGCCTCGCGCTGCCGTGCGCTGACGTCGTCACGCAGTTCGTCGACGCTGTCCTCGAGCGTGTCCGCCGCGTCCGTCTCCCGGTCGATGCGGTCGATGAGTTCCTCGCGCTCCTTGGCCACGACCGGAGCGGCCACCCGTGCCTGCGCGGCCCCGACGGTGACGACCAGGGCGGCGAGCACCAGTCCGGCGGCCAGCCCGAGCTTCGCCCGCAGCGTCTTCGGCAGCCCGGCGTCACCCGCGGCCCGCTTCCGCTCGGCCGCTTCCGCGTAGCCGTCGTCGAGGCTGTGGTCCATGACGTTCGTGAGCAGCGACATGGACGCGTCCGGGCGCGAGGGGCGCGTGGGGGTGCTCCGAACGGGGGGCTGCTGCGGCATGCCGCACATCGTCGCACGTCGGGCCCGCTACCTCCGAATGGCCCCACCGACGTGCCGGACAGGCGCCCTTGGGGACACCTGTCCGGCACGTACGCGTGCGACGTTCGTCAGCGGCCGGCGCTGTCCACGACCGCCGCCCACTCGTCGAGCAGGGCCTGCGCGGAGGCGTCGTCCGGACCTTCCGCCCAGAGATGAGTGACCGCCTCGGCCGGGTCGGGCAGCACCATCACCCAGCGCCCGTCCGTCTCCACGACCCGGACACCGTCCGTCGTGTCGACAAAGCGATCCCCGGCCGCCTCCACGACCCGGCGCATGACAAGGCCCTTGACCGCCCAGGGAGTCGCCAGATCCCGCTTGAGCACATGCGCCCGCGGAATCCGCGCATCGATCTGGCTGAGCGTGAGCTGCGTCCGCGCCACCAACCCGATGAGCCGCACGAACGCCGCCGTACCGTCGAACACGCTGCTGAACTCCGGGACGATGAAGCCACCCTTGCCATCGCCGCCGAAGATGGTCGACTCATCGCGCCCGACCCGTGTCAGGTCATCGGGCGACGTGGTCGTCCACTCCACCTGCGTCCCGTGGTACGCCGCCACCTGCTCGGCGATCCTCGTGGTGGTCACCGGCAGCGCCACACGTCCACTGCGACGCTCCGCGGCCACCAGGTCGAGCATGACGAGCAGCGCCCGGTCGTCCTCGATGATCCGCCCCTTCTCGTCGACCAGCGAAAGCCGCTCGCCGACGGGGTCGAAGCGCACGCCGAACGCGGCTCGCGACGACGCCACGATCTCCCCGAGCCGCACCAGCCCGGAGCGCCGCACATCGCCCGTCTCCGTCGGCCGCGACTCGTCCAGCCCCGGGTTGACGGTCAGCGAGTCCACCCCGAGCTTGCCCAGCAGGCTGGGCAACACCAGTCCGGCGCTGCCGTTCGACGCGTCGACGACGACCTTCAGCCCGGACTCGGCGATCCCCGTCGTGTCGACGTTCCGCAACAGCGATCCGGTGTACGAGTCGAAGACGCTCGCCGGGAAGTGCAGATCCCCGATCTCACCAGGGAAGGCTCGCCGGTACTCCTGTCGCGCGAACACCCGGTCCAGCTTGCGCTGACTGCCCTGCGACAGGTCCGCGCCCCGCCCGTCGAAGAACATGATGTCGACGGAGTCCGGCACCCCCGGAGTGGTCCGGATCATGATCCCGCCCGCACTGCCCCGCGCGGTCTGCTGACGGGCGACGGGCAGCGGTACGTTCTCCAGGTCCCGTACGTCGATGGCGCTGGCCTGCAGCGCCGAGATGACCGCCCGCTTCAGCGCACGCGCACCACGGGAGTGGTCACGCGCCGTGGTGACAGTGGACCCCTTCTTCAGGGTCGTCGCATAGGCACCGGCGAGGCGGACCGCGAGCTCGGGAGTGATCTCCACGTTCAGAATGCCCGAGACACCGCGCGCCCCGAAGAGATGCGCCTGCCCGCGGGACTCCCAGATCACCGAGGTGTTGACGAAGGCGCCGGCCTCGATCGTCTTGAACGGGTAGACCCGCACGTTGCCCTGAATGATCGATTCTTCGCCGATCAGGCACTCGTCACCGATGACGGCGCCGTCCTCGATCCTGGCCGCGCGCATGACGTCGGTGTTCTTGCCGACCACACAGCCGCGCAGATTGCTCTGCTGCCCGACGTACACGTTGTCGTGCACGACGGCCTTGTGCAGAAACGCCCCGCTCTTCACGACCACGTTGGAACCCACGACGGTGTGTTCCCGGATCTCGGCCCCGGCCTCGACCTTGGCGTAGTCCCCGATGTAGAGCGGGCCGCGCAGAACGGCGTCCGGATGCACCTCGGCACCCTCGGCCACCCACACCCCCGGCGACAGCTCGAAACCGTCGATGTCGACGTCGACCTTGCCCTCCAGGACATCGGCCTGCGCCTTCACATAGCTCTCGTGGGTACCGACGTCCTCCCAGTAGCCCTCGGCGATGTAGCCGTAGATCGGCTTGCCTTCCTTCATCAGCTGCGGGAAGACATCACCGGACCAGTCGACCGGCACATCGGCCTCGACATAGTCGAAGACCTCGGGCTCCATCACATAGATGCCGGTGTTCACCGTGTCGGAGAAGACCTGGCCCCAGGTCGGCTTCTCCAGGAAGCGCTCGACCTTGCCCTCTTCATCGACGATGGTGATACCGAATTCCAGCGGGTTGGGCACACGCGTCAGACAGACGGTGACCAGCGCGCCCTTCTCCTTGTGGAAAGCGATCAGCTCAGTGAGGTCGAAGTCGGTCAGGGCATCACCGGAAATGACGAGGAAAGCATCGTCCTTCAACGCCTCTTCGGCGTTCTTGACGCTTCCGGCGGTACCGAGTGGCTTCTCCTCATTGGCATAGGAGAGCTCCATCCCGAGCTCCTCGCCGTCACCGAAGTAGTTCTTGACCAGAGAGGCCAGGAACTGCACGGTGACAACGGTCTCGTTGAGCCCATGCCTTTTGAGCAGCCGCAGAACGTGCTCCATGATCGGGCGGTTGGCCACGGGCAGGAGCGGCTTGGGCATGCTTGAGGTCATAGGGCGAAGGCGTGTGCCTTCGCCTCCGGCCATCACGACGGCCTTCATGTCGGAAGCGTCCTCCTCTAAGAAATGACGGTCCAGCCGACTACACCCGCCTATTGTCCCGCACTCTCTCGCCGCGGGCCATCGAGCCGCTGTGGGGCGCTAATCTGCGAGGTCAATCGGCTGTAGCGTCCGCACGGACCAGACGGCGGACTTGAACCACGTAGAGGACTCCTGCCCACCAATACAGCGTTGTACCCCACCCGGCGAACGCCCATCCGAAAATAGCAGCGAGTGACGGAAGCCAGCCACTTCCGTCACTGAGCAGGAGCAACGGGAAGGCGTACATCAAGTTGAACGTGGCGGCCTTGCCCAGGAAGTTCACCTGCGGCGGAGGATAGCCGTGACGCCTGAGGATGCCCACCATCACCAGCAGAACCAGCTCACGGGCAAGAAGTGCAGCCGTCAACCAGATCGGCAGAATCTCGCGCCAGGTGAGGCCTAGCAGAGTCGAGAGAATGTAGAGCCGGTCAGCCGCGGGATCCAGGAGCCGGCCGAGGCTGCTGATCTGGTTCCAGCGCCTCGCGAGCTTGCCGTCCAGGTAGTCACTGATCCCGCTGAAAGCCAGCACCAGGAGCGCCCAGCCGTCACTCTTGGGGCCTCCGAACTCAGGCCGGAGGATCAACCACAGGAAGACGGGCACCCCGACGAGTCGCGCCATGCTGAGGATGTTGGGGATGGTGAGGACTCGATCTGTCTGGACGCGAGTCTCCTGGACCTCCACCCGGGGGCCTCCTGAGGGAAACGTGCCTACGATGCCCCCTGACCCTACCTCAACGCAAAAAAGCTCTGGCTCTTGGGCATGTGCCCAAGAGCCAGAGCTATAAAAGGAGTTCGGCGGTGTCCTACTCTCCCACAGGGTCCCCCCTGCAGTACCATCGGCGCTGTGAGGCTTAGCTTCCGGGTTCGGAATGTAACCGGGCGTTT
>NZ_JBIRUZ010000014.1:0-264100 GCF_044386545.1 Streptomyces sp. NPDC020489
GTTTTTTGGTCTGGGGGGGGGGTTGGGGCCGGCCCGGGGGGTTGTGGGGGTGTTTTTTGTGGGCAAACTTTGGGCTTTTTGGGGTCGCCGGCGCGGGGGGGGGGGGGGCGGTCCCCGCCCCCCACCGACCGGCCACCCGTACGCGATCACCGACCACTATTCACTCAGTACATGTAGTCAGTGCATAATCATCGCCATGAGCACCCGCCACCTCCTGCTGGGGCTGCTCGCCACGGGGCCGAGCCATGGCTACGACCTCAAGCGACGCCACGACGAACGCTTCCCCCAGGCCCGCCCGCTGGCCTACGGGCAGGTCTACACGACCCTCCAGCGCCTGGTCCGCGACGGCCTCGCCGAGGTCGAGGGCACCGACTCCGACGGCGGCCCGGAACGCACCAGATACCGCGCCACCGACGACGGCCGGCGCGAACTGGCCCAGTGGGCCGCGGAGATCACCCCGCCCGCGCCCTTCGTGACCAACGAGATCTTCGCCAAGGTCGTCGTCGCGATCCTCTCCGGCGGCGACCCGGAGACCTACCTCGACGCCCAACGCACCGCCCACATGGCACGGATGCGTGAACTCACGCAGGTCAAGACGGCCAAGGGCGCGGACCTCGCGACCGTGCTCTCGGCGGACTACGCCCTCAACCACCTTGACGCCGACCTCCGTTGGATGACCACCACGGCCGGCCGGCTGACCACCCTGACCGCGGAGGTCGACCCAGCATGAGCAACGAAGTGCCGCTTCTCGCGGCCCGCGACCTCGTCAAGGCGCACGGCAGGACAACGGCCCTGCGCGGCGCCTCCGTCGAGCTGCGGGCCGGCGAGATCCTGGCCGTGACCGGCGCCAGCGGCAGCGGGAAGTCCACGCTGCTGCACTGCCTGGCGGGCATCGTCCGCCCCGACGCGGGCTCGGTCGGCTATGCCGGGGAGCGCCTGGACACCCTGTCCGAGAAGCGGCTGAGCACGCTGCGCCGCACCGAGTTCGGCGTGGTCTTCCAGTTCGGCCAGCTGATCCCCGAGCTGACCGCGCTCGACAACGTCGCCCTGCCGCTGATGCTGGCGGGCGCCTCCCGCAAGGAGTCCCACGAGCGGGCCGGGGAGTGGCTGGAACGGTTCGGGGTGCGCGGCCAGGAGGCGCTGCGGCCCGGCGAGATGAGCGGCGGCCAGGCCCAGCGGACCTCGCTGGCCCGGGCCCTGGTCACCGGACCGAGGGTGGTCTTCGCCGACGAGCCGACCGGCGCGTTGGACTCGCTCGCCGGGGAGCAGGTGATGACGGCCCTGGTCCACACGGCCCGCGAGCAGGGCACAGCGGTCCTTCTGATCACCCACGACGCCCAGGTGGCGGCGTACGCGGACCGCGAGGTCCGGCTGACCGACGGCGTCGTGGCCCCGGCGGGGGTGGCCGCGTGACCGGCGAGCCGAACCCCGAGAGCCGTGGTGCCAGGCCTGCCGGGCGAAACGACCTGCGGCCCGGCAGCGTCCCGGAGGGGCACGGGGCGCTGTCGACGGGCGGCTCCGCCCCGCAGGGGCACAGGGCGGTGTCGACGAGCGGCTCCGCCCCGGAGGAGCACGGGGCGGGGTCCACGAGCGGCTCCACCCCCCAGGGGCACGGGGCGGCCGTGTCCACAAGCGGCTCCGCCCCGGATCACGACCGGCCCCGAGGGCGCCGCGACGGACCGACGCCCCGCCCCGGCACCTCCGGCGCGGCGCCCGGCTCCCTCCGGTCCGACCTCGGGTTCGGCCTCCGATCCGACCTCCGGCTGGCCTGGCTGCTGACCCGCGGCTCCGACCGGCGGGAGTGGTGGCGGGCCGGGCTGACCGCGGTGGGCGCGGCGCTCGCGACCGGGTTCGCGCTGGCGGCCGTGAGCCTCGCCGCGCTCCAGGGCCGCTACCACGTGCCCGTGGCCGCGGGGCTCCTGGACGACCCCGGCACCCGCTCCGGCGTCATCGTCGTCCTGCTGCTCCTGCTGGTCCCCGTCCTGGGCTTCCTCGGTCAGTGCGCCCGGATCGGGGCCGTGCACCGCGACCGGCGTCTCGCGGGACTGCGCCTGGCGGGTGCGTCGGCCGGGCAGGTGCGGCGGATCGCGGCGCTGGAGACGGGGCTCGCCTGTCTGCTCGGCGCGCTGCCGGCCACCGTCACCTCGGTCGCGGTGCTGCTCGGCCAGTGGCGGCACCCGTCCTGGCTCGCCTGGACCGGGATCGCGCTGGTCGCCCTCGGCGTGCCCGCGCTGGGCGCGGCGGCGGCCGCGCTGGCGCTGCGCCGGGTGGTGGCCTCACCGCTGGGCTGGGTCCGCCGGGTGCGGCCGCGGGCGGGGCTCGGGTCGTGGCTGCTGCTGGCGGGCGGGGTGCTGCTCGTGGCGGTGGTGGCGGTGGCCGCCTCGGTCAGCACCTTCTCCGACATGCCGGACGGCCGTGCGAGGGTCGTGAACGGGCCGCTGATGGTGGCCGGGGCGCTCCTCCTGGTCGGCGCGGCCGCGGTGGGGGTCGTCGGGGCGACGGCCGGGCTGACCGGCCGGTGGCTGGCGCGCCGGGCCCGGACCGCGGCGACGCTGATCGCGGCGGAACGGCTGCGCGACGACCCCTGGGCGGCGGCCCGCACCCATGGGGCGGCGCTGCTGGTGACGGTCGTCGGGACGGGGTTCGTCGGGGTGCGGCGGTCGCTGCTGGCCGAGCTGGACTCCAGGAACCCCGATGAGCTCGCGGCGAGCATGTCGTACTACACCACGGGCCTGAACCTGGTGGCCGCCGCGATCGCGGTGACCCTCGTGCTCACCCTGTCCGGCCTCGCGGTCGGCACCGCCGAGTCGCTGGCCACCCGGCGCCGGGGCCTGGCCGCGCAGACCGCCGCCGGGGTGCCGCAGGGGGTGCTCGGCCGGGCGCTGCTGCTGGAGACCGCGCTGCCGCTGGCGCCCGCGCTGCTGCTGGGCGGCGCCGGGGGCATGGCGATCGGCGTGGGGTACGGCCGGCTCATCGGGAACGTCCCCGACGTCATGCCGTACACCGCGCTGCTGGTCCCCGTCGCGATCTACGCCTCGTGCCTGCTGGCCGCGGCCACCTCGCTGCCGTTGCTGCGCCGCCGCCTGAGCCCCGCGGAGCTGCGGTACGCGTGAGCGCGCGAACGGCCGGCCCCGGGGGCACGGGGGACCCCCGGGGCCGGTGTGCGACCGTCCGCGGTTGCACGAAGGCCCGGATCGTCAGGCGGAGATGCCGTCGATCCGGGCCATGGCGTCCTCCGCGCCGTACGGTTGGAGATACGGCAGCCAGCGCGGGTCCCGGTGGCCGGTCCCGATGATGCGCCAGGCCAGACCGGTGGGCGGAGCGGGTTTGTGGCGCAGCCGCCAGCCGATCTCGAAGAGGTGGCGGTCGGCCTTCACGTGGTTGCAGCGGCGGCAGGACGCCACCACGTTGTCCCAGACGTGCTTGCCCCCGCGGCTGCGCGGGATGACGTGGTCGACGCTGGTTGCGACGCCACCGCAGTACATGCACCGGCCTCCGTCGCGGGCGAAGAGCGCGCGGCGGGTCAGAGGAACGGGCCCCCGATAGGGAACCCGGACGAATCGCTTGAGCCGGACCACGCTTGGTGCGGGGACTGTGACGGACGCGCTGTGCAGATAGGCGCCGGATTCCTCGAGGGAGACGGCCTTGTTCTCCAGGACGAGGACGAGCGCGCGGCGGAGCGGTACGACGCCCAGTGGCTCGTACGACGCGTTGAGGACCAGGACATGCGGCACGGATGCCTCCTTGGGCGTCGGCGGCACGTGGCTCGCGCCGGGACGATCTGTAGCCAGTTTCCCCTCAGCCCTGGTGGAAGCGCCACCATCTCCCGGTAACGGGCTGGGAGTGTTTTCGACCACACCTTTCTTCATTCCCAGGTGAGCACGGTCTCTCCCCCGAACATTGCAACGATCCCCCCACGATGCACCGTTAGTGTGGTGGGTCTGCCGCCCGGTGACCTTTCCGTGACCTTGTCCATCCGCCGGGCCGCGGACGCTGCACCTGGAGGTACCTGCCGTGTCCTTGCCCGCCGTCCTACTGGCCGTCGGTGTGTCGCCGACCCCGACCCCCTCGGAGTCGACGACGCCCGCCGTCCCCTCGCTCGAGGACGCCCAGGAGAGCGCCACGAACGCCGCCAGCTGGGTCGAGCAGAACTGGTCGACCTGGCTGGCGATCGGTCTGCGCGTGCTGCTGATCGTGGTGATCGCGGCGGCCCTGAGAGTGGCGGTCCGGCGGGCGATCACCAAGTTCATCGACCGGATGAACCGCACGGTCCAGGCGGTCGACGGCACCGCGCTCGGCGGCCTCCTGGTCAACGCCGAGCGCCGCCGCCAGCGCTCCCAGGCGATCGGTTCGGTGCTCCGCTCGGTGGCGAGCTTCCTGATCATGGGCACCGCGGCCCTGATGATCCTCGGCACCTTCGAGATCAACCTGGCCCCGCTGCTCGCCTCCGCGGGTGTGGCGGGTGTGGCGATCGGTTTCGGCGCCCGGAACCTGGTGACGGACTTCCTCTCCGGCGTCTTCATGATCCTGGAGGACCAGTACGGCGTCGGCGACACCATCGACGCGGGGGTGGCCTCCGGCGAGGTCATCGAGGTGGGCCTGCGCGTGACCAAGCTGCGCGGCGACAACGGCGAGATCTGGTACGTCCGCAACGGCGAGGTCAAGCGCATCGGCAACCTCTCCCAGGGCTGGGCGACAGCCGGCGTCGACGTCCAGGTCCGCGCGGACGAGGACCTGGACAAGGTGAAGGAGACCATCGACCAGGTCGCCGAGCGGATGAGCAAGGCCGAGCCCTGGAACGAGCTCCTGTGGGGCCCGATCGAGGTCCTCGGCCTGGACAGCGTGCTGCTGGACTCCATGGTCGTGCGCGTCTCGGCGAAGACCATGCCGGGCAAGGCCCTGACGGTGGAACGCGAACTGCGCTGGCGGGTCAAGCGCGCCTTCGACGAGGCCCAGATCCCCATCGTCGGCGGGCAGGCCGCCCCCGCGGACCCCGCCCCGGACGCCGACCCGACCGCGGGCATGGCCGCCCCGTCGGCCTACGCCAACGCCGCCTCCCCGCAGGCCCAGGCGGCCACCCCGATAACCCCGCCGGCCGTGACGAAGTAGCCCGCCCGGCTGCGGGCGCGGGACACCGGGGAGGGCGGCCGGCTCCCCGCCGCGACGGCGCGCCCGTGAAGGCGACCGCGTTCCCCCGCGCAAGGCGGTTCGTGAGGGGTCAGAACCTGCCGCCGCCGGAATCGATCCTGTTCACACCTTCTCCGCGTTTCCGCCACCCGTCCGCACCGCATAGGTTGTGGTGATCAGCGGGCCCTTGTTCTGGAGCGCCATGCCCGGGGGCCCGCCCTGAATGTGGGGAAACGCATGAGAAAGCTCGCCATAGGCACCGTCGTCTCCGGTGCCCTGGCCCTGTCCGCGCTGGCCGTGCCCGCCGCCCAGGCCGCCACGCCGGACCTCGTCTTCGCGGACGTCGTCGTGAACAAGGGCCGCACGATCGTCGTCGGCACCACCCACGACGTGACAGTCCCGGTGACGTACACGCTGACCCGGCCCGCGGACCTGACGATCGACTACAAGAACAACGCGGCGGGCGTCATGCTCTACCGCGGCGGGCTCGCCGACTCGGACAACGTGATCGAGGACGACGCGTCGCCGACGTGCACCACGACGGCGACGACGGCCACCACCGTCACGCAGTCCTGCTCCGACACCCTCGTCGTCGACCCCTCCTCCAGCCTCTTCGACGCGGCGGACGCCACCACCTGGAAGGCCGGCGGCTACTACGGCCGGATGGACTCCGACCTGGACGACTCCGACGACCACACCAGCGTCGAGTACGGCTTCGCGGCCTGGGGCAACAAGGGCACCGCCAAGCTCCAGCGCTCCGCCAGGCTCACCACCGACGCCTCCCCCGAGCCGGTGCGCAAGGGCAGGACCCTCACGGTCACCGGCAAGCTGACCCGCGCCAACTGGGAGACCGGCTCCTACACCGGCTACGTCTCCCAGCAGGCCGCCCTCCAGTTCCGCCCCAAGGGCTCGGACACCTACAGCACCGTCAAGACGGCGACCTCCTCGACCGGCGGCGCCCTCAGAGCGACGGTGACGGCGTCGAAGGACGGCTACTACCGCTACGCCTTCGCGGGCACGTCCACCACCGCCGCCGCGAAGGCCACCGGCGACTACGTCGACGTCCAGTAGGCAGCTCCCGCCCCACCCGGACCGCCCCGGCAGGTGACGACCCCGTCGCCCGCCGGGGCGGTTCTTCGCGCTCCCCTTGACTCCCTCCCGGCGCGGACCTATGGTCCCTGCATCCGACAGGAAACCTTCCTAACAATCAATCGCCGTACAGTCACCCCTGAACGGTCCCGGGGAGAGGGGTACACATGGCAGGCACCCCGCGCACGCTGCGCGCCATGAACGACCGCGCCGCCCTGGACCTCCTCCTGGAGCACGGCCGGCTGTCCCGCACCCGGATCGGCAAACTCACCGGCCTGTCCAAACCGACCGCCTCCCAACTGCTGGCCCGCCTGGAAGCGGCCGGTCTCGTGCTCGCCTCCGGCACCACCGAGGGCCGGCCGGGCCCCAACGCCCAGCTCTACGAGGTCAACCCCGCCGCCGGGTACGCGGCCGGACTCGACGTCACCCCCGAACGCGTCCTCGCCGCCGTCGCCGACATCACCGGCCGCACGATCGGCACCCACGAACTGCCCACCCCCGGCAGACGGACCGGCACCGGCGTCGTCCAGCAGGTCACCGACGCCCTCGACGGCGCCGTGAAGGCGGCGGGACTGGCCCGCGCCGACGTCCACCGCCTGGTCATCGGCACCCCGGGCGCCTTCGACCCCAACACCGGCCGCCTGCGCTACGCCTCCCACCTCCCGGGCTGGCACACCCCGACCCTGCTCGACGAACTCGCCGCCGCGCTGCCGATGCCGGTCGAGTACGAGAACGACGTCAACCTCGTCGCCGTGGCCGAGCAGCGCCTGGGCGCGGCCCGCGGGCACGAGGACTTCGTCCTGCTGTGGAACGAGGGCGGTCTCGGCGCCGCCCTGGTCCTCGGCGGCCGGCTGCACCGCGGCTGGACCGGCGGCGCCGGCGAGGTCGGCTTCCTGCCGGTGCCGGGCGCCCCCCTGGTCCGGCAGGTCAGCAGGACCGGCAGCGGCGGCTACCAGGAGCTCGCCGGCTCCCAGGCCCTCCCCGAACTCGCCCGCGAACTCGGCGTCGAGCCCCTGCCCACCGGCCCCTGCACCGAGGTCGCGGCCACCCTCGTCCGGCGGGCGGCGGAGTCCGAGGACCCCGCCCTGCAACGCCTGCTGGAGACCTACGCGACCCGGCTCGCCACCGGTCTCGCCTCCCTGGTCTCCGTCCTGGACCCCGAACTCGTCGTCCTCAGCGGTGCCTCGCTCGCCTCCGGCGGTGAGGCCCTGCGCGCCCTCGTCCAGTCCGAGCTGGAGGAGCTGGCCGCGGCCCGCCCCCGCCTGGTCATGGGCGGCGTCCCCGAACACCCCGTGCTGCGCGGCGCGTTGGAGAGCGCCCTGGCGGCCACCCGCGACGAGGTCTTCGACACCTCGCGCTAAGCCCTCCCCTCCCCCTCTCACACCCACGTCCCGCCCCAGGGAGATCTCGCCATGCCTCAGCGCGCCCGAACAGCGGCTTTTGCCCTGATCGCCTCGACGGTCCTGCTCACCACCTCCGCCTGTACCGGCCAGTCCGGTGCGAGCGCCGACGACGACGCCTCCGCCGAGACCACGCTCACCTTCTGGCACGCCTGGAGCGCGCCCGCCGAGGTGAAGGCGGTCACGTCCCTGATCGCCGGTTTCGAGAAGGCGCACCCCAACATCCACGTCGACGTGGTGGGCAACATGACGGACGACAAGATCAACCAGGCGCTGCGGGCGGGCGGCTCCAAGTCACCGGACGTGATCTCCTCGTTCACCACCAACGCCGTGGGCAAGTTCTGCTCCTCCGGCGCGCTGGTCGACCTCGACCCGTTCTTCGAGAGGTCGGGCATCGACCCGGTCAAGACCTTCCCGGCCGCGATGAACGAGTACACCCGGTTCGAGGGCAACCGCTGCACGGCACCCCTGCTGGGGGACGCCTACGGCCTCTACTACAACAAGACGGCGTTCAAGAAGGCCGGCATCACGAGCCCACCCAGGACCTGGTCCGAGTTCCGGGCGGACGCCAAGAAGTTGACGATCCCCCAGGGCGACACCTACCGGCAGCTCGGCTTCATGCCGAACTACCACGGCTGGGAGACCACCACTGAGCATTACATGGGCCAGTTCTCCCCCACCTACTTCGACGCGGAGGGCAGGTCGACGGTCGGCACGGACCCGGCCGTGGCCGCCTCCTTCACCCTCCAGAAGAACCTGGTCGACGACCTCGGCGGCTACCGGAAGCTGGAGAAGTACCGGTCCAAGCTGGGCGACGAGTGGGGTCCCAAGCACCCCTTCCACACGGGCCAGGTGGCCATGCAGCTCGACGGCGAATGGCGCCTGGGCATGGCCCTGGAGGCGGATCCGGACTTCGAGATCGGCGTCGCCCCGCTGCCCGTCCCGGACGACCAGGCGGACCAGTACGGCAAGGGCTACCTCACCGGCACCATCACCGGCATCGCCGCCACCAGCAAGAAGCAGAACGCGGCCTGGGAACTGGTCAGGTACATCACCACCGACACCGAGGCGGTGGTGAACTTCTCCAACGCCATCCACAACGTCCCCTCCACGCTGGCCGCCCTCAAGTCCCCTGACCTGACGTACGACCCGCGCTTCAAGACCTTCCTGGACATCGCGGCGAACCCGAACTCCACGACAACGCCCGCCTCCCCCAACGGCGGTGTCTACCTGACCACCATCCAGCAGTTCGGCTACGACTACGAGAGCGGCAAGGCCAAGGACCTCAAGGCAGGTCTGGCCGCCGCGGCGAAGCAGATCGACACGGACATCGCGCAGGCGAAGTAGCGATGGCCACCGTCACCCTGGCATCGAAGCGCCGCAGGTCGGCTCTGCGGACCCTGGCCTTCATGTCCCCCTGGCTGATCGGCTTCGCGGTGTTCTTCGCGTACCCGATGATCTCCACGGTCTACTTCTCCTTCATGCACTACGACGGCTTCAGACCGCCGACGTGGAGCGGGACGAAGAACTGGGCCTACGTCTTCGAGAGTTACCCCTACTTCTGGCCGGCCCTGCGCAACACGCTCTGGCTGGTGCTCGTGACGGTCACCCTGCGGGTCCTGTTCGGCCTCGGCGTCGGTCTGCTCATCACCAGGATCAAGGCGGCCACGGGTGTCTTCCGCACCCTGTTCTACCTGCCCTACCTGGCCCCGCCGGTAGCGGCCACCATGGCCTTCGCCTTCCTCCTCAACCCCGGCACGGGCCCGGTCAACTCCCTGCTGGAGGGCGTCGGCATCCCGGCCCCGGGCTGGTTCAACGACCCCACCTGGTCCAAGCCCGCCCTCACCCTGCTCGCCCTGTGGGGCATCGGCGATCTGATGGTCATCTTCATGGCCGCGCTGCTCGACGTCCCCCAGGAGCAGTACGAGGCCGCCGAGTTGGACGGCGCCTCGGCCTGGCAGCGCTTCCGCCACATCACGCTGCCGAACATCTCCCCGATCATCATGTTCGCGGTCGTCACGGGCGTGATCCAGACCATGCAGTACTACACACAGCCCCTGGTCGCCGGGAAGGTCGCCTCGGGCGTGATCCAGGGCGCGGGCACCATGTTCGAGCCCGGCTACCCGGAGAAGTCCACGCTCACCCTCCCCCAACTCGTCTACAACCTGGGCTTCCAACGCTTCGACTACGGCTCGGCCTGTGTCGTGGCCCTGGTCCTCTTCGCCCTCTCCATGGCCTTCACCGCGCTCCTGATGCGACGCCGGGGCGGCCTGATCCAGGCAGGTGACTGAAGGATGACCCAAACGCTGGCCAGACCACGGGAGTCGAAGGAGAAGGAGACCTCCCCGGCCGAACGCACGGCCCGCCGCAGGAGCGTCCTCGAATGGATAGCCGTCCACTCCCTCGGCATCGCGGCCGCCCTGTTCTTCACGCTCCCCTTCGTCTTCGTCCTGCTGACCTCGCTCATGAGCGACTCCCAGGCCCTCAGCCGCGACCTGGTCCCGCACCCCTGGGAGTGGTCCAACTACCAGAAGGTCCTCGACACCCCGGGCTTCCTCACCTGGTGGCGCAACACCCTCCTCTACGCGGTGCTCGGCACGGCGCTGGTGGTCGTCTCCTCGGTCCCGGTGGCGTACGCCCTGGCCAAGTTCCGCTTCCGGGGCCGCTCGCTGTCGCTGATGCTGGTCATCTCGATGATGATGCTGCCTCCGCAGGTCGTGGTGATCCCCATGTACCTGTTCTGGGCGAAGCAGTTGGACCTCTCCGGCACGCTCTGGCCCCTGATCGTCCCGCTGGCGTTCGGCGACGCCTTCTCGATCTTCCTGCTCCGCCAGTTCCTGATGACGATCCCGAACGAGTACCTGGACGCCGCGAAGGTCGACGGCTGCGGCGACCTGCGCACCCTGCTGAAGGTCGTCCTGCCGATGGCGAGGCCGGGCATCGCCGCGGTGGCCCTCTTCCAGTTCTTCAACGCCTGGAACGACTACTTCGGCCCGCAGATCTACGCCTCGGAGAACCCCGGCGCCTGGACCCTCTCCTACGGCCTGGAGTCCTTCAAGGGCGCCCACCACACCGACTGGAACCTGACCATGGCCGCGACCGTCCTGGTCATGGCCCCCGTGATCCTCGTGTTCTTCTTCGCGCAGAAGGCGTTCGTGGAGGGTGTCACGCTCACCGGAGTAAAGGGTTGAACGCGATGAAACTCACCGTGGTCGGCGGAGGCTCGACCTACACCCCCGAACTCGTCGACGGCTTCGCCCGGTTGCGGGACACCCTCCCGCTGACCGAGCTGGTCCTGACGGACCCGGCGGCGGACCGCCTGGAGCTGATCGGCGCCCTGGCCCGCCGTATCTTCGCCAAGCAGGGCCACCCGGCCCGGATCGTGACGACCGCCGACCTCGACAGGGCCGTGGACGGCGCGGACGCGGTCCTGCTGCAACTGCGCGTAGGCGGTCAGGCGGCCCGCCGGCAGGACGAGACCTGGCCCCTGGAGTGCGGCTGCGTCGGCCAGGAGACCACCGGCGCGGGCGGCCTCGCGAAGGCCCTGCGCACGGTCCCGGTGGTCCTCGGCATCGCCGACCGCGTCCGCCGCGCCAACCCCGGCGCCTGGATCATCGACTTCACCAACCCGGTCGGCATCGTCACCCGCGCCCTGCTCCAGGCCGGCCACCGGGCGGTGGGCCTGTGCAACGTGGCCATCGGCTTCCAGCGGAAGTTCGCCGCCCTGCTCGACGTGGCCCCCACCGAGATCCACCTGGACCACGTGGGCCTGAACCACCTCACCTGGGAGACCGGCGTACGCCTCGGCGGCCCCGAGGGCGAGGACGTCCTGCCCGGCCTGCTGGCCCGGCACGGCGAGACGATCGCGACCGACCTGCACCTGCCCCGCACCCTGCTGGACCGCCTGGGCGTGGTCCCGTCGTACTACCTGCGCTACTTCTACGCGCACGACGAGGTCGTCCGGGAACTGCGGACCAAGCCCTCCCGCGCCGCCGAAGTGGCGGAGATGGAACAACAGTTGCTGACGCTGTACGCCGACCCGGCCCTGGACGAGAAGCCCGAGCTCCTCTCCCGGCGCGGCGGCGCCTACTACTCGGAGGCCGCCGTGGACCTCACGGCGGCGCTGCTCACCGGCGCCGGAAGCCCGTACCAGGTGGTGAACACCCTGAACGACGGCACGCTCCCCTTCCTCCCCGACGACGCGGTGATCGAGGTCCAGGCGGCGGTGGACCGCAAGGGCGCGACCCCGCTGCCGGTGCCCGCGGTGGACCCCCTCCACGCGGGCCTGATGGCGGCGGTGACAGCCTACGAGGACCTGGCCCTCCAGGCGGCCCTGCACGGCGGCCGCGAGCGGGTCTTCCGGGCCCTGCTGTCCCACCCCCTGGTCGGCCAGTACGCGTACGCGGAGGAACTCACCACCCTGCTCCTCGCCCACAACCGGGAGCACCTCGCGTGGGCATGACCGCACACGTCCTCGCGATCGACGCGGGCAACAGCAAGACCGACGTGGCGCTCGTGGCCCCCGACGGCACGGTCCTGTCCACCGCGCGCGGAGGCGGCTTCCGCCCCCCGGCGGTCGGCGTGGAGAAGGCCGTGGACACCCTCGCAAAAGCGGTGACGCAGGTCTTCGAGACAGCCGGCGTCACCGCCGCGACCCACGTCTCGGCCTGCCTGGCCAACGCGGACCTGCCCGTGGAGGAGGAGCGCCTGACGAGCGCCCTCGAAGCCCGCGCCTGGGGCACGACGCTGGAGGTCCGCAACGACACCTTCGCCGTCCTCCGCGCGGGCGTCACCGAGCCCCGGGGCGTGGCGGTCGTCTGCGGCGCCGGCATCAACTGCGTGGGCATGCGCCCCGATGGCCGCACCGCCCGCTTCCCGGCCCTGGGCCGCATCTCCGGTGACTGGGGCGGCGGTTGGGGCCTGGCCGAGGAGGCCCTGTGGCACGCGGCGAGGGCCGAGGACGGCCGCGGCGACCACACGGCCCTCGCCCGGACCCTGCCCGCCCACTTCGGCCTGCCGAGCATGTACGCCCTGCTCGAGGCCCTCCACCTGAACCACCTCCCCCAGGCCCGCCGCCACGAGCTGACCCCGGTCCTCTTCACCACGGCCACAAGCGGCGACCCGATCGCCCGTGCCCTGGTGGACCGCCTGGCCGACGAGATAGTCACCCTGGCCACGGTGGCCCTGACCAGGCTGGACCTCCTGCACGAGGAAACCCCGGTCCTCCTGGGCGGCAGCATCCTGGCCGCCCGCCACCCCCAACTGGACACCGCCATAAAAGAAGCCCTGACCACCCGAGCCCCCAAAGCCGTACCCCAGGTGGTAACGGCAAGCCCAGTCCTGGGCGCAGCCCTACTGGGCCTGGACCACACACAAGCCCCCCCAGAAGCCCAGACACGCCTAAGAGCCCACTACGAGCCGTAACCCGACCGAGAAACAACGCATCGCACCGGCCCCGGAAGCACGCACCCCCACGCACGGGCCACCGGCGCCACGGCGGGAAGGGCGGACGCTGGCCGAAGACGACCCGCACCGGCGCCACGGCGGGAAGGGGACGTACCGGGGGGTGCCCGCCCGCAGTGTCGGGCGTCCAACCGACAGCACAACTCAATCCCCCAGCACCGCCCGACCGAGGACGGACACCCCCCGGTACGGCCCCGACCCCCAACGCACCGCGGAGGCGCAACGCGCACCCCCACTCACAAGCCACAGGCCGCCGCAGGCACAGGCGCGCACCCCCACCCCCCGAACCTGGAACCGAACACATTCCCCCCGCGTGTGAGGGGACAGGGGATGGTGCGGGCACCCAGGCATGCCGCGGCCCGGCGCACCGCACCGCACCGCGCTGCAATCCGATCAAGATCCAGCGAAGCCCGGTGCGGATGTCGGCCCCGGCAGCGATACTTGCGGCGACGGATGACCATGGGGGAGGTCAACAGTGACACACCCGCCGAAAAGCAGCGCGGCACCACCACCGAGCCCGGGCATGCCCACAATGCCCGCCGTCCCGCCCCAACAGCCCCAGCCCAACGGCACCCCCACCCAGCCGCCACCCACCACCCCGACCACCCCCACCACCGCCCCACCGCCGGAGGCCCGCCGCACCGCCTTCGCCGAAGGCATCGACCGCCTACGAGCCGCCGCCACCACCGAACCCGGCCGCCTGCGCATCATCGGCGCCGTCCTCGCCGCGCTCGTCGTCGCCTTCGGCGCCGTCACCGCCTGGCAGACGACGGACCGCGCCGCGGCCGCCGACGACGTCCTGCACAAGAGCCAGCCGCTCAGCAGCGCCGCCGCCGACATCTACCGCAGCCTCGCCGACGCCAACACCGCCGCGTCCAGCGGCTTCCTGGCGGGCGGTCAGGAGACGGCTGCCTCCCGGGACCGCTACGAGCGGGACATCGACCGGGCCGCGGCGGGCCTGGTCAAGGCCGCAGCGAACTCCGACCCCGGCTCCCCGGCCGCCGCGACGGTCGCGAAGCTGAACCGCCTGCTGCCGGCGTACAAGGGGTACGTGGAGCGCGCGCGCTCCAACAACCGCCAGGGCTTCCCGGTCGGCGGCGCCTGGCTGCGCTTCGCGAACGACACGATGCACAACGACATGCTCCCGGCGGCCGAGGACCTCTACAAGAAGGAGAACCAGCGTCTGCGCGCCGACTACGCCGACGCCACGCCCTATCCCTGGGCGGCGATCGGCCTCGGCGTCGTCGCCCTGGCCGCGCTTGCCTGGGCCCAGCACCGCAACTACCGGCGCACGAACCGGGTCATGAACCACGGTCTGGTGGCCGCGACGGCGACCGCCGCGGTCGTGCTGTTGTGGCTGATCGTCGGGCACAGCGTGGCGCGCGCGGGCCTGAACGACTCCTACGACCACGGCGTCCGCTCGCTGAACGTGCTGCACGACGCCCGCATCGCGTCCCTGAAGGCGCGCGGCAACGAGAACCTGACCCTGGTGGCCCGCGGCGCGGAGACGAGGACGGTCAAGAACGCCCAGGGCGAAGAGGTCACCGTGGACGCCTACGACCACGATTTCCAGACCGACATGAACACCCTCGGCAAGGGCCTGGCCCAGGCGGCGAAGCTCGCGGACGACAGCTCCGGCAAGAAGCCGGTGACGGCCGCGCAGGGCAACATGACGGTGTGGAAGGAGCGGCACGCGGCGGCCCGTGAGCAGGACGAGTTCGGCAACTACCAGGAGGCGCTGGACCGGGTGATCGGCGCCAAGGGCGCGACGGGCGAGTGCTTCGACAGCGTCGACGACAACCTCGCCAGGGCGCTCGACCACGAGGAGGCCGAGTTCGCGCGGGCGGCCGGTGACGGCCTGGACGCGATGACGGGTCTCCCGGTGGGTGCCGCGGTGCTCGCGGTGCTGGGCGCGGCCGGCGCGGTGCTGGGCATCGGCCGCAGGCTGTCGGAGTACCGGTGAGAGGGGGCAAGCCCATGCGGACAGCACACGCACGAGGTAGGCGAGCCGGTCTGAAGGGCTGGGGCGGTGTGGCGGCGATGGCGGTCGTCTGCGCCCTCACCGCTGTCCTCGCCCTGCTGCTGCCGCTGACCCGGCCGTCCGGCGGCGGTGCGGGCACCGGCGGTCAGGGCGTGGCGCACGGCAGCGAGGTCAGGGCCGAGGACGACCCCTGCCAGGACCCGCGGATCGAGAAGGCGCCGGAGAAGCAGACGCTGTCACCGTCGGGCGCGGACGGCGGCACCATCGAGAAGATCAAGGCCCGCGAGGGCGAGAAGCGCAAGCTGATCGTGGGCGTCGACCAGAACAGCTACCGCTGGGGTTACCGCGACCCCAACAACGACGAGGCCGGCAACACCCTGGAGGGCTTCGACATCGACCTGGCGCACCGGATCGCCAAGGAGATCCTCGGCGACCCGGACGCCGTGCAGTTCAAGGCGATCCCGACCAACCAGCGCATCCCGGCGATCCAGTCGGGCCGGGTGGACATGGTGGTCCGCACGATGACCATCAACTGCACCCGCATGGCGGACGTGGCGTTCTCCGCCCCGTACTTCAAGACGGGGCAGCAGGTGCTCGCCCCCAAGTCGGCGCCGATCACCGGCCCCGACGACACGCTCGCCGACAAGAAGGTCTGCACGGCGGCCGGTTCGACGGCCAACACGGAGCTGACCGAGCGCCAGAAGGCGGGGACGCTGCCCCGTTCCACCGACATCACCTCCACCGTCGTCCCGAACCAGCTCGACTGCCTGGTGCGGCTCCAGCTCGGGGAGGTCGACGCCGTGGTCACCGACGGGGCGCTCGCCGCCAGCCAGGCCGCGCAGGACCCGACGGTGGAGCTCAAGGGCGACGCCCCCTTCACGACCGAGTACTACGGCGTGGCGATGAAGCTCGACGCCGACGACCTGGTGCGCCGGGTCAACCAGATCCTGGTGGACTACCGCAAGGACACCGCGGGCGGCTGGCAGGCGTCGTACGACACCTGGCTGTCGGCGACACTGGGGACGGACTCGGCGAAGTCCGAACCGCCCGCTCCGGAGTACCTGCGCAAGAGCTGACGCGGGGCACACCCGCCAGGCGGAACCGCAACACGAACCCCCCACTCCGACAACCCAGCAGCGAGAGGTGATCGATGGGCGTCACGGGACCCCCCGGGCCGGTGATGGACCGGGACGAGGTGGACCGTGCGCTGGCGCGGCTCGGCGCGGAGCACGAGGCGATCGAGACCTCGCTCCTGGCGCTCCAGGACCACGCGGGCCGCAGGCTGCTCGAGGGCGCCGAGCTCACGGGTGTCACCAAGGACCGCTGGGCGTCGGCGGAGGCGTCGATCACGCTGCTGTGGGCGTACTTCGACGCGTACTCGGACGCGTTGCGCGGCGCCCGCGAGATCAGGTCCCGCCGCCGCTGGTCGAGCCAGTCCGATCTGGCGGAGCTGACGGAGCTGCTGCGCGGCGCGTCGGTCATGGTGGCCGGCAGCGCCGCGGCGACGGCCAACGCGCCGACGCTGCACGGCGGTTCGGGCAAGCTCAGCGAGCAGTTCAGCCTGGCCGAGCTGGTCGACCGGATGAACGAGCTGTACGCGACGAGCCTGGACATGGTGGTCGCCGCCGACGCGGTGTGGTCGGCGCTGCCCGCGCGGATAGACCTTCTGGCAGCGGAGCTCCAGCGCACCCGCAAGCTCGCGCACTCCGTGGGCGTACGGCCGGGCGAGCATCCGGCCGGCGACGACCTGGAGCGGATCACCCGCACGCTGACGCGGCTGCGCGAGGAGGTGGTGTCGGACCCGTTGGCGTACTGGATCCCGGCGCAGGGGAGTTCGGCGCCGGGCGGCGGCCGGCCCGACACCACGGTCTACGACCGTGAGGCGCGCGCCCTGGAGGACGTGCGCCGGGAGATCGACGCGGTGCTGACGGTCCGGCAGGACGCCGAGCAGCGTCTGGTGCGGCTCCGTGACGTGCTCTCCCGCGCGGACCGCACGCTCGCCGAGGCCCGCCTCGCGCGCGGCGAGGTGCTGGCGAAGATCGCCGCGACGGAAGTGCCGGTGGTCAGCGGCCCGCCGACCGCGCTCCAGGAGCAGTTGGCGACGGCCGCCGAGTACCGCAGACAGGGCCAGTGGCACCGCCTGTCCCCGCTTTTGGAGTCCCTGGAGCAGAAGGCGGAGGACGAACTGCTGCGTGCCCGCGAGTCGTTGGGCGCGGTCACCCAGCCGCTGGCGGTCCGCGCGGAGCTGCGCGGCCGCCTCGACGCGTACAAGGCGAAGGTCGCCCGGCACGGCCTCGCCGAGGACCCGTTCCTCATCGAGCGGTACGACGCGGCGCGCCGCATGCTGTGGAGCGCGCCCTGCGATCTGCGCGTCGCCGAACAGGCCGTCCTGCGCTATCAGCGGGCGGCCGCCGAACTGCTCGGCGCCCCGCGGGTGCCGGGGCAGGACGGGCCCGAGGACCGTAGGGGGGAAGCTTCGTCATGAGTGAGGCACAGCAGGCCTGTCAGCGGCCCGGCTGCGACGGTTCGTACGAGGACATGGGCGGCGGCGAGCTGTACTGCGACACCTGCGGTCTGGCGCCGGTGGTGTCGGCGAAGGGCATGGTGGGGTCCCCGCCGACCGGGGTCACCGCCGGCGGCAGGGGCACGGGCGGCTCCGGCAGCGCGAGCTCCCGTTCCAGCGCCCGCGCCAGCTCCCGTACGTCGTCGCAGTCGTCGAAGTCCCGCCGCTCGGTGTCGGGACGGCTCTCGCGCTCGCTGTCGGGCCGGACGACCGGCCGCTCGGTGTCGGTGCGCAGTTCCGGCTCCTCGACCAACACCAGTGCCCGCAGCCGGCTCGGCGTGGGCCTGGTGCAGGTCCCGGGCGTGCCGCGCCCCGATCCGCGCGCGATGGTCCTGGACAACCCGGAGGTCCCCGAGCGCAAGCGGTTCTGCTCCCGCTCGGACTGCGGGGCGCCGGTGGGCCGTGCCCGCGGCGACCGGCCGGGCCGCACGGAGGGCTTCTGCACCAAGTGCGGCAACCCGTACTCCTTCGTTCCCAAGCTCGGGGCCGGCGACATCGTGCACGGCCAGTACGAGGTGGTGGGCTGTCTGGCGCACGGCGGCCTCGGCTGGGTCTATCTCGCGGTGGACCGCGCGGTGTCGGACCGCTGGGTGGTGCTCAAGGGTCTGCTCGACACGGGCGACCAGGACGCGATGGCCGCGGCGATCTCCGAGCGGCGGTTCCTGGCGGAGATCGAGCACTCCAACATCGTGCGGATCTACAACTTCGTCGAGCACCTGGACCAGCGCACCGGCTCGCTCGACGGCTACATCGTCATGGAGTACGTCGGCGGCAAGTCCCTGAAGGAGATCGCCAACGGCCGCCGCACGCCCACGGGCAAGCGGGACCCGCTGCCGGTGGAGCAGGCCTGCGCGTACGGCATCGAGGCGCTGGAGGCCCTCGGCCATCTGCACAGCCGCAACCTGCTGTACTGCGACTTCAAGGTCGACAACGCCATCCAGACCGAGGACCAGCTCAAGCTCATCGACATGGGCGCGGTGCGCAGGATGGACGACGAGGAGTCGGCCATCTACGGCACGGTGGGCTACCAGGCGCCGGAGGTCGCGGAGGTCGGCCCGTCGGTGGCGTCCGACCTGTACACGGTCGCCCGCACCCTGGCGGTGCTGACGTTCGACTTCCAGGGCTACACCAACGTCTTCGTGGACTCCCTGCCCGACCCCGACCACATCGAGGTCTTCCGGCAGTACGAGTCCTTCTACCGGCTCCTGGTGCGGGCCACCGACCCGGACCCGGCCCGCCGGTTCGCCTCCGCGCAGGAGATGGCCGAGCAGCTGACCGGCGTCCTGCGCGAAGTGGTGTCGCTCCAGACGGGGCGTGCCCGGCCGGCCCTGTCGACGCTGTTCGGGCCCGAACTGCGGGTGACGGACACGGAGTTGTTCCCGAAGCTGGACGGGGAGGTGTCCCGCCTCGGGGCGCGGGTGGCGCAGCCGCGGCGCCGGGTCCGGGCGTTGGCCGGGGCTCCTGAGCGGGCGCTGCCCGCGGTGCCCAGCGTCGCCGCCGCCCCTGTTCCGGCCGGTCTGCCCCCGGTGGGCGCCGGCGTGCCGGGCGGCGCGGCCCTGCCGTCGCCCGGCGGAGTCCTGCCGTCGCCCGGCGGTGCCGCCTCGCTCGTCAAGGTGGTCGCGACGCCCGCCGCGGCGCTGGCCCTGCCCGTGCCCCGGGTCGATCCCGCGGACCCCAACGCCGGGTTCCTCGCGGGTCTCATGGCCACCGCCGCCGCCGAGCTGCTCGGGGCGCTGGCCGCGGCTCCCGCGCCCTCCGTCGAGACGCGGCTCCGGCAGATCCGGGCGTGGCTGGAGAACGGCGACGCGCACACCGCGCTGGAGGCGTTGCGGCGACTGGAGGAGGAGCGGCCCGACGACTGGCGGGTGGTCTGGTACCGCGGGGTCGCCTCCCTGGTCACCGGGGACCACGAGGCCGCCGCGCTCGCCTTCGACGCGATCTACGACGCCTTCCCCGGCGAGCCCGCGCCGAAGCTCGCCCTCGGCCTGTGCGCGGAGGTGCTGGGGCAGCTGGACAACGCCGCCGAGTACTACCGCCTCGTCTGGTCCACCGACCCGAGCTATGTGAGCGCCGCCTTCGGCCTGGCCCGGGTGCAGCTGGCGAGCGGGGACCGCCGGGGCGCCGTGGTGACGCTGGAGTCGGTCCCGGAGTCGTCGATCCACTACACCGCCGCCCGGGTGGCCGCCGTACGGGCGCGGCTGCGCGGGCGCACGACGGCCGCCGGTGAGGTGGCGTTCCTCGACGACCTGACCGCGGCCGCGGGACAGGTCGAGGCGCTGGAGACGTACGGTCTCGATCCGGCGCGCCGCGAGCAGTTGTCGACCGAGGTCCTGGGCTGCGCCCTGGACTGGGTACTCTCCGGTGGTCAGGGCGCCGCACCCGCACACGGAGTGCTGCTCGGCAGCGCGCTGGACGAGCGGGGACTCCGCTTCGGACTGGAGCGTTCGTACCGCACGCTGGCCCGGCTGGCCCGGGGCGGCGAGGAGAGGATCGACCTGGTGGAACGTGCCAACCGTTACCGCCCCCGGACGTGGGTGTAGTTGATGTCCCAGATGCCCCAGCCGACGGCCCTGTCGAAGTGCCCGAGCTGCGCGGAACCCCTCGAGTCGGGTGACCGTTTCTGCGGCGCGTGCGGATACGACCTGTCCGCCGTGCCCGCCCCGCCGGACGACGCCCCGACGGTGGTGATCGACGGCTCCGGCCCGGCCGAGGGGGCCGCCTGGCCGGGCGCCTCCGCGCCGGCGGGCTCCGACACCCCGCCGGCCACCCATCTGCCGACGGACCTCCAGGGCACCGACTCCGGCGGCGGGGAGCTGCTGGCCGCGCCCGCGGCGGCGGCCCCCGAGCCGCCGCCCACCGGCAACCCGGTCTCCCCCGTCACGGGTGTGCGCTTCGACCACCCCTCGGAGCCCGAGGAGTACCCGCTCCAGGCGCCCGACCCGCGGGTCGCCCAGGAGACACCGACCCCGCCGGAGGGCGTCAAGGTGTGCGTGGCCTGCCGGGCCGGCCGGGTCGACCACGACGGCTACTGCGAGAACTGCGGACACGCCCAGCCCCGCGAACGCGACCACATGGAGCAGGAGTCGGGCCCGATCGCCGCCGTCAGCGACCGGGGCCTGCGCCACCACCGCAACGAGGACGCGTTCGCCATCGGTAACGCCGTCCTGCCCGACGGCCGCTCGGCCGCCGTGGCGATCGTCTGCGACGGCGTCTCCTCGGCGACCCGCCCCGACGACGCCTCGCTCGCCGCGTCCCGCGCGGCCGGTGCCTCGCTGCTGGCCGCCCTGCCGCGCGGCACGCACCCGCAGCAGGCCATGCACGAGGCGATCGTCGCGGCCTCCCGCGCGGTCAACTCGCTGGCCGCCGAACCGGCCACGGCCCGTGAGCACTCCCCTCACCAGAACGCCCCGGCCTGCACGATCGTCGGGGCCGTGGTCACCTCCGACCTGCTGGTCGTCGGCTGGGTCGGCGACAGCCGCGCCTACTGGGTCCCGGTGGACCGCGCCTCGCTGCCGGCCCGGCTCACCGAGGACGACTCGTGGGCCGCGCAGATGGTCGCGGCGGGGCTGATGAACGAGGCGGAGGCGTACGCCGACGAGCGGGCCCACGCGATCACCGGCTGGCTCGGCGCGGACGCCTACGAACTGGAGCCGCACACCGCTTCCTTCAAGCCGGACCGCGCGGGTGTGGTGGTGGTGTGCACCGACGGACTGTGGAACTACGCGGAGGCCGCCCAGGAGATGGCCGAGGCCGTACCGCGGGACGCCGCCGAGCGACCGCTGCACAGCGCGCAGGTGCTCGTCGGTCACGCCCTGGACGGCGGGGGCCACGACAACGTAACAGTGGCCGTCCTGCCGTTCCCCGCGCCGCCGCAGGGGGCAGGATCGGCCTGAGGCCGATGACGGGGATGCCTCAGCGGGCCGGAGGGGACCGGTCCGCACACAGTCGTCACCTCACGACAACCGTGGGGTCTGCGAGGGGGATGCAGCAGGCATGGCCAATTTCTCGAAGTCGAACGTGCCGCAGTTCTCGATGGACGTGTACCAGAACGAGTACCTGCCGGAAGGCGGCCGTGAGGTCAACGCCATCGTCACGGTGACCGCCACCGGGGGCGGCACGATCGGCAGCGCGGTGACGGCACCGCACCTGTACGGACCGGGGCAGGGCCCGGACGCGGCCGTGGCGATCATGGTCGACTGCTCGGGCTCGATGGACTACCCGCCGACCAAGATGCGCAACGCCCGCGACGCCACGGCCGCCGCGATCGACACCCTGCGCGACGGGGTGCACTTCGCGGTGATCGGCGGTACGCACGTGGCCAAGGAGGTGTACCCGGGCGGGGGCCGGCTCGCGGTCGCCGACGCCACCACCCGCGACCAGGCCAAGCAGGCCCTGCGCAAGCTCAGCGCGGGCGGCGGCACCGCCATCGGCACCTGGCTGCGGCTCGCCGACCGGCTGCTGTCCTCGGCGGACGTCGCCATCCGGCACGGCATCCTGCTCACCGACGGGCGCAACGAGCACGAGTCCGCCGAAGACCTCAAGGCCTCCCTGGACGCGTGTGCCGGACGCTTCACCTGTGACGCCCGGGGTGTGGGCACCGACTGGGTGGTGAGCGAAGTCACAGGGATCGCCTCCGCCCTGCTCGGCACGGCGGACATCGTCGCCGACCCGGCCGGGCTCGCCGCCGACTTCACGCGGATGATGGAGACGGCCATGGGCAAGGAGGTCGCGGACGTCTCCCTGCGGGTGTGGACGCCGGTCGGCACGACCATCAGGTTCGTCAAGCAGGTCGCCCCCACCGTCGTGGAGTTGACCGACCGCCGCACCGAGTCCGGCCCGCGCGCCGGGGACTACCCCACGGGCTCCTGGGGAGACGAGTCCCGTGACTACCACCTGTGCGTCGAGGTGCCCGTCGCGCACCTCGGCCAGGAGATGCTGGCCGCCCGGGTCTCCCTCGTGGTGCCCCAACCCGACGGCACCGCGCAGAACTTGGGCGCCCAGGGGCTGGTACGGGCGGTGTGGACCGACGACATGGTCGCCTCGACGTCGATCAACCCCCAGGTCGCCCACTACACCGGCCAGGCCGAACTGGCACAGGCCATCCAACAAGGGCTCGATCTACGCAAAGCGGGCGATATGGATGGAGCAACGGCCAAACTGGGGCGGGCCGTTCAGCTCGCGAGCGCCTCGGGGAACGCCGATACTGCGAAACTGCTTGCGAAGGTGGTGGACGTGGTCGATGCCGCGACAGGTACTGTGCGGTTGAAGGCGAAGGTCGAGGAGGCTGACGAGATGACTCTCGAGACGCGGTCCACAAAGACCGTTCGTGTAAAGAAGTGACCTAGCTCTGCCCGAGTACGACCCTAGTTGGACGCAGAAGGAGAGGGGGACGCGCCGACATGCCGACCTGCCCGAACGGACACCAGTCGGGTTCCGACGACTGGTGCGAGGTCTGCGGTCACCGCATGGCTGGTGCCGTACCTCCGCCCCCTCCCCCGCCACCCCCCGGCGGTTACGGCTTCCCGCCGCCCCCGCCGGGCGCCGGCCAGGGCGGCCGCCCGCATCTGTCGGCCGTGCCGGACCCCGAGCCGGAGCTGTGCCCGCAGTGCCGCACCCCCCGCGAGGGCGGCGCGCCGTTCTGCGAGGAGTGCCGGTGGAACTTCCTGACCAACACGGCCACCTCGTACACCCCGGCCGCCCCGCGCCCGCCGGCCCCCGGCCCGGGCGTCCGCTTCCAGGGCCCGCCGCCCGGCGCGTCCTACGGCGGCGGTGACTCCTACGAGTACCAGGGCTCCCGCCCCTCCCAGATGAACCGTCCCGCCGAGCCGATCCCGCCCTTCGGAGGCGACCCCGCGGGCCCGCCCCGCCCTCCCGGCCAGAACGCCCCCGGCGGCTTCGGCGGCCCCAACGGACCCGGCGGACCCGGCGGCCCCGGCCAGGGCAACCCGAACGCACCCGGCGGCCCGGGTGGCTTCGGCGGCCCCGGTGCCACCAACGCCCCGGGCAACCCGAACAACCCCGGCGCCCCGGGCGGACCTGGCGGCCAGGGCGGGTTCGACCGCTCCGGCAACCCCGGAAACCCCGGCGGCCAGGGCGGCTTCGGCGGCCCCGGTGGTCCCGGTCGCCCCGGCGGCTACGACGGCCAGGGCGGACCCGGCGGACCCAACGGACCCAACGGACCCGGCGGACCCGGCGCTCCCGGCAGGCCGGGCGGCTACGACGGCCCCGGCGCCCCGGGAGGACCCGGTGGCCAGGGAGGCCCGGGCGGCCCAGGGGGACCTGGCGGCCAGGGCGGCTTCGACGGCTCCGGCAACCCCGGCGGCCCAGGCGGCTTCGGCGGACCGGGCGGTCCCGGTCGCCCCGGCGGCTACGACGGCCCGAGCGGACCCGGCGGTCCCAACGGACCCAACAGTCCCGGCGGACCCAACGCACCCGGCGCTCCCGGCGCCTTCGGTGGCGACCCCTCGCGGCCGGTGCCCCCGCCTCCCGGCCCGACCCCGCCCGCCGGTCCCGGTGCGACCGGTGGCGCCCCCTCGGCCTACCGGCCGTCCGGTCCCGGGGGCCCGCCCGCCCCGCCGTTCCCGCAGGAGACGGGCCGCCCCGGCGGTCCCGGTGGCTTCGGCGGCGGTGACGACGACTGGGTGATCTCACCGCCGTCCTCCACCGCGCCCGGCGGCCCCGGCGGCGGTCCGGGTGGCGGACCCGGCGGCGGCTACGGCTACCCGCAGCCCGGTGCCACCCAGGCCCCGCCCGGCTCGGGCTACCCGCAGCAGCCCGCCACGTGGGTCGCGACCATCGGTCCGGACCGCGAGTACTTCATGGCGATGATGCAGCGTTCCGGCCCCGAGGCCGCGGGACTCAACCTCCCCGCCTACTCGCCGGAGCAGCAGCGCACCCTCACCGGCAACCAGATCACCATCGGCCGCCGTCGGCACTCCACCGGCGACACCCCCGACATCGACCTGTCGGTGCCGCCGGAGGACCCGGGCGTCTCGCACCAGCACGCCGTCCTGGTCCAGCAGCCCGACGGCACGTGGGCGGTCGTCGACCAGAACTCGACGAACGGCACGACGGTCAACGGCTCCGAGGAGCCGATCCAGCCCTTCGTGCCGGTACCGCTCCAGGACGGTGACCGGGTGCACGTGGGTGCCTGGACGACGATCACGGTCCGCCGCGGCTGACCGCCGCCTCGACCCGACCCTCACCGGAGGGGCCACGCGTACGGCCCCTCCGGATCGTCCAGCCACGCCCACTCGCGCCCGCCGCTCACCGTGACGCCGTACCGCTCCCGGGGCGGCCGGCCCTCGCGCTCCCACAGCTGGTAGGCCTCCCGCGGATCGAGGCTGCCGCGGCTCAGCGTCACCAGGAAACGGAACAGCTCGTCCTGACGGGCCGCGCGCGGCACCCCGCCGAGCGGCACGGGCTCCGGCTCCGGGCGCCCCTCTCCCCGGAGCGGCACGAAGTAGGCGGGGGTGTGCAGGAAGCGGCCCTCGGCGTGGCCGGCGTCCCGGACGGTCAGCGCGATCAGGCCGGTGGCGAGCGGGGCCAGGACGTGGGCGCCGGGGGCGCACTGGGCGAGCCAGGCCTGCGGGACCGAGGCCAGGGTGCAGGTCGCGATGACCTTGTCGAAGGGGGCGCGTTCGGGGACCCCGCGCGCCCCGTCGCCGGTGACGACGAGCGGGCGGTGACCGGCCGCGGCCAGGTGCTGCCGGGCCGCCTCGGTGATCTCCGGCTCCAGGTCGACGGTGGTGACGAGCCCGTCGTCGCCGAGCCGGTGCGCGAGCAGGGCCGCGTTGTACCCGGTGCCCGCGCCGATCTCCAGGACCCGGTCGCCGTCCTCGACCTCCAGGGCGGCCAGCATCATCGCCATGAGCGAGGGCTGGCTGCTGGAGGAGACCAGTTCCCCGTCGCGCATCCGGGTCGCCAGCGGGGCGTCGGCGTACGCCCCGCGCAGCCAGCGCTCCCGGGCGCGCGGGTCGGGGCTCTCGCCCCACCGGCGCTCGTGGCCGCCCGTCCCGTCGCGGACGTAGTAGTACGGCACGAACAGGTGCCGCGGGACCGCCTCGAAGGACGCCCGCCACACCGGGTCGGCCGCCCAGGCCCCGCTCGCCTCGATCCGGCGCACCAGCGCGGCCCGTGCCTCGACGGCGAGGTCGTCCAGGTCCCGGTGGTGAGCGTGCGCACCCATGGGTCCACTGTCCTGCGCGGCCGCTCCCGAAGCGAGCGCCACGCCCGACCCCTCCGGAACACCCCCTTCCCGCAAAGGTCCTAAGCCCCAGGTCCTGGTTCCTGCCGTCTGAGACCATGGACGGGTGAAAGAGATCCGGCGCGGCACGCTGCAGACGCAGACCTTCTACGAGCAGGTCGGCGGGGAGGAGACCTTCCGCCGTCTCGTGCACCGCTTCTACCAGGGGGTGGCCGAGGACCCGCTGCTGAAGCCCATGTACCCCGAGGAGGACCTGGGCCCGGCCGAGGAGCGGCTGGCGCTGTTCCTCATGCAGTACTGGGGCGGTCCGACGACGTACAGCGAGAACCGCGGCCACCCCCGGCTGCGGATGCGGCACGCCCCGTTCCAGGTGGACCGGGCGGCGCACGACGCCTGGCTGAAGCACATGCGGGTGGCCGTGGACGAGCTCGGTCTGTCCGAGGAGCACGAGCACACGCTGTGGAACTACCTGACGTACGCGGCGGCCTCGATGGTGAACACCGCGAGCTGACCGGCTGAGTCCCGGATTCCGGTCGTAGGGCGCCGCATTCCGATCACGATCCGGTCAAGCCCGGCTCACAACCGCTTACCCACGCCCACGTCCCTCTGACAGCATCGCCGGGAGGTCTGGGCAACACGGCGGGGGGCCGGGTCGGGGTGACGGGGTTCGGGGGATTCGCGCGGTTCGTCGTGCGGCGTGCGCGGGCGCACCGCCCGCTGCTGGCCGCCGCGCTGCTGGCGGTCCTGCTGACCACGGCGGTCCTGGCCACCCTCACCGCCTACTCGGGCGCGATCGGCGACGCGGCGCTGCGCCACTCCCTCGGGGACTCCCGCAACGCCGCCGACACCGCGCTGGTGGTCAAGGCCGACGTGTCGGCCGGACAGCGCGAGGCCGCCGACACCGCCGTACGCGAAGGGGCGCGGAGGACCTTCGACGGGCTGCCGGTCACCGTGCGGACGCTCGTCCGGTCGGGCCCGTACGCGCTGCCCCGTTCCCTCCAGCCCGCCGCCGTCAGGTCCGGGGACCCGGATCTGACGCACTTCGCGGCCCTGGACCGCACCCAGGTACGGCTCACCGGGGGCCGTATGCCCGCCGCCGCCGGCGAGGTCGCCCTGCCGCAGAGCGCCGCCCGGCTGCTGAAGCTCGGGCCCGGCGCCCGGCTCACCCTCGTCGACCGCCTCGGCGGCCCGGACGTGCGGATCACGATCGTCGGCCTGTACCGGCCCGCCCGCACCGACGCCCCGTACTGGCAGCTCCTGGACGACCTGCGCGGCCGCGGGGTCAACAAGCTCGACTTCACGACCTACGGCCCCCTGCTCGCCGCCCCCGAGGCACTGACCGGCGGCCGGGTGAGCGCCGGGGCGTCGGGGTGGCTGGCGACGGCCGACTTCGCGACCCTGACGACCGGGCGGATCGGCGCGCTGCGCGAGGCGGCCCGCGACGGCGGCTCGGCGCTGCGCGGCGAGTCCGCGCTCAGCGGGACGACGGCCGCGCACACCCAACTGCCCGCCGTCCTCGACCGCGTCGAACGCGCGCTGCTCGTCTCCCGCTCCACCCTGCTGATCGTCGCGCTCCAACTCGGGCTCCTGGCGGGCTGCGCGCTGCTGCTGGTGGCCCGGCTGCTCAGTTCCCAACGCACGGGCGAGACGCGGCTGCTCAGGGCCCGCGGCGCCTCCCGGCCCCGGGTCGCGGGTCTGGCCGCCGTCGAGGCGCTGCTGCTCGCCCTGCCCGCGGTGGTGTGCGCGCCGCTGCTGGCGGGGCCGCTGACCCGGCTGCTCGCCGGACAGGGCGCGCTGGCCCGGATCGGACTGCGTCTGGAGGTGCCGGCCGCCGGCCGGGCCGGGGTGTGGCTGGTGGCGGCGGGGGTGGCGCTGGGCTGTGCCCTGGCGGTGACCCTGCCCGCGCTGACCTCGTCCTTCGCCACCGGCCGGGCGCGGGCGCTGCCGGGTGCGCTGCACTCGGGCGCGGACCTCGGGCTGCTGGTGGTGGCTGGGGTCGCCTACGGGCAGCTGAGCCGACAGACCACCGGCGCCGTGACCGACGACATCCCCCACTCTCAACTTCGTTCGAGCGGGGGGACCCCCATCGGCGCCCTCGGCGTGGACCCGCTACTGGTCGCCGCGCCCGCCCTCGCCCTGCTCGCCGGTACGGTCCTCACCCTCCGGCTGCTGCCGCCGCTGGCCCGGCTCGCCGAACGCCGGGCGGCCGCCGGGCGGGGTCTGGCCGCGGCACTCGCTGGCTGGCAGATCGGCCGCCGCCCGGGCCGCGGCGCGGGTCCGGTGCTGCTGCTGGTCCTCGCCGTCGCGTTGGGCATGCTGGCGATCGCCCAGGGCGCCTCCTGGGACCGCTCGCAGGACGACCAGGCCGACTTCCGGGCGGGGGTGCCGGTGCGGGTGCTGGCCAACGGCCAGGACGGCCTCGGCCGGACCGACGAGTACGCGGCCGTCGCGCACGTGACGCAGGCCGCCCCCGCCGTCCGCACGGACCTGCCGCTGTCCGGCGACCGCACGGCGGCCGTGCTCGCCCTGGACACCGCGCACACCTCCGACACCGTGCTGATGCGCCAGGACCTGGCCTCCGACCCGGTGGCGCCGCTGCTCGCCGGGCTCGGTCCGAAGGGCGCGTCGGCGGGCGCGAGGATACCGGCGGGCACCTCCCGGCTGCGGCTGACGGCGACCCTGAGCGGCGCCGCGGCCGGCACGGCCGCCGATGTGACGGTGACGCTGGAGGACCGCCACGGCACCCCCTACCGGCTCCCGGCGGGCACCGTCACCGGCGACGGGCGCCCGCACCCCCTCGAACTGGCCGTCCCCTCCGGCCCGTTGACCCTCACGGACGTCCAGCTGGTCCAGCCCCTCCCGGTCGGCCGGTCTCAGCAACAGCGCCTGACACTGGACAGGTTGGAGGCGGTACGACCGGACAGGGCCGTGCGGCGGCTGGAGTTGCCCGCCCACTGGGCGGCCCGGTCGCTCGCCGACGGGATCATCGAGACGCCGGACCGCGGCAACCTGCCCGGCAAGCCGCGCGTGAGCGGCTCGGGAGCGCCGACGGTCGCGTACGGCACCGGGTATCTGCCGCCCGACAACCCCTGGGTCATCGCCTCGCTGACGGTCCGCCTGCGGGTCGCCCAGCCCGCCCCGGCCCCGATCACGGCCGTGGCCACCGACCGCTACCTCGCCTCGGCGGGCGCCCGCACCGGACAGCGCGTGGACGTGCCGTTCGGCGGCCGGACGCTGCCGGTGCGGATCGTGGCCTCCGTCGAGGCGCTGCCGACGACCGTGAACGACGGCGGGGCTTTGCTGGTCGATCTGCGGTCGGTGAACCGGGTGTTGGGGGCGCGGTACGGCGAGAGCGTGACGCCGACGGAGTGGTGGCTGGCGACCGACCGGCCCGCCGAGGTCGCGGCGGCGCTGCGGGCCCGCCCGGACGTCGACCCCGCGCAGGTCGTCGTACGGGACGAGATCGCCCAGGAGTTGCGGGACGACCCGTTCGGGGCGGGCCCGGAGGCGGCGTTCACGGCGGCGGCCGGGGTGGCGGCGGCGCTGGCCGCGCTCGGGTTCGCGGTGAGCGCGGCGGGGTCGCTGCGGGAACGGGACCCGGAGTTCGCGGTGCTGCGCGCGCTGGGCGCCCCGCGGCGCGGGCTCGCCCGCACGATCGCCGCCGAGCAGGGCGTCCTGGTGACGCTGGCCCTGCTGGTGGGCGCGGCGCTCGGCACGGCCTTGGCCCGCGCGGTGATCCCGCTGGTCGTCCTGACCTCCGAGGCGACCCGGCCGGTGCCGGGCGTCCTGGTCGAACTACCGCTGCCGCGCGTGGTGTTGCTGCTGGCGGCGGTGGCGGTGACCCCGCTGGTGGTGACGGGGGTGCTGGCCTCACGGCGGGCGAATCCGGTGGTGGCGTTGCGAGAACAGGGGGGCGAGTGACGTGAGCCGAGCCCGCGCCCCCTGGATCCGTACCCGGCTGCGCGCCGCCCCCGGTGCGGCCGTCGCCCTCGCCCTGATGGTGGCGCTCACCGCCTGCCTCGCCGCGGCGTTCCCGCGCGCGGTCGACCGCTACGAGGACGCGGGACTGCACCGCGCCGTCGAGCAGGCGGGCCCCGACCGGACGACCGTACAGCTGTACGCGCAGCCCGAGTACGGCGTCATCTCGGAGCACGACGTCCGCCCCTCGACCCTGGCCGACCAGTACCGGAAGATCCTCGCGACGGTCCCCGGGCCCGTGGTCCCCGACCCCTCCCGGTCGACGTACGGCGTGCGCACCACCACCAGCATGGAGGTGCCGGACCGCTGGATCCCCCGGCCCACCGGCACACCCGCGCAGGTCACCCTGGTCGCCCAGCAGGGCCTCGCGGACCACGTCGGCGCGGTCACCGGCCGGCTGCCGCGCGCGTCGGCGCCGGTGACCGCGGCGACGCGCGAGGTGGAGGCGGCGGTCAGCGCGGCGACGGCCGCCGGCCTGCACGTCGAGGTCGGCTCCCGGTTCCACGTCCCCGGCGAGGGCCGCGCCCCGCTGGTGGTCCGGGTCACCGGCATCGTCACCCCGCGCGACCCGGCCGGCGCCTACTGGTCGACGCACCCCGTCCTGCACCGCCCCTCACTGGTCCCCGTCCCCGGCGCGAACGCGGAGAAGTACTGGCTCGGCGCCCTGCTGCTCGCCCCCGACGCGGCCCCGGCGCTGCTGGGCACCCCCGGAAACCCGTGGCGTTACTGGCAGTTGGCGCCCGACACCGCGCAGCTGCACGCCTATGACGCCGACCGTCTGAAGACCGCGGTGGCGTCCCTGGAGGCCGGTCCGGCGCTCCAGAGGATCCGCGAGGTGACCGGCCCGCTCACGGACGCGGACACCGACCTCGACGAGATCCTGACCGGCTACGAGCGGCTGCGGGCGGGCGTCACCCCGCTGGTCTCCGTCGCCGCGGTCGGCGCGGGCACCGTGGCGGGCGTCGTGCTGCTGATGGCGGGCGGGCTCGCGGCCGACCGCCGGCGCACCGAACTCGCCCTGCTGCGGGCCCGCGGCGCGTCCCTGCGGGGCCTGGCGGGCCGGCTGTTCGCCGAGACGGCCACGGTGGCCGTCCCCGCGGGCGCCCTGGGCCTGACGGCGGCGCTGCTGCTGATCCCCGAGGGCCGCACCCCGTACGCGCTCGCGGCGGCCGTCGCGGTGACGGTCGCCGCCTGCGCCGCGCTGCCCGTGCGCGCGTTCGTCGTCCACCGGGTGGTACGGATCCACACCGGCCGCGAGGACGTGGCCACGGCACGCCCCTCCCGGCGCCGCACGGTCGCCGAACTCACCCTGCTGGTCCTGGCCCTGGCCGCGGTGGAGACCCTGCGCCGACGCGGCGCGCAGGGCGGCGAACTGTCGTACGTGGCACCGGTGTTGACGGCTGTGATCGCGGCCCTGGCCCTGGTGCGGCTGTACCCGCTCCCGCTGCGCCGGCTGGCCCGCCCAGCCGGCCGCCTGCGCGGGGTGGTCGCCCCTCTCTCCCTGGCCCGCGCGGGCCGCACCTCAGCCTCCGCGGTCCTCCCGCTGCTCGCCCTGCTCACCGCCCTGACGACGGCGGCCTTCGGCGGCTCGGTCCTGTCCGGGGTGAGCGAGGCCCGCGACCGGGCGGCGCTCCTCGCCGTCGGCGCCGACGCCCGCGTCGACGCCGACGAGCCCCTGCCCGCCGCGCTGCCCGAACGGGTCCGCCGTACGCCGGGCGTCCGGGACGTGACGGCGGTGAGCATCGCCTACGACGCCCGGCTGGCCGACGGCCGGGAGTCGGCACCGCTGGTGGGCGTGGACCCGGCCGGCTACACGGCGCTGGCCTCCCGGACGGGCCTGGGCCCCTTCGACCAGGGCGAGTTGACGACGACGGGCGGCGCGCTGCCCGCGGTGGCCTCCCCCACGGTCGCCGCGACCTACGGCGACCGCCCGATCGAGGTGCGCCTCCAGGACGGCACCACCTTCACCGTCCGTGTCACGGCGGTCCGCGAGCGCACCCCGGCCGTCGCGGGCACCGAGTTCCTGCTCGTGGACCGGGAGTCGCTGCCGGGGACGGCGGCCCGCCCGACCGCCCTGCTCCTGACCGGCCCGCGGATCGACGCGGCCGTCCTGCGCAAGGTGACGGACGGGTCGGGGCACCTCCAGCTGAGGTCGCGGGAACGCGCCCGCTATGCCGGCTCCCCGCTCCAGTCGGGCGCCGAGGACATCTACACGGCCGCGGTGCTGGCGGGCGCCGGCTACGCGGTCCTCGCCCTGCTGCTGTCCCTGCTGCGCGCGGCCCCGGAACGCGTCGCCCTGCTGGCCCGGCTGCGCACCATGGGCCTCACCCGCGCCCAGGGCCGGCGGCTGCTGATCCTGGAGTCCCTGCCCCAGGCGCTCCTGGCGGCGGTGGGCGGCGCATCGACGGGGTGGGCGACCGTGGCCCTGCTGTCCCCGGGCATCGATCTGACCACCATCGCCCTGGCCACCGCCCAGTCGCCCGCGGGCCGGGCCGAGTTGAGCACCTCCCCGCTCTCCCTGGCGGTCCCGGCCGCCGCGGTGGTGCTGGTGACCGTGGGGGTGGCCGGGGTGCAGGCGTGGTGGTCGGGGAGGCGGGGCTCGGTGGGCGAGCTGAGGGCGGGGGACGCGCGATGAGCAAGCCGGACGACTTCAGGAGGCCGCAGTGACCACGAACCCGACCCTCGCCGACCTGACCACCCGCGCGACCTCGGCCCGCGACACCCCCGCCTACGGCCACGACGCCCTGATCACCTGCGACCGCCTGGTCCGGATCTTCACCACGGACGGCATCGAGGTCCAGGCGCTCCAGGGCCTGGATCTGCTGGTCCGCGAGGGGGAGCTGATGGCCCTGGTCGGTGCGTCCGGCAGCGGCAAGTCCACCCTGATGAACATCCTCGCCGGCCTGGACACCCCCACCGCCGGCGCGGCCCGGGTCGCCGACCACGACCTGCTCGCGATGACCCCGAAGGACCGCCTCGCCTACCGCCGCACGACCGTCGGCTTCGTCTGGCAGCAGACGGCCCGCAACCTGCTCCCCTACCTGACGGCGGCCCAGAACGTCAGCCTGCCGATGCAGCTGGCCGGCCGGGTCGGGCTGTCCGGCCGCGCGGCCCGCAGGGCACAGGGCGAACGCGCCCTGGAACTGCTGGAGCTGCTGGAGGTGGCGGACTGCCGGGACCGCCACCCGCGCGAGATGTCCGGCGGTCAGCAGCAGCGCGTGGCGATCGCCGTGGCCCTCGCCAACGCGCCCGCCGTCCTGCTCGCCGACGAGCCCACCGGCGAGCTGGACTCCCACACCGCGGAGCAGATCTTCGCCGCGTTCCGCATCGCCAACGAGCGGCTCGGCACGACCATCGTCATCGTCACCCACGACCAGGCGGTGGCGAGCGAGGTCCGCCGCACGGTGGCCATCCGCGACGGCCGCACCTCCACCGAGGTGCTGCGCCGCAGCGAGGTGGACGCGACCACCGGCCACGAGACGGTCGTGGCCCGCGAGTACGCCATGCTCGACCGCGCCGGCCGCCTCCAGCTCCCCGCCGAGTACACCGAGGCCCTGGGCATGCGGGACCGCGTGGCACTGGAACTGGAGACGGACCACATCGGCGTGTGGCCGGACGACAGCGAGCACGCCTGAGAGGGCACCCGGGGACGTGTCCGCGGGGTGCTTCGACCGCCGGGGGACACGACCGCGGGCGGACTCAGCGGACGCTGACGCCCAGGGAGCCGAGTCCCGCGCGCCGCACGGCGATCGAGCCGTAGGGCGTGCGCAGCCGCAGCCACGCGCCCGACGCCAGCAGCGCCAACTCCTCGGTGGCGGACCGCAGGAACCCCAGCGACTGGGCCGCGTGCACGGCCCGCACCGGCAGCTCGGTGTCCCCGACCGTCCGGGACCAGATCTCCCGCCCGATCCGGTCGAGTTCGGCACGGGTACGACTCTCGGCCGCCAACTGCTGCGTACGGGACCGGAATTCGGCGACCCCCGCGCCCACCATCGCGCGCAGGTCATCCGCCGCGGGGAGCCCCGGCACCGGTTGCCACCCGCCACGCGGCGGCAGCACCCCGGCCCACGGCGGCCCGGTCACAGACCCCGGCACCGTGGCGGTCGCGCCCGTCTCGTCCACGGTCTCCAGCAACTCGCCCGCGGACACGGTCACATCGAGCGTGGCGTCCAGCCCGTTCTCGTACGGCTTGGCCAGCCGCACCGCGCGGATCGCCAGCACCTCGAAGGACGGCGGCCGCCCGAACACCGCGAGCGCGGTCCCGGAGGCCTGGAGCCTGACGGCCGCCCCACGGTCGTAGTGGAGCAGCCGCGAGAGGAAGGCCGCGAGATCCGCCGCCTCCCCCTCGTCGGCGAGATGGAGCACCGTCATGCGGCGACGGCCTCCTCCTCGGCGTCGTCCCGGTACCCCTCGAGGAACTCCCGCTCCTCGGCGGTGATCCGGCGCGGCCGCTGCGTCTCGAAGTCGAAGGGCACGATCACCGTCGAGGCGCGTACGTAGATGTCGGCGCCGTCCTTCACCTCGTAGGCGATGGTGAAGGACGCCGCCCTTATCTGCGTGACCCACAGCTCGATGTCCACGGGCGTGTGCCGGTGGACGAGCTGCCGCTTGTAGTCGATCTCATGGCGCGCCACCACGGACCCCTGCTTGAAGTCCTTCTCCGGGCGGAACAGGAAGTCGATACGGGCTTCCTCCAGATAGCGGAGGAAGACCACGTTGTTGACGTGGCCGTACGCGTCCATGTCCGCCCAGCGCAGCGGGCAGTGGTAGATGTGCCGCAAGATCGATCAGCCCCGGGTCAGCTTCTTGTAGGTGGCGCGGTGCGGACGCGCGGCCTCGGCGCCCAGCCGCTCGATCTTGTTCTTCTCGTACGACTCGAAGTTGCCCTCGAACCAGAACCACTTGGAATCGCCCTCGTAGGCGAGGATGTGCGTGGCCACCCGGTCAAGGAACCACCGGTCGTGGGAGACGACCACGGCCGCACCCGGGAACTCCAGCAGCGCGTTCTCCAGCGAGCCGAGGGTCTCGACGTCGAGGTCGTTGGTCGGCTCGTCGAGGAGCAGCAGGTTGCCGCCCTGCTTGAGGGTGAGCGCGAGGTTGAGGCGGTTGCGCTCACCACCGGAGAGGACACCGGCGGGCTTCTGCTGGTCGGGCCCCTTGAAGCCGAAGGCCGAGACATAGGCACGGCTCGGCATCTCGACCTGGCCGACGTTGATGTAGTCGAGCTCGTCGGAGACGACCGCCCACAGGGTCTTCTTCGGGTCGATGTTCGCGCGGCTCTGGTCGACGTACGAGATCTTGACGGTCTCGCCGACCTTGATGGTGCCGGAGTCCGGCTGCTCCAGGCCCTGGATCATCTTGAAGAGGGTGGTCTTGCCGGCGCCGTTCGGGCCGATCACCCCGACGATGCCGTTACGCGGCAGCGTGAAGCTCAGGTCGTCGATGAGGACCTTGTCGCCGAAGCCCTTGGTGAGGTTGTTGACCTCGACGACGATGCTGCCGAGCCGCGGGCCCGGCGGGATCTGGATCTCCTCGAAGTCCAGCTTCCGCATCTTGTCGGCCTCGGCGGCCATCTCCTCGTAGCGAGCGAGACGCGCCTTGGACTTGGCCTGCCGCCCCTTGGCGTTGGAGCGGACCCACTCGAGTTCTTCCTTGAGCCGCTTCGCCCGCTTGGCGTCCTTCTGGCCCTCGACCTTGAGACGGGTCTGCTTGGTCTCCAGGTACTTGGAGTAGTTGCCCTCGTAACCGTGCAGCCGGCCGCGGTCGACCTCGCAGATCCACCCGGCGACGTTGTCGAGGAAGTACCGGTCGTGGGTCACGGCCACGATGGTGCCCTCGTACTTGGCGAGGTGCTGCTCCAGCCAGTTCACCGACTCGGCGTCGAGGTGGTTGGTGGGCTCGTCGAGCAGCAGCAGGTCCGGCGCCTCGAGCAGCAGCTTGCACAGCGCCACACGCCGCTTCTCACCACCGGAGAGGTTGGTGACGGCCCAGTCGCCGGGCGGGCACCCGAGCGCGTCCATGGCCTGCTCGAGCTGGGCGTCGAGGTCCCAGGCGTTGGCGTGGTCGAGCTCCTCCTGGAGCTTGCCCATCTCGTCGAGCAGCGCGTCGCTGTAGTCGGTGGCCATCAGCTCGGCGATCTCGTTGAACCGGTCGAGCTTGCCCTTGACCTCCGCGACGCCCTCCTGGACGTTCTCGAGGACGGTCTTGTCCTCGTTGAGCGGCGGCTCCTGCAGCAGGATGCCGACGCTGTACCCCGGCGACAGGAACGCGTCACCGTTCGACGGCTGCTCCAGCCCCGCCATGATCTTCAGAATGGTCGACTTACCGGCACCGTTCGGGCCGACCACACCGATCTTCGCGCCAGGCAGGAAGTTCAGCGAGACGTCGTCAAGGATGACCTTGTCGCCGATTGCCTTGCGCGTCTTGCGCATGGTGTAGATGTACTCAGCCAAGAGAAACCGTCCGGCAGCTTGAAATCTGACAGTGGGCAGATACACCCCATCTTGCCTGACGTCCATCCCCGGACGGAAACCCGTACGTCAGGGCCTCTCAAGACCGGCTCCGCCAGGTAGTCAAGCCGTCACGGAACGTCAGACACCCCGCGCCTCAGTCCCGCGCAGGCGTCTTCTTCCTGCGCACCAGCACCAGCGCCGCCCCGCCGATCACCACCAGCCCGATGGCCGTGCCGGCGATCACCGGTGTCGCGCTGGAGCCGCCCGTCGCGGCGAGGTTGGTGCCGGTCACGGCGTCGCCCGCCAGGAGGGGGGTCGGCTCGCTCAGGGTCTGGGTCGTGTCGCCCGTCTCGGCGCCCTGGGTCCGGCAGTCGAGGACGCCGGTGAAGCGCTTCTCGAGGCCGCCGGGGCCAGTGATGGTGAAGTCGTACGCCTGGTCCTCCTGGAGCGGGATCGTGACCGTGCGCGTCTCGCCCGCCGCGATGGTGTGCTCGATGCCCGACAGCTCGAAGGTGAAGGCGGCGTCGCCCTCGTTCGTCGCCGTGATGTCCACGCCGCCCTCGGCGCAGTTCTCCGCCGCGGACAGCGCGGGTATCGCACCCCGATCCGCCCAGGTCGCGCTCGCCGTCGCCGAGACCGTCGACTCGCTGGAGCCGGCCAGGATCTGCGTCTGGCTCCTGCTCTCGGAGGTGAAGGCACGCCCCACCGGCACGGTGGTGGACGCCTGCACGGTCAGCTCGGCCGAGCCGGGCGCCGCGTCCTCGGGCACGTCGAAGAACAGCTCCGTGCCGTTCACCGCCGAGGTCAGGGGCTTACCGTCCTTCCCCACGACCCGTACTCCGCCCGTCACCGCGTCCGCGGGCGGCGCCACCGTCACGCTGCCCGCGTTGGTGTGCACCGTCACCGGTCCGAGCAGTCCGCCGGGGCGGCCGGAGACCGCGGCGGGGTCCAGGCTCAGCGAGGCCGCGGGCTCGGCCAGGTCGCGCGCGCTCTTGTGGAGGTAGTCGGCGAGCCTCTCCGCCTGCGGGTCGACGGCGTCGACGTCCGCGGCGTCCGAGTAGCGCCAGATGGCCACCTGGGTGCCGGCCGCCGCGTCCTGCTCGGTGAGGCCGCCCGGGACACCCGCCTTGGCGGCGAGCGCCGCGAGGTCGTTCACCTGCGGGTAGGAGTTCTGGAGGATCCAGCGGATCTTCCCGGCGTCCTTGTTGGCGGCGAGCGAGGTGCCGCTCCACGCCGTCTCGGCGTACCGGGCGTCCGCCTGCGTGGGGGTGTGGAGGTCGACGCAGTACGTCTGCAGGGTGCCGCCGCCGTCGACGGACATCTCGAACAGGCCCGCCGAGACCTCCAGGTCCCCGGAGTCGTCGTGCAGGACGGCCTCGCCGTACGTCTTCAGCCCGCCCATGGTCGCGGTGGCCCCGCCCTGGTTCTGTGCCGTTCCGTCGGCGGCGACGGCCGGACCGGCACCTGCCGCCAGCGCACCTGCCGCGACCAGCGCGGACACCAGCGTCGCGGCGGCACCGCGGACCGCTCCTCGCCCGCACGCGGACAACAACGCACAAAACACAGAATTCCCCTTCTGGCAGGACCCGTTGACGTGGGGGAACGGTCCCACCAGCAGAATCAGCAGCCCCTCGAGCTCTGCCCGGCATCCTAGATATGTGCCCGCACCACGGTTCCCGGTGATGCCGTCGGGCGACCGATCCGACTCGGAATCGTTATCGCCAAGATCGCCGCCGGGCAGGGCTTATCGACAAATCCACCGGGGTCGTTCGGTACGCATTCGCCGATAAGCCGCACTTCGGTCCGCTGACGTCAGGTCACCGCGACGGGCTCCGGCTCCCGTTGGGCCTCGGTGTCGTCGGCCGGAGTCGCCCAGTTCGGCTCGGGCCGGGCGGGCAGGCCCGTCGTCTCCGGTTTCTGCTCCCGCCGGAACATGGACGTGCCCCGCGCCATGTCGTGCCCGATCGCCACCGCGTCGATGTCCGCCGAGGTCCGGCTCTTGCCGTCGACCACATCCGAACGGATCTTCAGCCGGCCCTGCACGACCACCGGCTCCCCCACCGACAGACAGGCCGCCACGTTCGCGGCGAGCTGCCGATTGGCCCACACCGTGAAGAAGTTGGTGTGCCCGTCCTTCCACTCGCTCCTCTCGCGGTCCAGATAGCGCGCGGTGACCGCGAGCCGGAACCGCGCCGAGGCGCCGTTCTCCGTCTCCCGGAACACCGGCTGCGTCGCCACGTTCCCCACCACGCCGATGATCGTCTCGTTCATCTCGAACCCCTCCCGGATACGCCGACGGGCCCGTCCCGTACGGCTGCGTCTGCTCCGCCGACCGCGTCCGCCGCGATCGCCGTGAGGCCAGACTGCCTCCGCCGGCCCGAGCCCGCCGAGCCCTGTGGACCACCGGCCCGCCTGTGGACAACCGCGTCACCCGAACGAGAGCGAACCGCCCCCGCGAGGAGTACGCCAACTCGCGAGGACTCCACGAACTCGCGAGGACTCCACGAACCGCCCTCGCGAGAGGTCACCGCACCCCCGCCTCCACCCCCAACACCCTCCCGTACTGCTCCCGGACCTCCCGGTACCGCAGCAGCTCCGACGCCACCGGATCCAGCACCCGGGCCCGCCCGCACCCGGCGGCCGCCTCCCTGAGCCGCCGCTCGGCCTCCATGCCGTAGCGCCGCGCGGGCCCGCGTGCCGCCATCCGGCAGCTCCACTCCACCAGCGGCCCGCCGATGATCCCGGCCACCATCAGCAGCACGGGCACGCCGAGGTTGGGCGCCATGAACCCCACGATCTGGCCCACCAGCCACAGCCCGCCCACGACTTGGAGCAGCGTCATGGACGCCTGTGCGAAGACCGCGGCCGGCCACCACCCCGGTCGCGGCGGCCGACCCGGCGGCAGTCCCGCGCGCGCGGTGAGTTCGTCCAGCGCCTCGGGCAGCCCCTGGGAGCCCCGCGCGGCCGCCTCGCGCACCGCCAGTGCCCACGGCGCCGGAAGCCCGGCGGAGGCCCGTTCGGCCACCGTGCGCACCGCCTGCTCGACGCGCTGCCGTGCCGTGGCCTCCTCGTCGGCCGGGGCGCGCAACGGCAGTCGCCCGGTGGTCGGTTCCAGCCGGTCCTGGTACCACCGCCACAGCCGCAGCCACGGCGTCCCGCACGCGCGGTTGGCGTTGCGCAGCCACGCCCGCTCGGCCGCCTCGCCCGCCGCCGTGGCGCCCACCGCGTCGGCGAGCCGTGCGGCGAACTCGTCCCGTGCCTCCTCGCTGAGGCCGGTGCGCCGCCCGGTGGCGTACACGGGCCGCAACCGCCACGCGGCGGCGTCCACGTCGGCCGAGATGCGCCGCGCGGGCGCCCCGCGCTCGGCGACGAACTGCCCGAGCGCCTCACGGAGTTCGCCGACGCCGTCGCCCGTCATCGCGGACAGCGCGAGCACGGTGGCCCCCGGTTCGCCGTACTCGCCCAGCGCGATCCCGTCCTCGTCGAGCAGCCGCCGCAGATCGTCGAGGACCTGCTCGGTGGCCTCGCCGGGCAGCCGGTCGATCTGGTTGAGGACGATGAACATGACTTCCGCGTGTCCCGCCATGGGCCGCAGATACCGCTCGTGCAGCATCGCGTCGGCGTACTTCTCGGGGTCCACGACCCAGATGACGGCGTCGACGAGGCCGAGGATCCGGTCCACGTGCTCACGGTGCTGCACGACCGCCGAGTCGTGATCGGGCAGGTCGATCAGCACCAGTCCGCGCAGCAGTGCCTCCGACTCGGCGCTCTGCAGGGGGCGCCGCCGCAACCGGGGCGGGATGCCGAGCCGCTCGATGAGGCTCGCCGAACCGTCGCTCCAGCTGCACGCGATGGGCGCGGCCGTCGTGGGACGTCGTACGCCCGTCTCCGAGATGGCCACCCCCGCCAGCGCGTTGAACAGCTGGGACTTCCCGCTGCCGGTCGCGCCCGCGAGGGCGACGACGGTGTGCTGCCCGGACAGTCGGCGCCGTGCCGCCGCCTCGTCGAGCACCCGCCCGGCCTCGGCGAGCGTCCGGCTGTCGAGCCGGGTCCGGGAGAGCCCCACGAGCTCGCGCAGCGCGTCCAGACGCGACCGCAGGGGTCCGTCGTACGCCAGCGGGGCCGCGGGCCGGGCGGCGGCGCCCCGGGTCTCGACGACAGCCACCGGCTCGGCGCCGGTGGTCTCCCCGACCCGTCGCGCGATCAGCCCGTCGTCCCAGCTCTCCGCCGAGTCGGCAGCCTCCTCGCCCCGTTCCGTACGCCCCTTCGCGCGCTCCACGCGGTCCATCCGTGCCTCCTCGCGGCCGGGGTCCCGGTCGTCCGCCGTGCGCGCGTGCTGCTCGCCGCCGGACTCCTCACGCTCCTCCTCGGCGGGGTCCACGGCGTCGTCGCCCTCCCTCGGCGCGGTGCCTGTGTCCTCGGAGACGGCGTCCTCCGTGTGATCGGTGTGGTCCTGGTCAGTGACGGCGGTCACGGTCACCTCTCCTTCTGTAGTACGGACAGCGCGGCGATCAGTTCGGCCTGGGGTTCGGGGTGTACGTCGAGCGCGTCGAGGGGCGCGAGCCGGCGCTCACGTTCGGCCTGGACCACCCGGTCCAGGTGCTCGGCGAGCAGCCGTCCGCCCCGGTCGCGCAGCCTGAGCGCACCGTGCGCCCCGATCCGCTCGGCGAGCCCCTCGCCCGCCGTGCGTGCCCGGCGGCCGCCCAGCAGCGCGGTGGCGACGAGCGCGGCGATCACCTCGGGGTCGGGCGCGACACTCCGGTCGAGGTCGCGCACCTCCTCCTCGGCGAACTCCTCCAGCTCGCGCCGCCACCGTCGTACGGCCAGCCCGATCCGGTGCTCGGTGCTCTCCAGCGACGGGTCCCGTGCGGTCAGTTCGGGGGCGCTCGCCGCCGGTTCGCGCCGCCAGGCCTCGTCCACGCGCTCGTCGGCGGCGCCGACGGCGCACACCAGGAGGGCGGCGAGGCTCTCCACGAGCGCGTCGAGCAGTTCGCCGGCGGTGCAGTCGAGGGGGAAGGCGCGCCACCGCTTGAGCGCGTCCCCGGCGAGCACCGAACCGGCCTGGAGCCGTCCTCGCACGCGCGCGTACTCGCTGTCGTACGCCCCGTCCACGGCGGCGGTGAGCCGGAGGGCGGCCGCGTACTGGGCGGCGGCGGCGCCGGCCAGCTCGGGCATCCGGGACTTGAGCGAGTCGAGGACGCCGTGCGCGGTACGGGCCAGGGTGTGGTGGCGGGCGGCCGGGTCCTGGGTCTGGTGCACCAGCCAGGTCCGCAGCGGTGCCACGGCGCTGGCCGGCAGCAGCCCGCCGCCCCAGGCGGACTCGGGCAGCTCGGGCACGGTGAACCGCGGCACCTCGCCGAGCCCGGCCTTGGTGAGCAGTGCCCCGTACTGCCGGGAGACCTCCGAGACGACCTGGTGGGGGACCCGGTCGAGGACGGTGACGAGGGTGACGTCGTACTCCTTGGCGGTGCGCAGCAGATGCCACGGCACCGCGTCGGCGTAGCGGGCGGCCGTGGTCACCATGACCCAGACGTCGGCCGCGCAGATGAGTTCGGCGGCGAGGGTGCGGTTGTCGGCGACGAGGGAGTCGACGTCGGGTGCGTCGAGCAGGGCGAGGCCGGGCGGGAGGGAGTCGGCGGTCTCGACGCGCAGCACGCGCGCGGGATCCTCGCCGGGCAGCAGGAGTTCGTCGCTCGCCTCCCGGTGCGGCACCCACACGCGCGTGAGGTCGCGCAGTACGCGCATCCCGCTGAACCAGTGATGGTCCTCCGGATGGCACACCAGCACCGGGGTGCGCGTGGTCGGCCGCAGCACGCCCGCCTCGCTGACGCGTCTGCCCACAAGGGAGTTGACGAGGGTCGACTTCCCGGCCCCGGTCGATCCCCCCACGACGGCCAGCACCGGCGCTTCGGGTTGGCGCAACCGGGGCACCAGATAGTCGTCGAGCTGGGCGAGCAGTTCGTCGCGGTTGGCACGCGCGCGTGGAGCCCCCGCGAGGGGCAGCGGGAAGCGTGCGGCGGCGACACGGTCGCGCAGGGCGGAAAGTGCGTCGAGCAGCTGAGGCCGTACGTCCAAGGTCACCACATGCGAAGAATGCCCAATTTTAGGGGATTTCTGAAGCATATGAGCATGTCTGCGCGCCGAGGGAACACAAGGGATGGAAGGGATGACTGGGACAACGGCACAGTCCAGGCATAACGAGTGCACAACACCCGGGGCGCGAGGCGCCAAAAGCGATGCACGATTCGTACCTGCCTGCGATTATCAGGACCGCTTCACTGAACCTCCACATTGAGCCACGGAGGCGAAGCAGCAGGGACAAGGAGCGGGGAGCCCTATCCTTGTCCCCGGCAACGTCACGGATCAGCCCACACCCGGGCACCAGGCACGAGGCCACCACACCGGCCCCCGTAGCTCAGTGGATAGAGCAGGCGCCTTCTAAGCGCTTGGCCGCAGGTTCGAGTCCTGCCGGGGGCGCTTTTTCCTCAGCTCTCCTCCGGGAGGGCTTTTTTGCTGCCCGAACCGGGCCCGGCCGCACGCGGAGGTCCCCGGCGCCCCGTCGTCGATACTGGCCCGCGAAGGGCGGGACACGCCAAGGGCAGGCAGAGAGGGACCGAGACGTGCGGCTGCGTTGTGCTGTGCTCGACGACTTCCAGCGGGTGGCGACCGAGATGGCCGACTGGTCGGCCGTCTCGGACGACGTCGAGGTCGTGTCCTTCACCACCCACCTCGACGAGGACGCCCTGGCGCGGGTACTCGCCGAGTTCGACATCGTCGTGACCCTGCGCGAACGGGTGCCCTTCCCCGCGTCCCTGATCTCCCGGCTGCCCCGGCTGAGGCTGCTCGTCGCCTCCGGGATGCGCAACAGCGTCATCGACCACGCCGCCGCCGAGGCGCACGGCGTCACGGTGTGCGGCACCGCCAGTTCCTCCACGCCGCCCGTCGAACTCACCTGGGCGCTGCTGCTCGGCCTCGCCCGTGGAATCGTCGAGGAGAGCAACGCCCTGCGCTCGAACGGCCCCTGGCAGTCCACGGTCGGCGCCGACTTGGAGGGCCGTCGACTCGGTCTGCTCGGGCTCGGCAGGATCGGCAGCCGGGTGGCGCGGGTCGGGCTCGCCTTCGGTATGCGGGTGAGCGCGTGGAGCCAGAACCTCACCAGGGAGCGCACCGACGAGGTGGGCGTCGAACTCGCCCCGAGCCGGGAGGACCTCCTGCGCGACAGCGACTTCGTCTCCGTGCACCTCGCCCTCGGCGACCGCACCCGAGGCCTGCTCGGCCCCGCCGAACTCGCCCTTCTCAAGCCGACGGCGTATCTGATCAACACCTCGCGCGCGGCGATCGTCGACCAGGACGCCCTGCTCGCCGCCCTCCACGAGGGCCGGATCGCCGGCGCCGGCATCGACGTCTTCGACGTCGAACCGCTGCCCGCCGACCACCCGATGCGCTCCGCCCCGCGCCTGCTCGCCACGCCCCACCTGGGCTATGTCTCCCAGGCCAACTACCGGACGTACTACGCCCAGGCCGTCGAGAACATCCAGGCCTACCTCGCGGGTTCCCCGGTACGACGGCTGCCGTGACGTCGGCAGCCGCCCGCAGGCGGGCTCACGCCGCCTCGGCCACCCGGTAGATCCCCTCGCTCCGGCTCAGATGGTGCAGGTCCACCAGGTAGCGCCGGAGCGTCACATGGTCGACGTCGCCCTCGTCGCACCAGCCGCGCAGCTTCTCGTCGACGGTCCGTTCCGGATAGTCGACACCTCGCTCGAAGGTCTGCTCGGCGATGTACTCGAGTACGACCTTCTTACGAGCCCACTGCGCCGGCAGCCGCACCAGCCGGCCCTGCCGTACGAAGGTCCGCAGCGTCCGTTCGTCCCCCGAGCCGGGGTCCACGGTGCCGTCCGCCGACCGTTCCACGCGCGCGTGCTCCCTGAACACCTCGTACGCCACGCTCAGTTCGCCGCTGTCCGCGGCCGCCGTCAGTACGCCCCGCTCCCGCAGCTTCAGCAGCGCCAGGGCCGTCTCCCGCGCCGACAGCCCGGCGGTCCGCGCGGCTTCCTCCGGGGTCCTGGCGCCCAGGGCCACCGCCGCGAAGGCGCGTACCCGGGTCTCGTCGGTGAACAGGCGCATGAGTCGGTCGGTAGCCATGCCGGGAGGCTAGTGGAGGCACCCGGTGGCGCACCAAGCGATTTCCCGCCCGCCGGCGGCCTCCGCCCCCGCCCACCGACGGCCCCGGCCCCCGGCCCACCGACCGCCACCACCCACCGTCCCGACCGTCCACCGACCGCCTAGCCCCGCGAACCGCTCTTCGAAAAGGGTGATCCGCACACGATCACCGTTACCAGCCGTGAACGGAGACGTTGAAGGGGGAGTGCGGCGGCGAGCAATGCTGTCGCGCTCACCGATTCAGAAGGAGAACGTGATGTCTCGCATCGCGAAGGCTGCCGGTGTCGCTCTCGGCGCCGGTGCCGTGGCGCTCGGCAGCGCCGGTATGGCCATGGCGGACGCGGGCGCGCAGGCCGCCGCCGCCCACTCGCCCGGTGTCGCGTCCGGCAACGTCGTCCAGGTTCCGGTCCACATCCCGGTCAACGTGTGCGGCAACACCGTCAACGTCATCGCCCTGCTCAACCCGGCCTTCGGCAACACGTGCGCCAACGTCAGCGACGGCCACGACAAGGACAACGACGACCACAAGGGCGGCCACGGCTACGGCCGCTGACCTCCGGTCACTTCAGAAGAGCCCCGGCACTCCGAGCGCCGGGGCTCTTCCGCGTACCCGGCGAGTCACCCGCGCACGCACCACCCCACCCCTGCCCCCCGTCCACGCGGAGCGGCAGGCCCCCTCACTCACGCATAGCGATAGATCCCGCTCACGTCCTCCAGCGAGTCCGGCGTGACGTCCCACGGCGGCAGCTTCTCGTGCCGCGCGACGATTCGCCGGTACTGGGAGCTCCCGGCGGCCGGCGGCTTCGCGGGCAGGTAGCGGGCGCCCCGGTGCCGCCGCTGCCAGCGGTACCACTGGAGGTCGACGAAGGCGTGGTGCATCCAGAAGACCGGGTCGTTGACGGACGCGCCGCCGACCATGACACCGCCGACCCACCGGTGCACCCGGTTGTGGTTGCGCCAGGCGGTGGGCCCGCGCCCGCTCCCCCACCCCTCCAGCCGGTTGCGGAACCCCTTCGTGGACGTCGAGTCCCAGGGCGCGACGTCGTAGACCGGGTCCGCCAGCGCCGCCTCCAGGTCGCTCCTGGTGGGCAGTTGGAGCGGGTCACGGGCGCGCCCGAGGTCCCGGGTGAGGTACTCCTCGTCGGTCACGCCCTCCGTGAGGGTCCAGTTGCCGGTGGACCAGGCGAACGGCCCGGTCATCACCCGCCGGTCCGAGGGCCGCCCGTTGCCGCCGAGCAGGTCCGTGGTCCAGGGCGCCGCGCCCGCCCTGCGGTCCTTGGTCCAGTCCCAGTACGGCACCGTCACCGAGGAGTCCACGCGGCGCAGCGCCCGCTCCAGGTCGAGCAGGAAGCGCCGGTGCCAGGGCAGGAAGGACGGCGCCATGTGGGCCGTACGCAGCCCGCCCTCGCCGTCGGTGACGTAGTAGTCGATGTGCATGCGGACGAACTCGTCGTACTCGCCCCGCCGTTTGACCTCCAGCAGTGCCTTCACGAAGCGCCGTTTCTCGGCGCTCGTGAGGGTGCTCGCGTCCTTACGGATGTACGCCATGGTGGTGGCCCCCCATATGTGTCTTCTCGCGCAGCTGCTGTCCCGGCGACAGTTCGTCGACGGCCGCGCGGGTGGCGTCGAGGGGTGTCGCGTACGACCGGTAGTGGTCGACCATGCTCAGCCAGGTGCCGTCGGCGCGGCGCATCAGGTGCAGGGGGCGGTCGTCGACGGTGACCTGCCACTGGGCGGCGCCGAGGTCGCGGCCGGGGGTCTCGACGCCCCGGATGCGCCGGCCGCGGTAGGTCTCGTCGAAGCCGCCGCGCCCGGGGTCGTCCGTCCGTCCCGTCGGCCGGGAGGCCGCGACGACGGGGGCCAGCACCAGGGCGCCCGCCGCGGCGAGGAGCCCCCTCATCACGTCCCGCCGGCTGTCCCGGGCCGTGCCGGGTCTGCCCTGGGCCTGCCCCGCGGGCTCCGCCCCCACCGCCACTGCGCCGACACTGACGACCATCGTGTGCTCCTCGTCCGGTTCGGTTGATCCGTAGCGGTAACCGCGAAGGAGCCCGCGCGGTCACCATCAAGTGGTCCGAGCGGGCTCCTGGGAGCGGTCGAGCTAGAGGCCCGGGCCCATCACCAGGTCGGCGGCGGGGACGGTCTGGAGGACCGGCGTGAGGACGCCCACCTGCGGGAGCTTGGTGTCCGGCAGGCCGAAGTTGTCGGCGTTCGGGGCGGTCAGCGGGGCGTCCAGGGCGAGGCCGGGGGCCAGCGTGCGCAGGTCGGAGGCCGGGGCGCCGACGCCGACGTGGTCGAAGTCGTCGCCGAGGAGGTGCGGCAGGGGGGCGTGCAGGCCGAGGCCGGGCAGTCCGCCGCTGACCGGAAGCTGCGGGATGACCCGCTCGGGCAGGAGGCGGCCCTCGACGTACCGCGGGCCCTCGGGCGCGCCCGGCATGGGCAGCGGGATCTCGCCGCCGACCTTGGGCAGTTCCACGTTGAGGGACTTCTCGATGCCGTCCAGCGGCACCGGGACGGGGACCGTCTCCACCGCTGCGGCGGGGGTCGCGGCGGCGCCCACCGCGGCCGCGACGCCCGTGATGACGGCGGCAATGGTTCCTCGGGTGGTCGACTTCATCTCAGGTACGGTCCCTTTCCGGATGTGTGTGGCTCGACGTCCGTACCTCGTAACGACCCTGGCCCGGTCACCGGGGCAAGATTCGCCCGACTGCCGCAGTAGTACGACGTGTTGCTGATCAGCTCGTCCAGAAGTCCCACCAACGGGTCAGGATCAAGACGCCGACGACCCCGAGGTGCGCCACCGGTGCGACCCAGGCGAACTCGGTGAGGAACGACCTCGCCCGGGCCGGTGCGGGCAGGAACCGGTTGCGCACGGCGAACGAGGTCACGCACCAGAACAGGACGATGGTGGCGACCCACGCCAGACAGCACCACAGGCACAGGGCGTTGATCCGGTACAGCGACTCGAACTGGAGCCACGTCACGAACCCGACGCCGAACAGGCAGCCGGCGTCGAGGGCGAGCCAGTACCAGCCGGGCAGGCGCGCGCCGGCCAGCAGGCTCACGCCGACGGCGATCACGACGCCGTAGGCGACCAGACCCAGCATCGGGTTGGGGAAACCGAAGGCCGAGGCCTGGTCGCTGCGCATGACGCTGCCGCAGGACACCACGGGGTTCAGGCTGCATCCCGGGGTGAAGTCCGGGTCCTGGAGCAGCGTGAACTTGTCGAGGGTGATGACCCAGGAGGCCAGCAGTCCGGCGGCCCCCGTGAGCACCAGCAGCCCGGCGAAACCGCGGCCGGCGCCCGCGGTCCGGGTCATCAGCCGCGCAGGCTGCGGGCGGGGAGGACGACGTGCGCGGCGGCGTTCAGGGTGTCGTCGGCGCCGGCGAAGGCGGCCAGGGCCTCGGGGTCGACGGGCTTGCCCGGCTCGGCCTCGGGCCAGGGGCGGGTGGTGAAGACGAAGTAGGCGAAGCCGCGCTCGGCGACCGCCTCCAGCCACTCCTCGGGCGGGGCGCACTGGGCGTTGAAGCCGGGCATGTTGACGACGGCCGTGCCCGCCTCGACGAGGAGGCTGACCGGCAGGTTCTGCCGGGCGTTGCCGTCGACGAGGTCGCCGCCGACGGGCAGCCCGTTGTTCTCCAGCAGCGCTTCGACGGCGGCCGTGGCGGCCTCCGGGCCGCCCGCCGAGTCCCCGAGGGTGTAGGCGAGGAGGTAGGGCATGTGGCCGTCGGGGGCATCGCCGCTCCAGGCCATCACGACGAGCGTGCCCAGGTCGGCGGCGTTGAAGGGGCGGGTTTCGCTTCGGGTTGAGGTCACCGCGCGACCATATCGACGGGCCGGAAGCCCACCCGGCCCGTTCTCACCCGACCGGGCGACATCCCGCACGCGGTCCACACGAACGAGGTACGCGGCCTCGAACAGCGCCGGACGTACCCGGGGGACGGCGTGCCGGACACCATGAAGGGCCGATTCCCGTCACCACGGAATCGGCCCTTTCCCGCGGCAGGAATACGTCAGCCACCCAGCGGAAGCCCACCGAGCAGACCGCTGTTGTTCAGCGTGGCGGTCGCGCCCTTCACGGTGTTGAGCACGGAGTCCTTGTTCTCGGTGTCGAGGGCGTTCGACTGGTGCTGGAGCGGCATCACGTCGGCCGGGGCGAGCTGACCGCTGGTGAGCGTGTTCACGGCGCCGGTGAGGCTGGTGGGCGTGACGTCGGCGGTGTTGTAGGCGAACGCGGGCGCGGCAGCACCGGCGAGGGCCACGGAACCGGCAACAACGGCGGCAGCCTTCAGGGACTTCATCGTGTTCCTTTCTTCGGCAACTCACGTCACCAGAGAGAATTCTGACGCCGTGCCTAACGAGCCCCGACCGGCCCGGAAACCCCGTACGCAGAAATTTCTGCGAGCCATCCGTCGGTATTCCTGGCGGAGATAAGAAAGCAATAGGAAAACAGAACAGCCGTGGGGGGGGGGGGGGGGGGCCCCCCCCCCCCCGGGGGGGGGGGGGGGGGGGGGCCGCGGCCCCCCCCCCCCCCGCGGGGGGGGGCCCCCCCCCGCGGGGGGGGCGGGGGGGGGGCCCCCCCGCGGGGGGGCGGCCCCCCCCCCGGGGGGGGGGGGCGGGGGGGGGGGGGGGGGGGGGGGGGGGGGGGGGGCGCGCCCCCCCCCCCGCGCCGAGGTGCACGAGCCGTGGGTACGGGGGGAACCCCGGCTCTGTGCGACGGCCGATGACCAGTCGGCTCACTCATGTCAGCGCCGGCGCGGCCGAAAATGTCACACCGGGCGCGAAAAAAGTTCCACGCCCTGTGCGGACGCGGGTCAGAGCGCCGTGTACGACGGGTTCGGCGAGGGCTCGGGGGCGACCGCGTCCCGCTTCGGCAGCGGGGTGGTGTCATCGGCCGTCGGGGACGGCGAAGGGGTGGACAGGCCGCCGTTCGGACGGTGACCGCGGCCCGGGGCGCCGTCGTCACCGCCACCGCTCTTCCGGTCGTCGCCACCGTGACCGTCACGGCCGTCACGGCCGTCGTGGCCGTCGTGACCGTCGTGGCCGTCGTGGCCGTCGTGACCGTCCTTGTCCTGGTCCCGTTCCTGGCGCCCGCCATCCTGGCCGGCCTTTCCGTCGCCGGTCCGCAGGACGCCCTCGCAGTACTTCCACACCCTGGTGGAGCCGCCCGCCAGCCGTTCCAGGGCACGGCTGCGGTCCGCGGACAGCCGCTTGCCGTCGCGCAGGTCCCGGCACGCCGCCGGGGCGCCGTCCCACCGGGACCCGAAGCCGTCCTTGCCGCGGTCGTGCGTGCCGGGGCCGGGGTCGGTGCTCGGGGCGCCGCCGGCGTCGGAGCGCGGGGGGCGGTCGTCGGGGGTGCCGCTCGCGGAGCCGTCCGGTGTCGCCTCGCCCTGACCCGCGTCGTCGGGCGGCGGGGAGACCAGGGGGCGGTCCGTCGTCGCGGCGGTCGACACCGTCGCACCGGGGCGCGGTTCGTCGTCGCCGAACGGCGTCGGCAGCATTCCGGTTGCGGCCGCGACCGTGACGCCTCCGACCATGCCGAGGGCGAGCACGGCGGCCATCCCGAACCGCACGGGCCGACTACGCCGGACACGCGGCGCGCGATGCGCGGGGACGCCGATACGGACCAGACCGGCGTCGCCGTCCGAGGGGCGGGCGACGGCTCCGGGCACCCGCGGCCGCGGGCGAGCGGACGGACCGCGATGGTCCCTGGGGGGCCGGATGGCGGGGGTGGCGGCGTGGTCGGGGGCGGTGGGAGGGCCGGGGGCTTCTGCATGGGCGGGGGCGGCGGCGGTGCCAGGACCGGGGGCTTCAGCCCGACCGGGGGCTTCGGCATGGCCGGGGGCGGCAGGACCGGGGCCCGGGGCAGCACCGGGGGCTTCAGCCCGACCGGAGGCTTCAGCCCGACCGGAGGCTTCAGCCCGACCGGAGGCGGCGGCAGAACCGGGGACCGGGGCAGCACCGAGGGCTTCAGCCCGGCCGGGGAACGGGGCAGTACCGAGGGCTTCAGCCTGGCCGGGGGCCATGGCATGGCCGGGAGTTTCAGCCCGACCGGGGGCCGTGGCGGGACCCGGGGCTTCGGCAGGGCTAAGGGCTTCGACGGGGCCGGAGGCCGTGGCAGGCGCGTCATGGTCCGCGCGTGCCTTGCGGAAGGCGGCCAGCGCGGCGGCCTCGCCGGGGAGTTCGGCGCTGTTCGCCGGGGGTGCCGCGGAGAGCGCGCCGAGGGCCTTGGCGAGGCGCTCGGCCTCGTCGCGGGCGGCGGCGTCGACAGCGTTGTCCAGGGACTCGCCGCGCAGCAGACGCTCGGCGGTTTCGGCGTCCAGCCACCCGTACTGCTTGTCGGCCATCACATGTCCTTCTGCGTCCGCGGACGCGTATGCGTCACACTCGCGGACGTCACCGCACGGGCGTGCGGTTCTCGCTGGGGCGGGAGCGCGTCGAGCTCCCCGATGCTCGACCCCGCTCGTGCGGGACGACCCCCCTCGGCGGATTCCGGATCGGCGCCGAGCAGTTCCGCGAGCCTCTTCAGGCCGCGGTGCGCGGCCGTCCGTACGGCTCCGGGCCGTTTGCCCAGCGTCTCGGCGGCGCTCTTGGCGTCGAGGCCCACCACCACGCGCAGGACGACGGCCTCGGCCTGATCCTGCGGAAGGCGGGCGATGAGGGAGAGGGTGCTGTCGGTGGCCAGGGCCTCCATGGCCTCGCCCGCGGTGTCGGACTCGGCGGCCTTCCCGGTCAGCTCGGTCTCGTCGCCGCCGATCGCGGGGCGGCGGCCGCGCATGCGTATGTGGTCCAGGGCGCGGTTGCGGGCGATCCGGGCGGCCCAGCCGCGGAACCGGTCCGCGTCACCGCTGAACCGTCCCAGGTCCCGGGCTATCTGGAGCCAGGCCTCGGAGGTGACGTCCTCGGCGTCCGGGTCGCCGACCAGCGTGCGGACGTATCCGAGCAGCCGGGGGTGCACGGCGCGGTACACAGTCCGGAACGCGGTCTCGTCCCCGTCCTGTGCCGACAGCACCGCGGCGGTCAGCTCCGCGTCATCCCCCAGCACGCATGGTTCCTCAGTCGATGGTCGCGGCCCCGAGGCCGCCTGCGATCGCGGTGATCCCTCGCCTCCCCGCTCGGCGCGAAAGGCACGTTACGACCTGAAACCGCTGCTCGTCCATGTCCGTACAAGATGCACCTAGCCCGGACCGATGCGGGTACGCCCCCGGGTGTGACAGAAAACGCATCCATGGCGCTGTAGGAAGTACGGGTCGCCGCGCGGCCCGTACCGCGCGACGGCCGGGGCCTCTCCTGTGGGGGGTGGCGGCCCTGGCCGTCTCCGCGGTCGAGGTCCAGGTCATGTGGGCCCTGCGGTCCGGCGGTTACCGCTTCTTCTTGCCGGACGCCGTGTCGGGCTGGTCCGGGCCGCTGTCGCCCGCGCCTTTGTTCTCGCCCTTGCCCGCGCCCTCGCCTCCGCCCGCGGTCCCGGACCGGCCCTGGCTCTTGGGCTGGCCCTTGGCCTGGCCGCCGTTGTCCTGGTCCGCCGTGCCCTTGGACTCGGTGCCCTTGGTCTCGGTGGCCGCCAGGCGCCGCGCGCAGTACGTCGCGACGTTCCCCTCGCCGCCCGCCGCCTCGACCAGCCGCTGCCAGGCCGTGGAGTCGAGGGCGCCGCGTTCCCGCACCCGCTCGTAGGTCCGGCAGTGGGCCTTGGTGTCCTGGGCGGTGTCCGGACGGTCGGGGCGGGGGGACGGGCCCTCGGCGGAGGGGGCGGTGTCCGGTCGGGCGGGGGCGGAGGTGTGCGCCTCGATCCTGTCCTCGGCCTCGGTGGACGACGGGCCGCCCGTACCGATCGCGGCGAAGGCGACGCCGCCGACGGTGAGGCTCGCCGCGAAGACCGAGAGCGTGGTCCGCAGCGAGCGGGTCAGCCGGCGCCGCTCGCGGGGCCGCCAGTCGTCCCGGCGGCGGGTGCGGGCCCGGTGCGCCCCGGCGTCGCGGGCGGCCCGGAAGGCGGCGACGGCCCGCTGTTCGCCCTCGCCGAGGACCTGGTCCGCGTACGGGTCCACGTCGTCCCGCACCGCGGCGGCGAGCAACGTCTCCAGCTCGACCGGGGTCGGGGAGCCGGGCGCGGTGTCGCCGGGGTGCACCTGCCGGCGACCGGGACTCCCGCCGCCGCTCCGCCCTTCGCGCATGCCCGTTCCGTCCCTGTCCCTGTTCCTGTCCGGCCCGTCGCCGTCGTCGTCGTTCATGTCGACTCCCCCAGCGTGCTGGGGTCGTCATCCGTCACACTGCCGTCCCCCAGCTGCTGCGCGAGGCGCCGCAGACCCCGGTACGCGGCCGTGCGCACCGCCCCCGGCCGCTTGCCGAGGACGCGCGCGGCGGCCGGGCCGTCGAGGCCGACGACCACCCGCAGCAGCACCGCCTCGGCCTGGTCCCGGGGCAGCCCTCGGACCAGCTGGAGCGCGTACTCGGTGGAGATGGACTCCAGCGCCTGGTCGTGGGTGCTCTGCGGGCCCGGCAGGTCGAGCAGGTCCTGTTCGAGCGCCGCCGACCGGGGCCGCACTTTCTGCCGCCGCAGGTGGTCCAGTGCCCGGTGCCGGGCGATGGTCGCGCTCCAGCCCCGAAAGCCCGCCCCGTCGCCCTTGAACCGGCCGAGGTCGCGGGCGATCTCCAGCCAGGCGTCGGAGGCCACGTCCTCGGCGTCGTCGCCGACGATCCCGCGGAGGTAGCCGAGCAGGCCGGGCTGCACGATCCGGTACGCGACCGCGAAGGCGCCCTCGTCCCCCTCCTGGGCCCGCGCGACGGCGGCGCCCAGCTCCCCGTCGTAGGCCTGCACGCGGCGGGGTTCCCCTCCTCGACCCAAGAACTGTCCTCGTCCATACCGTTGCGTGGCGTTCGCACACCTTTTCGGCACGATCGCTCTGGCGGGATCTCCCCCACGGTCAACAGCGCCGGACGCCGCAGATCTGTCACTGCGTCACACCAGACCCCGCTTCCCCGGGCCGCCGCGCCCACGGCGGTTCGTCAGCAGGTCGCGCTCCTGCTGCGGGCCCGCCCGTGCAGGGTCAGGTAGAAGGTCCGCAGGGACTCCTCGGGGCTGCCCGACTCGAAGCGGTTGAGGACCTTGCCGAGCGGGTTCCAGACCCGGCCGTCGGGCATCCGGACGCCGACAGGCTGGCCGAGGTACGCGCGCTGCGTCTCGTCCAGGTCGACCCACGCCGCGCCCGCCCGGCGCACCAGCACCTCACCGACGTAGGCGCCCAGCCCCAGCAGCGGCCCGTGCACCCGGTCGCGGTCGGCGCCGCCCTTGCCCAGGCCGTCGACGAGGAAGTCGACGACCCGCAGGCTGGCCACGGAGTAGTCCAGCGGCAGCCTGCCCCGCGCGCCGACCCCGGCGACGAACGCGGCCGCCTCCGCCCGCATCCCGCTCGCGCACGGCACGCGCCTGATCTGCTTCCCCATGGCCCCGCCCCTTCGTCCGGCTTCTACTCCCCGCTGTCCCAGCGGATGCCGCCCCGGGAACATCACGGGCCACGGGCGTGGCGCTGCCCACACGGACACCTCAGGGACCGGCTACGGCCTCCCGGCCCCGCCGCTTCACGAGCCCCGGACGCTTCACAAGCCCCACCGGACCCAAGAGCCCCGCCGACCCCACGAGCCCGCCGACCCCCTGAGCCCCGGCTGTCTTACCCGCGCCCGCCGCCGCCCACCGCGTCCCGGCACAGCAGCCGCAGCGACCCGTGTCCGGCGAAGCCCCGCCGGGCCTCGTCGATCGGGTCCCACAGCCGGCCGTCGGGCGTCCGTATCCAGTGCTCGCCCCCGCTCGCCCACCACTCGGCGCCGGTCTGGCGGACGATCACCTCACCGGCGTACGCGCCGAACCCGCGCAGCACCGCCGCGACGGCGTCGTACGGGGGCTCCTCGCGCCGCAGGTCGTCGATCATCCGGTCGACGCGCCACAGGCTCTGCGCCGAGTAGTCCAGCCGTACCCGCGCTCCCTCCCGCATGGTCGCCACCGCGTCCGCCGCCCATCGCACCGGCTTCATCGCCGCCGAGGGCCTGGTCTCGTGCTGTGCGTGCTGTGTCGTCACGTCCTCAAGAGCGCTCGGGGAGGGCCGATCGTCACCCGGTTCCGGCCGCCCTCGCCGGACCGTCGCAGAACCGACCCGGCTCCGCCGCACGGTGGTCACAGGACCCTCTCAGGCGCGCGGCCGCGTGCGGCGCGGCCCCCTTGCCGTCGTCGTGGCCCCGCCCGGTTCAGCCGCGTCCGCGAGCCCGTCGGGACACCACCGCCCGCAGCACGCGCCGGCCCTCCACGGACACCTCCAGGGCCCGGCGCAGCCCGGCCGTGCCATGGCCGGCGAGGACCTCCAGGACGGTGATCTGGCGGCGCAGTTCGGCGGCGGCCAGCGGCGGCATGCCGTCGGTGCGGCCCGCGCGGCGGGAGTCCACGGAGTCGTCGTCCACGGCGGGGTCGAGGATGCGGTGGATCTGGAGCGAGGCGACGGAGCAGGCGTCCGCCCAGAGCCGTACCTCGGCGGCGTCCGGTGCGCCGGGCGCGGCGTCGAGCATCCGGCGGGCGAGGACGGCGGCCTCGTCCTCGGCGGTGCCCTCACCGGCGCCGAGCCTGCCGCGGGCGGCCTCCAGGCCCGCGGCCCAGTCGCCGGTGTCGGCGAGGCTCGCCCACAGGGGCCGCAGCAGCTCGTCGTCGCCCCCGAGCAGCGGTACGCACCGGTCCAAACAAGCCAACCCGCTGGCGGCCAGTCCGCGCTCGTCCGCCTGAGCGATCAGCTCCACCAGACTCATCCACGCCTCCTCGACAGTCCCGTCCGGAACGTGTCGGCGCCGCGGGACCCCTCTGCCTGCGGACTTCCCTAACGGAGCCCGCACTTCCCCTTACTGCGTGCGACGGCGCCGGAGTGTCACAGGGGCACGACGGCGAGCCGGTCGAGCAGCCGGAAGAACAGGTTTTCGGCCAAGGGATCGGCCTCCGCGGTCAGCACCTCCAGCACCCGCTCGGCCTCGACGGCGTGCCCGGCCTCCTCGGCCCAGGCGACGGCCCGTTCGGCGGCGTCCCCCGGCTCCAGGAAGTAGTCCTCCAGCGTGAGGCCCTCTTCGCCGGCGCCGATGTACGTGGCCATCGCGGTCCGCGCGAGGCAGGTCGTCCACGCCCCGCTCTCCGGCCCGGCCGCCTCCACGACCACGCAGTCGCTGTCCATCACGTACCCGAACAGCGCGGGCGCCCCGGTCTCCCGGGCGAGGGCGTTCATGGACCCGACGTCCCCCTGCGCGCCCGGGTGCTCCCACACCTGCCAGCCCTCGGCCGTCCGAGTCCGCGGGCTCAGCCCTCCGGCCCCCGCGAGCGCCTCCAGCTCCCCGAGCGGCCGCGCGCTGCGGCCCACGACGAAATACCCCCAGTAGCCCATTTCCGGTTCCCCCCGGCGTCTTGGCTGCGGCTCGGGCCGAATACACCACAGCCGTACGGCAGTTCGCAGCCGTATCGGACAATCCGGGGTGTCCGGCGCCTCAGACGGGCAGGGGGACGGGTCCCTGGAGGGCCTTCGCGTGCTGCATCCGCGTCAGCCGCAGCACCACGGCGATGGCGAGGGCCGCGGCCGCGACGTCGACGACGTCGGAGAACAGCATCTGCCCCACCGCCTCGTGCATCTCCTCGGCGGAGTCGGCCTTGCGGTTCGCGGTGGAGGCGGCCCGGCCGGAGAGCAGGGACAGGACCCAGAACGTCCACCAGGTGTTGACCAGGCCGTGCGGACGCCGGGCGCCCCAGGGGCTGCTGGCGTCCCAGATGTCCAGCGTGATGCGGCGCGGGAACCAGAGGTTCACGACCGGCACGAACCAGCCGCCGATCGCCCAGCCCCGCTTCTTGGTGTGCCCGAGGGGCTGGAACACCTCGGCGTTGACGCGCACCCGGTGGAACCAGCACAGGAACAGCACGGCGGTGGTGAGCAGGGCGACCGTCTGGGCGGTGCCGGCGAACGAGTAGAGCCGGTCCGCGCGCTCGGCGCGCTCACCGAGCTGGGCGCCGCTCGCGAGGTCGCCCGACACGTCGTACAGGACGACGTCGGCCCAGACGGCGAACAGGTCGGTGGCGATCACCGCGCCGAGTCCCGCGACGGCGGCCCACCCGAGCCCGATCGGCGACCGCAGCCAGGCGGCCGGCGCGATGAAGTGGTCATGGCTGATGTCGGGCATGGTGAGGACGTCCCCCTGGGTCGTGACATGGAAGGCCGCGCCCGGCTCTCCCCAGAAGCTCACGCGCGGCTAGCGGAACATACGGTTCACCAGCGCCGTACGTCCACTTCGGGGTCAGTCGAGCCGGTCCGCCAGCGCCTTGAAGCCGGTCCAGGACAGCGGCGGCCGGTCCGCGTCCCACAGCTTCTGGACCACGGCCCGCAGCGGCATGCGGACACCGGCCGCGACCTGGTCCTGGGTCTGCGCGTTCGGGAAGTCGCCCCAGACGGCGAAGTAGCCGCCCTGGATCTGGTCGTCGTACGCGGCGTCGACCGCCTGGGTGCCCCGCACCACGCGCGGGGTCCACTGCTCGTAGATCCGCTGTCCCGTGGGATAGACGAACTGGTTGGGCTGGCCGAGGACGTAGTAGAGGAACTCGTCGTTGAAGTTGATCAGTCGGCGTCCCGCGCTCAGGTACTCCCCGGGCTGCCGGGCGCCGATCTCCTTGCCGGTCCAGTAGGCGACCTGGATGTCCTTGGCCGGCTGCACGGAGGTTCCGCGGAAGAAGCCGTCGTTCCAGGCGAGCGGGGTTCTGTCGTGGGCGCGGACGGTGGCGGCGCGGTCGTTGAGCCAGTCGGTGGTGAGGTCCGCGACGGTCCCGCCGGCGCCGAACGCCTCCCGCGCGGCGGCCGCCAGCTGCGGATACGTGGCCTCCGGATCGTTCACCGTCAGCGCCCGGTACTCGTCGCCGCCCAGGTGCCAGCGCTTGCCGGGGAAGAGACCGGCGTACTCGTCCAGCAGATCGTCGACGAGCCGGGCGGACCCGGCCTTGGAGATGTCGATGGCCCCGGTGACGGCGGTCCCGGAGGCGTTGCGCAGCTGGAGCTCCGGGTGCGCGGCGAGCACGGCGCCCAGATGCCCCGGGGAGTCGATCTCGGGCACGACGGTGACGTGCCGCTGGGCGGCGAGCCGGACGATGGACCTGACCTGGGCCTTGGTGAGGTGCTGCGCGGAGACGATCTCGGGGTGCGTGTCGGACGCGATCCGGAAGCCCTGGTCGTCGGAGAAGTGCAGCTGGAGCTGGTTGAACTTCAGGTCCCCGAGCTCGCGCACCCGGTCCTCGATCCAGCCCGCGGTGAAGTTCTTGCGCGCGATGTCCAGGGAGAACCCGCGCACCGCCTTGGCCGGCGCGTCCCGTACGACGCCCTCCGGCGCGGTGCCGCCGGCGTGCACCTCCTGCTTGAGGGTGCGGGTCCCGTAGAAGACGCCCGCGTCGGCGGACCCCTTGATCTCCACCCGGCCCGCGCGCACGGTCATGGTGTACGCCTCCGCGCCGCCCCCCTGGCCGTCGTCGAGCGCCAGCCGCAGGTCGCCGTCCTTGACGTCCGCCTTCTCACCGGCGTATGTCAGTCCCAGCTCACCGGCGACCAGCCTGCCCTCGTCGGCCAGTGCCGCGTCGTTCACCACCACCCGCTGCCCGCCGCGCGGACGCCAGCCCGGGCCGCGCTCCGGCTGGTGCGCGCCGACGGCCGGGATCGTGCGCGGGGTCTTGGACAGGGGGTAGGAGCGAGTGGGTGACGGTGTCGGGCTCGGGGTGCGCGCCGCGCCGGTCGTGCTCCCCGCGGTGTCGCCGGACGGCCGCTGGGCCGCCGACCCCGCCGGACCGCTGTCGTCGCCGTGCCCCGAGGCCCACATCCCGAGCCCCACGCCCGCGCCGACGGTCACGGCCACCGCCGCGCCGACGACCACCCGGGTCCGCAGCTGCCGTGCCTCGCGCGCCGACGGGCGGCGCCTGTGCTGGCTCACGTTCCCAACCTAGGCATGAGGGGTGGCCGAACGGGTCCATCAGACGGTCCGAAACTCTGCCGTTCGAGTGAAATTCGGTTGTCTGTCGGACACGTCTCGCCCGCTCTCGGTAACGTGACGCGACACCTCTCACAGCTGCCCCTGCCGAAACACACGTGACGCCCACACACCTTCCTGGCCGAGTGGCCATACCGGCTCTGCCCGAGCAGATCCGCACCTCACCGTCGCCCAGCCCGCTGGACGCCTTCAACTCCGCGTCCCCGGAAGAGGCCCACGGCCTCCTTCTCGGCTGCCTGCGCAGCCTGCGCTGGTCCCGCCGGGTGGCGGAACACCGCCCGTACCCGGATCTGGAGTCCCTACTCGCGGCGTCGGACGAGGCGGCGTACGACCTGTCGCCGGGGGATCTGGCGGAGGCCCTGGCGGGTGAGACCCTGCCGAGCCTGCCGGACGGGACGTACGAAGCCGCCCATATGGCACTGGACGCCGCACATGCCGCGTACGAGGCGAAGTTCGGGCACGCTTTCGTCATCTGTCTCGACGGGCTGCCGCCGACCGAGGCCCTGGACCACGTCCTGGCGGGAATCCGGTCACGATTGACAAACGATCCGGAGGAGGAGCGGGCGCTGGCGGCCGACGAATTGCGGCGCCTGGCGAGGGGACGACTGGTCGATGCCCTCAGACAACGGAACCACGTGCCCCAGTAGCCCGTCCGTGCAACTTTGATCACATCGGTTGGGCCGCTGTCAGCATCCCGACAACACGTCGCTACGATGCTGGGGGCCGGTGGACCGTACCCGGCCGGGCCAGGCCGACAGCACAAGCCGGCGGCCCCAATCCCCGCTCCCGGAGGGACTTCCGTGCCGGCTGGAACGCTGTACCGCGGCCGGGAAGGAATGTGGTCCTGGGTGGCTCATCGAGTCACCGGCGTCCTCATCTTCTTCTTCCTGTTCGTTCACGTGCTGGACACCGCTCTCGTCCGTGTCTCCCCCGAGGACTACGACAGGGTCGTAGCCACTTACAAGACCCCGCTCGTCGCGTGCCTGGAGTACGGCCTCGTCGCCGCCATCCTGTTCCACGCGCTCAACGGCCTGCGCGTCATCGCCGTCGACTTCTGGTCGAAGGGGCCGCGCTACCAGAAGCAGATGCTCTGGTCGGTCGTCGGCCTGTGGGTCGTGCTGATGATCGGGGCGATCTACCCCGTCCTCGGCCACGCCGCTCGTGAACTGTTCGGGAGCTGACGCGTATGTCCATCACTGAGAAGTCCGCGTCCGGAATCGGCCCCGTCGAGGGCGAGACCCTCTACGACGTCGACAACCCGGCCCCCCTCATCGAGGCCCCGCGCAAGCGCACCAAGAAGACCCCGCGGTCCACCCGCGGCAACTTCGAGATGGCCGCGTGGCTGTTCATGCGCCTGTCCGGCATCGTGCTGGTCGTCCTGGTCCTCGGCCACCTGCTGATCCAGCTGGTGCTCGACGGCGGCGTCTCCAAGGTCGGCTTCGCCTTCGTGGCCGGCCGCTGGGCGTCGCCGTTCTGGCAGGTCTGGGACCTGCTGATGCTGTGGCTCGCGATGCTGCACGGCACCAACGGCCTGCGCGTGATCATCAACGACTACGCGGAGCGCGCGAACACCCGGCTGTGGCTCAAGGGCCTGCTCTACACCGCCTCGGTGTTCACCATCCTGCTGGGCACGCTGGTGATCTTCACCTTCGACCCGAACATCCGCTAGGCACGGGGCTGAGGAATTTCCTGATGAAGATCCACAAGTACGACACCGTCATCGTCGGCGCGGGCGGCGCCGGCATGCGCGCCGCCATCGAGGCGACGAAGCGCAGCCGTACCGCCGTGCTGACGAAGCTCTACCCCACCCGCTCCCACACGGGCGCCGCGCAGGGCGGCATGGCCGCCGCGCTGGCCAACGTGGAGGAGGACAACTGGGAGTGGCACACCTTCGACACCGTCAAGGGCGGTGACTACCTGGTCGACCAGGACGCCGCCGAGATCCTGGCGAAGGAGGCCATCGACGCGGTCCTCGACCTGGAGAAGATGGGCCTGCCGTTCAACCGGACGCCCGACGGGACGATCGACCAGCGCCGCTTCGGCGGTCACTCCCGCAACCACGGCGAGGCCCCGGTCCGCCGGTCCTGCTACGCCGCGGACCGCACCGGCCACATGATCCTCCAGACGCTGTACCAGAACTGCGTCAAAGAGGGCGTGGAGTTCTTCAACGAGTTCTACGTCCTGGACCAGCTGATCACCGAGGTCGACGGCGTCAAGAAGTCCGCCGGTGTCGTGGCGTACGAGCTGGCCACCGGCGAGATCCACGTCTTCCAGGCGAAGGCCGTGATCTACGCCTCCGGCGGCACCGGCAAGTTCTTCAAGGTGACGTCGAACGCGCACACGCTGACCGGTGACGGCCAGGCCGCGGTCTACCGTCGCGGGCTGCCGCTGGAGGACATGGAGTTCTTCCAGTTCCACCCGACCGGCATCTGGCGCATGGGCATCCTGCTGACGGAGGGCGCCCGCGGTGAGGGCGGCATCCTGCGCAACAAGGACGGCGAGCGCTTCATGGAGAAGTACGCGCCGGTCATGAAGGACCTCGCCTCCCGTGACGTGGTGTCCCGCTCCATCTACACGGAGATCCGTGAGGGCCGCGGCTGCGGTCCCGAGGGCGACCACGTCTACCTCGACCTCACCCACCTCCCGCCGGAGCAGCTGGACGCCAAGCTCCCGGACATCACCGAGTTCGCGCGGACCTACCTCGGTATCGAGCCGTACACGGACCCGATCCCGATCCAGCCCACCGCGCACTACGCCATGGGCGGCATCCCGACCAACGTCCAGGGCGAGGTCCTCGCGGACAACACCACGGTCGTCCCGGGCCTGTACGCGGCCGGCGAGGTCGCCTGCGTCTCGGTGCACGGCGCCAACCGCCTGGGCACGAACTCCCTGCTGGACATCAACGTGTTCGGCCGCCGGGCGGGCATCGCCGCCGCCGAGTACAGCCACAGCGCCGACTACGTCGAGCTGCCGGAGAACCCGGCGCAGTTCGTGGCCGAGCAGGTCGAGCGGCTGCGCTCCTCCACCGGCACCGAGCGGGTGGCGACGCTCCGCAGGGAGCTCCAGGAGACCATGGACGCCAACGTCATGGTGTTCCGCACCGAGCAGACGATCAAGACGGCGGTCGAGAAGATCGCGGAGCTGCGCGAGCGCTACAAGAACGTCGCGATCCAGGACAAGGGCCGTCGCTTCAACACGGACCTGCTGGAGGCGATCGAGCTCGGCAACCTGCTGGACCTCGCCGAGGTCATGGCGGTCTCCGCGCTGGCCCGCAAGGAGTCCCGCGGCGGTCACTACCGCGAGGACTACCCGAACCGCGACGACGTCAACTTCATGCGCCACACCATGGCGTACCGCGAGGTCGGCGACGACGGCACCGAGTCCATCCGTCTCGACTACAAGCCGGTCGTCCAGACCCGCTACCAGCCGATGGAGCGTAAGTACTGATGGCAACCCCTGTTCTGGACAAGAAGGACGCGGCCGGCGAGCCCGAGCCCGGCTTCGCCGACTCCCCCTACATCACGATCACCGTCCGTGTGCGCCGCTTCAACTCCGAGGTCTCGGCGGAAGCGGTCTGGGAAGACTTCCAGCTGGAGATCGACCCGAAGGAGCGCGTCCTGGACGCCCTCCACAAGATCAAGTGGGACCTGGACGGCTCGCTGACGTTCCGCCGCTCCTGCGCGCACGGCATCTGCGGCTCGGACGCCATGCGGATCAACGGCAAGAACCGTCTGGCCTGCAAGACGCTGATCAAGGACATCAACCCCGAGAAGCCGATCACGGTCGAGCCCATCAAGGGCCTGACGGTCCTGAAGGACCTGGTCGTCGACATGGAGCCGTTCTTCCAGGCGTACCGGGACGTCATGCCCTTCCTCATCACGAAGGACACGAACGAGCCCACGCGGGAGCGTCTGCAGTCCGCGGAGGACCGCGAGCGCTTCGACGACACCACGAAGTGCATCCTCTGCGCGGCGTGCACGTCGTCCTGCCCGGTCTTCTGGAACGACGGCCAGTACTTCGGTCCCGCCGCCATCGTCAACGCCCACCGCTTCATCTTCGACTCGCGTGACGAGGCCGGGGAGCAGCGCCTGGAGATCCTCAACGACCGTGACGGTGTGTGGCGTTGCCGCACCACCTTCAACTGCACGGACGCCTGCCCGCGCGGCATCGAGGTGACGAAGGCGATCGCCGAGGTGAAGAAGGCGCTGATCACGCGCCGCTTCTGAGATCGTTCCCGCTACGGCGGCGAGGGCCCCGCTTTCCGGTGCGCACCGGAAGGCGGGGCCTTCTCATCCCCCCACCAGCGCGACGAGCTTCAGGAAGGTGACCTCGGTGCCGGGCGTCAGCTCGACCTCCTCGTCGAGCTCGGTGACCTGGCGGTCGCCGACGAGCACCAGGAAGCCGTTGCCCGCGAAGGCCCTGAGCGCCAGCGCGGTCTGCTTCTCGGGGTCCATCCGGCGGGGCGTGCGCAGGGCGTAGCCGCTCCGGACGCGCTCGGTGTCCTCGGGCTGGACCAGTCCCTGGAAGACGCCGGGCAGGCCGGCGTGGTACTCGGCGACCTCCTGGAAGACCCGGCGTCGGATCAACTCCCGGACGCTGAGCCGTTCCTCGGCGATCTCCAGGCCCCAGCCGCCGCTCCGGCCCCCGCTGGTCGTCTCGTCGACGAACGTCACGATTCCCATGCCGTCGACAGTACGGTCCGCCACTGACAACGGCCCCGGCCCCGGCCCCGGCCCCCCGTCACCGCAGGGCGGGCCGGCTCCACTCCCGGGCTCCGGCGGCCCGCATCAGCGCGACGGCCGGCTCCGGGGCGCCGGAGACCAGCGGATGCACGAGTTCGACGTAACGCGCCTGCGCGGCGAGGGACTTGCGCAGCTGGCGGAGACCGCGGGCGCCGAACGGGACACGCCCCTCGGCCAGTCCCGCGGCGAGCGCCAGCTTCCCGATGCCGACCTTGCACTCGGTCGCCCCGGTCGCACGGCAGACGTGTGTCTCCACGTCCCCGTCCCACAGCCCGAGGACGACCCGGTAGCGCACCCCGGAACCCGTGTAGGTCGCGACGGCGAGGTGCCGGTCCCGGTCCCCCTCTCCCGGACCGTCGAGGCCGAGTCTCGCGGCGACGTCCGCGAAGGCCGACCGCACTTCGTCGAGGAAGGTCTCTGCCTCCACCACCATTTCCGCCCCCTTGGCCCCCACGGCACTGACGACGGCTCAGCGTACCGAGGCGGGCGGCCGCTTCTCGGCCCAATGAGTGACCCCGTCGCCGGGCTCTGCGGCAACCACCGCCCCCGCACCTAATCTGATGGCATGTCAGATGAACAGTCGTACGAGCTGCTCGGTTTCGACAACGTCCTGCTGGCCGTGGGCGACCTCGGCGAGGCCGTCGGGTTCTACGAGCGCGCCGGGTTCGTGGTGGCGTTCCGGCTCGACGAGGCCGGCATCGCGCTGCTGAAGGTCGGGGGCGAGACACCGGGGATCCTGCTCCGGCAGGAGGAGGGGTTCGGGCACCGTCCGCCGCCGTGGCCCGCCCCGCGCGTCTGGATGGAGGTGCCGGACGCGCGCGTGGCGGCACGGGAACTGCGTGCCGCGGGGATCGCGCTGCTGGACGAGCCCTTCTCCGTGGCCACCGGCTGGACCGTCGAGATCGCCGACCCCTGGGGCAACGTCCTCGGCCTCACGGACTACGCCAAGCGCCCGGAGCTGGGGCGTCGACCCTAGAGGCGGCCCGTTAGGCTCTCGTTCCGTGCCCGCGACGAACGAAGAGGGCGGTACGCCCGGCAAGGACCAGGGCGGTACACCCGGCAAAGAAGAGGGCGGTACGCCCGGCAAGGACCACGGCGGCTCGCCCAGCAAGTCCGAACAGACCCGTGCCCTGATCCTGGAGACGGCCATGCGGCTGTTCCGGGAGCGCGGCTACGACAAGACGACCATGCGGGCCATCGCCAAGGAGGCCGGGGTCTCGGTCGGGAACGCGTACTACTACTTCGAGGGCAAGGAGCACCTGATCCAGGGCTTCTACGACCGGATCGCCGCCGAGCACCAGGTGGCGGTCCGCGAGGTCCTGGCGCGGGAGACCGACCTGGAGGCGCGGCTCGCGGGCGTGCTGCGGGCGTGGCTGGACATCGCCACGCCGTACCACGAGTTCGCGGTGCAGTTCTTCAAGAACGCGGCCGACCCGGACAGTCCGCTCAGTCCCTTCTCGCCCGAGGCGGAGCACGCGCGCGTGGAGGCGATCAGCGTCCACCGCGAGGTGCTGGCCGGCGCCAGGACCAAGGTGCCGGAGGAGCTGCGGGACGTGCTGCCCGAGCTGATGTGGCTCTCCCAGATGGGGCTGGTGCTCTACTGGATCTTCGACCGGACCGAGGGGCGCGAGCGCAGCTACCGGCTCGCCGCACGCGGGGCGAGGCTCACCGCGCGCGGGGTCGCGCTCGCCCGGTTCCGGGTGCTCAGGCCCCTCGTCCGCGAGGTGCACGAGCTGTTCACGGACTTCCTGCCGGGGATGACGAAGATGCTGCCGGACCCCGGCGGGAAACCTGGCCCGGACCCCGGCAGCACCCCCTAGAACCCCCTGGAACCCCCTCAGTTCACCGCGTCCAGCTCCCCCTCGGCCAGCTCCACGTCGTACACCAGCGGGCCCTCGCCGACGACGACGTGCCCCGCGCGCGTGGCGTACGAGGACGCCGAGGCCGCCAGGAGATAGGTGCCCGGCGCCGGGACCGAGACGATGTACGAGCCGTCCGCCAGGGTCACCACCCGGTCCAGCTGGCGGCCGCCCTTGGACAGCAGCGTCACCGCGGCGCCCGCGACCGGCTCGCCGTCGGTGTCCCGGACGAACCCGTGGACGGCCGAGGCGGGGCCGCCGGTGGCCTCGGCGGCCGGTGCGAGGGCCTCCTCCTTCGGCTCGACCGCGAGATGCGGCAGCCGCTTCTCCAGCCCCTCCGGCAGCCACCAGTTGGACGTGCCGAGCAGGTGCATGGCGGCCGGCACCAGTGCCGTGCGCAGGATGAACGCGTCCAGGGCGACCGCGGCGGCGAGGCCGATGCCCGCCATCGCGCCCTCCATGTCACCGCTGAGGACGAACGCCGAGAACACGCAGATCATGATCAGGGCCGCGCAGTTGATGACCCGGCTGGTCTCCGCGAGACCCACCCGGACCGCGCGCGCGTTGTCCTTGGTGTGCACCCACTCCTCGTGCATCCGGCTCACCAGGAAGACCTGGTAGTCCATCGAGAGGCCGAAGAGCAGGGAGAGCATGATGACCGGCAGGAACGCGGTGATCGGGCCCTCCTTGCCGATGCCGATGAGCTCCGTGCCCCAGCCCCACTGGAAGATCGCCACCAGGACGCCGAAGGACGCGGCCGCGGCGATCAGGTTCATCAGGGCCGCGGTCAGCGGGACCACCAGCGAGCGGAAGGCGACCAGCAGGAGCAGGAAGCCGAGCGTGATGATCGCCGCGACGAAGTACGGCAGCCGCTCGCCGGTCACGGCCGCGAAGTCCTTGAAGACGGCCGTGACGCCGCCGACGTGGGCCTCGGCGCCGGAGGCGGGGATCACCTCGTCGCGCAGCCGGTCGATGAGCTGGTCGGTCTTCTCCGACTGCGGTGAGGTCGTCGGGACGACCTGGATGAGCGTGACACCGTTGGCGGGCGGTACGGCGGCCACCCGCGCCACGCCCTCGGTGGCCTCGATGCGCGACACGAGCCCCTGGGCGTCGCCCTCGGAGACGACCACCTGGAGCGGGCCGTTGAAGCCGGGGCCGAAGCCCTCGGCGAGCAGGTCGTAGGCCTGCCGGGTGGTCGTCGACTCCTGGTGGTTGCCCTGGTCGGTGGCGCCGAGCCGGATCGACAGCACGGGCAGCGCCAGGAACAGCATGACCACGAGGGCGAGCCCGGCGATCGCACGCGGGCGCTTCTCGACCTGGGCCGACCAGCGCGCGGCGAGGCCGCTCGTGTGCTCCGGCTCCGGTCCGCTCGCGGCGAGCCTGCGCCGCTGGCGGCGGCTGAGGACGCGCATGCCGAGCAGGCCGAGGAGCGCGGGCAGCAGGGTGACCGCGGCCAGCACGCTCAGCACCACGGTCAGCGAGGTCGCGATGACCACGCCGTCCAGGAAGCGCATGTTCATCACCAGCATGCCGGCGAGCGCGATGCACACCGTGCCGCCCGCGAACAGCACCGCGCGGCCCGAGGTGTTGAGGGCGGTGACCGCCGAGTCCTCGGGCTTCATGCCGCGCAGGATGCCCCGCCGGTGCCGGGTCACGATGAACAGGGCGTAGTCGATGCCGACGCCGAGGCCGATCAACGAGCCGAGCAGTGGCGCCACTTCGGGTACGTCGGTGACGTGGCTGAGCAGCGAGGTCACCGACAGTCCGGTGCCGAGGGCGGCGATGGCGACCACGAGGGGCAGCAGCATCGCGAAGAGCGAACCGAAGGCCAGGAAGAGCACGATCGCCGCGGCGACGATGCCGACCATCTCGGCGATCCCGGTCGGCGGCTCCTGGGTGCGGGTGATCGCCTGCCCGCCCAACTCGACCTGGAGCCCGTCACGTTCGGCCGCCTGGGCGGTGTCGACGACGTCCTCGACGAGTTCCTTGGGTACGGCGTTGGCCTGCTCGACGAAGGTCACCTGGGCGTAGGCGATCCGACCGTTCTCACTGATCTGCGCCGCCCCGCCCGCCGCGTACGGGTCGGTGACCTCGCCGACCCCCTTCATCGCGCCGATCTTCTTGAGCGCGGGTTCGATCCGGGACCGTACGGAGTCGTCCCGGACAGAACCCTCGTCGACCTTCCACACCACGGTGTCAGTGTCGCCCGCGCTCTGCGGGAAGGCCTTCTCCATCAGGTCGTACGCGCGCTTGGAGTCCGTGTCCGGGAGGGAGAACTCGTTCGCGTAGTCCGTGCCCGCGGACGAACCCGCGAAGCCCAGACCGAAAACGGCCCCCAGCCACAAGAACAGGACCACCAGCCGGTGTCGATAGCACCACCGTGCCAATGCCGCCACGAAACAACACTCCCCAGTCGGTCGTCGGTTGGTCCCCCAGGTCCTGGGCACCAGGATTGGCTCCGGCACGCGCCCGTGGACACCGCGGGCGAGCGACTCTCAAGGAACTCCAAAGCGCCGAGGCCCCCGGCTGTCAGTGGCGCCGCCGATACTGGGGGCATGACGACGGCTTCTGGCACCGTGCTGGTCGTGGAGGACGAGGAGAGCATCGCGGACGTCCTCGCCATCGCGCTGCGCTACCACCGCTTCGAGGTGATGATCGCGGGCACCGTCCGCGAGGCCCTGTCGCTCGCCGAGCGCACCCGGCCGGACGTGGCGCTGCTCGACGTCATGCTGCCCGACGGCGACGGCCGCGCTCTCGGCCGCCGGCTGCGCGACGAACAGCCCGACCTGGCGCTGGTCTTCCTCACCGCGCGCGACGCGCCCGGCGAGATCGTCGGCGCCCTCGGCTTCGGCGACGACTACATCACCAAGCCGTTCAACATCGACGAGGTCGTCGCCCGGGTCACCGCCGTCCTGCGCCGCACCCGGCGCGCCGACGTGCTGCCGCAGCGGCCGCCGCTGACCTACGGCGACCTGGAGCTGGACGAGACGACGTACAGCGTGCACCGCGCGGGGCGGACCGTGGAGCTGACCCCCACCGAGTACGCGCTGCTGCGGTTCCTGGTGCGCAACGGCGGCCGGATCGTGTCCAAGGAGCAACTCCTGCGCCACGTCTGGCAGTACGAGCACGCGCCGGCCGAGTCGACCGTCGTGGAGACCTACATCAGCTATCTGCGGCGCAAGCTGGACGCGCTCGGGCCGCCGGTCATCACCACCCGGCGCGGCGTCGGATACGGGCTCGCATGAGGTTTCCGCGCTCCCTGTCGCGGCACTCGCTGCGCGCCCGGCTGACGCTGGCCAACGTGGTGGTGCTGGCGCTCGGCATCGTCGCGGCGACCGCGGTGAGCGTGATGGGCATGCGGTACTACCTGCTCGACCAGATCGACGGCGAACTCTCCCAGACCCGCAAGTCGCTCGGCGGTTCGCAGCTCACCCTGGAGATGATCGAGGGCCTGAGCGAGCTGGCGATCGTGCGCGAGCAGTTCATGCGGCAGAGCGTGACGGACCCCCGGCCGGACGAGCTGCTCACGCTCGTCGACGAGCGGGGCGGGACGCTCACCCTGGCCGGGTACACGCCGAGCGACGTCCAGCGGGACCTCGCGTCCGCCGTGGGCGACCCGCGCGCGCTGGCCGCCGACACCGAGCCGCACGACGTCCGCGTGCGCGGTGACGCCTACCGGGCGACCGCGGTCCCCCTCGCCGACGGCACGTACGTCCTGCTGGCCACCTCCACCGAGGCCGTCCACCGGGGCGTCGGCAAGGCCGTCAAGCTCGATCTCGCCATCGGCACGCTGCTGCTGGTGCTGCTGGCGTGTCTGACGATGTTCAGTGTGCGGCGCCGGATGCGGCCGCTGGAGGACATGGTGGAGACCTCGTCGGCGATAGCCGAGGGGGACCTCACCCGGCGGGTGCCCTCCAGCCGGGAGGCGACGCTGGAGGTGGAGCAGCTGCGGGTCGCCCTCAACTCCATGCTCCAGCAGGTGGAGTCGGCGTACCGCACGCGCGAGGACAGCGCGTCCCAGCTGCGCCGCTTCGTCGCCGACGCCTCGCACGAGCTGCGCACCCCGCTGTCGGCGATACGCGGCTACCTCCAGCTGTACGACAAGGGCATGCTGCGCGAGGAGGCCGAGCGCAAGCGGGCCTGGGAGCGGGTGCTGGCGGAGACGGACCGGATGGGCCGGCTCGTCGACGAGCTGCTCATGCTCGCCCGCCTCGACCAGCAGCCCGAGCTGCGCCTGCGCAACGTGGACCTGAGCCGTCTGGTGCGGGACGCCGCCGAGGATCTGCGGGTGCAGCAGCCGGACCGGCCCGTCGGTGTGGACGCCGGGGGTTCGCTGCTGGTGCGGGCCGACGAGTCGGGGCTGCGGCAGGTGCTGGGCAACCTGGTGGGCAACGTGCGCACCCACACGCCGGCCGACGTGCCGGTGCGGCTCGGGGTGGAGCGGGCGGACGGGGTGGTGCGGCTGTACGTCGAGGACGAGGGACCCGGGCTCCGCGAGGAGGACGCCGCGCGCGTCTTCGACCGGTTCTTCCGGGCCGGCGGGGGCGCGGGCAGCGGGCTCGGCATGGCGATCGTGCAGGGGGTGGTCGAGGCCCACGGCGGCCGGGTGGCGGTCCGCACGGCACCGGGCGAGGGGATGGCGGTGACGGTCCTGCTGCCGGCGCGGGCGTGATCGGGGACCGCACCGGCTCTGTCAGGTGTGGGCTGGCACCAGGGCCCAGATGGTCTTGCCGTGCCGGCGCGGGCGTAGTCGGGGCCCCACCGGCGCCGTCAGACGTGGGCCGGGACCAAGGCTCAGATGGTCTGCCGTGCCGACGCGGGCCTAGTCGGGGCCCCACCGGCGCCGTCAGACGTGGGCCGGGACCAAGGCTCAGATGGTCTGTCGTGCCGACGCGGGCCTAGTCGGGGCCCCACCGGCGCCATCAGGCGTGGGCCGGCACCAGGGCCCAGATGGTCTTGCCGTGCCGGCCCCGGCTCCACACGCCCCACGCGGCGGCGATGTTCTCCACCAGGTGCAGTCCCCGGCCGGCCTCCTCGAACTCGCCGACCACCCTGAGCCGCGGCTCCAGCCGCCCCTCGTCGGAGACCTCTATGAGGCAGGAGCCGTCGGCCAGCGCGGTCACCGCGACCTCGAACTCACGCTCCAGCAGGAGCCCGTGGCGTACGACGTTGGTGGCCAGCTCGGACACCAGCAGGACGGCGTCGGCCAGGGCCGGGTCGTCGGTCCCGTGCCCCCAGTCGGCCAGATGGTCCCGTACCCGGCGCCGGGCGAGACCGACGGACGCCGGATGCCGGGGCAGCCGGAAGGAGTTGCGTCTCAACACGATTGCTCCTCACCCCGCGCACACCTCCGTCACATGGTGCCGCGTAAGGGTGTTACCCCGCGTCACTCCGGCGAATGTCGATCCCGCGTGATCGGCTCATGCGGTCGGGCGGAGTGCGGCCGAGGGTCCGGCGCACCCCTCCGGGTCCAGGTGCGCGATCCAGGTGCGCCGCCCCCGTCAGGCCTGCCGTGACGCCAGCTCGATCACCGTGATGTCCGACGGGGCGCCCACCCGGGTCGGCGGCCCCCAGGCGCCGGCGCCGCGGCTGACGTAGAGCTGGGTGTCGCCGTACCGTTCCAGCCCCGCGACGGTCGGGTTCGCGGCGGCCGCGACGACGTTGCCGGGCCAGAGCTGACCGCCGTGGGTGTGGCCGGAGAGCTGGAGGTCCACGCCGTGGTCGACGGCGTCGTGGATCTGGACCGGCTGGTGGGCGAGGAGCACGCACGCGCGTGCCGTGTCCCGGTCGCCGAGCGCCCTGGCGAAGTCGGGGCCCTGCCCCTCGCTCTCGCCCGCGATGTCGTTGACGCCGGCCAGGTCGAAGTACGGCAGTTCCGTGCGGTCGTTCTCCAGCGGGCGCATGCCGAGCCGCCGCACCTCCCGCACCCACTGCTCGGCGCCGGAGAAGTACTCGTGGTTGCCGGTGACGAAGAACGTGCCGTGCCTGGCGCGCAGTCCGGCGAGAGGGGCCGCGGCGGGGCCGAGGTCCTTCACGCTGCCGTCGACCAGGTCGCCGACGACCGCGATCAGGTCGGGCTGGGTGGAGTTGATGGTGTCGACGACCGTCTGCGCGAAACCGCGGCCGAGGACGGGCCCGAGGTGGATGTCGCTCACCACGGCGATGCGGTAACCGTGCGCCGCGCGCGGCAGCTTGGCCAGCGGTACGGTCACCCGCTTGACCTTCGGCCCCCGCAGCACGCCGTACGTCCCGTACCCGACGGTGCCGAGCGCGGCAGCGGCCGCGGCACCGGCCGCGACCCGGGAGACGAAGAGGCGACGGGAGGGCGGCGGCGTCCCCGGGGCGCCTGCCGCAGCGGACGCCCCGGTGCCGTGCGAGGCGGCTTCCCGCGGCTCCTCAGGGGGCTTGCCCGCCTCGGATTCCACGGTGCCGTGCGCGGCGGCCTCCAGCGGCTCCTCCGGGGACGCGCCCACCGGTACGGGTTCCGGTCGCGGCAGGGGCGCCTCGGCGGACGCCCGGCGCCGGTCCCGCCGTTCGAGGAGGCGGCGCAGCAGGGGTCGTAGGACCTCACCGGCCACCACACCGAGCAGCAGGTAGATCGACAGCGCGAGCCACAGGAAGCCGGGCCACGCCAGTACGCGCTGGAGCCAGAACGGCGCGCCGGCGCGTTCGGCCACCAGGGCAGCGACCGCCATCAGCCAGCCGCCCGCGATCAGCGCGGCGCCCGCGCGGCGCAACCCTCCCGGACGCTCGGTGGTGTCACGGAACAACCGGCGCCACACATACCAGTTGCCCGCGACCAGAACGCCCAGGGCGAGCAGCGCGAAGACGAAGACCACGAAGTCGTATCCCTTTGTTGTCGGTTGGACGCGGACCTGCTGCCGACCGGTCGCCGGCTATGACGTCCGGCGCAGTGCGCGCACTCCGCGCAACCCGATGCCCCCGACGACCGTCCCCAATACGAAGGACACGACGGCGAGCAGCAGGTGCACCCAGAAGTACGCGGTCGGGTCGCCCGCGTCGTCGAACGCGAGCCCGCTGCCGTCCTTGACGAGATTCTTGACGAAAGTGATCCAGATGACCCAGCTCCACACCCCGAAGGCGAGCAGGAACCAGGAGACGGGGCGGCTGAGCTTCATACGCCCAGTATCTCCGCCAGGTGTCCGGTTCCGCGTCCGGGGTGGGGCGGCCGACGGGACTTCCCGGCCCCCGGCATGTACGTTTCCGCTCGTGCCCGCACCCCTGAAGACCGCCAGGCGCTCCCTGCTGGTCGTTTCCGCCACCCTGACGTCCTTCGCGCTCACCGCCGCCCCCGCCTTCGCGGCCCCCGGTCCGAAGCCCTCCGGTTCGGCCTCCCCCTCGGCCACACCCCCCGCGGCCATGTCGACCGTCGGCGGCGCCCGGCTCGGGCAGGCCGGGACGCAGGTGAACCTGGCGAGCGGCGTGCCGGTGCTGCCCAAGGACCTCAGCGCGCGCTCGTGGATCGTGGCGGACGCCGAGTCCGGGGACGTGCTGGCCGCCCACAACTCCCACTGGCGGCTGGCCCCGGCGAGCACCCTGAAGATGCTGTTCGCCGACACCGTCCTGCCGAAGTTCCCCAGCACGCTCAAGCACCGGGTGGTCCCCTCCGACCTGGCGGGCGTCGGCGCCGGCTCCAGCATGGTGGGGATAAAGGAGGACGAGAGCTACACCGTCCACGACCTGTGGCTCGGGGTGTTCCTTCAGTCCGGCAACGACGCCGTGCACGTGCTGTCCGCGATGAACGGCGGCGTGAAGAACACGGTCGCCGAGATGAACGCCCACGCCGAGGAGCTCCAGGCCCTCGACACCACGGTGGTCAGCCCCGACGGCTACGACGCCGAGGGCCAGGTGTCGAGCGCGTACGACCTGACGCTGTTCGCCCGCTCCGGACTTCAGAAGAAGGACTTCCGCGAGTACTGCTCGACCGTCACGGCGAAGTTCCCCGGCGAGACGAAGAAGACCAAGAAGGGCAAGACGGTCCGCGGGTCCTTCGAGATCCGCAACACCAACAGGCTGCTGGCCGGTGACTCCGACATCGACGTCTACCCGGGCATCGCGGGCGTCAAGAACGGCAACACCACCAACGCGGGCGCGACCTTCACCGGGGTCGCGGAGCGCGGCGGCAAGGTGCTGCTGGTCACCGTGATGAACCCTGAGAAGGACGAGCACAACGAGGTCTACAAGGAGACCGCCAAGCTCTTCGACTGGGGCTTCAAGGCCGCGGGGAAGGTCGAGCCGGTGGGTGAGCTGGTGGCGCCGAAGGGTGCGCGGTCGAGCGCCCAGCCGGAGTCGAACGACAGCGGCCAGGCCGGCGGCGCCTCGGCGTCCGCCTCCGCGTCCGACGCGGGCAAGCCGGTGGCCGCCGGGGTAGAGAAGAGCTCCGGCGGCATCGGCGTCGCGCTCGCGATCACCGGCGGCGTGCTGGTGCTGCTGGCCGCGGGCGCGTTCCTGGTCAACCGCCGGTGGCCGCTGCCGGATCTGGTACGTCGTCGGCGCTGAGCCCGGGCAGCTCGTCCTCCTTGCTCTGCGTCGCCGTCCAGGCGGCGCAGAACAGCACCAGCTTCGAGGTGAAGTTGATCCACAGCAGCAGGGCGACCGGCACCCCGAACGCGCCGTACATGCTCTTCGCGGCCACGCCCTGCATGTAGCCGCTCAGCAGCAGCTTCAGCAGCTCGAAGCCGACCGCGCCGATCAGCGCCGCCACCAGCAGCCGGCGGCGCTGCGGCTGGACGCCGGGCAACAGGGTGAGGGCGTAGAGCAGCAGCAGGAAGTCGGCGAGTACGGCGATCAGGAACGCGGCGGTGCGCAGCAGGACCGCGCCCCAGCCCTCCCGGTCGATGCCGATCTCGTCACTGATCCAGCCGACCAGGGCGGAGCCGACGGTGGACGCGGCGATCGTGACGAGCAGCGCGCCGCCGAGGCCGAGCAGCACGCCCGCGTCCTTGGCCTTGCTCAGCAGCGGGTTCTCCTCCTCGTCCGGGAGCTCCCACACCGCGCGCAGACACTCGCGCATGGAGCCGACCCAGCCGATGCCGGTGAACAGCAGGACGGCGCCGGCGATGAGACCGACCGTGCCGGCGTTCGCGACCAGGCCGTCGATGTTCAGCTGCTCGGAGATGCCGGGCACCTGGTCGGCGATCTTGTCCTCCAGCTTGTTCTGCTGCTGGGTGCTGAGGGTCGCGGCGGCGACCGCGGCGGCCACGGTCAGCAGCGGGAACAGCGCGACGAAGCTGATGAACGTCATCGCGGCGGCGAGCCGCGTCCACTTCACCCGGTCCAGACGCTCGTACGACCGCCACGCGTGCGTGACCATCAGCCGGGCCACGGCGGGCCCCACCACGGGGAGTTTCTTCAGCCAGTCCATGATCCGACTCTGCCCTCGATGACCTCGGTGCCGAACATTCGGAAGACCACGGTGCGGGTACCCCGGGAGCGGGTGCACGCGCGTGTGGAGCGGGTGGACTGGCGTGTGGGGCGGGGGCACGCGCGCGGGGAGCGGGTGCGGGCGCGCGGGGAGCGGGTGCACGCGCGTGTGCTCACCAATGGGCCACCGCCAGCCCGTACATGGCGAGCCAGACCAGGCCGACCAGCGCGAGGGCCCGGTCGCCGAGGACGACCTCCTCGGGTTCGCCGGCCGTGCCGCGGTCGGCGAAGACGGCGTAGCGCAGGACCGCGAGGATGAACGCGACCACGGACAGCTGGCGCCACGGCAGCAGGCCGGTGTGCGCCCCGCCCTCCTCCAGTGCCCACAGGCAGTACCCGAGGACGGCGACCCCGGCCGCCAGCTGCCAGACGAACCGCAGGTACCCGGGGGTGTACTCGGTGAGCAACGCGCGCGTGGCGCCCGCCTTCCCGGCCATCTGCACCGCTTCCGAGTAGCGCTTGGCCGCCACCATGAACAGCGCCCCGAAGCCGGTGGTGATCAGGAACCAGCGCGACAGCGGGATGCCGAGCGCCAGCCCGCCGACCATCGCCCGCATCAGGAACCCGGTCGTGACGACGACCAGGTCGACGACGAGGACGTGCTTGAGGCTGACGCAGTACGCCAGTTGCATGCCCAGATAGGCGGTCAGCAGCGCCGGGACGAGGGGCGGGGTGAGCCAGACGGCCGCGGAGAGCGCGAGGGCGCCCAGGGTGACTCCCACGGCGTACGCGAGGGGCACGGGGACCTGGCCGGCGGCGACCGGGCGGTGGCGTTTGGTGGGGTGGGCGCGGTCGGCCTCGGCGTCGCGGGCGTCGTTGATCAGGTAGATCGCGGCGGCGCAGGCCGTGAACAGGGCGAAGACCAGGGCGAGTCGGGTGAGGGCGTGCGTGGTGAAGAGCTGTCCCGCTGCGGCCGGCGCGGCGATGACGAGGATGTTCTTGACCCACTGCTTGGGACGGGCGGTCCTGACGAGCCCTCCCAGGAGGGAGCCGTCCCGGGGTGGTGGGGTGCGGCTCGGGGGCGTGCGCTGCTCCAGTAGCGCCGCGTTGTTGGGGTGCGCGCTGTTCGTGAGCGGCGCGGTCTCAGGCATCCGCTCCCCCTCTCGTCCAGCGCGCGCCCGCACACGCCGTGAGCGCCCCCAGGGCCGCGCCCGCCGCGACGTCCGACGGGTAGTGGACACCGACGACCAGCCGGGAGAGGCACATCGCGACGGCGAGGGGAGGGAGGGCGCGTGCGGCGAGGGTGGGGACGGCGGGTGCGGGGAGCGCGCCTGCGGGGAGGGGTGCGCGGCGAGGAGGCGTGGACCGAGCCCCGCGTGCCCCCAGCGCGCCGAAGGCGACCGCGGCGGCAGCGGCGGAGGTCGCGTGCGAGCTCGGGAAGGAGTGCCGGCCGAGGGTGTGCACGAGGGGGGTGACGTGCGCGGGGCGGGGGCGACGCACCACCCTTTTCACGCCCATGCTGACGACGTGCGCGCCCGCGGTGAGGGCCGTCGCCCGCACCCAGGCGCCGCGCCGCGCGCCGTCCACTGCGGCCCCCGCGAAGCCCACCGCGAGCCACAGCGCCCCGTGCTCGCCGGCCCGGGACAGGGCCCGCGCGGCACGCGCGACGCGCGGATCGGTACCGCACGCCCGGAGCGCCGAAAGGATTCGGTGATCCATGTCGTCGAGGTCGTCGAGGGGGTCCATGTGGAGTCACTGTTCACGCCGACACGGCTATAACTCCGGCAATATTGAGCGACATCCCATTAATCACCCATTTCGGGGAGAGGATGTATGTCTCGGGATGTTTGAAAACCCATCGCCCACTTAAGGGCGATACGGTCACCGGCATGTCTGCCGAGACCGTTTCCGTCACGGGATGGGGCCGCACGGCACCCACCACGGCCCGTCTGATCCGTCCACGGAGCTACGAGGAGGCCGCGGCCGCCGTCCGGGGCTGCGGGGCCCGCGGAGGCATCGCCAGAGGCCTGGGACGGGCGTACGGGGACGCCGCGCAGAACGCCGGTGGCGCGGTGCTCGACATGACGGGCCTGGACCGCGTCCACGCCATCGACGCCGCGGGCGGCACCGTGCTGTGCGACGCGGGCGTCTCCCTGCACCGCCTGATGCGGGTACTGCTGCCGCTCGGCTGGTTCGTACCGGTGTCCCCCGGCACGCGCTACGTCACGGTCGGCGGGGCGATCGGCGCCGACATCCACGGCAAGAACCACCACGTCTCCGGATCCTTCTCGCGGCACGTCCTGTCGTTCGAACTCCTCACCGCCGACGGGGAGATCCGCACGGTCGCCCGCGGCACCCCCCTGTTCGACGCCACCACCGGCGGCATGGGCCTGACCGGCGTGATCCTGACCGCGACGGTGCAGCTCCAGCCGGTCGGGACGTCGCTGATGTCGGTCGACACCGAGCGGGCCCGGGACCTGGACGACCTGATGGCCCGGTTGTCGGCCACCGACCACCAGTACCGCTACTCGGTCGCCTGGATCGACCTGCTCGCGCGCGGCGCGGCGACCGGCCGCGCGGTGCTGACCCGCGGCGACCACGCGCCCCTGGACGCACTGGGCACGCGCGCGCGAAGGGACCCCCTGGCCTTCCGCACCCCCCGGTTCCCCGCCATGCCCGCCCACCTCCCGGAACGCCTGCTCACCCGGACCAGCGTGGGCCTGTTCAACGAGCTCTGGTACCGCAAGGCGCCTCGCGCGCGTACCGGCCAACTCCAGAGCCTCGCCGCCTTCTTCCACCCCCTGGACGGCGTGCCCCACTGGAACCGCGTCTACGGCCGCGGCGGTTTCGTGCAGTACCAGTTCGTCGTCGGGTACGGCCAGGAGGAGACCCTGCGCCGGATCGTGCGCCGCCTCTCACGACGCCGCTGCCCGTCCTTCCTCGCCGTCCTCAAGCGCTTCGGCGACGGCGACCCGGGCTGGCTCTCCTTCCCGATGCCCGGCTGGACGCTCGCACTGGACCTCCCGGCGGGCCTGCCGGGCCTCGGCGCCCTCCTCGACGAACTGGACGAGGAGGTGGCCGCCGCCGGGGGCCGCGTCTACCTCGCCAAGGACTCCCGGCTGCGCCCCGAGCTGCTCGCGGCGATGTACCCGCGCCTCGACGACTTCCGGGCACTGCGCGCCGAGACGGACCCGCACGCGGTGTTCGTCTCGGACCTGTCGCGCCGTCTGTCCCTGTAGGCGACCGCCGTGTCCACCCGCAGGCGACCGCCGTGCCCGCCCCAGGCGACCGCCCTGTTCACCCCAGACGACCGCCGTCTCCGCCCCCAGACGACCGCCGTGCCCACCCCAGACGACCGGCCCGTGTCCACCCCAGACGACCGCCGTGCCCGCCCCAGGCGACCGCCGTGCCCGCCCCAGGCGACCGCCCTGTCCACCCCAGACGACCGCCCTGTCCACCCCAGACGACCGCCCTGTCCACCCCAGACGACCGCCATCTCCGCCCCCAGGCGACCGGCCGTGTCCGCCCCCAGGCGACCGCCATGTCCGCCCCAGGCGATCGCCGTGTCCGCCCCCACACGACCGCTGTCTCTTCCCTCCGGGGCGAGCACCGTCTCCTCACCCCAGGTGATCGCCACCTGTCCCTCGTGGGCGATCGCCGTCTCTTCAGCCGACCACCCGCGCAACCTCTAGGAGCTGCTGTCGTGAAGGACGCCTTCGGCCTCCCCCAGTCCCTGCTCGTCCTCGGCGGCACGTCCGAGATCGCGCTGGCCACCGCGCGGCGACTCGTCGTCCGGCGCCTGCGCACGGTGTGGCTGGCGGGGCGCCCCTCGCCCGCGCTGGAGCACTCCGCGGCCGAGCTGCGCGCCCTGGGCGCCGACGTGCACACCGTCGCCTTCGACGCGCTCGACCCCGAGTCGCACGAGGCGGTCCTCGGCAAGGTCTTCGCGGAGGGCGACATCGACATGGTGCTGCTCGCCTTCGGGGTCCTCGGCGACCAGGCGCACGACGAGCGCGAGCCGGTGAGCGCGGTACGGGTCGCGCAGACCAACTACACCGGCGCGGTGTCGGCCGGTCTGGTTTCCGCGCGCGCGTTGCAGACCCAGGGGCACGGCTCGCTCGTGGTGCTGTCCTCGGTCGCCGGCGAGCGGGCCCGCCGCTCCAACTTCATCTACGGCTCCAGCAAGGCCGGCCTCGACGTCTTCGCACAGGGGCTGGGCGACGCGCTGCACGGCACCGGCGCGCACGTCATGGTCGTACGCCCCGGGTTCGTACGGTCGAAGATGACCGCGGGCCTCCCCGAGGCGCCCCTCGCGACGACTCCGGAGGCCGTCGCGACGGCGATCGAGCTCGGGCTGCGGCGCCGCTCGGAGACGGTGTGGGTGCCGGGCGCGCTGCGGCTGGTGATGTCGGCGCTGCGGCACCTGCCGCGGGAGGTCTTCCGGCGGCTGCCGATCTAGGGCTCCCGGCGGGGCCGGGGCGGCGTACGCGCGGGGTGTCGTTCGACGGCGCACATAGGCAGCGCGTACGCCTTTGGGGATCCGGTCGGCGGGAGGCGGGAGGGCCAGGGGCGGAGTGACCCGGGACGGTGCCGCTAGGGGGCCGTCGTGCCCTGCTCCACGGTGCCCTGTTCCGCGGGGGCCGAGGCCTGCTGGGGCACCACCGGCCCGCCGAAGGCGTACTCGTGGAGCTTGCGCCATATGCCGTCGGCGCCCTGTTCGTAGAGGGCGAAGCCGGTGCAGGGCCACTCGGCGGCGTAGCCGGACAGCTCCTCGTAGGCGCGGTCCATGGCCTCGTCCTCGATGCCGTGGGCGATCGTGACGTGCGGGTGGTACGGGAACTGGAGTTCGCGCGCCACCGGACCGGAGGCGTCACGGACCTGCTTCTGGAGCCAGGTGCACGCCTCGGCGCCCTCGACGACCTGGACGTACACCACCGGCGACAGCGGCCGGAAGGTGCCGGTGCCGGACAGCTTCATCGGGAACGGCCGGCCGGCCGCGGCGACCTCGGTGAGGTGCGCCTCGATGGCGGGCAGCGCGGCGGCGTCGACCTCGGTCGGCGGCAGCAGCGTGACATGCGTGGGGATGCCGTGAGCAGCGGCGTCGCCGAAGCCCGCGCGCAGCTGCTGGAGCTGGCTGCCGTGAGGCTCCGGGACCGCGATCGACACGCCGATCGTTACGGTCCCCACGTCGTCTCCCTGTCTTCTGTCGACTGTCGTCGGACTGTCCTGTGACGGCCCTCTGTCGGATTCGTCCCGACCGTACGGCTATCGACTGTACGGCCACGGCTGAGCTGTGGGCAGGCGCAACCGGAGTGATGTGCAGCGCTCTGTCCAGTGGTACGGCTGTGCGGCTCGCGCCTCAGTGCTTGGCGGGCAGGAAACCGACCCGGTCGTAGGCCTGGGCCAGCGTCTCCGCGGCGACCGCGCGCGCTTTCTCCGCACCCTTGGCCAGGATCGAGTCCAGCGTCTCGGGGTCGTCCAGATACTGCTGGGTGCGCTCCCGGAACGGTGTCACGAACTCGACCATGACCTCGGCGAGGTCCGTCTTGAGCGCACCGTAGCCCTTGCCGTCGTACTTCTGCTCCAGTTCCGCGATTCCCGCCCCGGTGAGGGTCGAGTAGATGGTGAGCAGGTTGCTGACGCCCGGCTTGTTCTCGGCGTCGTAGCGGATGACGGTGTCGGTGTCGGTGACGGCGCTCTTGACCTTCTTGGCGGTGGTCTTCGGCTCGTCGAGGAGGTTGATGAGGCCCTTCGGCGTGGAGGCCGACTTGCTCATCTTGATCGACGGGTCCTGAAGGTCGTAGATCTTCGCCGTCTCCTTGAGGATGTACGGCCTCGGCAGCGTGAAGGTCTCCCCGAAGCGGCCGTTGAAGCGCGTGGCGAGGTCACGGGTGAGCTCGATGTGCTGGCGCTGGTCCTCGCCCACGGGGACCTCGTTGGCCTGGTAGAGCAGGATGTCCGCGACCTGGAGGACGGGGTACGTGAACAGGCCCACCGAGGCCCGCTCCGCGCCCTGCTTGGCGGACTTGTCCTTGAACTGGGTCATGCGGGAGGCCTCGCCGAACCCGGTCAGGCAGTTCATGACCCAGGCGAGCTGGGCGTGCTCGGGGACATGGCTCTGGACGAACAGCGTGCAGCGCTCGGGGTCGAGGCCCGCGGCGAGCAGCTGGGCGGCGGCGAGCCGGGTGTTGGCGCGCAGCTCGGCCGGGTCCTGCGGAATCGTGATCGCGTGCAGGTCGACGACCATGTAGAACGCGTCGTGGGACTCCTGCAGGGCCACCCACTGGCGGACGGCGCCGAGGTAGTTGCCGAGGTGGAACGAGCCTGCCGTGGGCTGGATTCCGGAGAGCACGCGCAAACGAGCCGGCATGGCGAAGCCATTCCCCTGAGGGTGGTGGTGGGTGACGGGTGGGCGATCAGAGGCCATGCTCACCATTCTCTCAGGTGTCGGGCCCCGATCCGGAACTGGTCGGAAACAGATGGGAACCGATCCCTCTCCTGCGGTGTAACAAGAGTGTGAGAACGCGGGAGGGGGGCCGCATCGTCGATGAGGCCGCGGTGATCGCCCGTGTACGCGCCGGGGAGCCGGAGGCGTATGCGGAGCTGGTGCGCGCCCACACGGGCATCGCGCTCCGGGCGGCCGCGGCACTCGGGGCGGGTGCGGACGCGGAGGACGTGGTGCAGCAGGCCTTCGTCAAGGCGTACTGCGCGCTGGGCAGGTTCAAGGACGGGGCGGCGTTCCGGCCGTGGCTGCTGTCGATCGTCGCCAATGAGACGAGGAACACAGTGCGTACGGCGGCCCGGCAGCGCACGCTCGCCGGCCGGGAGGCGGCGTTCGTGGAGGCGGAGCCGCTGATACCGGAATCGGCGGACCCGGCGGTCGCGACCCTGGAGACGGAGCGTCGCGTGGCCCTGCTGTCCGCGCTGGAGAAGCTGAGCGAGGAGCACCGGCTGGTCGTCATCCACCGCTATCTGCTGGAGCTGGACGAGTCCGAGACGGCCCTGTCCCTGGGCTGGCCCCGGGGCACGGTGAAGTCCCGGCTGAACCGCGCACTGCGGAAACTGGGCCGGTTGCTGCCGGATTTCGAGCCCCGGGAAGGAGGTGACGGGCGTGAGTGAGGGACGGAAGCCGTACGGCGGTGAGGGCGGCGGTGGGCCCCAGGGCTCCGGTGGCCGCGGTCCCCGCGGTCGCGGCGGTGACCGGGGCCCGGGGCCGGCGGGGCGTGATCGCGGGCGGGGGCCCGTGGGCGGTGCCCCGGGGCTGCCGGAGGAGCTGCGGACGCTGGGCAGGTCCCTGGACGCGCCCGGGGGCGGGGGCGCCCTCGACTCCGAGACGATGGTGGAGCGGGTGCTGGGGCAGATACTCGCCGAGCAGGTGCCGGTCCCGGTGGCCGAGCCGTCGCGCGGCCGTGAGCGGCTGACCGCGGTGCGGCGCTGGACGCGGCTGCGCTGGCGCTCCCTGACCGCGGCCCTGTGCGGTGTGCTGACCGTGCTCGTCCTGACACCGCCGGTGCGGGCCGCGGTCTACGACTGGTTCGGGTTCGGCGGCGTCGAGGTGCGGTACGACCCGTCGGCGGTGCCCTCGCCCGGCGCCGAGGTGCCCGGCTGCGGGCACTCGGTGTCCCTCGCGCAGGCCGAGCGGCGGGCCGGTTTCGCACCGCTGGTGCCCGAGGCGCTCGGCGTCCCGGACGCGGTGGCGGTGACCGCCGAGCGGCAGGGGCGCTTCCTGGTCAGCCTGTGCTGGCGTGAGCGCGGGGGCACGATCCGGCTGGACCAGTTCGGGGCGGGTCTGGACCTCACCTTCGCCAAGACCGTGCGGGAGCAGCCGGAGTGGATCTCGCTCGACACCGCCTCCTCGGACGCGGGCGCGGTGCACGACACGGCCCTGTGGTTTCCGCGCCCTCACCTGCTGAGCTTCTGGCTGGTGGACGCGGACGGCGAGCACTACACACGGCGGGAGCGGACGGCCGGTCCGACGCTGCTGTGGAGCCGTGCGGTGGGCCCCGAGCAGGTGACGCTGCGGCTGGAGGGGGTGCCGTCGAGCGCGCGGGCGGTGGAGATCGCGACGTCGCCGACGACCTCGCCGAAATAGTGCGGGCCGGGTGGGAACCTCGGCGGGCCGGGCGGTGTACCAGAAGTGACACGCGGCTCGCGGCGACGGGGGCGGGCCGCACGGCATCGGCTGGTGGGGGTTTGTGATGCAGGAACGGGCGCGTGGCAGGCGGGGTGGCGGGCGTCGACCGGTGGCGCTGGCAGGGGTGTGGGCGACGGCGCTCGGGTTCACCTTGTGGGGCGCCGGGTCCGCTGCGGCCGGCGGGCCGACCAGCGTGCTGATCGTCTCGCCGGAGAGCACGGAGACGGCGTCGCTGTACTACTCCGACCGGGAGTACGACGTGTTGCAGCGGCTCCTCGGTGCGGTGGGCCGGGGCACGGCGGGCAAGCCGCCCGAGGCCGATCTGGTCACCGGCCCGCAGATCAACGTCACATGGATGCTGCACGACGTGACGCCCTATCGGGTCGACCGGGTCTACCCGGCGGTGGACTCCAAGGCGGTCTGGATCCACACGGCGGCGAACCGCGGCGCCTCGACGAACGGCTCCTGGCACCGGGCGGACCAGCCGGCCGCGCTCCGGGACCTGCTGAAGGATTTGGGGGTGACGGGCAAGGCATCCTCCGCCGGAGGGTCCGCGGTGGAGTACCCACCGCCCTGGGACACGGACGGCACGGACGGGACGGCACCGGAGGCGACCGAGTCGGCGCGAGCGGCGGCCCAGGCGCGGCAGCCGGGGGCGGGATCGGGGGCGAGCGGTGCCACCGACTGGTGGTGGTCGCTGCCGGGTCTCACCGTCGGGTGCGCGGCCGGGGTCGGCGGGACGCTGCTGATACGCCGCGCGGCGGACCGGCGGGAAGCCGGACCGCCGCGGGAGGAACCACGTCAGGAACTCATCGACCTGTGAGAGTCGCCGGTCTTTGACAACTCGAGAGAGCGTTGATCAGCCCAGGTCGATCTCGGGGTAGAGCGGGAAGCCCGCCACGAGGTCGGTGGCGCGGCGCGAGATCTCGTCCGCGACCTTGGCGTCGAGGACGTGCGCGGCCTTGGAGGGCGCTCCCGACTTGGTGGTGCCCGCCTCGGCGGTGGTCAGGACGCGGTCGATGAGGCCGGCGACCTCGTCCATCTCGGCGGTGCCCAGACCACGGGTGGTCAGGGCGGGGGTGCCGATGCGGATGCCGGAGGTGTACCAGGCGCCGTTGGGGTCGGCCGGGATGGCGTTGCGGTTGGTGACGATGCCGGAGTCGAGGAGGGCGGCCTCGGCCTGGCGGCCGGTGAGGCCGTAGGAGGTGGCGACGTCGATCAGGTTGAGGTGGTTGTCGGTGCCGCCGGTCACCAGGGTGGCGCCCCGGCGCATCAGGCCCTCGGCGAGGGCGCGGGAGTTGTCGACGATCCGCTGGGCGTAGTCCTGGAAGGCGGGCTGCCGGGCCTCGGCGAGGGCGACGGCCTTGGCGGCCATGACGTGCGGGAGCGGGCCGCCGAGGACCATCGGGCAGCCGCGGTCGACCTGGTCCTTGAGGGAGTCGTCGCACAGGACCATGCCGCCGCGGGGGCCGCGCAGCGACTTGTGGGTCGTGGTGGTGACGATCTGGGCGTGCGGGACCGGGTCGAAGTCGCCGGTCAGCACCTTGCCCGCGACCAGACCGGCGAAGTGCGCCATGTCCACCATCAGGGTCGCGCCGACCTCGTCGGCGATCTCGCGCATGATGCGGAAGTTCACCAGGCGGGGGTAGGCGGAGTAGCCGGCGACGATGATGAGCGGCTTGAACTCACGGGCGGACACCCGCAGTGCCTCGTAGTCGATCAGACCGGTCGCCGGGTCCGTGCCGTAGGAGCGCTGGTCGAACATCTTGCCGGAGATGTTGGGGCGGAAGCCGTGGGTGAGGTGGCCGCCGGCGTCCAGGGACATGCCGAGCATGCGCTGGTTGCCGAAGGCCTGGCGCAGCTCGGCCCAGTCGGCGTCGGTGAGGTCGTTGACCTGACGGACGCCGGCCTTCTCCAGGAAGGGCACCTCGACGCGGTCGGCGAGGACGGACCAGAAGGCGACGAGGTTGGCGTCGATGCCGGAGTGGGGCTGGACGTAGGCGTGACGGGCGCCGAAGAGTTCCTTGGCGTGCTCGGCGGCGAGCGACTCGACGGTGTCGACGTTGCGACAGCCGGCGTAGAAGCGGCGTCCGATGGTGCCCTCGGCGTACTTGTCGCTGAACCAGTTGCCCATCGCCAGGAGGGTGGCCGGGGAGGCGTAGTTCTCGGAGGCGATCAGCTTGAGCATCTCGCGCTGGTCGTGCACCTCCTGGCCGATGGCGTCGGCGACGCGCGGCTCGACGGCGCGGATCACGTCGAGGGCGGCGCGGAAGGCGGTGGACTGGGTGGAGAGGGGCTGCTGCTCCGACATGTGCGGCCTCCGGATGGCGTGGCGGGTTGCGGTCACGATTCACGGCTCGGCCCAGGCGCACGGCACTTGATCACTCACAGGCCGCTCCCCGATGGTCCGTCCCATCCCAGCGCGCCAGTCACGGCCTGTCGGCCAGCCTACCGGGCGCGCCGGGCGGTGACGGTCCCGCGTCCACCATGCGAGCGTGCGGCCGCCCCTTGCGGGCGGCGCCGGGTCAGGACGGTTTGCGGCCCCAGGCGACGACGATGAAGTTGGGGATGTAGGTGGTGCCCTGGCGCTTGGTCATGGTGATCACTTCTTCGATGTCCGCGTCGCTCACCTCGCCCGTCGCCAGCAGGCGCGGCCGCAGGGAGCGCAGGGTGAGGGGGAAGAAGGCGGCGGTGCCACCGGTCAGGACCGGGGCGTAGACCTCCGCGCGGACCTCGGTGAGCCCGGCGTCGGTCAGGGCCTGCGGCAGGCGGCGGCCGGTGCCGGGGTCCACCCCCGCGGCGCCGAAGGCGGCGCGCAGCGCGCGGCCGAGGCGCTCGGCCACCTCCAGGTACTCGGGCGGGTAGTAGCGGGCGGCGGCCGGGTACATCGGCCCGTCGATGTCGAAGTCCTCCACCACCACCCAGCCGCCGGGGCGGGTCGCGGCGGTCATGCGGCGCAGGGCTTCGTCGCGGTCGGAGAGGTGCTCCAGCACGGCTCGCGCGTGCACGAGGTCGAAGGGCTCGTCGTGGAGCGGGTCCGCGAGGATGTCGTGCTGGCGCACCTCCAGGTTGGACAGCCCGTGGGAGGCGGCGAAGCGCGTGTCGAGATCGACGGCGAGGACCCGTCCCGCGGCGCCGACCTCCCGGGCCAGCCAGCGCGCGATGCTGCCTGCGCCGCAGCCCACCTCGAGGCAGCGCCAGCCCTCGGCCACCCCGAGTGCGGACAGCCGATGGCGGCTCTGGCTGTCGTAGATCTCCTCCAGCGCGCTGAGCCGGCTGTGTTCGCGCTCCCAGGACGGGTCGAACACGTATCCGTTCTGCGCCGTGGCGGTGTCGCTCACCGATCGCCCCTTTCCGTTCGTCACGGACCGATCATTGTGTCGCGTCAGAGGATCACGTGGGGCAGGAAGCGCGCGTATTCGTCAGTGACCGGTCCGGCCGACTCCCGGATGCCGAGGCCCGCGGACTCGTTCTCGACGACCCAGGCGCCGAGCACGACACGGTTGCCGTCGAAGTCCGGCAGCGGCGCCAACTCCTGGTAGCAGCAGGGTTCTTCGCGTGGCGCGGGGGCAGGGTCACCCGGTGCGTGGAGGGTCACGCCGGCGCCCTCCCGGCCCAGCAGCGGCTTGGCGACGTACCCCTTCGATCCGGCCAACTCCCGTGGCCCGTCGAGATACGCGGGCAGGAGGTTCGGGTGGCCCGGGTACAGCTCCCAGAGGATCGCCAGGAGCGCCTTGTTGCTCAGCAGCATCTTCCAGGCGGGTTCGATCCACAGGGTGGTGCCGGTGCCGCCGCCGTTGTCGAGGGTGTCCAGGACGTGATCGGCGAAGCGGTCGGTGGTCAGCCACTCCCAGGGGTAGAGCTTGAAGCAGCTGCGGATGAACCGCAGTTGCTTGTCGACGAAGCGGCCGGAGAGTCGGTCCCAGCCGATCTCCTCCATGGAGATCCAGGCGGTGTCCAGGCCTGCCTGTTCGGCCGTCTCCTGGAGGTAGGCGACCGTCATCAGGTCCTCGCCGAGTTCGTCGGCCGAGGAGTAGGCGAAGTACAGCGGGCTGCCGGGCGGGAGCAGCGCGGCCTGCTTCCGCCAGGCGGCGATCAGCCGCTCGTGGAGGGAGTTCCACTGGTCGGCGCCGGGGAAGCGCTCCTCCATCCAGAACCACTGGGGGGAGGCGGCCTCGACGAGCGAGGTGGGGGTGTCGGCGTTGTACTCCAGGAGCTTGGCGGGGCCGGTGCCGTCGTAGCGCAGGTCGAAGCGGCCGTAGAGGGACGGGAGTTCGGCGCGCCGGCGCCAGGCCTCGGCGACCGCGTCGGCGATCCGCGGGTCGGTGATGCCGAGGTCGGCGAAGCGTCCGGTCGTGACGATGTGGTCCGCCGCCCGCAGACACATGCGGTGGAGTTCCTCGACGACCTCCTCCAGTGCCTCGATCTCGTCGAGGGAGAAGACGTAGTAGGCGCTCTCGTCCCAGTAGGGGCGCAGTGAGTCATCGGGGTAGCGGGTCAGGGGGTAGATGAGCCCCTGTTCCTCGACGGTCCGCTGCCAGCCGGGGCGGGGTTCGGTGGTACGGCGTTCCATGGGTCGCGTCCGCTCGTCGTCCTGCGCCCGCTCAGCCGCCGCCGCTGCCGCCGGAGCAGCCGAAGCCGCCGCGGTCGACGGCCTCGCTCCTGCTGAAGGTGCCGTGGTCGGCGTAACGGCCGCTGACGTCGCCCTCGTAGTACCAGGCGGCGTCGGCGGTGCCGGCCCTGCCGGTCTTCTTCTTGCCGCTCCTGCCGGAGGAGGAGCCGGAGCTGCCGGAGTTGCAGTTCTTGTCGGCGACGATCTTGTAACCCTCGTAGGTGTAGCTGTCGCGGTCGACGCAGCGGCGGTCGGGCTCCGAGCCGCAGGAGGTGAGTGCCGCCGCGACGACTCCCATGCCGCCGAGCACGACCGTGCTCGAACGCAGTCGGCGCCGTGTTTCCGCCATGTCCCGTCTCCCCGTGGTGTGTCCGCCGGTGGTCCGGCTGTCGGTTGTCCGGCGGTCAGCCTAGAGATCGGTGGCAAGCGCCCCGCAGGCACCCCGTCGGTCGCGGCCCCTCCCCTACAGTCGCTTTGTGCTCTTTGGGATGGTGTGCGCGCTGGGTGCGGCGGTCTGTTTCGGCACGGCGACGGTGTTGCAGGCGGTTGCCGCGCGGGCCGCGGGCAGCGGGGGTGGTGGGGAGGCGGCGCTGCTGCTGCGGGCGGTGCGGCAGTGGCGGTATGTGGCGGGGCTGGCGCTGGACGGGCTGGGGTTCCTGCTGCAGATCGCGGCGCTGCGGTCGGTGCCGATCTACGCGGTCGGAGCGGCGTTGGCGGCGAGTCTGGCCGTGACTGCGGTGGTCGCGGCGCGGTTGCTGCGGGTGCGGTTGAGCCGGGCGGAGCGGGGTGCGGTGGGGGTGGTGTGTGCCGGGCTTGCGATGCTGGGGATCGCGTCGGGGACGGAGGGGGACCGCAGCGGGCCTGACGCGTTGCGGTACGTGATGCTCGCCGTCGCCGTGGGGGTGCTGTTGCTCGGGCTCGGTGGCGGGCGGTTGCCGGAGCGGGGGCGTTCGTCGCTGCTCGGGCTGGGGGCCGGGTTCGGGTTCGGGGTGGTCGAGGTCGCGGTGCGGCTGATCGACTCGCTCGCGCCGGCGGAGCTGCTCGCGAATCCGGCGGCCTACGCCCTGGTGCTCGGCGGGGGCGCCGCGTTCCTGTGTCTGACCTCGGCCCTGCAACGGGGGTCGGTGACGGTGGCGACCGCCGCGATGGTGATCGGGGAGACGGTCGGGCCCGCGCTGGTGGGGGTGGTGTGGCTGGGAGACCGCACCCGGGAGGGGCTGGGGTGGCTGGCGGTGCTGGGCTTCCTGGTCGCGGTGGCGGGAGCACTGGGGCTGGCACGGTTCGGGGAGGCGCCGGCGCGGGAGGCGGGGGGCGGGTGACTGCCGCGGCGGGTGTGTGACGGCTGCCTGGGTGGGAGGCGGTGGGCGTGTGACGGTTGCCCGGGCAAGAACCGGCGGGCGTGTGACGGTTGCCCGGGCAGGAGGCAGCCGGCCCGTGACGGCTGCCCGAGCAGGAACCGGCGAGCCTGTGACGGCCACACCCTCGGGAGGCGCCGGGCGGGCGGCCGCCTCCCGCGGGTGTGGCCAGCCGAGGGTTCACCCGCGCACCCCGTCCCACCTCACCCCCTCTCCGCGCACCCCCAGCCCTACGGCATAACCCTGCACAGCGCCTCCAGTGCGCCCGTCCACCCCCGGTCCGACGGGGCTCCGTACCCGACCACCAGGGCGTCCAGGCGCTCGGCGACCGCCTGGGGGTGGCGGAAGTAGGACAGGCCGTGGAGGGCGACGCCCTGCCAGGCGGCGGACCGGACCACGGAGTGTTCGGTGCCGGGTGGGAGGCGCAGGACGGCGTGGAGGCCGGCGGCGATGCCGGTGACGTGGACGTCGGGGGCGTGGGTGGCCAGCGCCGCGACGAGGGCGTCCCGGCGGCGCCGGTAGCGGAGGCGGGAGGCGCGGACGTGGCGGTCGTAGGCGCCGGAGGCGATGAACTCGGCGAGGGTCAGCTGGTCCAGCACCCCGCAGGTGTCGACCTTGCCCTTGGCCTCCGCGGCCGCCTCGGCGAGATCCGGCGGGAGGACCGCCCAGGCCAGGCGGAGGCCGGGGGCCAGGGCCTTGCTGGCCGTGCCGAGGTAGACGACACGGTCGGGGTCGAGGCCCTGGAGGGCGCCGACGGGCTGGCGGTCGTAGCGGAACTCGCCGTCGTAGTCGTCCTCCAGGACCAGGCCTCCGGTGCGCCGGGCCCAGTCGACGACCGCGGTGCGCCGGTCGCGGTGCAGGGGCACGCCCATCGGGAACTGGTGGGCGGGGGTGAGGAGGACGGCTCCGGCACCGGACGGCCGGCCCGGGTCGGTGCCGAGTTCGTCGAAGGGGAGGGGCGCCACGCGCAGGCCTGCGGCGGACAGTTGGTCCCAGTGCACGTCCAGGCCGTAGGACTCCACCGCCACCGAGCGGACGCCGCGCGCTCGCAGGACGGTGCCGAGGATGCGCAGGGCGTGGGCGCAGCCCGCGGTGATCAGGATGTGGTCGGGGTCGGTGCGGACGCCCCGTACCCGGGCCAGGTAGCCGGCGAGGGCGGTGCGCAGTTCGACGAGGCCGCGCGGGTCGCCGTAGCCGAGGGAGTGGTGTGGGGCGGCGAGGAGGGCGCGGCGGGCGGCCTTCAGCCACTCGGCGCGGGGGAAGGCGGTCAGGTCGGGGGTGCCGGGGCGGAAGTCGTGGGCGGGGCGTTGCGCGGTACGGCGGCCGGGGCCGGTGCCGGAGGGCGGGGCCACCGCGCGGTCCGCCACGCGCGTGCCCGAGCCCTGCCTGGCGGTGAGCCAGCCCTCGGCGACCAGGTCGGCGTAGGCGTCGCCGACGGTGTTGCGGGCGATGCCGAGGTCGGTGGCGAGGGAGCGGGAGGAGGGCAGCCGGGTGCCGGGGGCGAGGCGGCCGGTGCGGACGGCCTCGCGCAGGGCGTCGGTCAGACCGCGGCGCAGCCCCGGGCCGGTGGGTTCCAGGTGGAGGTCGACACCCAAGGTGGCCCAGGAATTCGGCATGGAAATGGACCATACCGGTGGGCAGCCTCACGCCTAGCGTCGATCTCATGACGACGCACATCGAGGACGGTCCCACGATCGTGGAGTACGCCCCTGAACACACACCCCGACTGAACTGGGCCGAGCAGGCGCCCGAGGTCTTCAAGGCGATGGTCAGGCTCGACGCCGCCGCGCGGAAGGGCCTCGACACCAAGCTGCTGGAGCTGGTGAAGGTCCGGGCCTCGCAGATCAACCACTGTGCGCTCTGTGTCGACATGCACAGCAAGGACGCGCTCGCGGCCGGTGAGAGCGTGGAGCGGATCGTGCAGCTCAGCGCGTGGGAGGAGTCCGAGCACTTCTACACCGAGCGGGAGCTGGCGGCGCTGGCGCTGACGGAGGCGGTGACCGTGCTCACCGAGGGGTTCGTGCCCGACGAGGTGTACGAGCGGGCCGCTCGGCACTTCACGGAACCCGAGCTGGCGCAGTTGATCGCCGCGATCGCCGTCATCAACGCGTGGAACCGGTTCGGTGTGAGCTGCCGGCTGGTTCCCGGGCACTACCGGCCGGGGCACCGGTGACGGCCCGTACCCCGCTGCTGGACCAGGCGGTCGGCCAGGCCATGTCCGCGCTCAGTGCCGCCGCGAAGAAGGGGCTCGGGGAACCCGCGCTGGCCGAGCTGGTGATGATCCGGGCCTCGCAGCTCAACCACTGCGCCTTCTGTCTCGACATGCATCTGCGGATCGCTCGTGAACACGGGGTGAGCGAGCGGCAGTTGGATCTGCTGGCCGCCTGGGAGGAGGCCGGGGACGTCTACGACGAGCGGGAGCGGGCGGCGCTGGCGCTGACGGAGGCGGTGACCGTGCTCACCGAGGGGTTCGTGCCCGACGAGGTGTACGAGCGGGCCGCCAAGCACTTCGACGACGGCCGGCTCGCCCATCTCCTGGGTCTGATCGTCGCGATCAACAACTGGAACCGGGTGATGGTGAGCCGCCGCGTCCCGCCGGGAGGGCACACAGCATGAGCAAGGTGGAGATCTTCCGCGCACTGCACCGTCGGCCCGCGCACGACGACCCGCTGGTCCTGCCCGGACCTTGGGACGCGGCCAGCGCGCGGGTCCTCGTCGACGCCGGTTTTCCCGCGCTCGCGACTCCGAGCGCGGGGGTGGCCGCCGCGCTCGGGCACGCGGACGGGCAGACCCCGGCGGAGGAGATGTTCGCGGCGGTGGCGCGGATCGCCCGGTCCGTGGACGTGCCGGTGTCCGCGGATGTCGAGGGCGGTTACGGGCTGGCTCCGAAGGAGCTGGTGGAGCGGCTGCTGGAGGCGGGTGCCGTGGGCTGCAACCTTGAGGACTCCAACGGGGGTGTCCTCAAGGACCCGCACCAGCACGCCGAATGGCTCGCCGAGGTGCGGTACGCGGCGGGGGACGAGTTGTTCGTCAACGCGCGGATCGACACCTTCGTGCGCGGGGTCGACGATCCCGAGGCGGCCATCGAGCGGGCGGCGTTGTACACGGCCGCGGGTGCCGACTGCGTGTACCCGATCGGCGCCCCGGCGAAGGTGCTGCCGTTGCTGCGGTCCGGGATCCACGGCCCGATCAACGTGATCGCGCAGGTCGGTGCGGGCCTCACCCCCGCCGAGCTCGGCGAGCGGGGCGCCACCCGGATCACCTTCGGGCCGGGTCTCCAGCGGCGCTCCTCCGAGATCCTCGCCGGACTGGCCGCACAGCTGGGTGACCGACCGCCGAGGTGACCGGACGCCGACCGTGACCCAACGCTGGCCGTGACCGGGCGTCAGCGTGACTGACCGTCATCGTGACTGGCCGTCAGCGCACCAGGCGCCGACGTGACCGGCATGCCGACGCACCGCGCCGTCCGCGCACCGCGGCAGGTCCCCCTGCCTGCGGCTCCGCGGGCGGCGCGGCCCGCTCCCCCTCCCCCGAGCGAGAGGGGGCGAGCGCCACCACGGTGAACGCGTGGCCTTCTTAAGGGATCCACGCCTTCCAGGTGGAGGCGTGCCCCTCCACCCACTTCTTCGCCGCCTGCTCGGGCGTCAGCTTCTGGTCGGCGATCATCAGGGAGACCTCGTTCTGGTCCTCGGTCGTCCACTTGAACTTCTTCAGGAACGCGGCCGCCTTGCCGCCGGTGCTCGCGAAGTCGGCGTTGAGGTACTTCTGGAGCGGGGTGTGCGGATAGGCGCAGGCGACCTTCTCCGGGTCGGCGTCGCAGCCCTCCTTGTACGCGGGCAGCTTCACCTCGGTCATGGGGACCTTCTTGAAGAGCCACTGCGGGGCGTACCAGTAGGTGAGGAAGGGCTTCCTCTCCTTGGCGAACTGCTTGATCTGGGTGATCTGCGCGGCCTCGGAACCGGCGAAGACCACCTGGTAGTCCAGCTTCAGGTTCTTCACCAGCGCCTTGTCGTTGGTGACGTAGGAGGGCGAGCCGTCCATCAGCTGGCCCTTGCCGCCGCTCTCCGCGGTGCGCATCTGGTCGGCGTACTTGTCGAGGTTCTTCCAGTCGGTGACGTCCGGGTGCTCCTTGGCGAAGTACGTGGGGACGTACCAGCCGATGTGCCCGGTGACGCCGAGGCCGCCGCCGTTGACGATGGTCTTCTTGTCCTTGACGTAGCGCTGTTCCTGCTCGGGGTGGCCCCAGTCCTCCAGGATCGCGTCGACGCGGCCCTGGCTGAGCGCGTCCCAGGCGGGGACCTCGTCGACCTGGACGGTGTCGACGCGGTAGCCGAGTTCGTGCTCCAGCAGGTACTGGGCCACGGCGACGTTGGCCTGGGCGCCGACCCAGGACTGCACGGACAGGTTCACGGTCTTGGCGCCCTGCGCGTTGGCGAAGGGCGAGGCCTGCTGGGTCATGTCGGCGGCGCCGCAGCCGGTGAGCAGCAGCAGGGAGGCCGCGCCGGCCACCACGGCGGTCGTAGGTGCGCGCATGTCAGGCTCCCTTCCTCGCGCGGCGTTCGGTGGGCTGGGTCACCCGGTCGAGCATCAGGCCGAGGCAGACGATGGCCGCGCCGGCCACCAGCCCGGTCGCCAGGTCGCCCTGGGCGAGGCCGAAGACGGCGTCGTAGCCGAGCGCTCCACCGCCGACCAGGCCGCCGATGATGACGACGGCGAGGACCAGGACCACGCCCTGGTTGACGGCGAGCAGCAACGCCGGTCGGGCGAGCGGGAGTTGGACCTGGCGCAGCTGCTGCCAGCTGGTCGCGCCGAGGGAGTGGGAGGACTCCAGGGCGGCCGGGTCGACCTGGCGCAGGCCCTGGGCGGTGATGCGGACGACGGCGGGCAGCGCGTAGACGACGGCGGCCGCGACGGCCGGGGCCCGGCCCACGCCGAAGAGGGCCACCACCGGGATCAGGTAGACGAACTGCGGCATCGTCTGGAAGACGTCCAGGACGGGCCGGAGCGCTCGGTCGAGGCGGTCGCTGCGGGCGGCCGCGATGCCGGTGGCGACGCCGATGACGAGGGTGACCGCGACGGCGGCCAGCACCTGGGAGAGCGTGTCCAGGGCCGGCTCCCACACGCCGAGCACGCCGATCGCGGCCATGGCGAGGACCGCGGTGAGCGTGGTGCGCCAGGTGCCGATGAGCCAGGCGAGGGCGGCGACCAGGAGCAGCACCGACCACCAGGGCAGCCACTGGAGGCCGTCGCGGACCGGGTCCAGGACCCAGGTGGTGAAGTGCGCGGCCCAGTCGGCGGTGCCGCCGATGACGGGGACGCCGGAGTAGAGGTGGGCGGTCATCCAGTCGACGGCGCGGTTGACGGGCTGGGCGATCTGGACGACCCAGGCGTCGGGCCAGTCGAGTCGGCCGAGGAGGCGTCCGGCCACGGCGACGGCGAGGGCGGCGACCAGGGCGTAGGCCCAGCCCGCGGTGCGGCGGGGCTCCGGTGTGCCGCTGCCCGCGGCGGCCGTGACGCGGTCCAGTACGACGGCGAGGAGCACGATCGGGATGCCGGCCGCCAGGGCCGCGCCGACGTCGACCGAGGCGAGGGCCTGGTAGACGCGGTCACCGAGGCCGCCGGCGCCGATGACGGACGCGATGACGGCCATGGACAGGGCCATCATGATCGTCTGGTTGAGGCCGAGGAGGAGTTCCTTGCGGGCCAGCGGGATACGGGCGGTCAGCAGCCGCTGGCGCGCGGTGGCGCCGAGCGAGTCGACCGCCTCCAGCACCGACTTGTCGGCGCCGCGCAGTCCGAGGGCGGTGAGGCGGGCCATGGGCGGGGCGGCGTAGACGACGGTGGCGAGGACGGCCGCGGGGACGCCCATGCCGAAGATCATGACGACGGGGAGGAGGTAGGCGTACGCGGGGAGCACCTGCATGGTGTCCAGGAGGGGGCGCAGGGCGCGGTCGAGGCGGTCGGACAGACCGGCGGCGAGTCCGAGGAGCGCGCCCACGACGACCGAGGCGAGCACCGCCACGACCATCAGGGCGAGCGTCTGCATCGTCGCCACCCACATGCCGAGCACACCGCAGGCGAGGAACGCCACCGCGGTGCCGACAGCGAGCCGCAGGCCCGCGACCCGCCAGGCGACGAGGGCGCCGAGCGCGGTCACCCCGGCCCAGCCGGCCGCCAGCAGCACCAGGTAGACGGCGCGGACGGAGAGCACGACCACGTTGCTGACGTGGCCGAAGAAGTAGAGGAACAGGGGGTGGCTGTCGCGGTTGTCGACGATCCAGTCGCTGGCCCGGCTGAGCGGGTCGGTGAGGTCGACGGTCAGCGCGTCCGGCCAGGTGCCGCTGGCCCAGCGGGCGTTCGCCAGGGGCACGAGGACCGCGGCGACGGCGGCGAGCAGCAGGAGCTTGTGGACGGCGCGTTTCCTGAGAACCGCGGGGAGCGTGCGGGGGGCGGGAGCGCTGATCGCAGCCATCAGACCGCCTCCTTCTCCTCGGCGGTGCCGGCCACCACCTCCAGCAGCGTGTCCGAGTCCACCACCCCGACACACCGGCCCTGGTCCACCACCCGGGCCGGGGCCCCGGCCCGTGCGACCGCCTCGATGGCCTCGGAGACGGTGGCGTCGGGCGCGACGGCGGGACCGCTGCCCGCCTCCCCCGCCGCCACGGCCCGCATCGCCCTGCGCACCGTCATGACCTGTTCGCGCGGGACGTCCCGGACGAACTCGCGGACGTAGTCGTCGGCCGGGGAACCCACGATCTCCTCCGGGGTGCCCAGCTGGACCACGCGCCCGTCGCGCATCAGGGCGATACGGTCGCCCAGCTTCAGCGCCTCGTTGAGGTCATGGGTGATGAAGACCATCGTGCGGCCCTCCTCGCGGTGCAGCCGGACGACCTCCTCCTGCATGTCCCGGCGGATCAGCGGGTCCAGGGCGCTGAACGGCTCGTCGAAGAGCAGCACCTCGGGGTCGGCGGCGAGCGCACGGGCGAGCCCCACCCGCTGCTGCTGGCCGCCGGAGAGCTGGCTGGGCCGGCGCTGTTCCATCCCCTCCAGGCCGACCTTGGCCACGACCTCGGCGGCGCGGGCCCGGCGCTCGGCCTTGCCCATGCCCTGGATCTCCAGACCGTAGGCCACGTTGTCGAGGACGGTGCGGTGCGGCAGGAGGCCGAAGTGCTGGAAGACCATCGCGGCACGGTGGCGGCGCAGTTCGCGCAGCCGGGCGCGGTCCATGGCGCGGACGTCCTCACCGTCGATGGCGATCGTGCCGGCGGTCGGCTCGATGAGCCGGGTCAGACAGCGCACCAGGGTGGACTTGCCGGAGCCCGACAGGCCCATCACCACGAAGACCTCGCCCTTGCGGACGTCGAAGGAGACGTCGCGGACGGCGGCCGTGCAGCCGGTGCGGGAGCGGAGTTCGGCGGGGGGCAGGGAGGTCAGCTCGGGGTCGGCGGGGACGCGGTCGGCCTTCGGTCCGAAGACCTTCCACAGTCCGTCGACGGAGAACACCGGGTTCTCGCCGGTCGCACCGGTCGCATCGGTCCCACTGGTCGCGGTCGTCTCGACTGTCGTACTCATCACGCACCACCTCCGATCAGGTCCACGGCCTTCTCCCCGACCATCAGCACCCCGATCATCGGGTTGACGGCGGTCATCGTCGGGAACACGGAGGCGTCGGCTATGCGAATGCCGTCCAGGCCACGTATGCGCAACTCGGGGTCGACGACCGCGAGTTCGTCGTCCACGGCCCCCATCCGGCAGGTCCCCGCCGGGTGGTAGACGGTGTGCGCGACCTTGCGGGCGTACTCGCTCAGCTCCTCGTCACCGGTGATGTCGGGGCCGGGGCACACCTCGCGCTTGAGCCAGCCCGCCAGCGGCTCGGTCCGCGCGATCTCGCGGGCGATGCGGATGCCGTCGACCAGCGTGCGGGCGTCGTAGTCGTCCTCGTCGGTGAAGTACCGGAAGTCGAGGGCGGGCTTCTCGGCGGGGTCCGCGCTCTTCAGGTACAGCCGGCCGCGGCTCTTGGGCTTGGGGATGTTCGGGGTCATCGAGACGCCGTACGAAGGTCGTTCGTAACCCAGACGTTCAGGATTGTCCGTGAAGGGGACCTGGTAGAAGTGGAACATCAGGTCAGGGCCCGGATGGGCGGGATCGCGGCGGACGAACAGGCCCGCGTCGGAGTCCATCGCGGAGTTCTCGGGGATGGGGCCGTTGGTCTCCCAGACGATCACGGACTCGGGGTGGTCGAGGAGGTTCTCGCCGACGCCGGGCAGGTCGTGGACGACGGGGATGCCGAGCGCCTCGAGGTCCTCGCGCGGGCCGATGCCCGAGTGCAGCAGCAGCCGGGGCGAGTCGACGGCGCCCGCGCACAGGGCGACCTCGCGGCGGGCCCGTACGACGAACTCCTCGCCGTCCTTGTCGCGGACGTGCACCCCGCGGACCTGCGTGCCGTCCAGCTCGAGCCGGTACGCCCAGGTCTCCAGCAGGATCGTCAGGTTGGGCCGCTCGTCCATCACGGGGTGCAGGTACGCCACCGACGCCGAGGACCGCTTGTTGTTCTCGGGGTGGTAGGCGAGGTCGAAGAAGCCGACGCCGTCGTCGAAGGGCTTGCGGTTGAAGCCCTCGACGCGCGGGACGCCGGTGGCCGCCTGGGCGGCGTCGACGAAGTCGCGGGCGATGGCGTTGCGGTCCTTCTCGTCGACGGGGACGATGTTGTTGAGCAGGCGCGCGTAGTACGCCTCCATGGACACCGCGCCCCAGCCCTTGGCGCCGTTCGCCTCCCACTCGTCGAAGTCGGAGGGCAGCGGCTTGAAGGCGATCAGCGTGTTGTGGGAGGAGCAGCCGCCGAGGACGCGGGCGCGGCTGTGCCGGATGTGGGAGTTGCCGCGTGGCTGCTCCACGGTCGGGTAGTCGTAGTCGAGTTCGCCGCCGAGCAGGCCCATCCAGCGGCGCAGGGTGAGGACGTCGTCGCGGCCGACGTCACTGGGGCCGCCCTCGATGACGGCGACCGTGACGTCGGGGTTCTCGGTGAGTCGGGAGGCTATGACGGAGCCGGCGGTGCCACCACCGACGACGACATAGTCGTATTCGTGTTGGTGCATGGGGGTACTCCAGGGACGTGCGTGGGGGACGAGCGAGGGTTCAGCCGGCGAACCAGCGGACAGGCTTGGGCGCGAGGTTCTGGTAGATGTGCTTGGTCTCGCGGTACTCGGCGAGTCCGGCGGGGCCCAGTTCACGGCCGGTGCCGCTCTTGCCGAAGCCGCCCCACTCCGCCTGCGGGAGATAGGGGTGGAAGTCGTTGATCCAGACGGTGCCGTGGCGCAGCCGGCCGGCGACCCGGCGGGCGCGTCCGGCGTCGGAGGTCCAGACGCCGCCGGCGAGGCCGTACTCGGTGTCGTTGGCGAGGAAGACGGCCTCGTCCTCCGTGCGGAAGGTCTCGACGGTGAGGACCGGGCCGAAGACCTCCTCGCGGACGACCCGCATCTCGCGGTGGCAGGCGTCCAGGACGGTCGGCTCGTAGAAGTAGCCCGCGCCCAGGCCCTCCGGCCGCTTGCCGCCGGTGCGCAGGACGGCGCCCTCCGCGAGGGCCGAGGCGACGTATCCCTCGACCTTGTCGCGCTGCTGCTCGGAGACGAGCGGCCCGCACTCGACGTCGGCGTCGGTGCCGCGGCCGAGCCTGATGCGGCCGGCCCGCGCGGCGAGTTCGGCGACGAAGCGGTCCCGGACGGACTCCTCCACGATGAGTCGCGCGCCCGCCGAGCAGACCTGGCCGCTGTGGATGAAGGCCGCGTTGAGGGCCTGGTCGACGGCGGTGTCGAAGCCCTCCTCGGTGGCGCAGGCGTCGGCGAAGACCACGTTGGGGTTCTTGCCGCCGAGTTCGAGGGCGACCTTCTTGACCGAAGGAGCCGCGGCCCGCGCCACCTTGGTGCCGCTGACGAGACCGCCGGTGAAGGAGATGAGGTCGACGTCGGGGTGCTCGGCGAAGCGGGCGCCGACCGAATGGCCGGGCCCGGTCACGATGTTGGCGACACCGGCGGGGAGACCGGCCTCCACCAGCAGCTCGATGAGCGCGATGGTCGTCATCGGCGTGATCTCGCTCGGCTTGACGACGAAGGTGTTGCCGGCCGCGAGCGCCGGCGCGATCTTCCAACTGGCCTGGAGCAGGGGGTAGTTCCAGGGGGTGATCAGCGCGCAGACGCCGACCGGTTCGTGGACGACGACGCTGTGGATGTCGGGCGAGCCTGCGTCGACGACCCGGCCGGGGGCCTCGGCGGCGACGAGCCCGGCGAAGTAGCGGAAGGCGTCGGCGACACAGTCGATGTCGACCCGGCCCTCTTCGAGGGTCTTGCCCGCGTCACGGCTCTCCAGCAGACCGAGCCGCTCGCGGTCGCGAACCAGGAGATCGGCGACGCGGTAGAGCAGCGCGGCGCGCTCGGAGACGGGGGTGCGTGGCCAGTCGCCGTGGTCGAAGGCCTGCCGTGCGGCGGCGATCGCCAGGTCGGCGTCCTGTTCGTCCCCCTCGGCGACGACGGCGAACGGCTGGGCGTCCGCGGGGTCGATGATGTCGCGGGTCGCGCCCGAGACGGCCTCTCGCCACTCGCCGCCCGCGTGGATCGTCTGACGCGCCTGTCGTGCGTGTTCTCCGGCCATGATCGGTGTTGCCTTCCGTTCCTGTTCGGTTCCCGTGAGTCACACGGGTGTCACTCACAAGGACCGTCGTCGCATTCCCGCGGCCCGGAATTGCATGCGCAATCGCTGTCCGAAAGTGCGCCGTGTCACTGGACATGCGGACAAGTTGGGGCGAAACGTACGCTGGACATGGTCCGCGCACGGTGGTCATGTGACGGCCGCCACGCGCGCGCCAGGAGGTGACGCATGGCAGGCAAAGCGCTGATCTGCGCGACGACCGTACTGCTGCTCTCGCCGGTGCTCGTCGGCGCCGACGACGGGGACGATCTGACCGCCCGGCAACTGGCCGACCAGGCCCAGGACAATTTGCTCGACGCCGAGTCGGTCCGGCTGCGGCTGACGGACCGCGGCACGAGCACGACGACCAGCAAAACCCAGCCGACGTCGATGAACCTCGCCCTCGACCAGGACGGCGACTGCGTGGGGTCGATGCGGATGGGCTCGGGCGGCGGCAGCGTCGAGCTCGTCAAACAGGGCGACGAGGTGTGGATGAAACCGGACCGGACCTTCTGGAAGGCCCAGGTGCCCGGCAGTCAGGGCGAGGCGGTCGCCGAGCTCTTCAAGAACCGCTACATCCACGGCTCCACGGACGACGCCATGCTCAAGGGCATGGCCGACACCTGCGACCTGACCGCCTTCCAGCGGGACGTCGGCGGTGACTCCTCCGAGGACGGCAAGCTGACCAAGGGCGACGAGACGACCGTCGACGGCACGAAGGTGATCCCGCTGACCGGCACCGAGGACGGCAAGAGGGCGGTCCTGTACGTCACCTCGGACTCCCCGCACCGGCTGGTCAAGGCGATCCAGCGGGGCGACGGCACCGACCTGACGCTGACCTTCAGCGACTACGACAAGCCGGTGCCGACCGCGACACCCTCGGCGGACGAGTCGGTGGACGTCGGCAAGCTCCAGGAGGAACTTCAGGGCACCTGACACGCTCCGGCGGACCGGCCAGGCGCCTCTGGAGCGCGGGGCCCGGCGCCTACGGCTTCCCGACACCGGCCACGCCGCTCAGAGGCAGGGCCCCTCCCCCGGGCAGAACGACCCCAGTGCCGCGGTCAGCGGCTCGCGGACCAGTGCCGGGGACAGCTCCTCGGGGCCGCTGGCGCGGATCGCGTAGGACTCGCCGTCGGCCGCCCGGAAGCGGTGGTCGATGACCTGGCGCGCGCCGCTGTCCTCGTCGTCGTAGCGGTAGGTCAGCTCGGACCAGGTCCCGCCCTTGTCGCGTTCGAGTGCCTGGTAACCGCGCTGGCGGACGAAGCCGAAGTCCGGGGAGTTCTCGGCCAGGCGCAGGGAGTCGGCGGGGCTGTCCTCCGACAGCCGGAAGATCTGCAACTGACGGCCGTCGGCGGGGGCGTCGTAGAAGACCACCGGGGCCTTCTCGCCCTGCTTCTGCCGACGGGTCCAGTCCTCGGGCACGAAGACCGTGTAGCCGACGGGGTCCTCGGCGAGGCGGTAACCGGAACCGGGTGTGGCCGGCGGGGACGCGAGGGGCGAGGCCGGCGGGGTGGTCGCGGCGGGCGTGGTCCCGGAGGGCGCCGATGGCTCGGTCGGCGCGGACGGCTCGGTCGGCGCGGAGGTGGTGACCGCGACGCTCGTCCCCGGGGTCGCGCCCGTGCCGGTCGCCCCCTCCCGGGTCAGGAACCAGACACCGGCGCCGATGCCGGACCCCAGCACGGCCGTCGCGGTGAGCACGAGCAGAACCCGACGCGGACCGCTGACGGACGGCGGCGCGGCCTGCGGCGGTACGTAGGCCGGGGGCGGCGGTTGCGGGTACGGCGGGGGCGGCAGCGGGTGCGGTGTGCCGCCCGTCCGGGGCAGGGCCGACGACCAGGGCGGGGTCGGCGGCGACTGCTGCGGCGGCGCGGCCCAGAGCGGCGGCGCCGGTGAGGTCTGGGTCTCCGCCGAGGCCCAGGGCGGCGCGGACCCGGCCTGCCCGTGTGGGCCCCAGGGCGCCTGGCCACGCTCCTCGCTGGGCTCGTGCTCGTCGGAGCCCGAGCTGTAGCCGTTCGCGGCGCCGCCGTCGTGGCCGCTGCCGCTGCTGTTCCCGTGCCATCCGCTGTTCATCGCGAACCCCCCGAATCACCTTGGCGGGTAACGTTCTTGACGGTAGCGGTGAAAACGGGCGCGGGCCCCGCTCCGGAAGAAACCGGAACACGGCCCGCGCAAGCTCGTGACAGTAGCCGTCCGCTACAGCTCTCAGATGAGGCCGAGGGCGCGGACCGCCTCTCGCTCCTCCGCGAGCTCGGCGACAGAGGCGTCGATCCGGGCGCGGGAGAACTCGTTGATGTCCAGGCCCTGGACGATCTCGTACGCGCCGTCCTTGGCGGTGACGGGGAAGGAGGAGATCAGGCCCTCCGGGACGCCGTAGGAGCCGTCCGACGGAATGCCCATGGAGGTCCAGTCGCCGTCGGCGGTGCCGTTGACCCAGGTGTGGACGTGGTCGATGGCGGCGTTGGCGGCCGAGGCGGCGGAGGACGCGCCACGGGCCTCGATGATCGCGGCGCCGCGCTTGGCGACGGTCGGGATGAAGGTGTCGGCCAGCCACTGCTCGTCGTTCACGACCTCGGCGGCGTTCTTGCCGGCGATCTCCGCGTGGAAGATGTCGGGGTACTGCGTGGCGGAGTGGTTGCCCCAGATGGTCAGGCGCTTGATGTCGGCGACCGTGGTGCCCGTCTTCTTCGCGAGCTGGGTCAGCGCGCGGTTGTGGTCCAGGCGGGTCATCGCGGTGAAGCGCTCGGCGGGTACGTCCGGGGCGGCGGCCTGGGCGATCAGGGCGTTGGTGTTGGCCGGGTTGCCGACGACGAGGACCTTGATGTCGTCCGCGGCGTGGTCGTTGATGGCCTTGCCCTGCGGCTTGAAGATGCCGCCGTTGGCCTCCAGGAGGTCACCGCGCTCCATGCCCTTGGTGCGCGGGCGGGCGCCCACGAGCAGGGCCACGTTGGCGCCGTCGAAGGCCACGTTCGGGTCGTCGGTGATCTCGATGCCCTGGAGCAGCGGGAACGCGCAGTCGTCCAGCTCCATGGCGGTGCCCTCGGCGGCCTTGAGCGCCGGGGTGATCTCCAGAAGGCGGAGCTTGACCGGCACGTCCGCGCCGAGCAGCTGGCCGGAGGCGATGCGGAAGAGCAGGGCGTAACCGATCTGGCCGGCCGCGCCGGTGACGGTGACGTTCACGGGAGTGCGGGTCATGGAGTTCTCCGTATGACAGCTGTCGGTGGTGGCGTCCCTGCCCCGGGGTGCGGGACGTACAAATGATCGATCTCTCGGCATCAAGAGATCCACCGGTCAGGCTATCGCGCATCCGGGATCGCGCACCGCCGGGTTCCTGTGGCCCACCCCACAGAGACGCGAAAGAGGCGGCCGCCCGTCCGGGAGAGGGGGACGGGAGCGGCCGCCGTGGGGGGTACCGACATGGCCGGATTCCCGTGGGGGTACGGTTCGCCTGCCCACGATCCGCCCGGCCATGCCGGTGGCCCCGACATTGTTCTCGAGGGCCCGGCGACTACCGGGTGCACCCCTTCTCGCCCGCCGCGAGCGTGGCGCAGGCGACGGCGTCCCCGGCGTCCTTCACCGCGACCATCGGCGTGTACGCGATGGTGTCGCCGGCCACGGTGATCGACCCGTTCTGCTTGTTCTTGCCGGCCTTGCCGACGCTCACCACGACCTCGTCGCCCTGCGCGGCCCGGGTGATACGGCCCCACGCGGTACCGCAGGTCTTGCTGTAGCGGACCTCCACGACCGTCGTGCCGACGGTGGCGGTCGAGGCGGTGGTCACCAGGTCCCCGCTGCACCCCATGGCCTCCGCGTCCTTGCCGGTGCAGGAGTCGCCGCTGCACTTGACGCCGGGCGGGAGGTCGACGGAGGTGGTGGCGGTCGGGGAGGGCGAGGCGTCCTGACCCTCGTTCTCCTTGCCGCCGCCGCCCTCGGTGAGCACGTACGCGGCGCCGACCACCACGAGCACACCGACGACACCCGCGAGGAACATCGTCAGCCGCCGCCTGCCCCCGCCACCGCCGCGAGCGGCGGAACGGGGCCCCCGCGGGGGCTCGCCGTACGACGGGCCAGGGGCCGACGTCGGCGTCGGTGCGGGCGTGGGCGCCGATGCCGGTCGGGCCGTACCCTCCGGGGCGCGTCCGCCCGTCGGGGAAGGTCCCTTGTACCCGGCCAGGCCCCAGGAGTTCGTGCTGTCGCCGCCCTCGCGGTTCCCCGGCGTCGCGTCCCTGACCTCGGGCGCCGTCGGCTGCGGCGGCACCGTCGGGGCCACGCCCGCGGGCCCGGCCACCCCCGGGGTCGCCGTGGCGCTGGTGCTCTTGCGGGCCGTCCTGCCGCCCTTGGCGCTCGCGGGAGGCGCCCCGAACTCGCTGAGCGCGGCGCGCGCCTGCGAGATGCGGATGGCCTCCATGGTCATGTCGTGGCGCATCTCCGAGCGGCTCCAGGCGCGCTCGGCGAGCTCCCACATGGTGGTCAGGTGGATCGGATTGGTACCGGTGACCTCGGCGAGCGCCACGATCGCGCCCTTGGGCGCGAGCAGCCGGCCGTTGAGATAACGCTCCCAGGACGTCTTGCTGTAGCCCGTGCGGTCGGCCAGCGCCGCGACGCTCAGACCGCTGCGGTCCACGAGCCGCCTGAGCTGGCTGGCGAACTCCCTGACCTGCGGATCAAGTTCATCGGGCAAGGCCCTCCAACGAGGCATTGCTACCCCCCTCTTCCCCCCGGTTGGTGCTGGTGTGTTCCCCCCGCGCATGTGCCCTCTGCTCAGGTCCCCGTCGGGCTACCCAAAGGGATGCGCCCGCTAAGGATCTCAGTTCCCGGGGTGGGGGCGCACGGGTGCATCGGGGCTGTGGGCATGCACCGTCGCACGCTCACCATGCCGGGGTCCAGTCTGCACGCGACGGGACGTCCCGGACCATCCCGATCGGACACGCTAACCCGGTTGTTGAGCGACTTCGTCGCACATCCGCGAACTTGTCCACACATCGGCACACAGAAGGCACACAATCCGTGACACTCACCACTCAGGTGCGAAGCTCCCCCAAAAGCGACCAAGCCGACGCCGGGAGGTGATCGGTTCCCGTGGTGACAGGGACCGGACACCGTAGCGGAACGGTCACTTCCGTGGCACAGCGCGCTGACAGGCGTTGAACGGGGCGTTCGCCGTGCAAGAAGGTGGACGCAGACGGCGGCCCGTCCTTGCTCGGGGGAGAGGACGGGCCGCCGTCGCCGTGGCAGTGGGCCGCTAGCTGTCGACCGTGAAGTGCAGGGTGTCCTTCAGGAACGGGATCTCCAGCCAGGGATCCGGCTGGGCCATCATCGACAGCAGGACGATCACGGTGCCCAGCACGCCGTAGGTCACGATGTCGGTGAAGCGGGAGCGCACCGCGAGCATGCCGACGTCCCGCACCATCCAGCGCAGCACGGCACCGGTGACCAGCGCCGCGCCGATCAGCAGGGTGCCGTAGCGGAAGACGTCGAGGGCGGTGAGCAGCAGGCCGAGCGCGACCACGGCCAGCACGGTGAGGATCGGCCACTGCCGGGCGGGCGCCGGGGCGTCGCTCGGTGCGGCCCGGCCACCGCCCTCGGGACGGGCGGTGTCCCGGGTGAACAGCGGGAAGCGGCGGGTGACCCGGCGCGGCCTGCCCTCCGCGTCGGGCGCGCTGATCGCGTCCCGTACCTCGATGTCGTTCTGCTCCTGGTCAGCCGACACTGCGCTCCGCCGCCTCGACCACGTTCACGAGCAGCTGGGCCCGGGTCATCGGGCCGACACCGCCGGGGTTCGGGGAGATGAACCCGGCGACCTCGGCGACGCCGGGGTGCACGTCGCCCACGATCTTGCCCTCGGCGCTGCGCGAGACACCGACGTCGAGGACGGCGGCGCCGGGCTTCACGTCCTCGGGACGGATGAGGTGGGCGGACCCGGCGGCGGCGACGATGATGTCGGCGCGCTTGAGGTGCGCGGAGAGGTCGCGGGTGCCGGTGTGGCACTGGGTCACGGTCGCGTTCTCGCTGCGCCGGGTCAGCAGCAGCGGCATCGGGCGGCCGATGGTGACACCGCGGCCGACGACCACGACCTCGGCGCCCTTGATCTCCACGCCGTACTGGCGCAGGAGGGTGAGCACACCGTTGGGGGTGCAGGGCAGCGGGGCCGGCTCGTTGAGGACCAGGCGGCCGAGGTTCATCGGGTGGAGGCCGTCGGCGTCCTTGTCCGGGTCCATCAGTTCCAGGATGCGGTTCTCGTCGATGCCCTTGGGGAGCGGCAGCTGGACGATGTACCCGGTGCAGGCGGGGTCCTCGTTCAACTCCCGCACCACCGCCTCGATCTCCTCCTGCGTCGCCGTCTCCGGCAGTTCGCGCTGGATGGAGGCGATGCCGACCTCCGCGCAGTCGCGGTGCTTGCCCGCGACGTACTTCTGGCTGCCGGGGTCGGACCCGACGAGGATCGTGCCGAGGCCGGGCGTGACGCCCTTCTCCTTCAGCGCCGCCACGCGGGCGGTCAGATCGGACTTGATCGCGGCTGCGGTGGCCTTGCCATCGAGAATCTGGGCGGTCATGACCCCATCCTCGCGGATGACGGGGTCCCGGTTCCAATCCGGGTCCCTGTGCGCCTGTCCCGCCGTATCCACTCATGATCAGCGATGTTGCACTTGCACAACACATAGGGATTGCGGCTGGACAACGAACCGGCCACTGAAGAACGATTGTGGCCACAGTGCCGCGGGCTGTACCGGGGGGACGAACCGCATCTGTAGAACCTTCCTCCGACCGTGCCGCTCGTCGTCCCCGCACATTCGGTCTACGGAGGAAACACCGCCATGAGTTTCGGCGACCCGAACAACCCCTATGGGCCCCCGCCCCAGCAGCCGCCCGCCGCTCCCCCCGGGTACGGCTACCCGCAGCAGGGACCGCCGCCCGGATACCCGCCGCAGCCGCAGCAGGCCTACCCCGGTTACCCGCCGCAGCCGGCGTACCCCGGCTACCCGGGGGGCGCCAACATGGTGCCGCAGTCGATGCCGGGCCTGCTGGTGACGGCCCGCGTCTTCCTGTTCATCATCTCGGCCGTGCAGATCATCGGCGCCCTGGTCTTCCTCTACTTCGCCGCGTTCGCGAGCGACGTGTCGGACGGCGCCGACGAGCTCGGGTTCAGCACCGGGAGCGACGGCGCCGACATGGCGGCCGGCGTCTTCGGCGTCTTCGCCCTGCTCGCGGCGGCTCTGGCGGCCCTGTCGATCACCCTCGGCGTCAAGTTCAGCCGGGGCGGCCAGGGCATCCGGATCACCACCGTGATCTACGGCGCTCTCGGTGCCATCGTCGGCATCCTCGGCCTGTTCGTCGGCCTCGACTCCGGTCTGGCCTCGGCGGTCGTCGGCCCGCTGCTGTGGCTGGCGTTCGGCGGCATCATCGCGGCCGCCCCGGTCGTTCCCAGCGGCACTGCCTGGTTCGCCCGCCCGCGCTACTGACCCGCACGGCGAGCGCGCCGAACTCGCGTTCGCGAACGGACGGTTCACGCCGACCGTGTCCAAGGGCCGTGTCTCACCCGCACGCGGGGAGACACGGCCCTGGTCCGTCGCGGGCCGCTCGCCCCGCGTTTCCTGCCCTCCCCTCGGCCGGACTGCCGGCCGCCGGTCCGGCACCGGCGGGTCCAAGGCCGCCCCGGCACGCTAGCCTCACTGCAACTCGCGTGACGCCGTTGGGCGTTGAGGCAGAACAGCACTCGGGGGACTCATGACGGACCAGCGGCATCCCACGCCGCCGTACCACGCCGAGCTCATACGCGCCGGTGCCGCTCCGCTCCAGCCCGCCGACCCCGCCCGCATCGGACCGTACGTGCCACTCGGGCGGCTCGGCAGCGGCGGGATGGGACGGGTCCATCTGGCCCGCCCCGCCGACGACGGCCCCGGCCTCGCCGCGGTGAAGGTGATCCGGCCCGAGTACGCCGAGGACCCGGAGTTCCGGCGGCGGTTCGAGCGGGAGGCCGCCGTGCACGGGCGGGTCGACACCCCGTACGCCCCGCGGCTGCTCGGCACCGGGTTCGAGTCCGAGGACGAGCTGCTGTGGATGGCCACCCGGTACGTCCCCGGCATCAACCTCGCCGACGCCGTGCGCAACGGCGGCAGGCTCGAACAGGCCGGCGTGTGGCGGCTGGTGGCGGAGCTGGGCCACGCCCTCGCGGCACTGGCCGACGCCGGTGTCGTCCACCGCGACCTCAAGCCGTCCAACGTGCTGCTGTCCCCGCGGGGCGTGCACGTCATCGACTTCGGCATCTCCCGGGCCGTCGACAGCAGCACCATCACCGGCACCGGCAGCCGGGTGGGCACCCCGGCGTTCATGTCCCCCGAGTACCTGCGAGAGGGCACCTGCGACGGGGCCTCCGACGTCTTCTCCCTCGCGGGCACACTGATCTACGCCGCCACCGGGCACACCCCGTTCGGCGACGGCACCGGCGTCGGCGTCATGCACCGGGTGGCCTTCGAGGAGCCCAGGGCGGAGGTGATGTCCGAACTCGCCTCGGTCGACGAGCCGTTGGCCGCGCTGCTGACCGCCTGCCTCGCCAAGGACCCCGCCGGGCGCCCCACCCCGGCGCAGCTGATCGAGGCCGCCGCGCGCGCACGGCTCGGGGACACCGAGCCCTGGCAGGAACCGTTGGCCACCCGCCTGCTGGAGCAGCAGGCGGCATGCGAGCTGCTGGAGCGGGTCTCGACACGGCAGAACGGCGGGCTGCGGGCGCCGGGGGCGTCAGGGGTGCCGGGGGCGTCCGGGACGTCACGGATGCCGGGGACGCCGGGCATGCCGGGGGCGCCGGGCATGCCGGGGGCGCGCACGGATGCGCCTCACGCGGGTCCCGCCGCCCCGGGCTCAGGCTCGGCCTCGGCCTCGGACCCGGCCCTCGACCCCACCCCCGCTCCCCCACAGCCGCCCGCCCACCACTACGCGGCGTCCCTCCCCACCCCGCCGGGCGAGTTCGCGCCCTCCACGCCCCCCACCCCCCGCGCTCCCCGCCATCGGAGGAAGCCCTACCTCGCCCTCGCCGCCGCCCTCGCGGTGGCCGTCGTGGTCGTGGGCGCGCTCTTACTCACCCGCTCCTCCCACGAGGAGACAGCCGGACCGTCCCCCACGGTCTCCGCGGGCGCCCCCTCCGACGCCGACGCCGCCTCGGGCCTGCCCGGCGCCTCCTCGCCGCCCGCCGCGAGCGGCTCCCCGAACGGCTCCGCGGGCAGGCCGGACGAGACGACGCAGGAGCCGGGCGGGGAAAAGGAGACTTCTGCCGGTTCCGACGACGGCCCGGTCGGCCGTACCCCCTCCGCGACGGCCACCCAGGGCGGGGGCGGAGCCACGAGTGACGGCGGCGCCCCCACCGCCACGGCCGGCGAGACCGCGCCCACCCCCGCCGACCCGCCCTGGATCTCCGAGTGCACGTACTACTCCGGCACCGAGCTCACCAGCAGGGGTGACAAGGGCGAGCGCGTGGTCCAGGTCCAGTGCATGCTCACCCGGCGCGGCTACGCCGTCGGCGACTCGGGGGTGGACGGCAAGTTCGGCAAGGGGACCCAGACCGCGGTGAAGCAGTTCCAGAGCGCCAAGGGGCTGGAGGCCGACGGGGCGGTGGGCGCCGAGACCTGGGCGGCGCTGCGGAGTTCGACCTGACGACGACGGGGCGCGGCACGGGAGCCGACGAGCGGGCCGGTCGCCGGGGGCGAGGGGCGCGCGGCTCAGCCGCCGACTATGTGCCGCAGATAGGCGCGCGGGTCGTCCAGATAGCGCCGCCAGTGCTCGACCAGCTCCAGTTCGTGCCACTCCACGGACCGCATGCCGTGCTCGCCGACCTCGATGATCTCGGCGCCGGGCAGGGCGGTGAGCAGGGGTGAGTGGGTGGCGCAGATGATCTGGGCGCCCGCGCGGGCGAGGTCGTCGAGGACGCCGACGAGTTCGAGGCAGGAGGCGAAGGAGAGCGCGGACTCCGGTTCGTCCAGGACGTACAGGCCGGGTTCGCGGAAGCGCTCGCGGAAGGCCATCAGAAAGCCCTCGCCGTGGCTCATCTCCTCCGGGGTGCCGGTGAGACGGCCGGTGCGCTGCTCCCTGCCGAGTGCGTCGAGCGCGGTCTCGGCGCGCAGGAAGAAGCCCCGGCGGCGGGTGTGCGGGCCCTGGAGCATCCGGCGCCCGGCCCTGGTGGCCTCGAACCGCATCCGGTCGCCGAGCGGCGAGCGCTCCCGCGGACCGGCGTAGCGATGGCCCGCCGAGCCGCCCCAGGGGTCGAGTCCGAAGGCCTCCGCCAGGGCCTCGACGAGGGTCGACTTGCCCGAGCCGTTCTCCCCGACCAGGAAGGTGACCGGGGCGGTGAACCGCAGGCCGTCGTCGAGGAGCTGCCGCACGCACGGCACCGACCAGGGCCAGGGGGCGGGGCCGGCCGGCTCCGCCGCCTCGGCGACATGGGCGTACGCGCGTTCCACGATCATGCCGCCAGGCTCTCATCCGGCACTGACAACGGCGCCCGGTCACGAGGACCGGGCGCCGCGGCACAGCGAGATCAGCGAGATCAGCGAGATCAGCGAGATCAGCGAGATCAGCGGATCGCGGGGTCGGGCTCAGTGGAAGAAGTGCCGCGTCCCCGTGAAGTACATCGTCACGCCCGCCTTCTTCGCGGCCTCGACGACCAGTTCGTCACGGACCGAGCCGCCCGGCTGCACGACCGCCTTCACGCCGGCCTCGATCAGGATCTCCAGGCCGTCGGGGAAGGGGAAGAACGCGTCCGAGGCCGCGTAGGAGCCCTGCGCGCGCTCGGCACCGGCCCGCTCCACGGCGAGCTTGGCGGAGTCGACGCGGTTGACCTGGCCCATGCCGACGCCGACCGAGGCGCCGTCCTTGGCGAGGAGGATGGCGTTGGACTTCACCGCGCGGCAGGCCTTCCAGGCGAACGACAGCTCGGCGAGCTCGGCCGCGCTCAGCGCCTCCCCCGTCGCCAGCGTCCAGTTCGCCGGGTCGTCGCCGTCCGCCTGGAGGCGGTCGGTGACCTGGAGCAGCGCGCCGCCGTCGACGAGCTTGAGCTCGACCGGGTTCGCGGGGGCGGCCGGGGCCTTCAGCACGCGGATGTTCTTCTTCTTGGCGAGGGCCTCCAGGGCCCCCTCCTCGTAGTCCGGCGCGACGATGACCTCGGTGAAGATCTCGGCGACCTGCTCGGCCATCTCCTTGGACACCGGACGGTTGACCGCGATCACACCGCCGAACGCCGACAGCGGGTCACACGCGTGTGCCTTGCGGTGCGCCTCGGCGACGTCCGCGCCGACCGCGATGCCGCAGGGGTTGGCGTGCTTGATGATCGCGACGGCGGGCTCGTCGTGGTCGTACGCGGCACGGCGGGCGGCGTCCGTGTCCGTGTAGTTGTTGTACGACATCTCCTTGCCGTGCAGCTGCTCGGCCTCGGCGAGACCGCCGCCGCTGCCGTCGACGTAGAGCGCGGCGGGCTGGTGCGGGTTCTCGCCGTAGCGGAGGGTGTCCTTGCGCTCCCAGGTGGCACCCAGGAAGTCGGGGAAGCGGGACTCGTCCACGGGCGCGTACTCGCTCGCGAACCAGCTCGCGACCGCGACGTCGTAGGACGCGGTGTGCTGGAAGGCCTCGGCCGCGAGCCGCTTGCGGGTGGTGAGGTCGAAGCCGCCGTCCTGGACGGCGCTCAGGACGTCGGCGTACCGCGCGGGGCTGGTGACGACGGCGACCGAGGGGTGGTTCTTGGCGGCGGCGCGGACCATCGAGGGGCCGCCGATGTCGATCTGCTCGACGCACTCGTCCGGCGAGGCGCCCGAGGCGACGGTCTCGCGGAACGGGTAGAGGTTGACGACGACCAGGTCGAACGGCTCGACGCCCAGCTCGGCGAGCTGGCGCTGGTGGTCCTCCAGGCGCAGGTCGGCGAGGATGCCGGCGTGCACGCGCGGGTGCAGCGTCTTGACGCGGCCGTCCAGGCACTCGGGGAAGCCGGTGAGCTCCTCGACCTTGGTGACGGGGACGCCGGCGGCGGCGATCCGGCCGGCGGTGGACCCGGTGGAGACGAGCTCCACGCCCGCCTCGTGCAGCCCGCGCGCGAGGTCTTCCAGACCCGTCTTGTCGTAGACGCTGACGAGCGCCCGTCGGATGGGCCGCTTGTTGCTCTCGGCGGTCACTGGATAACTACCTTTCGTCCCTCAATGCGATAGCCGTTGCGGGCGAGCCGCCCCACGACATCGACGAGCAGCCTTCGCTCGACTTCCTTGATGCGCTCGTGCAGAGCGTTCTCGTCGTCCTCGTCCCGGACCTCGACCACGCCCTGGGCGATGATCGGTCCGGTGTCGACGCCGTCGTCGACGAAGTGGACGGTGCAGCCGGTGACCCGGGCGCCGTACGCGAGCGCGTCACGGACGCCGTGGGCGCCGGGGAAACTGGGCAGCAGGGCGGGGTGGGTGTTCACGAACCGCCCGCCGAAGCGCGCGAGGAACTCCTTGCCCACGATCTTCATGAACCCGGCGGAGACCACCAGGTCGGGCTCGTACGCGGCGGTCGCCTCGGCGAGGGCGGCGTCCCACTCCTCGCGGGTCCCGTAGTCCCTGACCTTGCGGACGAAGGTCGGGATGCCGGCCCGCTCGGCACGAGCGAGCCCCTCGATGCCGTCGCGGTCGGCGCCGACGGCCACGATCTCGGCACCGTAGGCCTCCGTGCCGACCTGGCCGATGGTGTCGAGCAGCGCCTGGAGGTTGGTGCCGGATCCGGAGACCAGCACGACGAGGCGCTTGGCCACGGGCTTGGCGGCCACGGTGGGGCCCTTTCTCGGGGGAGCGTTTTCCGTACGGTCGGCCGTCCGGACGTGCGTTATGTACGTTCGTACGAATGCTTCGCGCCCCGGGATACGGGGAAGTCTACGAAGCGGCCGAACGCCAGCAACGATACCGGCACTCCGGGCGGCCCCCACGGGACGGGGGCGGGGCCGGGAGGTAGCGTCTGCTACGGCCCGAGTCGGGAACGTGGTCGTCGTGCGGTGCGTTTCCCGGATGAAGGCTCACGCCGGACAGCCGTTCCCGCCGTCCGCTCGTCGCCGTCACTCGTCATATCACCTAGGGGAAGACGCTCACTTGATGCCGGACCGCAGCCTGCGACTCCTTTCGCTCCCCCCGCAGCAGGCGCAGGGAGGGGAGCACCGCGGCGTGCTGCTGCGGGAGCGCCCCGCCTCACCGCCCGACGCGCCCTCGGACCAGCCGGACCGCAAGGCGGAGGAGGACAACCCCTTCGCGCCGCCGCCGGAGGGCACCCCCGACCGCCCCTGGCAGCCGCGCCACCCGGCAGGCGACTCCTCCGACGACGACGAGGGCCGCCGGTCGCCGTGGGGCAGCCAGTGGAGCGACCGCCAGCCCGGCCGCTCCTCCGGCACCTTCGGCGACCGCCCCGGCAGCGGCTCCGGCCCCGAGGGCCAGGGCGGTCCCGGCCAGGGCGGCGGCATGCGCTGGGACCCGACCGACCCGGCCCAGCGCCGCGCGCGGTACTCCCTGCTGACCGGTATGTGGGCGTTCTTCTTCGCCCTCTTCAGCTGGCCGTACGTCGCGCTGCTGCTCGGCGCGCTCGCCCTGTACTGGGGCATCAGCGCCCTGCGCGCCAAGCCGCGCACCCCCGACCCGGACGCCTCGGTGCCCGAGGCGGGGGGCCGCCCGCAGCGGACGGCGGCCATCAGCGGACTGGTCACCTCGTCCCTGGCGATCGCCCTGGTGGCGAGCACGTTCGCGGTGCAGCTCGTCTACAGCGACTTCTACACCTGCACCAACGACGCTCTCACCAACGAGGCGAAGCAGTCCTGCGACCGCCTGCTGCCGGAGCAGCTGCGGGACGTCTTCGGCACCGGCTGACCCTCACGGCGCCTCCGGCGGCTCGAGAGGCGCCGACACCTCCTTCAGCGCCGCCCACCGGGCCTGCCGGGAGGCGTCCCGCTCGGCGTCGTCGGGCCAGGCCCGCGGGTCGGCGGGCAGGAAGTCGTACGGCTCGAAGGAGGGGTCGTCCTCGCCGTGGCCGTACGGCGCGGCGGGTGCGGGGGCCGACCGGGCGTGCTTGCCGCGGGAGAACCAGCGGCGCGAAGAGGCGGCTCCTCCGGCGGCCGGGGTGGCGTCCTCGTCCGACGGTGCCGCGGGGAGGCCGCCGCCTGTCGCGGGCTGCGGTACGGGCGGACGGGCGCCCTTCGTGCGCGAGAACCAGCCACCGGGTGCGGGGGATGGCGTCCGCGACGCCTGGAGGCCGGGCTCCGGCGCGAACCGCTCCTCGGCGCTCCCCCGACCTGCGGACGCCCCCGGAACCGCCGTCAGCCCCGATGCCGCCGCCTCCGCCCCAGCCCGGCGCTCCCGTCGTTCCCGGCACCGCCACGCCCGTGCCCCCACGGCCGTCGGGACGGCCGCCAGCGAGACCCAGGCCAGCGCCGCCGCACCCGTGAGCCACCACACCGGCCCGAACCGGGCGAGCGCGGCGACCCCGAGCGGACCGCCCGCGAGCGCGGCGAGCAACGCGACCGCCGCCGCGCACAGGACCCCGGCCAGCCAGGCGGTACCGGCGGTGCGGCCTCGGGACCAGGCGGCGACCGAGGGTGCGGTACCTCCTTTCTCCTGGCCCCTCACCGTCTTCTCCTCGCCTCTCGTCGTCGGCACCCCGGACCCCCTGCCGGCCTCGCGGCGGCTCCCGGCCCGGCCGACGAAGCAGCCCACCGTCACCCCGGCCACCAGGGGCACCCCGGCGGCGGCCCAGTTCGGCCACGTCCCCGCTCCCGCCTCCGGGACCGCCGCCAGCAGCGGGAACGGCGGCAGGAGCGGCGCGGGCGCCGACGACAGGGGGCCCACCACATGCCCCGCCCCGAGCACGAAGCCCGGCCCCAGCGCGTACGAGGCCGACCAGACGGCCGCGTTGGGGAGCAGCGCGACGCACAGCAGCAGCACCGCGAACCGGCCCGACCAGCCCTCCGTCAGCTGGAGGAAGGAGAGCCGGGTGGCGCCGCCGTGCCACACCAGGGACGTTCCCAGCAGCAGCGCGCCACCGCCCACCAGCACCGCCACACCCGCGCCGGCCGCGCGCGCCGCCGCGGCGAGTCGGTCTCGGGCGTCCGGGTCGAGCAGCAGCCGCCGCATGCCCGCGGGCAGCGACAGCAGCACGTCGTCCACGGGTTCGCGTGGGCGGCCGTATGCCGTCCAGACCCCCGCGCCCGCCGCCGAGACCACGACCAGGGGCACGCACACCACCGTCCACATCCACGCCGGTCGCAGCTCGCCGCCGGCCGCGTACAGCGCGGCCCCTGCCCCGACGGTGAGATAGCCGAGGACCACGCCCGTGAACGCCGCCCCTCCCGTGGCCTCGGGGGAGTCGTCGACCGCGTCCCGCGCGGCCCGGTGCACCAGCCACACCGGCAGCGCGAGCAGCAGCAGCGGCGTCACCCCCATCGGTGCGGGGACCCCGGACAGGGTGTCGGTGCGTACCAGTTCCGCCCCGTGCGCCAGCAGCCACAGCGCCGCCGCGGCATGCAGCGCCCCGTCCGGACCGCTGTCGGGATACGGCGAACTGATCCACAGCACGATCACCAGCACGGCGAGCGAGCCGAGCCCGAGCCCGGCCGCGAACACACCGCCCAGCAGGCCCGCGGCCAGTCCGGGCGAGCGGTCACGCACCCGGGTGAGCACGGACGACAGGGGGAATCGGCGAACGGTCATCTGGTTCACGACCGTCATGCTCCCAACGACACGCGCTTTCTCGTCGTAACAGGCGAACCCCCGATGTGTCGCTCAATATACGACTATGTACTTTTTCGTACGAAGGGGCGTGCTGTGACTCAGGGCCCTGCCACCCCGCTCCCCCCGCCCAAGGAACGCCGACGCCTGCGCGAGGCCGCGTCGTTGACGCGGGCTCAGGTCGCGGAGCGGACGGGCGTCACCCCCGAAACGGTCCGAGCGTGGGAGTCCGGCCGCACGACCCCGCGGGGCCGGAAGCGGGAGACGTACGCGAACCTGCTGAGCGGCCTGGCGGAGGAGCGGCGGCAGCAGACCGAGGTGACGGCACCTCAGGAGGTGGCGGACGTGCGGACGGTGACGGTCACACAGGAGGCGGTGGGCGCGCGGGAGCCGGCCGCCGCGGAGACGGTGGTGACGGTCGCGCGGGAGGCAGGGGAACCCGTGCCCGAGGGGCCCACGGGCGGGGGCGGGTCGCTGGCCGCCGAGCCCGAGTCGCCCCCCGCCAAGCCCCTGACGCCCGCTCAGGCGTTTGACGCGCTCTACGCGTTCTGCGCGCCCGCCCTCGTACGGCAGGCCTATCTGCTCACCGGCCGGCGCGAACTCGCCCGCGAGTCCGTCGAGCGGGCCTTCCAACTCGCCTGGCAGCGCTGGCCCGAGGTCGCCGTCGACCGGGACCCGGCGGGCTGGGTCCGGGCCACGGCGTACGAGTACGCCCTCTCCCCCTGGCACCGCTTCCGCCCCCGCTACCGGCACCCCGAACCACCCCCCGCCGACGCGTCCGACCGCGCCCTGCTGGACGTACTCCTCAAGCTCCCCCCGCCCTACCGCCGCACGCTTCTGCTCTACGACGGTGTCGGCCTCGACCTGCCGGAGACCGCGGCGGAGACGGAGGCGAGCACGCCCGCGGCGGCCGGCCGGCTGCTCCACGCGCGCGAGGTCGTCGCCACGCGCGTCCCCGAACTGGCCGACCCCGCCGCTCTGCACCGACGGCTGGCCGAACTCGCCTCCACGGAGCGACTGCGCGCCGCGAAGCCGCCGACGGTGCGCACGGGCGGTGAACGCCGGGCACGCTTCTGGACGCGGGCGGCGATCGCGTTCACGGTGGCGTTGATCGGGACGACGGCGTTGACGGTACGCACCGCTCCGACGCACTACGAGCCGCCGATCGCCCCGGGCGCGGAGATCGAGGGCGTGCCGCCGCGCGTCGCGCAGGGCGCGTTGTCGCAGGCGGAGGCGGAGCTGCGGGAGAAGCTGCGGGACGCCATGACGAACGGCCCGGAGAGGCTGCTACCGCTGAGCCGTTAGCCCACGGACCGGTGAGGGCTTGGTCGCGCGGTTCCTCGCGCCCTCTGAGGAAAGGGGGCCGGAGAGCGACTCAGGGGCGCGAGGAACTGCGCGACCAGCCACAACGCACCCGCACCCGCCGCACAACCCGATTCGGCACCCCGTAACGCGTCGATGGGCCCGCCCCAACCCTCGGAGCGAGCCCATCGGACGTTCAGTCAGGTACCTGCTCAGCCGGCCAGAATCTCGCGCGCCAGCTTGGCCGTCTCGGTCGGCGTCTTGCCGACCTTGACGCCGGCGGCCTCGAGGGCCTCCTTCTTCGCGGCGGCCGTGCCGGAGGAGCCGGAGACGATGGCGCCGGCGTGGCCCATGGTCTTGCCCTCGGGCGCGGTGAAGCCCGCGACGTAGCCGACGACCGGCTTGGTCACGTTCTCCTTGATGAAGGCCGCGGCCCGCTCCTCGGCGTCGCCGCCGATCTCACCGATCATGACGATCAGGTCGGTGTCGGGGTCGGCCTCGAACGCGGCGAGCGCGTCGATGTGCGTCGTACCGATGACCGGGTCGCCACCGATGCCGACGGCGGACGAGAAGCCGATGTCCCGCAGCTCGTACATCATCTGGTAGGTCAGCGTGCCGGACTTCGAGACCAGGCCGATGCGGCCCGGCTTGGTGATGTCGCCCGGGATGATGCCGGCGTTCGACTGGCCCGGGGTGATGAGACCGGGGCAGTTCGGGCCGATGATCCGGGTCTTGTTGCCCTTCGAGACGGCGTAGGCGTAGAACGCCGCCGAGTCGTGGACCGCGATGCCCTCGGTGATGACGACCGCGAGCGGGATCTCGGCGTCGATGGCCTCGACGACGGCCGCCTTGGCGAAGGCCGGCGGGACGAAGAGGACGGACACGTTGGCGCCCGTCTTCTCGATCGCCTCGGCGACCGTGCCGAAGACCGGGATCTCGTTGCCGTCGATGTCGACCGACGTGCCCGCCTTGCGGGGGTTCACGCCACCGACGATGTTGGTGCCGTCCGCCAGCATGAGCTTGGTGTGCTTCATGCCCGTGGCACCGGTCATGCCCTGGACGATGACCTTGGAGTCCTTGTCGAGGAAGATAGCCATGGCTTGTCTGTCCCTCTTCCCTTACTTCGCAGCCGCGAGCTCGGCGGCCTTGTCGGCCGCGCCGTCCATGGTGTCCACGCGCTGGACCAGCGGGTGGTTGGCGTCGGAGAGGATCTTGCGACCCAGCTCGGCGTTGTTGCCGTCCAGACGGACGACCAGCGGCTTGGTGACTTCCTCGCCCTTGTCCGCGAGCAGCTGAAGCGCCTGCACGATGCCGTTGGCGACCTCGTCACAGGCGGTGATGCCACCGAAGACGTTGACGAAGACCGACTTGACGTCGGGGTCGCCGAGGATGATCTCCAGGCCGTTCGCCATGACGGCGGCGGAGGCGCCACCGCCGATGTCGAGGAAGTTGGCCGGCTTGACGCCACCGTGGTTCTCACCGGCGTACGCGACGACGTCCAGGGTGCTCATGACGAGACCCGCGCCGTTGCCGATGATGCCGACCTCACCGTCGAGCTTGACGTAGTTGAGGTTCTTGGCCTTGGCGGCGGCCTCGAGCGGGTTGGCCGCGTCCTTGTCCTGGAGGGCCTCGTGCTCCGGCTGACGGAACTCGGCGTTCTCGTCGAGGGAGACCTTGCCGTCCAGGGCGATGACGTCACCGGAGGCGACCTTCGCCAGCGGGTTGACCTCGACCAGGAGGGCGTCCTCCTTGATGAAGGTGTCCCACAGCTTGACGAGGACGTTGACGACCTTGTCCGCGACCTCGGCCGGGAACTTCGCGGCCTCGACGATCTCGCGGGCCTTGGCCTCGGTCACGCCCTCGTTGGCGTCGATCGGCGTCTTGGCGACGGCCTCGGGGCGGGTCTCCGCCACCTCCTCGATCTCCATGCCGCCCTCGACGGACGCGATGGAGAGGAAGGTGCGGTTGGCGCGGTCGAGGAGGAAGGAGACGTAGTACTCCTCCACGATCTCGGGCGCCGTCTCGGCGATCATCACCTTGTGGACCGTGTGGCCCTTGATGTCCATGCCGAGGATGTTGGTCGCGTGCTCGACCGCCTCGTCCGGGGTGGCGGCGAGCTTCACGCCACCGGCCTTGCCGCGGCCGCCGACCTTCACCTGGGCCTTGACGACGGACTTGCCACCGAGGCGCTCGGTGGCTGCGCGGGCCGCCTCAGGCGTGTCGATGACTTCACCGGCCAGCACCGGTACATCGTGCTTGGCGAAGAGGTCCCTCGCCTGGTACTCGAACAGGTCCACGCGCTTCCGTCCCTATCAGTGATCTCGCGGTTCGTTGTCTGCGTGGGCGTGCCGCGAGGGCAACGTGACGTCCGACCGGTGTCTGTCACAAGGGAGGCGCACACGGTGTCCGAGCGCGCGGCATGTCCGTCTCGCAGGTTATCGCTGCTTCCCGGGGGCCCCTAAATCGAGGGTCACACCTGAGCGGTGATACCTGTCACATGATGCCGCCCTCACTGGCACGGTGTGCCAGGTGTGAGGGGCCGGGGGTCCCGGAGGGAAGGGCCTCACCGGGCTGGGGTTGACCCGGTGAGGCCCCATGAACAGCCCCTCTGGGGGGCGCGGGGCGGCCGGTCCCCACCCCAATGGGGACCGCGCCTCCCCGACCGTGAGGCTTCGACCGGACAGACCGACGGCTTTCGGCCGTCCGGGTCCTACGTCCTCACGGAGTCTGTTGTCCGCCGCCGCGACGGTGGGGTCAGGCGTCGTACGAGACGCCGTACGGCTGGGCGTAGCCGGGCGTGACCGCCTCGGTGACGTCCCGCGCACCGGTGACGGTGTCGTGGGCCAGCGGGGTCACGCCGTCGACCGTGTGACCGGCGACCGGCACGACCCCGCCGACGACGGGCCGCGCATCGCCGACCACGCCGTACGCGAAGGGGGCGACCTCGCCCGTCACGCCGTACGCGAGGTCCCCGGCGCCCTCGGCGACCGGCTGGACCGTCCGGGCCACGGCGCCGACGACCGGCCGGACGGCGCCGGTGACACCGTCCGCGAAGGGCCGGACCTCGTCCGTCACGCCGTACGCCAGGTCCGCGGTGCGCCCTCCCACGCCGGACGCGAGCGGCGGCACGGCACCTGTGACGGACCGGACGTCCGCGGTCACGCCGTACGCCAGACCACCCGCGTCCGCTACGGCCCGCCCCGCGACCGGGACCACGCCGTGCACCGCCGCGTTCGCGACCGGCGGCAGCACGGCACCCGGGGCATCGGCGGTGACCCGTCCGGCCAGACCGGCGCCGTACGCGGGCACGTCGGCGGCGACCCCGTCCACGACCGGGTGCAGCCCGGCCACGGCACCGGTGGCGACGGGGGTCACGCCGTGCGCCGCCGCACCGGCGAGGTCGTGGGCGTCATCGACGGTGGCGGTGACGACGGGCCGGACCTCGGCCACGACGCCGTACGCGAGCGCGGTCGCGGCCTCGGCGGTACCGCCGACGATCGGGACGACCCCGCTCACCGCACCGGTGGCCACGGGGCCCACGCCCTCCACGGTGCGCGTGGCGACCGGGACGACTCCCCCTACCGTGCGCCCCACGACCGGCGCGACCCCGGCCACCACCTGGTCCGCGACGGGCCGCACCCCGTCCACGGCGGCGACGGCCACCGGGGGCACGGCGGCGGCGGTCGTCTCGTCGACGATCGGGGTGACGGTGCCGGTGATGCGCGCGGCGCCGGTTGCTCCGGTGGCGGTGCGGGCCGCCGAGCGCGCGGCCGGGAGCCTGGTCCGGGCGCCGGCGAGGGCCCGCTCGAGCTCCGGGGCGAAGGCGGCGAGGGGGCCGAAGAGGTGGTCGACCTCGTCCTGCGGGGTGGCCGGGTCGGTGCTCGCGTCGGAGGCGGTGGCCCGGGCGGTCTCGGCGGTCCCGTGGGCGGCCGCGGCCTGTGCCTGCGCGGCACGGGCCGCCTTCGCGCCCTGGATGGCGGCGGCGCCCTTGAGCTTTGCGGCGTTGGTGGTGGGGGCGGGCGTGACGGTCTTGGGGACCGTGGTTGTGGTTGGCGGGGTGGTGATCTTCGCCGCGATGTGGCGGCCTGCGGTGTCCGCGGTCCCGGTGGCGGCGGGTGTGGCGGTCGCGGTGGTGTCCTCCACGGTCGAGGTCACCCCGGAGACGGCGTCCCGCGCGTCGGGGACGACGCCGTCGACCGCGCCCGTCACGGCGTCCGAGACGTCGGTCGTCGTGTCCGACATGGACAGCGAGGAGGCGGGGAGCTCGTCGGCGCTCGCCACACTGGAGCCGAGCGCCCACGCGCCGGTGACGCCGGCGGCTATGACGATGGAGCGGTGGATGTTCTTGTTCATGCGTACGTCAGATCCTTGAATCCTGGGGTCCGAGGCTCCCGGGAGATCCGCCAGGGGCTCTGGCCTCTGCGGCGGGCCCCTGGGCTGAGCCTCTGAGCTGAGCCTCTGGGACGCGTCCGCGACGGAACTCGGGTGCTTTCGGAGGGCTGGGGACACTTCCGGTGCCGGTCAATCCGCGCTGCCCAGGGCGCGACGGGGATCCGCGGGGTTCCGCAGGAGTCCGCTGAGTCCGCCGTGTTCCGGGCGAGGGGGAGACCGGTTCCGCGCCCGCGCGGGAGATCCAGCGCGGGGGGAGGTCCTGCCCTACGCCGGGGAAACCGGAACGTCCCGGTACCGGTCCCGGGTCTCGAAGGCCTCGGCCCGATCGGCGGCACCGGCCACGAGCCGCACCGCCGCCCGGTGGTTCAGGGACACCGCCTGCGCGTCCCCGTGCCGCGACGAACCGCCGTCCGCCACCGACCGGTGGCCCAACTGCCCATCCGTGTCATCGCCGGGCGCCTGCGGCACGGGTACGTGCGCGCCCCGCACGGCAGGGTGGCCGCCGGACCGCGTCGCCGTACCCGCCGCGGGTGAAGCGGTGACGGAGCGCGGACCGGCGAACCTCGCCGTGGCGGTCGCGGCGGCCTTCCCGGAGTCGTCGCCCGCGCGCGTGCCGACCACCGGTGACTTCGACGCGGGGGCCGCCGTGACCGGCGGTGTCTGTCCGGGAAGTTCGGACCCGGACGGCAGGCTCGGCAGCCCCGGAAGCTCGGGCAGGCCGGGGGCGTCGGGGAGTTCGGGGGCGTGGGGCAGGTCGGGGGCGTCGGGCAGTTCGGGCGCGGGCAGGGAGGGCAGGCTCGGCAGCGGCGGCATCTCGGCGTGCGGCTGCGCGAGTTCTCCGGTCACCGTCTCCACGAGATCGCCGACCGGTCGCAGCACCGCTCCGTCCACGGCGCCGACCACGTCCTCGACGACGTCGTTCTCCGGGCCCGCCGAGAGCGACGTGTCCCTCCGGCCCGTCGGAACGGTCGAGTTGGCCGGAACAGCAGGGAGTGCGGGAGCGGACTTGATCGAGGTGGCCTTCGTCTTCGTCGGGGCGGCGGCAACCGTCCCCGACTTCACCGTCGTCGTCGGCAGCCCGTCCGCCGCGCTCGCCTGTCCTCCGCAGAGGAACCCGAGTGCGCACAACCCGCCCACCAGCAGCACCAGGTGCAGCGCACGCCGCCCGGCCGCCGTGCGCAGACTGCGCAGAGCGGCACCAGGCAGTGTGGCCGGCCAGGTCAAGGGGACGGGTCCTCCCGTGGGGCGCGACGCATCACGCGTGTCGAGCAACCAGTCGGTGCGACGCGGTACGAGCAGTGCGAGCGAGCGGTTCGGACGAGCGGTGGGGGCGGGCGGGGCATGGGGCACCGCCGACGCGGCACCGATACTCGCACGGGAGTGCGGAGGTTACGCAAGCCCTCCGTTACCGATGCGGCTCATGTCCCTTTTGCCGACCGAATCCGGATGTCGCCGGATCGACAAATCACCGCCTGACCGGGCTCGTTACCGGATCGGGCCCCGCACACCCACACACCCCCCGTCCGCTCACACCGTGTCCGGGATCGGTATCGGCCGCTTCTCGATCGCCGCGGCCATCACCTCCGGGAACAGATCCGGCGTACAGGCGAAGGCCGGTGCGCCGAGGGCGGCGAGCGCGGCCGCGTGCTCCCTGTCGTACGCGGGCGCCCCCTCGTCGGAGAGTGCGAGCAGCGCCACGAACTGCACCCCCGACGCCTTCATCGCCGCCACCCGCTTCAGCATCTCGTCGCGTATGCCGCCCTCGTAGAGGTCGCTGATCAGCACGACGACCGTCTCCGCGGGCCGGGTGATCTGCGACTGGCAGTACGCCAGCGCCCGGTTGATGTCGGTACCGCCGCCCAGCTGGGTACCGAACAGGACGTCGACGGGGTCGTCGAGCTGGTCGGTGAGGTCGACGACCGCGGTGTCGAAGACGACGAGCCGGGTGTCGATGGACCGCATGGAGGCGAGCACCGCCCCGAACACGGACGCGTACACCACCGACGCCGCCATCGATCCCGACTGGTCGATGCAGAGCACGACCTCCTTCTTCACCGACTGCGACGCCCGCCCGTACCCGATGAGCCGCTCCGGCACGATCGTCCGGTACTCCGGCAGGTAGTGCTTGAGGTTGGCCGCGATCGTGCGGTTCCAGTCGATGTCGTGGTGCCGCGGCCGGCTGACGCGGGCGCTGCGGTCGAGGGCGCCGGTGAGGGTGGCCCGGGTGCGGGTGGCGAGCCGCTTCTCGAGGTCATCGACGACCTTGCGGACGACGGCACGTGCCGTCTCCTTCGTCGTCTCCGGCATCGCCTTGTTGAGGGAGAGCAGCGTGCCGACGAGATGCACGTCGGCCTCGACCGCCTCCAGCATCTCCGGTTCGAGCAACAGCGTGGCGAGGCCGAGCCGGTCGATGGCGTCGCGCTGCATGACCTGGACGACGGAGGACGGGAAGTAGGTCCGGATGTCCCCGAGCCACCGGGCCACGGACGGCGCGGACGCCCCCAGCCCCGCGGAACGCTCCCGCCCCGACTGCTTGCCCTGCCTGTCCCCCTTTCCGTAGAGCGCGGTCAGCGCCCCGTCCATCGCGGCGTCCCGTCCGCCGAGCGCGCATCCGGTGCCGTCGGCGGTCTCGCCCCCGAGCACGAGCCGCCAGCGCCGCAGCCGTTCCTGTGCCGGGTCCATGGCCTCGGTCGTCATCCGGCCACCCCCGTCCGCGGCCGCGCCCAGAGCGGAACCACTCGGACAGCCCTGGTCGGCCCTTCGCCCGCCGTCCGCGCGTCTTCCCCCGTCCCCTTCGCTCCCGCCCGTTCCCTCGGTGCACCCGGCCGATCGGTCGTCATTGCCCCACCCCCACAAGGTCGTTGTTCCCGGCGCCCGCAGGGTCGCCGTCCAGTCCCAGCAGCAGCCGGACCACCGGCAGCACCGCATCCGCACGTTCCAGGTCGAGGTCCGCCCCGAAGCCGGGTATGCCGGACCCCCCGCCCACCACGCCACCCTGCTTGCCCGGCCCCCGCCGGACCAGCTCGCCGAGCGTCCGCCGCACCCCCGGCTCGTACGCCGAGAAGGTCCGTCGCAGCAACGGCAGCACGTCCGTGAACGCCTCCGCCGGCACCCCGGTCAGCCAGGCGTCGACCAGCCCGAGCAACCGCTCGTCGTGCACGAGCAGCATCCCGCCCCCGGCGCCGCCGCCGACGAACCCCTCGATCCACGCGGCCGCGTCCGCCGGTGGCGTCCCCGGTGACAGCACGAGCCCCATGAGCCGAGCCGCCTCGTCCTGCCCCAGCTCCCCCTCATCCAGCAGCAAGCGCACGGCCCGCCCCCGGATGACCCCGGGCACGCTGTCCCGCCCCGACAGCACCCGGAGCACCGACCGCCAGCGCGGCCGGAGGTCACCGTGGGGAGAGGCGGGAACTCCGGCCGACGGTCCCGCCGCCACCGCGTCCCCGAGCAGCCCCACCGCCCCGTGGACCGCGTCCACATGGCGTCGCATCTCCTCCGCCGCGTCCGTGTCGAGCGCGGCGCAGGCCGGGGGCAGGCCGACGAAGACCCGCTCGGCGAGGCCCGCGGCGACCTCGGTCAGGGCGTGGGTGTCCGTGCCGCGCACGTCGCCGTAGCGCAGGGCACGGACCAGGGCGGGCAGGGCCTGGGCGAGGTGGCCGACGTCGGCGTCGAGGGCGGCGCGGTCGGCGAGGACCCGCATCACCACCGGCAGCGCCTCGGGCAGTTCGGCCAGGAGACAGCGCTCGGCCAGCGCGGTGACGTCGGCGAGGCCGGGCGCGCTGACGGCGTCCGCCGCCACCTTGGCGGTCGCCGCGGCGAGCACCGTCGTACCCCACACCCCGGCCTCCGCGACCCGCACGGACAACTCGGGCTCCCACCGCAGCCGCCACGTCTCCCGGAACGTCCCGGTGCTCCCCCGCGACACCGCCGGCTCGCCCCATCCGACGCCCAGCAACCGCAGCCTGTGCAGCAGCCTGCTGCGGCCCGCGTCGGTCTCCTTGCGCAGGTCGAGCTCCAACTCCCGCTCCAGCGCCTCCGGTTTGAGCCGCAACCGCCGCTGCGTCCGGTCGAGGTCCCGCTGCAACGGCACCGCGGGCGCCCCCTGCGGCACCTCCCCCAGCACGTCCCCGACGACGAGCCGGTCGTGCACCAGCGACAGCGGTACGTCCGAGCCCTCGCACATCACCGCGCGCACCGCGTCGGTCGTCTCGCCGAGCCCCGCCAGCGGGCGCCCCCGCATCGCCGCCAGCGTCTCGGCCAGCCGTACCGCCTCGATGACATGGGCCGAGGAGACCAGCCGGTCCTCGTCCCGCAGCAGCCCCGCCACCTTGGTCATCCACCGTTCGACGGGCCGGTCCGGTGCGCCGAACAGATGCCCGTACCAACCCGGCGAGTCGATCCCGGCCCCGTACCCACTGGTCCGCGCCAGCCGCCGATACGTCCACGGCACCCACGTCATGTCCGCCTTGACCTTCGGCAGCCCCTTCACCAGGGCCCGGTCGGCGGTGACCGCGGTCTTCTCCCGCAGCGCGGGTACATGCCAGGCCCCGCACACCACGGCCACACCGGATTCAAACTCCCGCTGAGCCGACCGCACCTGGAGCCGCATGTACGCCTCCCGCACGAGATCCCGCTCGTGCCCGCCGCTGCCGAACTCCTCCCGCAGCGCCCCCATCGCCTCCTCCAGCGCGGCGAACGGCGCGAACACGTCCCCGGCCCCGGCGCCCCGGTGCTCTACGACGTCCTCCCACCAGCGCTCGGGGTCGTCGTAACCGGCGGCCTCGGCGAGTACGGCGAGGGGGTCGACTCGGACATCGGGCTTGCCGGACTCCTCAGTCCCGTCAGCCCCGTCGATCCCGTCGGCCTCACCCGAACTTTCAGTCCCGTCGGCCCCGTCAGTCCCGGTGATCCCGTCTGCCGTCGCCTCCCTCCCCCACGCCAGCGAGTGCGTGGCCGGCAGGTCGATGAACCTCGCGGGGACGTCGTTCGCCAGCGCCCAGCGGATGGCCACCCACTCCGGGGAGAACTCGGCGAACGGCCAGAACGCCGAGCGGCCCGGCTCGTCGACGGCGTGGGCGAGGAGCGCGACCGGGGGCCGCATGTCCTCGTCGGCGGCCAGCGGGATCAGTGCGTCCGCCTCGGGCGGGCCCTCGATCAGGACGACCCGGGGCCGGGCCGCCTCCAGCGCCGCCCGCATGGCCCGCGCCGAACCGGGGCCGTGGTGCCGCACCCCGAGCAGCAGAGGTTCCCTGCCGATGGCCGACCCGGCCGACCCGCTGACGCCCCGCCCGGTGACCCCGCTCCCGTCCCCCACGGTCACGCTCCCCTCGTCCCCCTCATGTCCCGTCACACCGTCCCCCTCCCCTCCGGAACCACCGACCACCGACTGCCGACCACCGGCTGACGGCAGCCCCGCCCCCGCCCCGTACGAACGACGAGCCGCCCGTCCCCCGGCCCTCACCGGAGTTGCCCGAGCCCTCCGATCCCCCGGAGCCGCTCGCGCCCTGGTCCCCGCCGGGCCGCCCCCACCCCAGGTCGTCCCCGCTCACACGCTCACCTCCCGGCAGGCGCGGTAGAAGTCCTTCCACTCGTCGCGTTCACGGACGACCGCCTCCAGGTACTCCTGCCAGATCACGCGGTCGGCCGCCGGATCACGGACCACCGCGCCGAGGATGCCCGCGGCGACATCGCCGGCCCGCAGCACTCCGTCGCCGAAGTGGGCGGCCAGGGCGAGGCCGTTGGTGACGACGGAGATGGCCTCCGCCGTCGACAGCGTGCCGCTGGGCGACTTGATCTTCGTCCGGCCGTCCGCGGTGACGCCGTCACGCAGCTCGCGGAAGACGGTCACGACCCGGCGGATCTCGTCGATCCCCTCCGGCACCGCGGGCAGGTCGAGGGAGCGGCCGAGCTGGTCGACGCGCCGCGAGACAATGTCGACCTCGGCCTCGACGCTCGCAGGCAGCGGCAGCACGACGGTGTTGAACCGGCGGCGCAGAGCGCTGGAGAGGTCGTTGACCCCGCGGTCGCGGTCATTGGCGGTGGCGATGAGGTTGAAGCCGCGGACGGCCTGCACCTCTTGGGCCAACTCTGGTATCGGCAGCGTCTTCTCGGACAGGATCGTGATGAGGGTGTCCTGGACGTCGGCGGGGATGCGGGTCAGCTCCTCCACCCGTGCCGTCATCCCCTCCGCCATGGCCCGCATGACGGGGCTGGGGACGAGGGCGTCCCGGCTCGGCCCGTTCGCCAGCAGTTGCGCGTAGTTCCAGCCGTACCGGATCGCCTCCTCCGGCGTGCCGGCCGTGCCCTGCACCAGCAGCGTCGAGTCGCCGCTGACGGCCGCCGCCAGATGCTCCGACACCCAGGTCTTCGCGGTGCCGGGCACGCCGAGCAGGAGCAGGGCGCGGTCGGTGGCGAGCGTGGTGACGGCGACCTCGACGATGCGGCGCGGTCCCACGTACTTCGGTGTGATCACCGTGCCGTCGGGCAGCGTGCCGCCAAGCAGATAGGTGGCCACCGCCCACGGCGACAGCTTCCAGCGGGCCGGACGCGGACGGTCGTCCTGCGCGGCCAGCGCGGCGAGTTCGGCGGCGAAGGCGTCCTCGGCATGCGGTCGCAGCGCCTCGGTTTCTGACGCGGGTGTGTTCGCGGGCGCGGACCCGTTCTGGCTCGGGTCGACGGTCGTCGGTTCTACGGACACAGGCATGGCTGAGTCCCCCTCCAGCTCGGCCGGTTCGGATCTGGGGACCACGTTGCACCATGCCACTGACAATCTGATCTGACCTGCGCAAACGCACTCGCTGAGGCCGCTGCCGACCCGATTGTCAGTGGGGGGATCTACCGTCGATGACATGACTCAGCAGGGGGTGCGCTGGAGCGCGGACCAGGTGCTGGCGCTGGCGCCTGACGCCGCGTCACGCAAAGCGGGAAGCAAACTCGGGGCGGCGGGGCCGTGGTCCGAGGTGGGGAGTTCCGACGAGGGGGCGGTGTGGGGACTGTGCAAGGGCAGTGGCAGCAAGCCGTATCAGACGGTCGTGGACATCGCGGACGTGTCCGGGCCGGCGTACAAGTGCAGTTGCCCGAGCCGCAAGTTCCCGTGCAAGCACGCCCTCGGGCTGCTGTTGCTCTGGGCGGGGGAGGACGGCGCGGTGCCGCGGGGACAGGCGCCGGACTGGGCGGAGCAGTGGATGGAGGGGAGAAGAAAGCGCGCGCAGGAGAAGGCCACGGCACCGTCCGGCACCGGCACCGGTGACCCGGAAGCGGCGCGACGCAGGTCGGAGCGCCGGGCCGCGCTGGTCACGGCGGGGGTGACGGAGTTGGAGCAGCGCCTCGCGGACCTGCTGCGGGGCGGCCTGGCCGGCGCGGAACAGGCCGGGTACGCGCTGTGGGAGGAGACGGCGGCCCGCATGGTCGACGCCCAGGCCCCCGGACTGGCGGCGCGGGTGCGGGAGTTGGGGTCCATACCGGCGTCCGGCCCGGGCTGGCCGGTACGGATGCTGGAGGAGTGCGCCCTGCTCCACCTTCTCGACCAGGGGTGGCTGCGTCGCGAGACGCTGCCCGACAGGCTGGCGGCGACCGTCCGTTCCCGCATCGGTCTGCCCGCCTCGCCGGACGAGCCCGCGGTGCGCGACCGCTGGCTGGTGCTCGCCCAGTACGACACGGCGGACGCCCGCCTGACGACCCGTCGGATCTGGCTGCACGGCGCCGACTTCGGCCGCGCGGCCCTCCTCCTCTCCTACGGCGCCGCTGGCCGCGCCCCCGAACTGGCCCTGCCGGTGGGGCTGGTCCTGGACGCGGAGGTGTCCGCCTACCCGGGCGCCGGACAGGTGCGGGCCGCACTGGGCGAACAGTTCGCACCGCCCGCGCCCGCTCCGATACGCCCGCCGGGCATCACGACGGCCCAGGCGGCGGTGCGTTACGGCGAGGCGCTGCTCGATGATCCGTGGCTGGAGTCCGTCCCGGTCACCCTCGACCGGGTCGTCCCGACGCCGCACGGCGACACCTGGCAGCTCGCGGACGCCGACGGGGACACGGCCCTGCCACTCACCCCCACCGCCCGTTCCCGACCGGGCCTGTGGCGCCTGGTCGCCCTCTCGGGCGGCGCCCCGGTCAAGGTTTTCGGCGAGTGCGGCCACCGTGGCTTCACCCCGCTGACGGCCTGGCCGGAGGGACCGGGAGAGCCGGTACCGCTGTACTGACCGGCCCGGCCCCGCACAGCGTGCCCGCACCACCGGCACGGCCTCGCGGCGACCCGCGCCCCGTGCCGAGTCCCCTCTCATCGACCTGGGAGCAGACACGGACACCAACGTCCACGCCACACGAACCCGCACGACGGCACACACGACACATACGGCGCCCACAGCACGCACAGCCATCGCAGGACACAGGGCACACACGGCCCGCACGGCCCGCACGGGCGACGACATCCACGTCACCCGCCTCGACCTCCTACTCCCGACCGAAACCCACACCGGCACCCGACACACCGACACCCGCCCCCGCACTCACGCCGGCACAAGCGGCCGCCGGCCCGTCCGCCCCGCACACCGACGCACCCCACGGAAGGGACCCGCATGAACAGCACGTCCACACCTGTGGATTCGCCCGCGCCGGACGCCTGGGAGGAGCTCGTCACCACCGCCCTGCTCGGAACGGACCGGCGTACCCCGCCGGGCGCGGCGCCCGGCCGGGAGAGGCCCGCGCCCGTCGTCCTGCTGGACGCGGCGGCGACGGAGACGGTGAGACGGCGGGCCGGGCTGCGGCCCGCCCCCGCGGCGGCGCGGCCGGAACCGGCTCCGGAGGACTCCCGCCCCGCCCTGCCCGCCGCGGCGGGCCGCAGGCTCTCGATGCTGCTGGCCGACCGTCCGGGCACGGGCGGCGGCGGTCGCCGCGGCACCGCACCGGATCTGATGGAGCTGTTGCCGCAGTGGCTCGCGGCGGCGAACGCCCGGGGTTTCGCGGCACCCCCGGAGATGCTGCCGGCGCTGCTGGACGCGGCCCGGGGGCGTACGGACCTGCGTCCGGCGGCACTGACGTTCGCGGGACCGCGTGCCGTGTGGCTGGCGCGGTTGAACCCGGACTGGCGGTTCGCCCTGCGCGCGGCGCCCGGCGGGGACCCCTCCCTGCCGCACCCGGAGGACGCGGACCGGGTCCGGCGGTTGTGGCAGGAGGGTCTCTTCGCGGAGCGGGTCGCCCTGCTCGCCGCGATACGTGCCCGTGAGCCCGGCGCCGCGCGGGAGCTGCTGGCGACGACGTGGGCGACGGAGCGGGCCGAGGACCGGCTGATGTTCCTCGACTCGCTGCGGACGGGACTCGGCGCGGACGACGAGCCGTTCCTGGAGCAGGCCCTGACCGACCGCAGCCGTAACGTCCGGGCGACGGCGGCCGAGTTGCTCTCGGCGCTGCCGGGCTCCGCGCTCGCCGCGAGGATGGCGGTCAGGGCGACGGCGTGCGTGGCCCTGGACCGGACGCGGCAGACACCGACGATCACCGTGGAGGCGCCGTTCGAGTGCGACGCGAGCATGGAGCGGGACGGTGTGGTGGCCAAGGCTCCGGCGGGACGGGGTGAACGGTCATGGTGGTTCGGCCAGTTGGTGGAGGCGGCGCCGCTCGGGACCTGGTCGGCGCGGCTCGGCGGGCGCACGCCCGAGGAGATCGTGGCGCTGCCGGTGACGGACGACTGGCGGTCCGAACTGCACGCCGCGTGGTGCCGGGCGGCGGTACGGCAGCGGGACGCGGCCTGGGCGCGGGCGCTGCTGGGAGCGCCCGGGGCACCCGAGGCGGGCGGGCCCGGCGCGGTGTCGCTGGCCGAACGCGCCAAGCTGCTGGGCACGCTGGACTCCGCCGAGCGGGCCGACTGGGTGGCCGGCTTCATCTCGACGCACGGTCTGTCGGAGGCGTTTCAGCTGCTCGGAGGGTGTGCGGTGCCGTGGGCCGCGCCGCTGGGGCGGGCCGTGGTCGACGCGCTCAACATTGCGCGGGACGCGGGGAGTTACCCCTGGAGTTTCAGTGGTGTGATGGGGCTGGCCGAGCGGTGCCTCGACCCGTCGGAGGCGGGACGGCTCGATGGGCTGCTGGCGGTTCCGGACGAGCCGGAGGACGCGAGTCCGGGGGCCGGGGGGTACTGGGCGGAGGCGTTCCAGCGGCTGGTCACGACCCTGCGGTTGCGAGCGGCCATGATCGAGGAACTGGGAGCCGCCTGACCACACCACCCACTGTCACCACGGCCCGCGCGAACAGCCGGTCCGGCCCACCCGCGGGTCGCGCGGGGCCTGTGGTGCGCCTCGGCCCACCCGTGGGTCGCGCGGGGTTTGTAGTGCGCCACGGCCAACCCGCGGGCCGCCCTGGGCCCGTAGTGCGCCTCGCCCCACCCGCGAGCCGCTCCGATCCACCCGTGGGCCACCCCGGCCCCGCAGTCCGCCCCGGCCCACTCAGCCCACCCGCGGGCGACCTCAGCTCACCCTCACCCGGTTCCCGCCCAACCGCGAGCCACCTCGGCCCGCCCGCGAGCCGCCCCGGCCTGCCCGCAAGCCACCTCGATCCACCCACAAGCCGCCCCGGCCCGCCCGCAAGCCACCTCGGCCCACCCACGAGCCGCCCCGGCCCGCCCGCAAGCCACCTCGGTCCCCCCTCAGGCCGCCCCGATCGCCCCGATCGCCCCGCGATCCACACCCCACCCCCGCACAGCGGCGGGCTACGCTCCCGCCGGCGTCCGTACGTTCGCACGCACCCAGTCCACGATCTCCTGCGTCGTGGCCCCGGGTGTGAAGATCTCCGCGACGCCCTTCTCCTTGAGCGGGGCGATGTCCGCCTCGGGGATGATGCCGCCGCCGAAGACCAGGATGTCCGCCGCGTCCCGCTCACGGAGCAGGTCGATCACGGCGGCGAAGAGGGTGTTGTGGGCGCCGGAGAGGATGGAGAGGCCGATCGCGTCGGCGTCCTCCTGGATCGCGGTGGCGACGATCTGCTCGGGGGTCTGGTGGAGCCCGGTGTAGATGACCTCCATGCCGGCGTCGCGCAGCGCCCGCGCGATCACCTTGGCCCCGCGATCGTGGCCGTCGAGCCCCGGCTTGGCCACCACGACGCGGATCGGACCGGCTGCCACACCCATCACTGCCTCCATGAAGCGACTGCATCCATCCGTACCGACAGGTACCACACAGGCCATGTATGCCACCTGGACGGCGTCGATACGACACGGACGTCCTCACACCACGTTGTGCGAGGAAGTGAACGAACGTTATCTCCAGCATCCCGTAACCGGCAGTTTCGCGGTGCGGACCGAGGGGGAAATCACATGATGGGACACGTTCGCCGCGCACCGTTCCGAGTCTTTGCGGCACACGGACCGCAGGACCCTGCGGCCCCGGTACCGCAGCGGGAGCAAGCGCAACGGGAGCCGCAACGAGGTCGCCGCACCACCGCGCCGCGGGCCGCGCGCCGTGACGGTGCGGCGTGTCGACGGTGGCACGAAGGGCACGTAGGGCAGGTAAGGCACGACAGCGGGGAGCCTCGTCGCCACACCGGCAGGGAGCCTCGTCAGGTCAGCGGCGCACCACGCTCCACTCGCGCCACGTGCCGTGCTCGCCCCACGCGCCCTGCTCATGCCGCGCCGAAGGATTTCGCCGCGACCTCCCACGAGGGCACACGGGGGACAGAGGCGTCCTCCTCATGTGTGCCGACAGGAGGTCGGCCATGAAGGTCACCAGGGCAGTGGCGCCGTTGCTTCCCCTGTGCGAGCGCCTGCTCCCGAGCAGGCTGGCGGGGCTGCCCGTGGCGCTGCTGAAGGCGACCGCCCTGGAGATCGCGATCCTGGCAGGCCACCTCGTCCTCTATCCCTCCGGCATCCTGCAAGAACGCCGTGCGCCGGCCGTCCCGGTCCCCTCCCAGGACGGCCCCGCGCGGCTGCCGACAGGGACCAGGCCCCCGGTCGTCCTGCTGCACGGCTTCATCGACAACCGCTCGGTCTTCGTCATGTTGCGCCGCAGCCTCCTCCAGAACGGCCACCAGTGGGTCGAGTCGCTCAACTACTCACCGCTGACGTGCGACATCCGCACCGCCGCCGAGCTGTTGGGCCGGCACATCGAGGAGATCTGCGAGCGCACCGGAAGCAGCCGGGTCGACGTCGTCGGGCACAGCCTGGGCGGGCTGATCGCGCGGTACTACGTGCAGCGTCTCGGCGGCGACCTCCGGGTGCGCACGCTGGTCACGCTCGGCACCCCGCACTCCGGCACCCGGGTGGTGCCGCTGGCGGACGCGCACCCGATCGTGCGGCAGATGCGCCCCGACTCGGACGTCCTGACGGAGCTGACGCTCCCCGCGCCGGGCTGCCGTACGCACTTCGTGAGCTTCTGGAGCGACCTGGACCATCTGATGGACCCGTTGGAGACCGCCTGTATCGACCACCCCGACCTGATGGCGCAGAACGTCCAGGTGAGCGGGATCGGGCATCTGGCCCTCCCCGTGCACCCGGCGGTCGCGACCGGGATACGGCAGGCCCTCGACACGGATCGGACCGGAACCGAGATCGGAACCGACACCGGGACCGCGGCCGGCGCGAGCGCCGGGGGCCTGACCGTGGCGTGACGCGACAGGAATTGGCTTGACAGGCGATCCCCGCTTCACAGGCGATCCACAGCCGTTGGGCATCGAACAATCTTCGAACACAAAGCCAAGGTCGCGCCCGCAGTCCCCCGAAACACGCCCGGATGCCCGTTTCCTGAAGTGCTGAAACCTGCCGAAGATTGTCGCGCCCGCGTACCGCCGGGTACAGTCACCGCACTGCTCTGGCAGCCCCTGTTGTCGAGGCGAAAGAGAAGTTGGTGAACGACCCGTACCCGTCGGGGACCATGACCACCCCGACCCCTGCTTCCGATGCCTCGACGCACCACCCGTCCTACGGCTCCCTGGAAGCTCAGTACGGAGACTCCGCCGACTACGGCTACGACACGGGCGCCCACACCACCACGCACTTCGAGACGGACCCCCTCTTCGGCAGTCTCCCCGGCGAGAACACCGGGTCGTACGACGCCGGTCAGTGGTCCACGGGCAACCACCAGACCCTGAACTACGACGCCTACGCGGCCCAGCACCACGCCGCCCATGACACCGGCGCGTACGACACGACGAACTGGACCGGCGAGCACCATCAGCTCTCCGCGATCCCACCGCAGGCCGGCGCGGCCGACGTCAGCGGTCACTGGGACGCGAACGCCTGGCTCCAGCCCGACCAGCGCGGCAACGCCGCCGACCAGACCCAGCACTGGGAATGGGGCACGCAGACCTTCGACACCGGCACCTACGACGCCACGCAGTGGAACTCCGACGGTGCCGTGCCGGTCCACCAGGAGGCCGTCGACCACCGGTCGACAGCGGTCTTCGAGCAGGTCGACTACGACGAACCCGCCTCGCACGACACTGAGTTGAGCGCCACCGGCGAGCTGCCGGCCCTCTCCGATGACGCCTTCGCCGACGACACCTTCGCCGGGGACGACGCCCCGCTCCTCGACGGCCAGGAGGACTTCGCCCCGGCGCCTGGCTCGCGCATGGCCGCCCGCAACGCCGGCCGTTCCCGCCGTCGTACGCCCCCCAAGCGCTCCGCGCTGATGAAGATCGCCGTGCCGTCCGCGTGTGTCATGGGCGTGACCGGGATCGCCGCCGCCTCCGTCGGGGGCCTGAGCGACGACCAGACCACCTCAGCGGCGGCGGCCGACGTGGCGACCAAGTCCGTCCAGCCGTCCGCCGCGAACAACACGCTGGACACCCAGCTCGAGAGCCTCTCCGCGGGCGCCGATGACTTCGCCGACCGGGCCAGCCGTACGCAGGAGCGCATCGACCTCAAGGCCCAGCAGGTGGCGGAGCAGAAGAAGGCGGCGGAGGAGGCGGCCCGCAAGGAGCGGCTGCGCCCCAAGTTCGCCCTCCCGGTCGCGCAGCACGGACTCAGCGCCTACTACGGCCAGGCCGGCGTGAACTGGATGTCCGTGCACACCGGCATCGACTTCCCCGTGTCGTACGGCACCACCGTGATGGCCGCGACCGACGGCACGGTGCGCACGCAGTGGAACAGCGCCTACGGCAACATGATGATCGTGACGGCGAAGGACGGCACGGAGACGTGGTACTGCCACCTCTCCACGTACCGCGTCGCCTCCGGTACGACCGTGAAGGCCGGCGACCCGATCGCGTACTCCGGGAACTCCGGCAACTCCACCGGCCCGCACCTGCACTTCGAGGTGCGTCCGGCGGGTGGCTCGGCGATCGACCCGCTGCCGTGGCTGCGCAGCCACGGACTCGACCCGACGTAGGCCTCAACCGCCTTGCGAGCCCCCGCGCTTCACAGCGACGGGGGCTCGGTCGTGCGACGGCCCCGGGCCAGTCCCGCTACAGCTTCTCCACCGGCGCGTAGCGCAGCAGCAGCCGCTTCGGCTTGGCCTCGCCGAAGTCGATCGTCGCCTCCGCGTTCGCGCCCGTGCCCTTCACCGCCGTCACGGTGCCGAGCCCGAACTGGTCGTGCGTGACCCGGTCGCCGACCGCCAGCGAGACCACCGGCTTCTCCGAGGCACGGCGGGTGGCGAAGCCGGAGGCGCCGGACGCCGAGGAGCGGGACCGGGAGGACGACAGCGAGGCGGCGATCCCGGAGGTCGGGCCCGCCGGGGCGGAGACGGCGCCGGTGCGCTTCCACTCCACGTGCTGCTCCGGGATCTCCGACAGGAAGCGCGAGGGCGGGTTGTACGACGGCTGCCCCCAGGCACTGCGCAGCGAGGAGCGCGTGAGGTACAGCCGCTCCCGCGCGCGCGTGATGCCGACGTACGCCAGGCGCCGCTCCTCCTCCAGCTCCTTGGTCTGGCCGAGGGCGCGCATGTGCGGGAAGACGCCGTCCTCCATGCCGGTCAGGAAGACGACCGGGAACTCCAGACCCTTGGCGGTGTGCAGGGTCATGAGGGTGATGACGCCGGAGCCGTCCTCGTCCTCGTCGGGGATCTGGTCGGAGTCGGCGACGAGCGCGACCCGCTCCAGGAACTCGGAGAGCGAGGCGGACTCCTCACCCTCGCCCGTCTCCTGCTCGAACTCCAGGGCCACCGCGGCGAGTTCCTGGAGGTTCTCGATCCGGGTCTCGTCCTGCGGGTCGGTGGAGGCCTGCAACTCGGCGAGGTAGCCGGTGCGTTCGAGCACCGCCTCCAGGACGGTCGCGGGGCCCGCGCCGGACTCGACGATGGTACGGAGCTCCTCCATCAGCACGTTGAACCGCTTCACGGCGTTCGTCGACCGCGCGGCCATGCCGTACGCCTCGTCGACCCGCTTCAGCGCCTGCGGGAAGCTGATCTTCTCGCGCTGGGACAGGGCGTCGATCATCGCCTCGGCGCGCTCGCCGATGCCGCGCTTGGGGACGTTGAGGATCCGGCGCAGCGGCACCGAGTCCTCGGGGTTGGCCAGCACGCGCAGGTAGGCAAGGACGTCCCGGACCTCCTTGCGCTCGTAGAAGCGGACGCCGCCGACGACCTTGTAGGGCAGGCCGACGCGGATGAAGATCTCTTCGAAGACCCGGGACTGCGCGTTGGTCCGGTAGAAGACGGCGACGTCGCCGGCCTTCGCCTCGCCCGCGTCCGTCAGTCGGTCTATCTCGTCGGCGACGAACTGCGCCTCGTCGTGCTCGGTGTCGGCGACATAGCCGGTGATGCGGGCGCCCGAGCCCGCGTTGGTCCACAGGTTCTTGGGGCGGCGGGACTCGTTGCGCTCGATGACCGCGTTGGCGGCGGACAGGATCGTCTGGGTGGAGCGGTAGTTCTGCTCCAGCAGGATCGTGGTCGCCTGCGGGTAGTCCTCCTCGAACTGGAGGATGTTGCGGATGGTCGCGCCGCGGAAGGCGTAGATCGACTGGTCGGCGTCACCGACGACACACAGCTCGGCGGGCGGCAGGTCGAACTCGGCGGGCGGTACGTCGACGGGGTGCTCGGAGGTGCCGACCAGCTCCCTGACCAGCGCGTACTGAGCGTGGTTGGTGTCCTGGTACTCGTCGACCAGGACGTGCCGGAAGCGGCGGCGGTAGTGCTCGGCGACGTCCGGGAAGGCACGCAGCAGGTTGACCGTCGTCATGATCAGGTCGTCGAAGTCGAGGGCGTTGGCCTCGCGCAGCCGCGACTGGTACAGGGCGTAGGCCTGGGCGAGGGTCTTCTCGAAGCCGTCGGTGGCCTGGGCGGCGAAGTCCTCCTCGTCGATCAGCTCGTTCTTGAGGTTGCTGATCTTGGCGCTGAAGGACTTGGGCGGGTACCGCTTGGGGTCGAGATCCAGGTCACGGCAGACCAGGGCCATCAGCCGCTTGCTGTCGGCGGCGTCGTAGATCGAGAACGACGACGTGAAGCCGAGCTTCTTGCTCTCCCGGCGCAGGATGCGCACGCACGCGCTGTGGAAGGTCATCACCCACATCGCGTTCGCGCGCGGGCCGACGAGCTGCTCCACGCGCTCCTTCATCTCGCCCGCGGCCTTGTTGGTGAAGGTGATCGCGAGGATCTGGCCCGGGTGGACGCCCCGCTCGGCCAGCAGGTACGCGATGCGGTGCGTGAGCACACGGGTCTTGCCGGAACCGGCGCCGGCCACGATGAGCAGCGGGGTGCCGGAGTGCACGACGGCGGCACGCTGGTTCTCGTTGAGCCCTTCGATCAGCGCGGCCGCGTCCAGGACCGGGCGGGCGGCGCCGTCGCGGTAGTAGCCGTCCCGGTCCGGCGGCACGTCGAACTTCCCGCCGAACAGATCGTCCGGAACGGGTTCCGGTCCGTGCTCGTCCTCGGGCGGCGGCGGGGGCTCCTCCTCGCGGCCCTTAGGGGCCTGGAGGTCCGCCAGGAAGCTGTCATCAAAGAGGCTGCTCATCGCTCTCCGAGTCTAGGGCTCCCCACTGACACCCCGCCGCCACCCCGAGAAGTCGGGGGAAAGAGGGCCTGCGGGCCCGCCCGGAACCACCCAAGGCCTGCTCACTCTCCGCGACCATTCAGCAGCAAAGAGTCAGGCCGCCACGTAGACCTTGCCGCCGTCGGACCGGAAGACAGGAACGGCGTACGCACCACAGCTCGCTGCAAGCGGCCACAGCCACCGCTCGCGCTGTCCGGGCGACCGCGGCTCGACAGGAAGCCCCGCCCCGGCAGGCGGACGCGACGCGGCCACTTCGCCAGAAAGACGACCAAGCTCTGCCAGATCGGCCCGCACTGACCGGACCCTGCCGCGTCCCGCCCCAAGGTCACGAAAATGTATCGGGCATATCGACCATCAACCTTCACAGGGGCCACGCGAGTTGGCTACCGTGCCGGGCAGGCCGTACGACCCCCACCGGCGAACGTCGCCGGGCCGCGCGGCCTCCGCCGAGTCCGGTGCGCCTGTCCAGGCAGCCGGAGCCGGGGACCCACACCGATCCGGGGTGAATCGGCCCCACTCCCCTCCGGGGACGGCCGTAGGGCACACCTTCCGAAGCACCCGCCCGAACCCGACAGCTAACTCGGTAGGCGGAGCATGGAAGGAGTCGCCGACCTTGGCGTCGCACCGCAAGCCGTCCGCCGCGGGTACGCGCGTGGCAGGCATACGCACCCCCGCTCTCGCCACCGCCGCCCTCACCTCCGTGGCGCTGCTCTCCCAGACGGCCACCGCCGCCCCCTCGACCGACGACAAGCCGAGCATCGAGGAGGTCGAGAAGAAGGTCGACGACCTCTACCGCCAGGCGGAGTCGGCGACCGAGAAGTACAACGCGACCAAGGAGAAGACCGCCAAGCAGCGCAAGGAGGTCGACACCCTCCTCGACGACGTCGCCGAGCGCACCCAGAAGCTCAACGAGGCCCGCGAGGAGCTCGGCACCTTCGCCGCGGCCCAGTACCGCACCGGCGCCTCCGCGCCGGACACGGCGACCTTCCTGCTCGCGGACTCCCCGCAGGACTACTTCGACCAGACGCAGCTGATGGGCCGTATGACGTCCCGCCAGAAGGGCGCGGTCGACGACTACGTCACCGAGCAGGCCGCGACGATGAAGAAGCGTCAGGAGGCCACCCAGAGCCTCAAGACGCTCACCGACACACAGAGCGACCTCAAGACCGCCAAGGCGACCGTCCAGAAGAAGCTCTCCGACGCGCGCGAGCTGCTGTCGCGGCTGACCGCCGAGGAGAAGGCGCGGCTCGCGGCGATCGAGAAGGAGAAGCAGCAGGAGGCCGCCCGCAAGGCCGCGGAGCTGGCGAAGCAGCAGGCGGCCGAGCAGAAGGCGGCGGAGAAGGAGGCGGCGGAGAAGGAGTCGACGGGCGGTTCGTCGTCCTCCTCCCCCTCGCAGAGCCCGGACTCCTCGCAGACCACGGACCCCTCGTACGCCACCAAGGCCGAGAAGGCGCTCGCGTACGCCCGCTCACAGATCGGCAAGCCGTACGTCTGGGGCGCCACCGGCCCCGACTCCTACGACTGCTCCGGCCTCACCCAGGCCGCCTGGAACGCCGCCGGCATCTCCCTGCCGCGCACCACCTACGACCAGGTGAACGCCGGCACCACGGTCTCCCTCGCCAACGCCCGGCCCGGCGACCTCGTCTTCTTCTACGACGACGTCACCCACGTCGGCATCTACATCGGCAACGGCAAGATGATCCACGCGCCGAAGCCGGGGGCGTACGTGCGCGAGGAGTCCCTCTTCTACGACGGTGAGTCGGCGATCCACAGCGTGGTGCGGCCGGCTTGACGCGGTACACGGCCCTGGGTCAGTGACCTCCCCGGTTCTCGACACAGGGCCCCTCGCCGGGCTGCGGCTCGGCGTAGACGCCGTGCACCTCGCCGGTCAGCTCGTCCTTCGTCACCCGTCCCGACACGCACACGACGCCCGTGTAGACGGCGTAGTAGCCGTTCCCGACGGAGACCCCGTGCTCCTCGCCGCAGCCGAGGCGCGCCAGCGCCGCCTCGACGCGCTCGTCGCCGAAGCTCCCGTACTCCCCCGAACCGCCCTCCTTCCTGACCTTCGCCAGCTCCGCGAGGATGAGTTCCGCCGACGCCTGACCGCTGGCCTGCTGCTCCGCGCTGAGTGAGGCCCGCATGCGGTACGCGTGGTTGTCGGCGTAGTTCGGGGGCTGATCGATGTTCTCCTCCGGCGTGGCGGTGTCGGCACGGGGGCTCGGCGAAGAGGGCACCGCCACTGGCGTCTTCGCGGCCTGGGCGCACCGGGGCGGGGGCGGATAGGAGGGCGAGGCGCTGCCCGAGCGCGCGCCGGGGCTCGACTGCGCCCCCACACCACCCTTCTGGCTTCCGCACGCGGTCACCGTGAGCGCGAGGAGGGCGGCGACTACGGCGGCCGTGACGGCTGGGGCAGCTGTGGCTGGTCTTCCGAAGGGCATGGGCAGAGTCTCGCGGGACGGGGGGCCGGGTGTCATGAGCGCAACTACTCAGATCCGCGCCGCTGCTCCGACCAGGTCCAGAGTCCCGCGAGGACTCACGTCCAGAGCACCGCGATGAAGATGTCCGCGATGGTCAGCGCGCCCACCAGCCCGAACAGCCCCTTCTCCACCTTCTCGTCGTCCCGCTTCACATAGACGAGGCCGAGGATCACCACCAGCAGGGCCAGCTTGATGCCGATCTTCACGTTGTTGACGGACTGGTCGTCCGCCTGGTTCAGGCCGACCAGGATCACACCGGTGACCAGCATGGTGAGCGCGCCGTGCAGCATCGCCGGAACGAAGCGGGCGGTGCCCTGACCCATGGCCTTCATCTGGGTGAGGAAGCCGCCGAGCAGCGAGGCGATGCCGATGATGTGCAGGCCCACGAAGAGATGGATGAGTACGTCCATGGGGCCGGAGCCTAGCCAGAGACGCTTGAGCCGCCCTACACCGCCCTGCCGCTGCCGCTGCTACCTGTCGCTGTCGCTGCCGTCACGCTCTTGCATATATGCGCCCCATAGCACTCCGGCACCCCCACCCGTCCCGGAATCCGCACTTCGGTCATCACCCTGCGTGAAGTCGACGGCACGAGAACGGAATCACGGTCGCATGCGGTCACCCGGCGGTCCCCTCGGACCACTTCCGCGCATCCCGTTACCGCGGCGACACCGTCAGGTTTAGCGTCCTTCCCCAGGTGACCGGCTCCCCACCGCCGCCCGGGCCAGGGGCGGCAGTCGGACACCACCGCCGAGAAAATCCGGCGGCGGCCCGCTCCCCCTGTGCGGGCCGCCGCCGGACGCGTGAACCGCCCCGGGCGGGCCGTGCGTCCGCTCCCCTGGCGCCCGTACGGCCCACAGCACGTCCGGGGCGGTCCCACCCGAACCAGGCGGTCGTACGAAAGGACGTGCAAGTCCACGTGGCAGCGCACCGCAAGCCCAGGCAGCGCTCGGCCGGCGGCACCACGGCCCGTACCGCGGCGACGATCGCCCTCGCGGGCGCGGCGACCGCGACCGGTTTCGACGGGACCGGACACGCCGAGCCGAACCTGACCCCGGCGCAGGTCAAGGCGAAGGTGGACAAGCTGTACCAGGAGGCGGAGGTCGCCACCGAGAAGTACAACGGCGCGAAGGAGAAGGCGGACGCGGCCGAGACGCGGCTGAAGTCGCTGCGGGACGAGGCGGCACGCAAGACGGACAGGCTCAACTCGGAGCGGGACGCGCTGGGTTCGATGGCGGCGGCACAGTACCGCGACGGCGGTCTCGACCCCGCGCTGCAACTGGCGCTCTCCGCCGACCCCGACCGCTACCTCGACGGCGCCGAGTTCGTCGAGCGGGCGGGCACCCGGCAGGCGGCCTCCGTCACCAGCGTGCGCAGGCAGCTGCGGGAGATCGAGCAACTGCGCGGCGCCGCCCATGTCGAACTGTCTTCGCTCAAGTCACGGCAGGCGGAGCTGAAGCGGCACAAGAAGACGATCACCGGAAAGCTGGACGCGGCACGGCAACTGCTCTCCCGGCTGCCGGAGGAGGACCGGACGACCGACGTACGGCACGCGTCCCGCGCGGGGACCGGAACGCGGGACGGACTCACCGCGGCCGGAGCCGTGGCCGGAGGCGCCGCCAGTGGCGTCCAGGCCCCCAACTCCCGCGCCGCGGCCGCCGTTTCCTACGCCTACTCCAAGCTCGGCAGCCCCTATGTCTGGGGTGCCACCGGCCCCGACGCCTTCGACTGCTCCGGCCTCGTCCAGGCCGCCTACCGCTCCGCCGGTATCTCCCTGCCCCGCACCACCTACGCCCAGATCGGCGCCGGCCGCCGCGTCTCCCGATCCGAACTCCAGCCGGGCGACCTGGTGTTCTTCTACTCCGCCATCAGCCACGTCGGCATCTACGTCGGCAACGGCCAGATGGTCCACGCCCCGAACCCCTCGGCACCGGTACGCGTCGCACCGCTCGACGAGATGCCGTTCGCGGGGGCGACCCGGGTGGTGTGACCCGATGCGCCGCAGCGGTGAGGCCGCTCACTCGAGAACCCCGACAGGGACGGAACGGTCCTTTCCACTGCCACGAGATCACTCTGTGTCCTCAGCGAGCGGGAACGGCCGCCTCCGTGACCGGACCCGCGCGCCTCACACCAGCCGTCGTGCCGTGGCCCACCGGGTCAGCTCATGACGGTTCGACAGCTGCAACTTCCGCAGCACCGCCGAGACATGGGACTCGACCGTCTTCACCGAGATGAACAGCTGCTTGGCGATCTCCTTGTAGGCATAGCCACGGGCGATCAGCCGCAGCACCTCCCGCTCGCGCTGGGTGAGCCGGTCGAGGTCCTCGTCCACCGGCGGGGCGTCCGTCGAGGCGAACGCGTCCAGCACGAAGCCGGCCAGCCTCGGCGAGAACACCGCGTCCCCGTCCTGGACCCGGAAGACGGAGTCGACCAGGTCCTTGCCGGTGATCGTCTTGGTGACGTATCCCCGCGCACCGCCGCGGATCACGCCGATCACGTCCTCCGCCGCGTCCGAGACGGACAGGGCGAGGAAGCGGACCGGCTGCTCGGCGTCGGCCATCAACGGAGCGCAGCGGCGCAGGACTTCGACGCCACCGCCGCCCGGGAGATGGACGTCGAGAAGGACCACCTCGGGCCGGGTCGCGGTGATGACCGTGACCGCCTGGTCGACGTCCGCCGCCTCGCCGACGACTTCGACACCGGTCTCCTCCGTCCGGCCGATCTCGGCCTGCACGCCCGTACGGAACATCCGGTGGTCGTCGACGAGGACCACGCGCACCCTGCGCCCGCCCGCGCTGTCGGTGGCCTCCGCCGTGTCGTTCGCCTCGTCGCTCATGACGTCTTCTCCGCCCTCTCCATCTCCAGCTCGACCTCCGTGCCGCCGTCCGGCACCGCCCGCAACCGGGCCGTACCGCCGTTGCGCTCCATGCGGCCGATGATCGATTCTCTGACACCCATGCGGTCGCCGGGTATCGAGTCGAGGTCGAAGCCGGGCCCGCGGTCCCGGACCGACACGAAGACCGTCCGCCCCTCGACTTCGGCGAAGACCTGAACCGCGCCGCCCTCGCCACCGTACTTGGCGGCGTTCACCATCGCCTCGCGCGCGGCCTGCATCTGCGGACCGATCTTCTCGTCGAGCGGGCAGTCACCGACGATGACGACCTCTATGGGCACGCCGTGCTTGTCCTCCACCTCCGCGGCGTTGCGCCGCACCGCCTCGGCGAGGGTGGTGGGTTCGTCGGCCTCGTCCTTGCCGGTGCCCTCCGGTTTGTAGAGCCAGGTCCGCAGGTCGCGCTCCTGGGCCCGGGCCAGGCGGCGCACCTCGCTCGCGTTCTCCGCGTTGCGCTGTATCAGGGTCAGGGTGTGCAGCACGGAGTCGTGCACATGGGCGGCGACCTCGGCGCGCTCCTGGGCGCGGATACGCATCAGGCGCTCCTCGGAGAGGTCCTGGGTCATGCGCACGAGGTAGGGGCCGGCGAGGAGCGTTATGCCGACCAGGACCGCGAGGGCCGCCTGGAGGACCGAGCCGAGGTGGGCTGCGGAGCCCTGAAGGACGAAGATGCCGGAGACCCCGGCCGTGACCAGCAGGACACCACCCGCGGCGCGCAACAGGCTGAGGGTGCGCCTGCGGCGGCCGACCTCGACCCAACGGGCCCGGCGGGCGTTGTCGGCCTGCCGCCAGACCAGGGCCACACCGGCGCCGACGAGCACTGCGGGCCAGAGGTAGGCCTTGGCACCGGCGTCCAGATTGACGTTGCCCACGAAGACCATGGCCACGACGACCATCAGCAGCAGGGCGACCATCTGGCCCTTGTCGGGCCGGCGCGCGACGAGTCTGCGGCGGCCGTCCGGCGAGGTCTCCGCGGTGACGAGGGAGGGCGGCTTCTCCCCACCGACCCCGACCCCGCCGATCCCGAGCGGCACGAAGAACCAGAACGCGGCGTACAGCAGGGCCCCGAGCCCGTCCGCCATGAACAGGCCCACGAAGACGAGCCGCACCCAGATCACCGGCAGCCCGAGATGCCCGGCGAGCCCCCGCGCCACACCACCGAGCCAGCGTCCGTCACTGCTGCGGTAGAGCTTGCGCGGCGGCCGCGGTTCGACGAGTGGCGCTGCTGCGGCTTCCGGCATGCCATCGATGGTCACACGGCGCGGATGCCGGGGCATCAGGGTCCGTCCCCTAGACGCCCCTGATCTTCGACACGTGCAGAAACGTCGGGCCGTCGAACGCTTCCCCGGCGCCGGCTCAGGGGCGATATCAGGGTCCGGCCAGGGTCGCTCCGACTCCCATCGGAGCGGCTCGCCCGTCACCATGGACACATGACAGATCACCAGCACGCCGCGGACCCGGCACCCGACGAGGGTGCCTCGTCCGCCGTGCCCACCGCGACCGGCGCAGGTGAGGAACCGCGCGCGCACGAGCGGGCGGGTGCGCGGGCGGGCACGGGGGCGGAAACGGGGACGGGGAGGGGCGGCTGGACCGCCACGGCGTCCGGCACCCCAGACCCCTCTGCCACCTCTGGCACCCTGGCCGGCGCTGGCCCCGGCACCCCGTCCGACGCGGGTGCCGAGGGACCCGTTCCGGCCGGAGCCCCCGCGCCTCCCGAGAGGTTCCGGCGTGACCGGCGGTTCAAGGTGCTCGCCGGGGTGTGCGCGGGGCTCGGGCGGCAGTACGACATGGACCCGGTGATCTTCCGCATCACGCTCGCCGTGCTCTCCGCGACCGGCGGCATCGGCCTCATCTTCTACGGCTTCGCCTGGCTGTTCGTGCCCTACGACGACGAGGAGGAGAACGAGGTCCGCAAGCTGCTGACCGGCCGCGTCGACGGCCAGGCCCTGACCGCCGTGCTGTTCGCGCTGGTCGGCTGCGGGGTGTTCCTGACCCTGCTGAACAACGGCGGGGTCCTCACCTTCGCCGTCGTCCTCTCCCTCCTGCTGGCCGGCGCCGGGTACTGGTCGCGCCGCCGCGGCGCCCCCGACACCGACCCGCTGGCCGCGCAGGCCGCCGCGGACGCCCCGCCGGAGGCCAAGGCGCCGCCCGTCCCCGCCGGATACCCCTCCTGGTGGCGCGACCCCATCGTCAAGGACGGCACACACGAGGGCGGCACCGGCTATCTGTGGGGGCCCCGCGACTCCCGCGACCGGGACGTCATGGCAGCGGTCAACATCGCGCGCGGCACGTACACCGAGGGCCGCGTCCCCACCCGCGTCACGCACCCCCAGCCGCCCAGGAACCGCGGCCCTCGCTGGATCGGCGGCTGGGTGTTCCTGTTCGCCCTCCTCGCGGGCGGTCTCGGCACCGGCCTGACGTGGGACGGGCACCCGCTCGGCACCAGCCTCCAGACCGGCCTGGCCTGTGCCCTCATGGTCATCGGCCTCGGCATAGCGCTCAGCTCGTTCCTCGGGCGCACGGGAGCGGGGTCGATCTTCCTGGCGGTGCTCACGGCAGGGCTGCTCGCCGGCTCGGCCGCGCTGCCCAAGGACATCGGCACGCACTGGGTCGAGGAGACCTGGCGGCCGGTCGCGGTGGCTGACGTGCGGCAGAAGTACGACCTCGGCACCGGCGTCGGGACCCTGGACCTGACCAAGCTGGACGTCACCCGGGGACAGACCCTGAGCGCGAGGGCCGAGGTGGGTGTGGGCAAGCTCAAGGTGGTCGTGCCGCGCGACGCGACGGTGAAGGTCACCATCGACGTCGGGGTGGGCGACATCCAGCTCCCGGGCGACAACCAGGAGGACGTGGACGTGGCACCGGGCAAGTACAAGGAGGTCACCCTGACACCGCCCAAGGGCACCAAGTCCTCCGGCACCTTCGACCTCGACCTCCAGGTCGGCGTCGGCCAGGCGGAGGTGAGCCGTGCTACGTCATGAGTTCCGCCCCGGCACACTGCTCGCCGGCCTCTCCCTCACCCTGGCCGGCATCCTCTACGCCGGTGACGCGGGTGGCGCCTGGGAGACACCGTGGTTCGCGGTCATCCCCCTGGTCACGGGCGGCCTCTTCCTGGCGGCCACCGCAGGCCTCCTGACCCGCGCCATCCGCCGACGCACTCCGCCGACTCCGGGCACGGCAGCGGGGGGCGAGACGGAGATACCGAGCTGAGCCAGACGGTCGGCGCTGTTCGAGGGAGCAGTTCGGCCCTGGTGGGGCAAGCGGAGCCGGGCGATCGCGAGCACCGCCGCCGCCCGGTTGTTCAGCCCTCCTGGGCCAGGCCGGCAGGGGGCTCGCGACCGACCGTCTCCAGCGAGCCACCGCCAGGGAGCGGCCCACACACCCTGCTCACCCGGCCAACCTCACCCGACGAACCTCCCGCGACCCCGCCACCACGCCACCCCGCCACCCCGCAAGGCCACACCCGGCCCGGGACCCGCCAGGCCCGACCCCGGGGACGGGTCCATCCCGCGCCGATGTCCTGACTGTCGGGCCAAACCCCCGCCCGCACCCCAGGCGACCCGACCTACTCGGCGCCCCAGCAGCCCAAGCCGTTCCGGTGCCCCTCCGCCGCCCGGCGCAGGGCGTGCGGTGATCCCAGCAGGCCGTGCGGCAGATACCCGGACCGGACACCGAGTTCCCACCCGTGGACCTGGACGGCGAGACAGGCCAGGGAGAGGGCGCCGAGGGGGAGCAGGGACCGGGGCGCGGGATCACCGGCCTCGGCCTCGACACTCTCCCGGTACGCGACCAGCCGGGCGACGAGGGCGTCCTCGAAGGCCTGTTGGTCGTCGTCCAGGAGTACGCGGAGCAGCCGCTGGTCCGCGCTCAACGCGTCGCCGACCTCGTCGAGCCGCCGGGCGGCCTCCGTGAGCTCCCCGGCGTCCGGCTTGCGCAGCGGAACCTTGGGCCAGTCGCGGGGAAGATGCCCGGCCGCCTCGGTGAGGTAGAGGCACAGGGCGTCCATGGCGGCGAGGTCGGCGGGGTCGGAGACGGAGGTGTACTTGTTGTAGGGCACGCCGTCCCGGATGGCGGACGCGTAGTCACCGCGCAGCAGCAGCCCGGTGACCCGCTCCCAGTCCCACACGTGCCCGCTGACGACGCACATCTCGAACGTGTCGAGCCAGGTCCGCGCGGTGGGCGCCTCCTTGACGACGTCCTGGAAGGTGATGCCCCCGTCCCCGAACTCGTCGTCGTCCGGGTCCGTGCTGATCCGCTTGCCGAGGAGGGGGAACCGGAGTTCCTGGTCCCCGCCCGGGTAGCACATGATGCTGAGCACGCCGTGCACACACTCCGCGGCGGTGACGGCTACCGTGCCGGCCGCGGCGTCGAGCCCCGGCTCCGTCACCGTGCGCGCGGCGACATGGTCGAGCAGTTCGTCCGCCATGTCCCGGATCAGCGCCGGCGAGATGCTGCCGTACCGCAGCCAGTGCCATCGCGCGAAGGCCCGCCCGCGGATGTCGTCGAGCGCCTCGGCCAACCGCTTCTCGCCGACCTGATGGCATGTCACATTGCGCACGTACCCCGCCCCTTCATGAACTCCACGACTGGACGGAGCACGTTATCAACGGCCACTGACAGCACGGGAACGTCCGTTTCGGATCGCCTCGCCGACCAGTCGAGGGGCGGTGATGTGGAGTCCGGCAAGGCAGACGGCGCCGGTCTTGTCGCATCGAGCGGACCAGTCGTATCGAGCGGACCAGACGCCCACCCGGACCAGGCACCCGGCGGTCGGACGCGCCGGGTCTCTAGTACCCCACTGCCCGTTCTCGCCGCCGGGCTCTCAGCGCCGCGTCCACGGAGAGGTAGGGCGCGCCCGCCAGGACCAGGGGGAGCCAGGCCATGAGGTAGATGAGGTCGTTCCCGTAGTAGTACGGGTCCGCCGCCCAGCTCATCGTCAGCCACAGGCTCAGGGAGATCAGGGCTCCGCCGAGGGCGGCCAGGCGGGTGAGGAGGCCGAGGAGGGTGCCGATGCCGACGGCGAGTTCACCGAGGGCGATGGCGTAACCGAAGCCGACCGGGCTCTTCAGGGCCATGTCGATCATCTCGGGGATCGCCGCGGAGTCCCGGACGTTGCGCATCTGTTCGCCGATGGAGCCCGCGCCGGAGGACTTCATGAAGGCGCTGTCGGTGATCTTGTCCAGGCCGGCGTAGATGAAGGTGACGCCGAGGAAGAGTCGCAGGGGGAGCAGGGCGTACCGGCCGGCGGTGTCCCGTCGGCTGCGGTCGCCGTCGTGGTCGGGGGTGTGCGTGTCCGTACGGAAGCTGTGCGTCATCGCTCCGAGCCGCCTCTCAACCCAGCGTGCCGTGGCCCCTCGACAGACGATACGCACGAGTGGGGAGGGCCGCTCAATGCCGGCGCGACCGTTTTACCCGGGCCGGGCGCGGGGTCGGGCGGGGGCCCGGATCTGGCGTGCTCGGTGCCCGCGCCCCTCAGTCCGTCACATCGATCGCGTACCGGTTCGTCTCCACCCCGGCGGCCGTGATCACCTGCACCTCCACGCGCCCCGGTTCCACGTCGGCCGGGACCGGCACGGTCAGGACGGCGTCCGTCGGGTTGCTGAAGCCGCCGGGGACCGGGACGAGCGGGACGTGGACGTGGACGGTGCCGACGCGGACCGTCATGCGGGAGAGGCGGTCGGCGCTCTGGGCGCCCGGGGGTACGAAACCGGCGCCGCGGATCTCGATGTCGTCGCCGGTGCGGATGGGGCCGTCGAGGTCGCCGGCCTCACGGGCGCGGACGACGGAGAGGATGACCGGTCGGCCGCCCTCGGCGTACTTCCCGGCGACGTAGGTCGCCGCGGAGACCAGGACGACGACGGCCAGGCCCCAGGGCAGATCGGGGAGCTGGTCGGGGCGGCGGGCCAGCCGGACCGCGGCGAACAGCAGGGCGACGGCGCTGATGACGACGTACTGGATGTCGGCGAAGGTGCCGCGGCCGGCGTCGTCCGTCAGCAGGTCCGCGGCGCGCGGCCGGTCGGCGCGCACCTTCTGGAGCCGTTGGCCCAGGACGCGCAGGCCGATCACGCGCCGTACCAGGACCGCGATCGCGCACACCACGGCGAGGACGGTCACCACGCCGGCGCCGCGCGTGAGGTCGAGCCCGGAGATCAGCGCGTCGCGTTCCTTCGGCGAGGAGGCGGCGGCGAGGCGGCCGGCCAGGACCAGCACGGCGTAGGCGACGAACAGCACCCAGGACACGGCGACCGCGCGCGAGGTGGAGAGGCGGTTGTCCTCGCCGATCACGGGCGCGAGCGCGCCGCCGCGGGCCCGGTGGAACCAGGAGGCGGCCGTCAGCGCGCCGGCCGTCACCAGCCCGGCCAGCAGTCCGGCCGTGCGGGCGGTGCTCCAGCCCGTGCCGATGGCCGTCAGCGCCTGGACGAGCAGCAGGAGGACCACGCCGGCCCACACGGTGTACGCGGTGCGGCGCCACAGGCGGGCCAGCCAGGCCTCGCCCTCGGCGCGGCCGCGTGCGGCGACGGCCTCCGCGGACTGGGTCAGCTCCTCCGAGACCCACTGCCGCGAGGCGGAGGCGGAGTGGGCCACGGCGGCGGGGAGGCCCTGTCCGGCGGCGAACTCGTCCCGCTTCAGGAGGAATGCGGCGACGGCCCGCCGATGGCCCTCCCGCGCTCCGTGCGGGCAGTCCCCGCAGGTGCAGCCGCCTCCGTGCGCGCCTGTCTCCGCGCTCTGTCTCGCCTCCTGCACCGCCACCTCCGACGCCCGCCTTCCCCGCGATCTCCATGTGTCGCGGCCTCTGCCGAGCCCTCGGCGGCCGCCCGGCAACTCCCGTGCGATGACAGCGAATTGTGCCCTACGCCACTGGGCGCCGGTCCGGCAGGTCTGGTCAGGGCGGGTGAAGCCCGGGCCGCCGTGTTGACCCGGCTGCGAGAATTTCCCTATGGCCGAGATCATCCAGCGCGACGGGACCTGGGCCTTCGACGGCACGACGGTCAGGATCACGCCGGGACTCCATCGTTCCGTGCCGCTGTTCCGGCAGACGTACGGCGAGATCACGGTGCCTCTGGAGGCCGTCTCGAGCGTCGTCTACGAACCCGAGCGCAAGCGGGGGCGGCTGCGGATGCGGCTGCGCGAGGGCGCGGACCCGTTGCTCCAGGCGACGGGCGGGCGGTTGCCGGACGCGGCGGATCCGTATCGGCTGCTGGTGGACATCGACCGGTCCGGGGTGGCCGAGTACATGGCGGAGGAGATCCGCCGGGCGCTGCTGCTGGACGGGGTCCCCAAGGAGCCGACGCGGGCGTACCTGCTGGCCGGTCCACCCGTCCCGGTCTCGGTGCGGTCCTCCGACGGGACGGTCTCCTTCGACGGTCTGACGGTCCGTATCGACTGGTCGGACACCTCGGAGCGGGTCAAGCGGGCGACGGGGCCGCGGATCATCGCGGTGGACGACCTCGTGGGTGTCGAGTGGCTGCCCAACTCCGGTTACGAGGACGGCTTCCTGCGGTTCGTGACCCGCGAGACGGTGTTCTCCAAGCTGCCGCCGGAGAAGGACCCCTACGCCCTCGACCTGTGGGGCAGCGCCCGCCGCGACCTGCTCACGGCGCTGGTCGCCACCGCGGTCACCGCCCGTCTCCCCCACCCCTCGACCCGTACCGGGAACGCCGGGGAGGAGTCCCCCCGCCACCTCCCGGCGGCCGTCCCGCCCCAGGCCGCGCGGGCCTCGCAGACCGACCGGTCCGACCGGCCCGACCATCACGACGTACTCCTGCGCAGATTGCGCGAGTTGGGCGAGCTGCATCGCGACGGCGTGCTCACGGACGAGGAGTTCGCGAGGACCAAGGCGGCGGTGCTGCGCGGCTTCTGAGGGCTGACGCGGCTCGCTAGCTCAGCAGGTCCGGTTCGCTCCGGCTGATGTCCTGCCACAGCGGCTGGTAGTTGATCCACGCCACCAGGTCCCCGCCCGCCTGTTCCCGGGTGGCCACGGCGGCCTTGTGCTCGATCAGCACCGGCCGTCCCGCCGCCCGGGCGGTCAGCTGGACCTGCGAGGAGCGTTCCATGGACAGGAACCACCAGGCGGCGGCGTCGACCGAGTCCCCGACGGTCAGCAGGCCGTGGTTGCGCAGGATGAGGGCCTTGCGGCAGTCGAGGGCGGCGGCGATCCGGCGGCCCTCGGCGGCGTCGACGGCCACCCCGGTGTAGGCGTCGTAGAGGGCGTGGTCCTCGTAGAAGGCGCAGCTCTCCTGGGTGATCGGGTCCAGGAGGTCGCCGAGCGCGGCGAGCGCGCGGCCGTGCACCGAGTGACAGTGGGCGACGGCGACGACGTCGGGCCGGGCGGCGTGGACCTGGGCGTGGACGGTGAAGGCGGCCTGGTTGACGTGATAGCGGCCCTCGATCACCTGTCCCTCGGCGTTGGCGAGGACCAGGTCGCTGACCGTCACGTGCTTGAAGGGGATACCGAACGGGTTGACCCAGAAGCAGTCGCTGAACTCCGGGTCGCGTGCGGTGATGTGCCCGGACACGCCGTCCTCGAAGCCCATCCGCCCGAAGATCCGCAGCGCGCCGGCGAGCCGCTCCCTGCGGTGCCGGCGTTCGTCCTCGACCGATTCGTGCATCGGCGGCATGGCGAACTGGAGGCGGTCGGTGGGCAGGGGTGTCGGCGGTTTGGGCCCGTACGTCCCGTGCATCTGTCCTCCAGCACTGCGGTTGCTCTACGGGGCGGAAGTTACCGTCGGTCAGGGCGGGAGAACAGGCGTGTGAGGTAACGATGCCGTGCACAACCGTTCCCGGTGCTCAGGGGTCTGTGGTGCGGAACGAGAAGTTCAGCACCTGTTTTCAGCCATCCCGGAGTTCTCCTTGAGTCTCGTCGAACGTCACCTCAGCTCTCTCATGCGGCAGCTCGCGACCCAGGACCATGTCGAGCTGGTCCATCCCTTCGCGGAGCACAAGACCTTCGGCGCGCTCGTGTACGTCGCCGAGTGCTTCGGCTTCCGCTACGCCGGGGTCCGCCTCGTCGGCCGCCACAAGATCCTGCACGTCCACCTCGTGCGCTCCCCCGAGCCCTGGGCCCAGCAGCGCGCCGCGGCGAACATCGCCGCGTTCCCGCAGGTGGGAGCGGGCGGGCCGGTGCCGGGTATGTACCTGAACTCGCTCACCCCGGTGCCCGAGGCGCAGGCGGACGTCGATCTGATCGTGGCGATCATCAAGTACGACGCCCTGGTGGAGGCCGGCAACCGCAGGCAGTTGCTGACCATCGGCTGGGGTTCCGGTGTCCTGTTCCTGCTGCTGGCGCTGCTGACCGGCGTGTACGCCGTGCTGCTCCCGCTCGCGGTGCTGACGCCGGCGTTCCTGCTCGGCGCGCTGCGCGTGAACACGGTCCGCCGCGCGAAGCTCGCCGCGCAGCTGACGGCGGCCGGGTGCGCGCAGGTGCGGGACGACCTGGGCCGGGAGCGGTATGTGCGTCCGGTGCCGAACCCCGCGCAATAGCGGACAGCGGCTGTCGGGTATCGGCGCCACACTCGTCGTATGACAGCGAACTGGTCGACCTTCACCGACGCCGAGCCCGAGCTCGCCCAGCGCGTCGAGGAGCGCTTCGGCGCCTTCACGCACCATGTCCTCGCGACGCTCCGCAAGGACGGCTCCCCCCGCACGAGCGGCCTGGAGGTCCGCTTCCTGAAGGGCGAGCTGTGGCTCGGCATGATGCCGGGCTCCCTCAAGGTGCTCGACCTGGCCCGGGACGCGCGTTTCGCCTTGCAGGCGAACCCCGGGGAGGGGCAGGGGATGGGCGGCGGCGATGTGCGGATCAGCGGGCGGGCGATCGAGGTCCATGACGCCGCGACGAAGGCCAGGTACGGCGAAGAGGTGGAACCGCCGGAGCCGTTCCACCTCTTCCGCACCGAGCTGACGGAGGTCGTGCGGACCTACGTCGAGGACGACACGTACCTGGTCGTCCAGGTCTGGAAGCCCGGTGAGCCGGTGCGCGTGATCAAGCGCACCTGAGCCGGTGTGCCTCGGACGAGGCCTACTCCCACTCGATGGTGCCCGGCGGCTTCGACGTCACGTCGAGCACGACCCGGTTCACGTCGGCCACCTCGTTGGTGATCCGCGTCGAGATCTTCGCCAGCACCTCGTACGGCAGGCGCGACCAGTCGGCGGTCATGGCGTCCTCGGAGGACACCGGGCGCAGCACGATCGGGTGGCCGTAGGTGCGGCCGTCACCCTGGACGCCGACGCTGCGGACGTCCGCGAGGAGGACCACCGGGCACTGCCAGATGTCCCGGTCGAGGCCGGCCGCGGTGAGCTCCTCGCGGGCGATGGCGTCGGCGTCGCGCAGGAGGTCGAGCCGCTCCTTGGTGACCTCGCCGACGATCCGGATGCCGAGGCCGGGGCCGGGGAACGGCTGGCGCTGGACGATCTCCTCCGGCAGGCCGAGCTCCTGACCGACCATCCGGACCTCGTCCTTGAACAGCTTGCGCAGCGGCTCGATCAGCTGGAACTCGAGGTCCTCCGGCAGGCCGCCCACGTTGTGGTGGGACTTGATGTTGGCGGTGCCGGTGCCGCCACCGGACTCGACCACGTCCGGGTAGAGGGTGCCCTGGACGAGGAACTCCACCGCCGGGCCCTCGTCCGCGATGATCTCGGCCTGGGCCTGCTCGAAGACCCGGATGAACTCCCGGCCGATGATCTTCCGCTTCTCCTCGGGGTCCGAGACACCCTTGAGCGCGGTGAGGAAGCGCTCCTCGGCATCGACGACGACCAGCTTGACGCCGGTCGCGGCGACGAAGTCCTTCTCGACCTGCTCGGTCTCGCCCTTGCGCATCAGACCGTGGTCGACGTACACGCAGGTCAGCTGGTCACCGATGGCGCGCGCGACGAGGGCCGCGGCCACCGCCGAGTCGACGCCGCCGGACAGACCGCAGATGGCCCGCTTGTCGCCGACCTGCTCGCGGATCGCGGCGACCTGCTCGTCGATGACGTTGCCCGTGGTCCAGTCCGGCTTCAGACCGGCGCCCCGGTACAGGAAGTGCTCCAGGACCTGCTGGCCGTGCGTGGAGTGCATGACCTCGGGGTGGTACTGGACGCCGTAGAGCTTCTTGTCGTCGTTCTCGAAGGCGGCGACCGGGACGACGTCCGTGGACGCGGTCACGGTGAAGCCCTCGGGGGCGGCGGAGCAGGCGTCGCCGTGGGACATCCACACCGACTGCTCGTCCGGGGTGCCCTCGAAGAGGGTCGAGCCGGACTTCGACACGTGCAGGGGCGTACGGCCGTACTCGCGGGCGCCGGTGTTGTCGACGGTGCCGCCGAGGGTGGTGGCCATGAGCTGGAAGCCGTAGCACATGCCGAAGACGGGGACGCCGGCCTCGAAGATCTCGCGGTCCAGGCGCGGGGCGCCCTCCGCGTACACCGACGAGGGGCCGCCGGAGAGGATGATCGCCGCCGGGTTCTTGGCGAGCATCTCCGCGACCGGCATGGTGCTCGGCACGATCTCGCTGTAGACCCGCGCCTCGCGGACGCGACGGGCGATGAGCTGGGCGTACTGCGCGCCGAAGTCGACGACCAGGACGGTGTCGGGAGCGGCGGCGGGGTTCGCTGATGACACGGGTTGCCTTCCGGCGGTGAGCGAGGGGTGTGTGAGGCCGAGTCTACCGGGCCCGGCGGCGCCGTACCCGGGGCGATCCCGCGCGACCCTCGTCTCAGGATGCGAACCGGGTTGGACGCCCCCGGGAGGCGCGGCATACTGCTGCCATGCTCACGCACCCGACCTTCCTGTTTACCTATGGCACCCGGCCCGCCGGCTGCCATGGTCGTGCTGCTTGAGCTACTGACAAGCGACTTCCCAGGCGCCCCGGGCCGACAAGGTCCGGGGCGTCTGTCGTCTCCTTCCGGATCTTGCCGCTCCGGGGCTCCTGCGCCCGACACCAGATCCGACGAAGGAGCCCTCCATGACCGCCATCGACGTGACCGGCGCCCGTACCCCCGAGGCCGCCGAGGTGATCGCCGGCGCCCGTGAACGCATCGACGCGCTCGACGACCGGATCATCGGTCTGATCCAGGAACGGATGGCCGTGTCCGCCGTCGTCCAGGAGGCCCGGATCACCTCCGGCGGCCGGCGGGTGAACCTCTCCCGCGAGATGCAGGTCCTCGGGCACTACAGCGACGCGCTGGGCAGGCCGGGCACGTCCCTCGCGATGACGCTGCTCGAACTGTGCCGGGGTCGCATCTGAGTTCGGCCCCCGTCTCACCCGTACGGCGCGTGACCGGGACGGGAACCGCTTCGTTGGTGGGGTGTCCGCGCCAGCCAGGGGCGGGCCCGAGAGAACCACGCGTGGCTCGCTGGAGCGATGAGACGTACGGATCGCCGTGCGTCGTGGGACCTCGCTCCAGACAAGTGACCGGACGGCAGGGGACAGCAGCCCGGTCACCCAAGAGAACGGTCGGCTCCGGGGACGCCCGGGGCCGGCCGACGGAACCTGCACAACAGCTACCGGGCAAAGTACAGCAACACCTGCCAGGCCGGGCGAAACGGTTGCGGTGGCCGGACCCGTACAGCACGCTGCCCGGCAGCCCAAGTCCCCTTGTGGACGCCCTCATTGCCTTTGTCCCCCCGCACTGCCGGAGGTCGGTACCAGCCGTGCGCCCCGGCCGCGCCGGGCCACCGACCCCGGGCATGCGAGGCAGGCGGCGCGACCCCCGGCGCCGCTCCCCCGAGGCACCGGCGCTGCCCTGACGCCGGTGCCGACGACAGAAGGGCCCCGCGGATCCGTCCCGCGGGGCCCTTCGCCGTACGCCCAGGGTGCCGGCACGCGGGGCCCTTCCCCCGCGCGCCCGGCGTGCCGGACGGTCGCGGTCAGACGCGGGTGACCGTCCCGCAGTCCTGGTCCCGGCGGATGTCCTTGCTGCGGTCGTACGGGTCGCTGGTCGGGCCGGACGGCGGCGCGCTCGGGCCGGACTCCGAGGGGAACCGCGGGTGGAACCAGCCGTCGTGGACGTCGCAGGCCGAGTTGCCGGCGTCCCGGTCGTAGCGCACGACGGTGAGCTTTCCGGGGGTGACGTCGTACGTGGCCGGGTCGGACAGTTCGAGGTCGAGGACGCGGCGGACGATGATGCGGGTCACCTCGGTCGAGCCGTCGGTGCGGACCACCGGGTAGACGAAGGTGTAGTCGGCGTGGACGGCGACGGCCCGGCCCCGGCCCGCCTCGAAGGTGATCCGGCCGCGGGTCTTCACGACGTCGCCCACGGTGCGGACCTCGTCCGGGTCGAAGCGGGTGAACATCGCCAGCGGGTCGTGCTTCTCGGTCGGCTCGCTCAGACCGGCCGTCAGTCCGGAGAGGACGTCCGGCTGCTTCGGGTCGAGGACGGCCAGCGCCTTCTCGGGGCGCCCGCCGCGCAGGGTCGCGGGGTCCAGGTTCGCGTCGATCAGCAGTTCGCGGGTCATCCGCAGGGCCTCGGCGACCTCCGCCTTCGACCGGCCGCCGACCGCCTCCGCCTTCGGCGCGAGGATGCCGGCCCGCCCGTCGGCCCAGCGCTTGGCCGGGGACCCGGCGAAGGGGTCGTCCAGGGTGGGGGTCGCGGGCGCCCCGGTGGCGGGCGGGGCGGTCGGGGCCGCGGTCTCGTCGGGGAGCGGCGAGCCGGAGCCGGGGTCGCCACTGCCGAAGGGGTCGCCCGGTATCAGGGACGGCTTGAGCGCCACGACGGCCACGGCTATGGCGAGGAGGACGCCGAGGATCTTCCAGACGGCCCGGCCGCGCCTCCTCTCCAGCACCGGTGGGCCCGTGCGCCAGCCCTCGGGCGCGTCGCCCCGGGCCTCCTGCTGCCGGAGCCGTTCGGTCACCATGCGGGCGCGGGCGGAGGGTTCCTTCGGGGCGTCCTTCTCGTTGGCGCGGGCGAACTGGGCCCAGATGTCGTCGGGGGCGTCGGGTGACGAGGAGGAGTCCTCGGAGGGCTTGTCAGACACGACGGCAGTTCTATGGGCAGAGAAAGCTCTTTCACAAGCGCAATCAAGGTGTGACTCAGGCCATATAAGTTTTGTGTGAATGCAGGGGCAACCATTCACAGGCTTCACGAATCAAACCAGGCGAACCAAGGGCCACACCCGCGCCCCACACGCGGGGCGGAACCCGCCCCACTCGCGTGCTGCGCAGCAGCACACCGGACTTCCTGAGGTCTTTCATGAAGCTTCGCCGTGCCATGGCCGCAGCGGCCGCGTCGGCTGTCATAGCCCCTCTCGCGCTGCTGTCCGCGCCTGTCGCGTTCGCGGACGAGACGACTCCGGCTCCCACCGACACGGTCACCAGCACGCCGACCGACACGGCCGAGCCGACCCCGACGGACACCGCGCTGCCGACCGACACCGCGCTGCCCACGGACACCGCGCTCCCGACCGACACGGCGACGGCCACCGCCACGGCGACCGACACCGGCTCGCCCACCGCCACGGCGAGCGACCCGGAGAACCCCGAGCCCACCGACTCCGCCGAGCCGAGCGAGGAGCCGACCGACCCGGACGTCCCGTACTGCGACGAGCTCGACGGCGAGCACGCGGACCCCAAGGTGTCCGCGGACATCAAGGGCCTGCCGGGCAAGATCGTCGCGGGTGACGGCTTCCACAACTTCAACCTGACCGTCACCAACGACTCCGGCACCACGGTCGACGGCGTCGCGTTCTACGCCGAGGTCGAGAACTACGAGATCGACGAGTCGAAGTGGCTCAGCCGCTACGTCGACCTGGAGTTCAAGAACCCCGAGACGGGCACCTGGGACCGCATCGGCGACGAGACCTACGCCGGTGACTACTTCTTCTACGTCGACGCGCTCAAGGCCGGCAAGAGCAAGTCGGTCGCCCTGCGCGTCAGCATCGACGCCAAGGCCCCGGCCGGTGACGCCTACTCCTTCGGCTCCGGCGCCTACCTGGACAACGTCGACGGCCAGGACTGCATCGCCGAGGGCTGGGCCCAGTACGACTTCACGGTCCTCAAGGCCGGTACGCCCAACCCGAACCCGGGCGACGCCGACCCGAGCGACAACGGCCCCAAGGACTCGGTGAAGAAGCCGCAGGGTGACGTCTCCGAGCTGCCGACGGGCAACCTCGCCGACACCGGCTCCAGCTCGGCGCTGCCGACCATCGGTCTCGTCGGCGGTGTCGCGATCGTCGCCGGCGCCGGTGCCGTGTTCGCGATGCGCCGCCGCAAGGTCGGTGCGCAGGGCTGAGGCCCCGCGCCGGAGCCTGCCGCAAGACAGAGAGAAGGACCTGCGTTCGGAGGGGGACGCAGGTCCTTCTTTCCTTTGTGCGCGCGATGTCGCGCTCGTGCGGGCGGGCGCTACTTCTTCGGCGGTACGGCCGGTATCCCGAGGAACGGCAGCCGCAGCGCGCCGAACGCCTCCGCCGGGACCACCGGCGCCTGCGGCTCGACCGGCTTCAGGCGCTCGTACGCCGCTCCCTGCGCCGGACGCGGGTCGGCCTCGCCCTTGTTGGGCCAGAACGACATCGCCCGCTCGGCCTGCGCGGTGATGGTCAGGGACGGGTTCACTCCGAGGTTCGCCGAGACCGCGGCGCCGTCGACGACCGAGATGCCGGGGTGGCCGTAGAGGCGGTGGTACGGGTCGATCACGCCCTCCTCGGCGTCGGCGCCGATGGGGCAGCCGCCGAGGAAGTGCGCGGTGAGCGGGGTGCCCATCAACTCGCCGACGTTGGAGCCCGCGAAGCCGTTGATCTCGGCCGCGATCGCGGCGGCGCCCTCCGAAGCGGCCCTGATCTGCTTGGGGTTGGGGCTGCCGTGGCCCTGCCGGGCGGTGAGCAGGCCCTTGCCGACGCCGTCCGGTTTCAGGTACGTCGTCAGGGAGTTGTCCAGCGACTGCATCACCAGGCCGATGATGGTCCGCTCCGACCAGCGCCGGTTGGACAGGGACCGCAGGACCTGCACCGGGTGCCGGGCCGCGTTCGCCATCCAGCCGAGGACGCGCGAGGAGCCCTCGGCGTAGGGGACCTGGAGGATGGACAGGCTGCCCATCGAGTTGGAGCCCTTGCCGTAACGGACCGGCTCGATATGGGTGTTGGGGTCCGGGTGGATGGAGGACGTGATGGCGACCCCGCGCGTGAAGTCGACCCGCTTCTCCCCCGTCGCCTTGCGATAGCGCCGGTTGTCGGTCTGCGCGCCGACCAGCGCCTCGGAGTTGGTGCGGGTCAGCTCGCCCAGCCGGTCCGACAGGTACGGCAGTTGGCCGCCGGCCTTCATCCGGTGCAGCAGGGTCTGGGTGCCGTAGGTGCCGGCGGCGAGGACGACCCGGCGGGCCTTGAAGGTCCGCCCCTTGGCCCTGCGCCGCTGGTCCGTGGGGAGGGTGGTGACCGCGTACCCGCCCTGCGAGTCGTCGGTGACCGACACCACCGTCGTCAGGGGGTGCACCACCGCGCCCGCCTTCTCGGCGAGGTAGAGGTAGTTCTCGTTGAGCGTGTTCTTCGCGCCGTGCCGGCAGCCAGTCATGCACTCGCCGCACTCGCTGCACGCCGTGCGGGCGGGGCCGGCGCCACCGAAGTAGGGGTCGTCGGCCGTCTCGCCGGGCTTCGCCCTCGTCGTCCCGTCGGCGTCCTTGCCGTCGCCGAAGAACACGCCGACCGGGGCCATGTGGAAGGTGTCACCCACGCCCATCCGCTGGGCGGCGGCCTTCAGATGGACGTCGGACGGGGTCATCGTCGGGTTGAGCCGGACGCCGAGCATGCGCTGGGCCTGGTCGTAGTACGGCTTCAACTCCTCCTCCCAGTCCGTGATGTCACGCCACTGCGGGTCCTGGAAGAACGGGGTCGGCGGTACGTAGAGGGTGTTGGCGTAGTTCAGCGAACCGCCGCCGACGCCCGCGCCGGCCAGGACCATGACGTTGCCCAGCAGATGGATGCGCTGGAGGCCGTACATGCCGAGCCGGGGGGCCCAGAGGTAGTTCTTGATGTCCCAGGAGTTCTTCGGGAGGGTCTGCCTGGTGAAGCGGCGGCCCGCCTCCAGGACACCCACGCGATAGCCCTTCTCCGTGAGGCGAAGGGCGCTGACCGAGCCGCCGAATCCGGAACCCACGACGATGACGTCGTAGTCGTAGTCGTCCTGTGGCACGTGCGCTCTCCCTACCGGAACCGGAACGCCTTCATCAGCCGCAGGCTGCGGCTCATGAACTGGGCGTACGCCTCGTCGCTCATCCCCAGCGACGGCGCCATCGGCAGCAGCCGCTGCTGGGCGACGGTCTGGGCCTCGGTGTACTTGAGGATGCCCTCGGAGCCGTGCCGGCGGCCGAGGCCCGAGTCCTTCATGCCGCCCATCGGGGACTGGACGCTGCCGTAGGCGGGCGCGTAGCCCTCGTTGATGTTGACCGTGCCGGTGCGCAGCCGGGCGGCGATCTCCCGTCCGCGCCTGCCGTCCTTCGTCCAGACCGAGGAATTGAGGCCGTACGGGGTGGAGTTGACCTGCGCGACGGCCTCGTCGTCGGTCGTGAAGCGGTAGACGGAGACGACCGGGCCGAAGGTCTCCTCGGCGCAGATCGCCATGGGCTCGGTGACGCCGTCGAGGATGGTGGGCTCGAAGAAGTACGGGCCGATGTCCGGGCGCGCGACACCGCCGGCGACGACCGTGGCGCCCTTGGCGACGGCCTCCTCCACGTGCCGGGTGACGGTCTCCAGCTGGCGTTCGCCGACCAGGGAGCCCATGTCGGCGCCGTAGGCGAGGGACGTGCCGAGCCGCATGGCCTTGGTGCGGGTGGCGAAGCGCTCCAGGAAGGCGTCGGCTATCGACTCGTGGACGTACAACCGCTCGATGGAGATGCAGAGTTGACCGGCGGAGGAGAAGCAGGCGCGGACCGCGCCGGCGGCCGCCTTCTCGATGTCGGCGTCCTCCAGGACCACCATGGCGTTCTTGCCGCCGAGTTCGAGGGACACCCCGACCAGGCGGGCGGCGGCACCCTGGGCGACCTCGCGGCCGGTGCGGGTGGAGCCGGTGAAGGAGACGTAGTCGGCGTGCCGGACGACCTCGGGGCCGACGACGGGGCCTTCGCCGAGGACGACCTGGAAGACGTCGGCGGGCAGGCCGGCCTCCACGAGCAGGTCACGCGCCCACAGGGCGGTGAGGCAGGTCTCGGTGTCGGGCTTCATCACCACGGCGTTGCCCGCGACGAAGGCGGGCAGCGCGTCGCCGACGGACAGTTCGAGCGGGTAGTTCCAGGGGGCGATCTGGCCGACGACACCGCGCGGGTGGCGCAGTTCGGTCACCTTGGTGAGGGCCGGCACGGCGCCCGCGTGCCGCTTGGGCCGCAGATAGGAGGGGGCCTTGCGGCCGTAGTGGCGGGCGGCGACCGCGACGGCCTGCACCTCCTCGTGGGCGTGCAGGCGGGCCTTGCCGGTCTCCAGCTGGATGAGGTCGAGGACCTCGGCCTGGCGTTCGAGGACGAGGTCGTGGAAGCGGAGCAGGACGGCGGCGCGCTGCCGTACGGGCGTGCGCTCCCACACCGTCTGCGCCTTGCGGGCCGCCTGGAAGGCCTTCTCGACGTCCTCGGGCGTCGACTCGGGCAGGTCGGCCAGCTTCTCGCCGGTGAACGGCGTGTGGTTGGCGGTACGACCGGAACCGACCACGCCCTTGGTGAGCTGGGCGACCAGCTCCGGGGTGACCACGTCGGCGGCGGTACGCGCGCCTTCCGGCGCGGGGGCGAGGGGGTTGGTGGCCTGCTCCGAAGCCTTCGTGTCCGTCATGACGCGCAGAGTATGCCGGGGCGGAGACTTTGGGTACCCGTCGGTAATAGTGATTCACCGAGTACTCACACACTGCCAGCGATCACTGGCGCTAAAGCCGCTGATCAGCGCGTTGTGCGGGGACGATCACCCACCGCTCACTCTTTTCCGATCACGAGCCGGTCACGCGCCGCCTTGAACAGGCCCATGCCCTCCTTCTCCGCGGCCGTCCCCTTCGGCATGTCGACACGGAGTTCGTAGAGACGGCCGTCGTCGGTCCTGACGAACAATTGCACGACCCGGGCCGGGGCGGCGCCCTTGCCGTCGTAGGCGGTGTCGGCCTGGACGGCGTAGTCACCCCCGAGGCTGGTCTGCGTGAGCTGGGTGTCGGCCTCCCCGTGGGTCGCCCAGGCCTTCTTCTGCTGGTACGCCCGGCCCAGGGGGGTCTCGGTGGTCCGGTCCCACAGGCTCAGGCGCACATCGATGCCGCCGTCTCCGTAGCTCACCATCCGCGGCTGGTCGGTGGCGCTGCCCTGCCGGTGGGTCTCCCGGTACCGGCTCGGGGCGGCCAGCGTGGCCTTCAGGGCCTTCTCCTCGTGCGTCTCCCAGGACTCGTCGGCGATGTCCGTGGCGGAGACGGCGGGGACCGAGGTCACCCGCGGTGGGGCGACCCCGGTCGCCTCGGGCTCGGCGAGGGCGTACGACGCCCCGAGCCACGCACCGCTGGCGAGGACGACCCCGAGCACGGCGGCGGGCAGCGGCCGGCGCAGGAGCTGGGGCCTCGGCCTCGACGTCGGTACGACGGTGGTGTGCGCCTCCGGCACGGGCGCGGGCCCGCTGTCCCGCAGGCGTACGGTGCCGGAGTCCTCCTCCCACTCGCTGAGGCGGTCGGGGGTCTGCGGGGTCGGTGTCTCGGACAGCGGGGGCACCGGCCACCCCTCCGCCGCCGCCTCCAGGACCTTGGCGGCCTCCTCGGCGCCCGGACGCAGGTCGGGGTCCTTCCCCAACAGCCCGGTGATCAGGGGAGTGAGGGGTCCGGCCCGGCGGGGCTCGGGCGGGTCGAAGGACAGGATCGCGGCGAGGGTGGACTCCAACGTCGTACGGCGAAAGGGCGGTTCGCCCTCCACGGCGGCGTACAGCAGCACGCCCAGGGACCACAGGTCGGAGGCCGGGCCCGCGCCGCGTCCCGACATCCGCTCGGGGGCGACGAACTCGATGGAGCCGACGAACTCGCCGCTGACGGTGAGGGATTCCTCGCCCTGGACATGGGCGATGCCGAAGTCCGTGAGGACGACCCGGCCGTGCGGGCCGAGCAGCACGTTGGCGGGCTTCACATCGCGGTGCACGATCCCCACGGCGTGCGCGGCGCGCAGCGCGCCGAGGACGGCGAGGCCGATCCGTGCGGTCTCGGCGGGGGCCACGGGACCGCGCCGGAGCAGCTCGTGCAGGGACTCCCCGCGCACCAACTCCATGACGATCCAGGGCAGTCCGTCCTCGACGACCACGTCATGGATGGAGACTGCGGCGGGATGGTCGACCCGGGCCGCGGCACGCGCCTCGCGGTAGAGCCGGTGCGAGGCGCGCTGATGGACCTCGTCCTCCGGGTCGCCGGGCAACCGCGGCTGCTTCACGGCGACTTCGCGGTCCACGCGTTCGTCGTGCGCTCGCCAGACGGTGCCCATGCCGCCCGACCCGATGCGCTCGGTCAGCCGGTAACGGCCGCCTATCAGCCGTCCTTTGGGGCCGGCGCCGTCCCCGTCGTTGCTCATGTCCCATCAGTACCGTGCGGGAGCCTCGCTTGTCGACGCGGGTCAGAGCACATCGACGTCGAGGTTCGCGATCGCCGTCTCGGCGACCTCGCGCCCCCTGTGCGTGAAGTCGCCCTCGCCCGGATAGCTGACGGTGAGCTTGTACATGTCCCCCTTGGAGGTCTTGTAGTAGAAGATCTGCATCTCGCGCGGGAGGGGGTTCTCGGTGTCGTCGGTGTTGTAGACGATCGTGTTCCTGGCGGCCGGCTCGCCCTGGTAGGTCGTCTCGTCCTCGGTCTTCGTCCTCGGGTTCTCCGGCATGTCGTAGTCGTACTTGCCGCTCTCCTCGAACGTCTTGTTGTCCTCGTACATCTCCGCGGCGGCCGAACTGGCGATGGTGTTGCCCGGGTCCTCGGCCTTCCTGTCGAGCCGCAGCCCGATCCAGATCGCGCCGCTGGGGTCGGTGTACGTGACCCAGTGCCCCTCGTCCGTCTCCCGGTCGGGCGCCCGCTGCTTGTAGTGGCCGGGCACCGCCAGGGACGCGGCGACGTCGTCCACCTTCTTCGTCGTCCAGCCGTCCGGGAGCGGGCCCGCGAACGGGTCCGCGATCACCAGGTACGCCGCCACCGCGGCCGCGACGACGGCGGCACCGACGCCGAGCAGGGTCCTGCGGCCCAGCCGTACGCCGCTCTTCGGGGCGCCCTCGTCGCGGTGCACGACCTGCGTCGGCACCGGCGTCGGCGGGTGCGCGGCCGCCTCCAGCAGGGCACGCACCCGGGCCGCGTTCGGGCGGCTCGCGGGGTCCTTGTGCAGCAGACCGGTGATGACCTCGGCCAGCGGACCGGAGGCGGAGGCCGGTGGGGCGGGCGCGGCGTTGAGGACCGACTGGAGCGTGGCCGGGGTGTTGCTGCGGCGGAACGGCGAGACGCCCTCGGTCGCCGCGTAGAGCACCACGCCCAGCGACCACAGGTCCGACGCCGGTCCTGGGCGCTGCCCCAGCACCCGCTCCGGCGCGATGTACTCGGGCGAGCCGACGAAGCCGCCGGTGTCGGTCAGACTGGTCTCGCCCTCGATCTGGGCGATCCCGAAGTCGGTGAGGACGACCCGGTCGTGGCGGCCGAGCAGCACGTTGTCCGGCTTGACGTCTCGGTGCAGGATGCCCGCCGCGTGCGCGGCCTCCAGCGCGCCGAGCACCTCCAGGCCGATCCTGGCCGCCTCGCGCGCCCCGAGGGTGCCCTCCTGAAGGGCGTCGCCCAGCGAACGGCCGTGCACCAGCTCCATGACGATCCAGGGCTGGCCGTCGACGACCGCGACGTCGTGCACGTTGACGACCGAGGGGTGATCCAGCCGGGCCGCGGCCCGGGCCTCGCGACGCATGCGCTCGAAGGCGTTGGCACGTTCACGTTCGGGAAGGTGGTCCGGTACGCGGGGCTCCTTGACTGCGACCTCGCGGTCCACCGTCTCGTCCTTGGCGCGCCACACCGTGCCCATGCCGCCGTGCCCGAGCTTGGCCAGCAGTCGGTAACGACCCGCGATCAGACGACCCGTGCCAGGGTCCTGCGCGGGCGCCGCCTGATGCGGCACGACCTGGGTGGGCGCCGCGTACGGGTTGCCGGGGTGCGGCACGGCCGCAGGCGGGTTCGGCGGTTGCAGTCCAAAACTGGTGGGCTCGTCGGACCCATGAGGGGCTCCCCCGTTGCTGCTCATGGGTCCGTTCCTATCGCGCCAGGCGCGTCCGGATCCACCCAGAAGGCGCCGCGGTCACAGACCCGTGACCGAGGAGGTCGCTTATCTCCCGTTTGGGCGCCCCGTGGGGGTCGGGGCGGGCTTCGCCGGGGAGCTTGCGCTCATCGAGGAGCTCACGGAAGCGCCGGTGGAGGCACTGGTGGGCCCGCCGGTGGAGGCACGGGTCGAGGCGTCGGTCGGGACGCTCACCGACCCACTCACCGACCCGCTGACGGACGGCGGTGACGGCGACGGAGTCCCCCCACCCCCCTCCTGATGCATGATCAGCGCCGCCCCCGACACCCCCGCCCCGGCCATCGCGGCGACCAGCAGCACCGCGACAAGCACCCCTCGCCTGGAGCGCCGCGGCTCCCGGTCCGGCATCCGGCCCGTCTCCAGGTACGCCCGCAGCATCCACTCCGCCCGCTCCCCGTCCAGCCGCCGCTCCGGGTCGCGCTCCAGCAGCCCCCGTACGACGGGCAGGATCGGCGCGGCCTGCGCGGGCGGGCGTATCTCCGCGGCGAGGACGGCGTGCAGGACACCGCTCAACGAGTCGCGCCGGAACGGGGATGCGCCGCTCACCGCCGTGCACAGCAGCACGCCCAGCGACCACAGGTCGGAGGCCGGTCCGGTCGGCAGCCCGGACATCCGCTCCGGCGCGGTGTACTCGGGCGAGCCGACGAAGGAGTCCAGCTCGGTGAGCGTGGGGGTGCCCGCGACCTGGGCGACGCCGAAGTCGGTGAGGACGACCCGGCCGGTACCGGTCTCCAGCAGGACGTTCGCGGGCTTGATGTCGCGGTGCAGGACCCCGGCGGCGTGCGCGGCCCGCAGCGCGCCGAGCAGGGCCACACCGATCCGCGCGGCCTCGGCGGGCACCACCGGCCCGTGCTCGGCGATCCGGTCGGCGAGGGAGCTGCCGTCGATCAACTCCAGCACCAGATAGGGCCGTTCGTCGTGCTCCACGACGTCATGGACGACGACGATGTGCGGATGCCGCAACTGCGAGACCGCCCGCGCCTCACGCAGCACGCGGTCACGCCGCCGCCGGTCCCCGGCCTCGGACAGCGGCTCGTCGAGGGGCAGTTCCTTGACCGCCACCCGCCGCCCCAGCAACAGGTCGGTCGCCTGCCACACGACCCCCATACCGCCCCGCCCGAGCCGCACCTCCAGGCGATAACGACCCGCTATGACACGGAAGTTGTCCCCCGGGGTCCCCATGCGCCCCATGATGCCGCGCCGGACGGACCCCTTCCGGGGCACTGACCGGCCAAGTTGTCAGCGGGTTTTCGGCTGCCAGCTCTGCAGGATCCGGCTGAACCGCGCACGCGTGGTGGCCCAGTCCTCGACCGGCGAGGCGGAGTAGAGGGCGTACTCGACGCCGTCCCGCGCGATGTAGCCGACGTCGATCGCCCGGTACGGGCCCGCGGTGAAGTGCGGCCCGTCCTTCGCCAGCGCCGTCCAGGTGTACTCCCAGCGGGTGCTCGGCAGGTCTCGGTAAGGCTCCTGCTTCATGCTCAGCCGCTCGTAGGCCACCAGTGACGGGGAGATCTGCCCCTCCAGATCGCGCATGTGCTGGTAGGAGCTGTCGAAGTCCGGCGCCGTGTCGACGGCGACGCGCACGAGGTGCTTGCCGTTGTCGGGCGAGTAGTCGACCTGCCGCAGGCCGTCCGCGTCGATGGAGACGGTCCGCTGCCACCCCTTGGGCAGATAGATGGTGAAGCCGAAGGGGTCGACGCGCTTCTCCCAACTCGCGGGCGCCTGGCCGCCGTTCCCCCGGTCGGTGGGCGTACCGCTCGGGGACTGCGAGGCGGCGGCGTCAGGGCTGCCCGTGCCGAACTGCTGCCACACCGCCGCCGCGCCCCCGCCGACGATCGCCGCGAGGGCGACGACCAGGGCGAACGTACGCAGGCGATGCCGCTTCGGCGCAGCGGGCGCGGACACGAACGCGGGCCCGGCCGCCACCGGCGGATACGGCGCGGCGGGGGCCGTCTGCGCGCGGGTCCCTGTGCCGGTGCCCACGGTGTCGTACCCCGGCTGTCCCGGTCGGCCCGGCTGCCCGGACTGTCCCGTCGCCCCGTGCCGCCCCGTCGGCGCGTACGGCCGCGCCTGGGTCGGCAGCCGCCCCTCCGCCGCCTCGGCGAGCATCCGCTCGGCCTCCGCCGCGCTCGGCCGCTCGGCCGGATCCTTGCGCAGCAGCGCGGCCAGGACGGGCTTCAGCACACCGGCGTGGACGGGCTCGGCGGGGTCCTCCTCGACGACCGCCTGCATGGTGCCGATCGGTGAGGTGCGGCGGAACGGCGAACGGCCCTCCACCGCCGTGTACAGCGTCGCGCCGAGCGCCCACAGGTCGGAGGCCGGGCCCGGGTCGTGGCCGCGCACCCGCTCGGGGGCGAGGTAGTCGACGGAGCCGACGACCTCCCCGGTGCGGGTGATGGTCGTGTCGCCCTCGATCTGGGCGATGCCGAAGTCGGTGAGCAGGACCCGGCCGTCGTGGGAGATCAGGACGTTGCCGGGCTTCACGTCGCGGTGCAGGACGCCGGCGGAGTGCGCGGCACGCAGGGCGCGCAGCACCCACAGCCCGATCCGGGCGGCCTCGGTGGGCTCGACGCGCCCCTGCACCTTGACGGCGTCGGCCAGCGAGCGGCCCTCGACCAGCTCCATCACGATCCACGGACGGGCGTCGTGGTCGAGGACGTCGTGCACGGTGACGACGGCGGAGTGGTTGATCCGGGCCGCCGCGCGGGCCTCGGCACGGGTGCGGTGGAGCAGCCGCTCCTGGTCGCTCTCGGAGACGTAGAGCGCGGCGGTCAGCTCTTTGATGGCGACGGCCCGGTGCAGCACCTCATCATGCGCACGCCACACCCGCCCCATGCCGCCGCTGCCGAGGGTGTCGGCCAGCCGGTAGCGGCCCGCGAGGAGCAGGCCCTGCATCTGATTCACGTTGCCCCGCAATGGTCTTGACAAGGTCAGATTAGGGACCGTCCGGGACGCTGGGAACCACGGGGGTGCCAAGGTTTCGCTGTTGTGACAGTTCTCCCCTCCGGGAACCGGACCGAGCCGCCACCCGTCGGACCGCCCCCTCACCCGTCCGTGCCGAGCCGTGACCCGTGCTACTGATGCCGTGGGTCAGCCGATGACCGCGTAGGTCGCCGCCGCCTGCTCGAACAGCCGCGTCACCTCGTCCCGCTCGGCCTCGGGCCCGCGGACCTGCACCACGTGGTACTTGCCGGCGACGAGCATCGCCAGGTTGCGCACGAACAGCTCCCGCCCGGCGTCGTCGGTCCAGGTGAACTGCCCCTCGGCCATGGTCCGTCCGCCCACCTGGATCGTCTTCAGCCCCGAGGCGCTGGCCCAGCTGGAGTCGCGGTACGGCTGGAGCTCGCGCTCGTCCTCCCGCTGGTACGCCATCGGGTCCTCGCCATACTCGTCCGCGCTGTCCCTCCCGGCCACGACGATCAGGTCGAAGTCGCCGTGCGAGTACACGACCTGGCCGCGGCCGTTCTCCGGGGTGTGCTCCCAGCCGCTCGCGACGGCCACCCGGAACCCGGCGGGGTCCGAACGCAACGTGAAGCCGTCGGCGACCTCGGGGCCGGAGGTCTGGGTCTCGGTGGAACCCGAGGGGCTGTCCTTCGGCTTCGGCGTCGGCTCGGAATTCGGCGAGGTCTGGTCGGGCCGCGGCTCGCTGCTCGCGGGTGCCTCACTGACCTCACCGGCGGTGCCGGTCCGGTCGGTGTCGCCCGAACCGTTCGTCGAATCACCGGACTTGGGCATGAACAGCATCGCGTACGCGATCGCCCCGGCCATCAGGAGCAGCACCAGCAGCAGCAACGTACGACCGAGTCGGCGCGGTGACCCCACCGTCTCCTGCCTGGCCCGCTTGTGCCGTCCGTGCGCACTGGTCGCGGGCAGCCCGGCACGCCGTCGGCGCACCAGCTCGCCCCGCCGCCGTACGACGGGCAGCCGGGTGGAGTCGATCGGCGGAGCGGCGATGACGTGGGCGCCGGCCTCGGGCTCCGGCGCGGACCGCACCAGCGAGCGCAGCCAGCCCCGCAGCTCCTCGAAGTCCAGCCGCTCGGTGGGGTCCTGACGCAGCAGCGACTCCACCACCGGACGCAGCGGGCCGCACTCCTCGGCGAAGGCGGGCGGCTCGGCGCACACCATCTGCACCAGCTCGGCCGTCGACTCCTCCGGGTACGGCGCGTGCCCCTGCACGGCCCTGAAGAGCAGCGCCCCGAGCCCCCACAGGTCGGTGGCGGGCCCGATCGGCGCGGCCAGCTGCCAGTTCTCGTGCACCGGCCCGGCCTGCTCCGGTGCCCATCGCTCGGTGACCGGCCCGACCACGGCCATCCTGGCCTGCCGCGCCCGCTCGGCGGCGAGCGCGGTGGCGGGACCGCGGGGAGCGGGGGTCGCGGCGGCAAGCTCGTCCCACCGGCCGGGCGTGGGGGCGGGGCCGGGTACGGGCGGCAGCGCGGCGGTGCGTTCCTGCCCGCCCGGCGGGCGCCCCGCACCGGCCCGTACGCCGTAGGGCTCGGCGATCTGTCCCGGCGGCACCGAGGCGGGCCGCTCACCACGGCCGGGCTGCACCGCACCGCTCAGGGGCGCGGAACCCGGCGGCGCCTCGCCCCCGTTGCCCAGGGCGTACGGCCCCTGCCGCACACCGCTGCCCGAACCGTACGGCGGGGTCGGGCCCCCGGCCCTGCCCTCGGTCCGGCCGGCGGGGTCGGCCTCGGGGGTCGGCCGGGCTCCCGGCAGGGCCGCCCGGCCGTGCTGCTGGGCCTCCTGGACCCGGGCCGCGGCCCGGGCGCCCGCGCGATAGGCGGCGATCGCCCCGGCGCGCGCGGCCCGGACGTCACCGCCGGTCTCCACGGCCCCGCGCGCGACCGCGGCCGACGTGCCGGTGCCGTTCGTGGCGTCCTCGCCGAGTCCGAGTCCCGGCAGCCCACCGGCCTCCCGCGCCTCGATGGCGGCCCGCCGCGCGGCCTCGGGATCGACGCCGCCGGCCTGCGCACCGGCACCTCCGGGAGGGCCCGCACTCCCGGGGCCACCCGCGCTCCCGGGCCCGCCGACACCGCCGGGTCCGCCCATGCCTCCGGGTCCGTCGCTGCTTCCCGGTCCGTCGAGAGTCCCCGTGCCGCCCGTCCCACGGCGGTGTGCGAACCCCTCGTCACCGTCCTCGGCCGGCACCGGGTCGTATCCGCACAGCGCCTCCTCCGCCGCCCCGACCGCGAGGCCGGTCAGCATGACGCGGCCGTCGTCGCAGACCAGGACCGTGCGGGCGGTGATGTTGCGGTGGACCCAGCCGTGGGCGTGCAGCACCCGCAGGGCCATGAGGACGTCGGCGGCGACCTCGGCCGCCCGGTACGGCGTCAGCGGCTTCTCCGCGAGCAGCGCCGCCAGCGGCCGCGCGGCCACCAGCTCGCTGACGACCCACAGCGACCCGCCCTCGGCGAACACGTCGAAGACCTGGTCGAGCCGGGGATGGTCGGGTATCCGGGCGGCGGCCTGCGCGGCCTCCACGGCCCGTCGCACCGCCGGTTCGGTGGGCCGCCGCGTGCTCGTCCGCGAGGCCGAACCCCGAACTCCCCGCTCCCGCGGGTCCCTTGCGGTGAAACCGTCGGGCAGACCCTCCGCGTCGAGCACCTCCGCCTCGACGACCTCGGGCAACGGCACCTGCCGGACCAGGACTTCCTGCCCGCTGTAGGTGTCGAAGGCCCGGCTCTCGGTGAGTTCGTACTCGTCGGAGGGCGGCAGCGGCAGGCGGTAGCGGTCGGCGAGTACCCGTCCCGCATAGTCGTCCACGTTGCCTCCCCCGGCCCCTCCGGATCGGTCAATTCCGTTCGCCTCGCGTGCCGTTCCGCCCACACCTGGATGCGTACCGTCCGCAAGCACTCACGATACGTGCCGGAGGCAACCCGCAAAGAGGGGATGCGAGATCTCACTCCCCAAACGAGGAACCGGTCACCGCGCGGTCACTTCACGATTTCGGTTCGAACGTCTTCGCCAGGGTCTGCCAGGTGCCCTTACGCGACTCACTGCCCCAATTGGCGGCTTTCGCCGTGTACATCAGCGCATATCCGAGATGGTCGTTGACGACGAAGCCCCGGTCGATCGTCCGGTACTTCGTCCCGCCCTCGACATAGGTGAACTCCCAGTCGGCCGCCAACCAGCCGCGGTAGTCCACCTTGGCTATGCGCACCCGGTCGTACTGGGAGCGCACCATGTACCGCTCCTGGCTCTTCCAGTCCGCCACCGGGTCACCCTTCGGCGTGGACGTCCAGGCCACCAGCAGCTTCTGCCCGTCGGGTCCGGTGAAACGATCCCCCGCGGAGGCCGACGTCTGGAACTTCCACCCCGCGGGCAGCCCGATCGAGTAGCCCTGACCGCCCCTGTACGTCGACTTCGCCGTGCCGCCACCCTTGTCGGAGGAACCGCCGGCCTCGCTGCTCCCGCTCGCGGACGGGCTGCTGCTCGGCGTCTTCCCGGTCGCCGAACCGGAGCCCGCGGACTCGGTCGCCTTGCCGTCCGGCTGGGTACCACCGCCCGGGTCCTCCTTGGGGGAGGCACTCGCGCTCACGCTCGCGGAGGACTTGGCGCCACCGCCCGCCGCGTTGCCGGAAGGCTCGTCGTCACCGCTGAACGCCACGGCCAGCACGACCGCGACCAGGGCGAGCACCACGACCGCCGCGATGATCACCAGCGTGCGCCTGGGCACCACATCGGTGAGCGGCGCCCTCGGCACCGGCCGCGGCGGCAGATCCGCCGGCGGCGTCATCACGGGCCACCCGGAACTCCGGCCACCGCTCGCCGCGTCGGCCCCGGGCGCCGTCCCCGAACCGCTGCCGCCACCCGCTGCGGCCGCACCGGGCGCCCCGGCCGCACCCACGCTGCCGGAACCCGACGTCACCGAACCGGAGGAGCCCGGCCCGGAAGCCGTCGCGCCACTCGCGGGACCCGAAGCCGCCGCGTCGCCGGCCGTCCCCGAGGTCGGCGTCGCCGGTGAACTCGCCGTACCACTGCCCGACTTGGCCCGGGACGCGGCCGCCGTACCCGCCGCCCCCGCGGCCACGGCCGCCTTCCGCACGGAACGCAGCGCCCCGCGCAACCGGTCCCCGGCCTCCCCTGCACCCCGGTCGGGCTGCGGAGGCAACGGCACCACCTTCGTCGCGTCCGGCGCCGGGTCCGGCTCGCCCGGCTTCGGCTCGGGCGCGTGGATGACCGCGTTGAGCATCTTGCGCGCACCGGCGTCGTCGAGCCGCTTCTCGGGGTCCTTGGTGAGCAGCCCGTAGATGACGTCCCGCAGCGGGCCCGCGTTCTTGGGCTCCTCCAGCGGTTCGGTCATCACCGCGGTCAGCGTCGCGATCGCCGAGCCCTTGTCGTAGGGCGGCAGACCCTCGACCGACGCGTACAACAGCCCGCCCAGCGACCACAGGTCCGCGGCCGGCCCCGGCTTGTGCCCGCGGGCCCGCTCCGGGGAGATGTAGGAGGGGGCTCCGACCAACATGCCGGTGGAGGTGATCGACGGGTCGCCCTCGACCTGGGCGATGCCGAAGTCGGTGAGCACGACCCGGCCGTCGTCGGAGATCAGCACGTTGGACGGCTTCACGTCCCGGTGCAGGATGCCCTCGCGGTGCGCCGAGCGCAGCACGTCGAGCACCGCGAGCCCGACCTCCGCCGCCCGCTTCGGCTCCAGCAGGCCGTCCTCCCGGATGACCTCGGCGAGCGACTTGCCCTCGACGAGTTCCATCACGATCCACGGCCGGTCGTCCTCGTCGACCACGTCGAAGACCGTCACCGCGCTGTTGTTGCGGATCCGCGCGATCGCCTTGGCCTCACGCAACGTGCGCGTGATCAGCCGGCGTTTCTCCTCCTCGTCGATGTTGGAGGGGAACCGCAGCTCCTTCACCGCGACGATCCGGCCCAGGGTCTCGTCCTCGGCGCGCCACACCGTGCCCATGCCGCCCCGGCCGAGCACTGCTCCCAACCGGTACCGCCCGGCGAGGAGACGTTCGCTCTTGCCCTGACGGGATGCCCCCGCCCGCTCCGCCTCCGACATGCGTCCCCTCATACAACCCGCCCTGACAGAGCCTCCATTGTCCCTCACCCGACAAGTGCCCGACGCCCAGGGTGCCCCTGGGGACCGGCGGCCCGCCGCGGGACCCGCTCACCCGCACCACCATGACCACACCGCGCCACGACCCCTCACACCACGGTGACGGCAGCCCGCCCCACCCCGCCCTCCGCACCCACCGAAAGCCCCCCGGAGCCCCCGATTCCACCCCGCGGCATGATGGGCCGGACAACGGACCACCCACCAGGCCCACCCCACCGAAGGGACCCCGATGCCGCCGCTCCGGACGCTGCTCGCCCTCCCCGTGTGCCTGGCTCTGCTCGCCCTCGCCCCGACCGCCTCCTCGGCTCCCGCGACGCCCCCGACGGACGGGCTCCTCCCGCTGCTGGTCACCGAGGGCGAGGCACCCGCCGCCGCGCTCCTGGCCCGCGAGGAGACCGATTCCCGTTACGCCGAGGCCGGACACGGCATCGCACGCGCCGATCACTTCCGCGCCGGCAGCATCACGAAGACCTTCATCGCGACCGTCGTCCTCCAACTGGCCGAGGAACACCGGCTGTCCCTGTCCGACACCGTGGAGCGGTATCTGCCCGGCCTGGTGCGGGGCGCCGGGAACGACGGCCGCGCGATCACCGTGCGCGCCCTGCTCACCCACACCAGCGGCCTGGTCGACTTCACCACCTACACCCGGGGCGCGGTCCCCCTCTCCCCTCGTCAAGCCGTGCGCATCGCGCTCACCCACCCTTCTGCCGGCCTCGGCCGCTTCACCTACTCGAACACCAACTACGTCCTGCTCGGCCTGATCGTCGCCGAGGTCACCGGCCACTCGTACGCGACCGAGGCCCAGCGCCGCATCCTCGCCCCACTCGGTCTGACGGGCACCTCCTTCCCTGGCTCCGGCACCTCCCTCCCCGCCCCGCACGGCCGCGCCTACGACACCGACGGATCCGATGTCACCGTTCTGGATCCGCGGGTCGCCGGGGCCGCCGGCGAGTTGGTGACCACGCTCGCCGATCTGAACCGCTTCTACGCGGCGCTGCTCGGCGGTGAACTGCTGCCCCCGCGCCGGCTGCGCGAGATGCGCGACACCCGCACCGCACACGGCCTGTACGGCATGGGGCTGTACCCGGTGAAGCTGCCGTGCGGCACGACGGTGTGGGGGCACAACGGCCGGATCGCCGGCAGTTACGTGCGCACCGCGGCCACCGTCGACGGCCGTCGTGTCCTCACCTTCCGGGTGAACACGACCGCGATCGCAGACCCCGACCTCGAACCGGCCCTGCTCGCCGCCGAGTTCTGCCCCCGCACCTCGTAGAACGACCGGGTTCCGAACGAAGATCCCACCCAACGACACTCGTTCGAGTGAGCTTCACCGGCCCCCGGCCCCCGGCCCCCGGCCCCCGGCACCCGGCACCCGCCCACGCGACGCCGGCCGACGCGACGCCGGCCGACGCGACGCCGGCCGACACGCACCCAGCACCACCCAACGCGCCGCCGCCAACACGCACTCAGCACCCACCCGACGCGCCGCCGCCCCGCACCCGCACCCGCCCGCCGACGCCACCCCCGCCAACAGCCACCCCGCACGCGCCCTACAACGGCACGATGTCCGGCGCCCCCAACCGAGCCGCGTCCGCCGTCAGGTCGTCCGGCTGGCGTTGGGACTCCCGCTCCGCCTCCACCCGCTTCTCGTAGTGCTCGATCTCCCGCTCGATGTGGTCCTTGTCCCAGCCCAGCACCGGCGCCATCAGTTCGGCGGCCTCCCGCGCGCTGCGCGTTCCGCGGTCGAAGGTCTCGATGGAGATCCGCGTCCGCCGGGTGAGCACGTCGTCCAGGTGCCGCGCCCCCTCGTGCGAGGCGGCGTACACGATCTCGGCGCGCAGATAGTCCTCTGCGGCGGGCAACGGCTCCCCGAGGGAGGGGTTCGCGGCGATGAGTTCGAGGACCTCCTCCGCCAGCGAACCGAATCGGTTCAGCAGATGCTCCACCCGCACCACGTGCAGACCTGTCCGGGCGGCGATCCGCGCTCGCGCGTTCCACAGCGCCTGGTACCCCTCGGCGCCCAGCAGCGGCACGTCCTCGGTGACGCACTCGGCGACCCGCATGTCGAGCCCGTGCACCGCCTCGTCGACCGCGTCCTTGGCCATCACCCGGTACGTCGTGTACTTGCCGCCCGCCACGACCACCAGACCGGGCACCGGATGCGCCACCGTGTGCTCGCGCGACAGCTTGCTGGTGGCGTCCGACTCCCCGGCGAGCAGCGGCCGCAGTCCGGCGTACACGCCCTCGACGTCGTCCCGGGTCAGCGGGACGGCGAGCACGGAGTTCACATGCTCCAGCAGGTAGTCGATGTCGGCGCTGGACGCGGCGGGGTGCGCCTTGTCGAGGTCCCAGTCGGTGTCCGTGGTGCCGATGATCCAGTGCCGGCCCCAGGGGATGACGAACAGCACGGACTTCTCGGTGCGCAGGATCAGCCCGGTCGAGGAGTGGATGCGGTCCTTGGGCACCACGAGGTGGATGCCCTTGGAGGCGCGGACGTGGAACTGCCCGCGCTCGCCCACCAGGGCCTGGGTGTCGTCGGTCCACACGCCCGTGGCGTTGACGATCTGCTTGGCGCGGACCTCGTACTCCCCGCCCGCCTCGACGTCCTGCACCCGGGCGCCGACGACCCGTTCGCCCTCGCGCAGGAACCCGGTCACCCGCGCCCGGTTGGCGACCTGTGCGCCGTACGCCGCCGACGTGCGCACGAGGGTGGCCACGAAGCGGGCGTCGTCCATCTGGGCGTCGTAGTACTGAAGGGCGCCGACCAGGGCGTCCTTCTTCAAGGCGGGCGCGACGCGCAGGGCGTGACGGCGGCTCAGATGCCGGTGCATCGGCAGGCCCCGCCCGTGTCCGCGGGCCATCGACATGCTGTCGTAGAGCGCGACGCCGGACCCGGCGTACAGGCGCTCCCAGCCCTTGTGCTGCAAGGGGTACAGGAACGGCACCGGCTTCACCAGGTGCGGGGCGAGCCGCTCCAGCAGCAGGCCGCGCTCCTTCAAGGCCTCCCGGACGAGGGCGAAGTCGAGCATCTCCAGGTAGCGCAGGCCGCCGTGGATGAGCTTGCTCGACCGGCTGGAGGTGCCCGACGCCCAGTCGCGCGCCTCGACCAGGCCGACGGACAGCCCGCGCGTGACCGCGTCGAGGGCGGTCCCGGCACCGACCACACCGGCGCCCACCACCAGTAGGTCCAGCTCTCGCTCGGCCATGGCCGCGAGCGCCTCGGCTCGCTGCACCGGCCCCAGTGTCGCTGTCCTCACCGCTGCCTCCCGCTGTCGGTCGCGCCGGTCACCCGTGAGGAGTGACCCGGTCCGTATCCCCCATGCCCAAATTCTGACCGGCTTGCCCGACTTCAGCCACCAGTCACCCCCAGCCTGTGGACAACTTCCACACCACCTGGGCCAAAGCTCGAGAACCCGGCGGGACGACACCCTGCGGGAAGACACAAGGAATCAATCTCGTATTTCGGTCAGATTTACTCTTAGTCTGACATTGCGCTCGCCCGTTCTGTCCACCGGGCTTGTGCACCTGTCCCGCTTCGGTTATTGGGAAGGACGGTCCACGCCATGCCCGCAGATCTCGCCGTCATCGGACTCGGTCCGTACGGACTGCCCCTGGCCCAGGCCGCCGTCGCCGCGGGCATCCCCACGCTCGGTTACCGCACCGGCCCCGAGGCCGGCTCGCTCAGCCCCGCCGAACTGCGCCGGATGCTCTCGGGGGGCTTCCGGCCGGCCACCTCCCCCGCCGAGCTCGGCCGGGTGCGCACCGCGGTCATCTGCGCGCCCACCCCGCGCGGGGCGGACGGCGGACTCGATCTGACCCAGGTGGAGGCCGCGGCCCGCACCCTGGCCGGCCATCTGCGCCCGCACACCACGGTCATCCTGGAGTCGCCGGTCCCGCCGGGCACCACGGAGGAGTTCCTGCGCCCGCTCCTGGAGGAGGGCTCGCGCCTGTGCGCGGGTCGCGACTTCCACCTCGCGTACTCCCCCAGCCGGGTGGATCCCGGCAACCGCGACTTCACCCCCGCCAACACCCCCAAGGTGATCGGCGGCCTCACGCCCGCGTGCACCGAGTCGGCCGCCGCGTTCTACTCGCGCCTCACCGACAAGGTGGTACGCGCGCGTGGCCCCCGGGAGGCGGAGACGGTCCAGCTCCTGGAGACCAACTTCCGCCACGTCAACATCGCCCTCGTCAACGAGATGGCGGTGCTCTGCCACGAGCTGGGCGTCGACCTGTGGGACGTGGTCCGCTGCGCCGAGACCAAGCCCTTCGGCTTCCAGACCTTCCGCCCCGGCCCCGGCGTCGGCGGCCACGCCGTCCCGCAGGACCTGACCGGCGGCCCCGGCGGCCGCACCCTCCGCATGGTCGAACTGGCCCAGCAGGTCAACAACCAGATGCCGCGTTACGTCGTCCAGCGCGCCGCCACGCTCCTCAACGAGCACGGCAAGTCCGCGCGGGGCGCGCGCGTGCTGCTCCTCGGCGTCACCTACAAGGCCGACCTCGCCGACCAACAGGCCACACCCGCGCGGGAGATCGCGATCCGCCTGATGGAGCTGGGCGCCGCGGTCAGCTACCACGACCCCCACGTCCCCTCCTGGAACGTCCTGGACCGCCCGGTCCCCCGCGCGGACTCCCTCTACGAGGCGGCGGCCGACGCCGACCTGACGATCCTGCTCCAGCAGCACCGGACGTACGACCTGCAAGGCCTGTCGGTGAAGGCACAGCTGCTGCTGGACACGCGGGGGGCGACACCCACGGGGGCGGCGCACCGGTTGTGACGAGGGGCGCGCGAGCGCGACGGACCCCGGAGCCGTGGCATGCGGGGTGCGCCGCGATCGTCTGACCAGCTCGTTTCCACCCCGAACGCAACCGCGCGCCCCCGTATCACCCAGCGCGCACCCAGGCACGCGAAAGGGGCCGGCCGCCCCCAAGGCGACCGGCCCCCGTCAAGCCGTCCGACGACCTACCGCTTGTGCTGCGAGTCCGCGACCGTCACCTCGACGCGCTGGAACTCCTTCAGCTCGCTGTAGCCGGTCGTGGCCATGGCCCGCCGCAGCGCGCCGAAGAGGTTCATCGAGCCGTCGGGGGTGTGCGACGGGCCCGCCAGGACCTCCTCGACGGTGCCGACGGTGCCGAGGTCGACCTTCTTGCCGCGCGGCAGCTCCTCGTTCACCGCCTCCATGCCCCAGTGGTGGCCCTTGCCGGGCGCGTCCGTGGCACGGGCCAGCGGGGAGCCCATCATGACGGCGTCCGCGCCACAGGCGATGGCCTTGGGGATGTCGCCGGACCAGCCCACGCCACCGTCCGCGATGACGTGCACGTACCGGCCGCCGGACTCGTCCATGTAGTCACGGCGGGCCGCCGCCACGTCCGCGACCGCGGTCGCCATCGGGACCTGGATGCCCAGCACGTTGCGCGTGGTGTGCGCCGCGCCGCCGCCGAAGCCGACGAGGACACCGGCCGCGCCGGTCCGCATCAGGTGCAGGGCCGCGGTGTACGTGGCGCAGCCGCCGACGATCACCGGGACGTCGAGCTCGTAGATGAACTGCTTCAGGTTCAGCGGCTCGTGCGAACCGGAGACGTGCTCGGCCGACACCGTCGTACCGCGGATGACGAAGATGTCCACGCCCGCGTCGACGACGGCCTTGGAGAACTGCGCCGTGCGCTGCGGGGAGAGGGCGGCCGCGGTGACCACGCCCGAGTCGCGCACCTCCTTGATGCGCTGGCCGATCAGCTCCTCCTTGATGGGGGCGGAGTAGATCTCCTGGAGGCGCCGGGTGGCCGTCTCGGAGTCCAGGCCGACGATCTCGTCGAGCAGCGGCTGCGGGTCCTCGTACCGCGTCCACAGGCCCTCGAGGTTGAGCACGCCGAGGCCGCCCAGCTCACCGATGCGGATCGCGGTGGCCGGGGAGACGACCGAGTCCATGGGGGCGGCCAGGAACGGCAGCTCGAAGCGGTAGGCGTCGATCTGCCAGGCGATCGAGACCTCCTTCGGGTCGCGCGTACGACGGCTGGGGACGACGGCGATGTCGTCGAAGGCGTACGCCCGGCGGCCGCGCTTGCCGCGCCCGATCTCGATCTCAGTCACGTGTGTGGCCTTTCCCTGATGCGTTGCAGCGCCTCCCAGTATCCCCGACGGGTACGACAGGGGCGGCCCCGGTTGCTCCGGGACCGCCCCTGGGGAAGCCTGGTGCCTACTTACGGCTGTAGTTCGGCGCCTCGACCGTCATCTGGATGTCGTGCGGGTGGCTCTCCTTGAGGCCCGCCGAGGTGATCCGTACGAACCGGCCGTTGGCCTGGAGTTCCGGCACGGTGCGGCCGCCGACGTAGAACATCGACTGGCGCAGGCCGCCGACCAGCTGGTGGACGACCGAGGACAGCGGGCCGCGGTAGGGCACCTGGCCCTCGATGCCCTCGGGGACCAGCTGCTCGTCGGAGGCGACGCCCTCCTGGAAGTAGCGGTCCTTGGAGAAGGACTTGCGGTCGCCACGGGTCTGCATGGCGCCCAGCGAGCCCATGCCGCGGTACGACTTGAACTGCTTGCCGTTGATGAACAGCAGCTCGCCCGGGGACTCCTCGCAGCCCGCGAGCAGCGAGCCCAGCATCACGGTGTCGGCGCCCGCGACCAGGGCCTTGGCGATGTCGCCGGAGTACTGCAGGCCACCGTCGCCGATGACCGGGATGCCGGCCTCCTTGGCGGCCAGCGCGGCCTCGTAGATCGCGGTGACCTGCGGGACGCCGATACCGGCGACGACCCGGGTCGTACAGATCGAGCCGGGGCCGACGCCGACCTTGATGCCGTCCACACCGGCGTCGATGAGTGCCTGCGCGCCGTCCCGGGTGGCGATGTTGCCGCCGATGACGTCGACGTCCGAGGAGTTCGACTTGATCTTGGCGACCATGTCGCCGACCAGCCGGGAGTGGCCGTGCGCGGTGTCCACGACGATGAAGTCGACGCCGACCTCGATCAGCGCCTGGGCCCGCTCGTAGGCGTCACCGGCGACACCGACCGCGGCACCGACGAGCAGCCGGCCCTCGGCGTCCTTGGCGGCGCTCGGGTACTTCTCCGCCTTGACGAAGTCCTTGACGGTGATGAGGCCCTTGAGGACGCCCTCGTCGTCGACGAGCGGCAGCTTCTCGATCTTGTGCTTGCGCAGCAGCTCCATGGCCTCGACACCGGAGATGCCGACCTTGCCGGTGACCAGCGGCATCGGCGTCATGACCTCGCGGACCCGGCGGGAGCGGTCGCTCTCGAAGGCCATGTCGCGGTTGGTGACGATGCCGAGGAGCCGCTTGCCCGGGTCGGTGACCGGGACGCCGCTGATGCGGAACTTGGCGCACAGCGCGTCCGCCTCGGCGAGCGTGGCGTCCGGGTGCACGGTGATCGGGTCGGCCACCATGCCGGACTCGGAGCGCTTCACCAGGTCGACCTGGTTGGCCTGGTCCTCGATGGAGAGGTTGCGGTGCAGCACGCCGACGCCGCCCTGGCGGGCCATCGCGATCGCCATGCGCGACTCGGTGACCTTGTCCATGGCGGCGGACAGCAGCGGGATGTTGACCCGCACGTTCTTGGAGACGTACGAGGCGGTGTCGATCTGGTCGGGCGCCATGTCCGACGCGCCCGGCAGCAGCAGCACGTCGTCGTAGGTCAGCCCGAGTGTCGCGAATTTGTCAGGCACTCCGTCGACGTTGGCAGTCATGACACCTTCCCCAATGGCCTTGATCGGTGCGGATGTCCATGCTAACGGGAAGGATGGGTCCCGAATTCCACGGTTCCGTCCGGCTACCGGCTTCGTATGTTCGTACGGAACCGGGGTACGACGTGTTCACCGAAGACACAAAGGCCCCACGGCAAGGGACTACTGCCGACTACTGCTCGGCGAGGGCGCGCAGTCGGCTCAGCGCCCGGTGCTGGGCCACCCGGACGGCGCCCGGTGACATTCCCAACATCTGGCCCGTCTCCTCCGCCGTCAGCCCGACGGCGATCCGCAGCAGCAGCAGCTCCCGCTGGTTCTCGGGCAGGTTGGCCAGCAGTTTCTTGGCCCATTCGGCGTCACTGCTGAGCAGGGCGCGCTCCTCGGGACCGAGGGAGTCGTCCGGCCGCTCGGGCATCTCGTCGGACGGGACGGCCGTGGACCCGGGGCCCCGCATCGCGGCGCGCTGGAGGTCGGCGACCTTGTGGGCGGCGATGGCGAAGACGAACGCCTCGAAGGGCCGACCGGTGTCCCGGTAGCGCGGCAGGGCGAGGAGGACGGCGACACAGACCTCCTGCGCCAGGTCCTCCACGAAGTGACGGGCGTCGCCGGGCAGCCGCGACAGACGGGTGCGGCAGTAGCGCAGCGCCAGTGGGTGGACATGGGCGAGCAGGTCATGCGTGGCCTGCTCATCCCCGTCGACGGCGCGGTGGACGAGCCCACCGATCACCGTCGTCTCGTCCTCGCGCATCGGTCCATGGTGCCTTGTGGCCGATTCGTCTGTGGCATCGCGCCCGTTGTTGTGCACCGAAGCGTTATGAGCAGGTGCGCCGGAACTCATCCCCTGCGCCCTCCCCTTCCGCTCGACCGACTCGTCCCCGAGAGACTCCACACCTCAAGGATGCGGCATCCGCGCCGAAACGAGCAGCGGGCGCCGAATGGACTGCTTGACCGGCGTCGCGACCGCGCCCCTCCAGGGGCGCGGAGAACCACGCGACCAGCCACGACAGGACCCGCAGCCCTACGACTGCTCAGCGCACCAGACCCCAGCGGAACCCGAGTGCCACCGCGTGCGCCCGGTCCGACGCGCCCAGCTTCTTGAACAGCCGCCGCGCGTGGGTCTTCACGGTGTCCTCCGACAGGAACAGCTCCCGTCCGATCTCCGCGTTGGACCGCCCGTGGCTCATCCCTTCGAGCACCTGGATCTCACGCGCGGTGAGCGTCGGCGCGGCACCCATCTCGGCGGACCGCAGCCGGCGCGGGGCGAGCCGCCATGTCGGGTCGGCCAGGGCCTGCGTGACCGTGGCCCGCAACTCGGCGCGCGAGGCGTCCTTGTGGAGATAGCCGCGGGCCCCCGCGGCCACCGCGAGGGCGACCCCGTCGAGGTCCTCCGCGACGGTGAGCATGATGATGCGCGCACCGGGGTCGGCGGACAGCAGTCGGCGGACGGTCTCGACGCCGCCCAGACCGGGCATGCGGACGTCCATCAGGATCAGGTCCGAGCGGTCCGCGCCCCAGCGGCGGAGGACTTCCTCGCCGTTGGCCGCGGTCGTCACGCGCTCGACGCCGGGCACGGTCGCGACCGCGCGGCGGAGCGCCTCTCGGGCAAGCGGGGAGTCGTCGCAGACGAGGACGGAAGTCATGGCCGCCCTCCGCAGCTGATGCACGTCACCTTGAGCCTCCAGGCTGGTACGAAATCGTCACCTGTGCGGTCGACCGTCTCGGACACTAGCCCGAGCACTTCTTGTTTCAACCGCCTCGCACTCTCAACGACGGTCACTCGAAAGAGTTACGGGGCCGTGTGCCATCTTCGGCACTCTACGTGAGGGCGCGGACACGGTGCAGACATGCACGACGGACCCACAACGTTTCATCACAACCAGTGCCCCATTTAGCCCTATTTCTTCCCTTTTCCTGGTGTCTGAGGCTAGATTCGCAATGAGTCATATTTTCATCTCCTTAGATCGGAGATGTACGGTCGTAGACACCGAATCCGCCACAGAACGGCTACAAGGGGTCACGCAATGGCAGATTTCTCCCGCCTTCCCGGACCGAACGCGGACCTGTGGGACTGGCAGCTTCTGGCCGCCTGTCGCGGGGTGGACAGCTCGCTCTTCTTTCATCCGGAGGGCGAGCGGGGAGCGGCCCGGAGCGCTCGTGAGAACTCGGCCAAGGAGGTCTGCATGCGATGCCCGGTCCGCGCCCAGTGCGCGGCGCACGCGCTGGCGGTGAGAGAACCGTACGGCGTGTGGGGCGGGTTGACCGAGGACGAGCGCGAGGAGCTCATGGGGCGGGCCCGCAACCGGCTGGTGACGGCGTCGTCGGTCGGTGGGCATGCCGTCTCGAACAATTGAAGGAACGTTTCTGCGATAAGGGCACGCGCACGCGTGCCCTTACTGCTTGCCGCCCGCCGCCTCCGCGAGCCGGTCCAGGGTGGCCGCCACTGCGGGCACCTGCGCCAGATCGGGCAGGGTCAGCGCGACGATCTCCCGCCGCACGGCCGGCTCCAGCGTGACGACCCGGGCGCCTCGCGGCCGTACCGACTCGATGGCGAGCTGGGGCAGCACGGCGACCCCCAGACCGGCGCCGACCAGCCCCACCACGGCCGGGTAGTCGTCGGTCGCGAAGTCGATGCGGGGCGTGAACCCGGCGCCCTCGCACACCTCTACCAACTGCCCCCGGCAGCGCGGGCATCCGGCGATCCAGGGTTCGCGCGCGAGTTCCCCGATGGCGACGGACCCGGTGGCCGCGAGCCGGTGCCGCTCCGGCACGAGCGCGACGAGACGGTCCCGCAGCAGGGGGCGTACGACGAGGTCGTCCCACTCGCCCTCCTGGGCGGCCCCCTCGTACCGGAAGGCGAGGGCGACATCGCAGTCGCCCTCCCTCAGCATCGCGACGGACTGCGGGGGTTCGGCCTCCTCCAGGGAGACCCGCGTCCCCGGGTGCGCGGCACGCAGCGCCGCGAGCGCGGTCGGTACGAGGGTGGAACTGCCGCTGGGGAAGGAGACCAGCCGCACGCGCCCGGCCCGCAGTCCGGCGATGGCGGCGACCTCTTCCTCCGCCGCCGTCAGTCCGGCGAGGATCCCGGCGGCGTGCCGCACCAGCGCCTCCCCCGCCTGGGTCAGGCGCATCGCGCGCCCGCTGCGGACCAGCAGCGGGGTGCCGACGGACGCCTCCAGGGCCTTCATCTGCTGGCTCACCGCGGGCTGGGTGCAGCCCAGTTCGCGCCCCGCGGCGGAGAAGGAACCGGTGGCGGCGACGGCGCGCAGGACGCGCAGGTGGCGGGCTTCGATCACGCGTCGAGGATAAGCCACGCTTTGACCTGGCGCCGAATAATGCATGGCGTCTTTGAGTGCCCGTCCCCTACCGTGCCGCCATGAAGCTTCTGTCGGTGAATCTGGGCCGCGAGAAGGCCGTCGCGTACACGGACAACCCCGAAGGCGTCACCGGTATCGACAAACGCCCGGTCGACACGCCGGTGCGGGTGGCCGCGCCCGGTCCCAAGGGGATCGGCGGCAGCGGGCTCGCGGGGGACGCGGTGTGCAAGCGGCAGCACCACGGCGGCGACGACCAGGCCGTGTACGCGATGGCGCGCGAGGACCTGGACGAGTGGGAGGGCGAGCTGGGCCGCACGCTGGCCAACGGCGCGTTCGGCGAGAACCTCACCACCGAGGGCATCGACGTCTCCGGCGCGCGGATCGGCGAACGCTGGCGGATCGGGCCCGAGGTGGTGCTGGAGGTCACCAGCGCGCGGATCCCGTGCGGCACCTTCCAGGGCCATATGGCGGAGGAGCGGTGGGTGAAGCGGTTCACGCGGAAGGGCGCTCCGGGCGCGTATCTGCGGGTGATTCAGCCCGGTGAGATCCGTACCGGGGACCCGGTCGAGATCGTGCACCGGCCCGACCACGAGGTGACGGTCGCCCTGGCGTTCCGGGCGATGACCACCGAACGGCCGCTCCAGCCGCGGCTGTTGGCGGCGGGCGAGGCGCTCCATCCGGAAGTGCGGCAGTCGGCGCTCGACTACGTGGCGAAGCACGGCGCCTGACGGGCCCCGGGCAGGCGGAGGCTGTCGGTCCCGGTCATTAACCTTGCGTCATGACAACGGCATTGATTACGGGATCGACCGCGGGCATCGGTGCCGCGTTCGCACGGCGCCTCGCCGCCGACGGCCACAACCTCGTCCTGGTGGCCCGCGACACCAAGCGGCTGCGCGAGCAGGCCACCGAGCTCCACGACCGGCACGGCATCGAGGCCGAGGTCCTCACCGCGGACCTGGCCGAGGACGCCGGGATCGAGGCGGTGGCCGCCCGTCTCTCCGACCGCAGGAACCCGGTCGACCTGCTGGTCAACAACGCCGGCTTCGGCAACAAGGGCCGCTATCTCGACGTCACCATGGCCGACGAGCTGAGGATGCTCAAGGTGCACTGCGAGGCGGTGCTCCGGCTGACGTCGGCGGCGGCGGAGGGGATGCGGGAGCGCGGCCGCGGCGGTGTCGTCAACGTCGCCTCGGTGGCGGCCTTCGTCCCGCGCGGCACCTACGGCGCCTCCAAGGCGTGGGTCGTGCAGTTCACCCAGGGAGCGGCCCGGGACCTGGCGGGCAGCGGGGTCCGGCTGATGGCGCTGTGCCCGGGGTTCGTGCGCACCGAGTTCCATCAGCGGGCCGGGATGGGCACGGACAACATCCCCGGCTGGATGTGGCTGGACGCCGATAAGCTGGTCGCGGCCGCGCTGCACGACCTCGCGCGCGGCAAGACCCTGTCCATCCCGGACCCCCGCTACAAGGCGCTGATGGGCATGGCGAAGGTGGTGCCCCGGAACCTGCTCGGGGGGATCTCGTCCAGGACGGGCCGGAAGTACGGGCCTCAGTAGGGCACGGCCGCCCGGGGCCGAGCTCTGCGCTGGGGGCCCGGACGGGAGGAGAATGGTCCCGTACTACCGGACCCAGGGGGACTGGACCGGAGGCGGCACCATGACGTTCGTACAGCTCATCGACTGCAGGACCAGCCGGTTCGAAGAGATGAACCAGCTGATGGACAGGTGGGTCGAGCAGACCAGGGGGAAGCGGACGGCGACGCACGACCTCGTCGGCAAGGACCGGTCGGACGCGTCGCACTTCGTCGAGATCGTGGAGTTCCCGTCGTACGAGGAGGCGATGCGCAACTCCGGCCTGCCGGAGACCGAGAAGATCTTCCAGGAGATCGTCGCCCTGTGCGACGAGATGCCGACCTTCACCGATCTGGACGTGGTGCGGGACGAGCAGCTGTACGCGGCCACCGCTCGGCGGTTCTTCGAGACCCTGTCCGGGAGCGGGGCGCTGCCGGCGCTGGAGGACCTGCTCGACGCGGAGTACCACGACCACGATCCCGCCAACGACCAGGACGTGGTGGGGCGCGACGCGGTGCGCGAGGAGGTCGAGGGCTGGCGGGCGGCGTTCGACTTCGGGTTCACCGTCCACGATCAGCTCGCCCAGGGCGACCGGGTGTGCACCCGCTGGACCTGGAACGGCACCCATGTCGGCGACTTCCTGGGGATCCCGGCGAGCGGCAGGCGGGTGTCGATGACCGGGACCACCATTCACCGGTGCTCGGCGGACGGGAAGATCGCCGAGGGCTGGTGGCAGTACGACCGGCTGGGGCTGATGGCGCAGTTGGGCGCGCTGGACGCGCTGGAGCAGTAGGGCGGCGCGGCGCGCGCCCCCCGGACAGGGCGAAGGCCCGGACCCCTCTCGGGTGCCGGGCCTTCGGTGAGCTGGTGGGCTCAGTGGGAGTGGCCGTGGCCGTGGCTGTGACCGGCCTCGGCGGGCTCCTCTTCCTTCTTCTCGACGACCAGGGTCTCGGTCGTCAGCAGGAGGGAGGCGATGGAGGCGGCGTTCTCCAGGGCGGAGCGGGTGACCTTGACCGGGTCGATGACGCCGGCCTTGACCAGGTCGCCGTACTCGCCGGTGGCGGCGTTGAAGCCCTGGCCCTTGTCGAGCTCGGCGACCTTGGAGGTGATGACGTAACCCTCCAGGCCGGCGTTCTCGGCGATCCAGCGCAGCGGCTCGACGACGGCGCGGCGGACCACGGCGACACCGGTCGCCTCGTCGCCGGTCTTGCCGAGGCCGCCCTCCAGCACCTTCGCGGCGTGGACGAGCGCGGAGCCACCACCGGAGACGATGCCCTCCTCGACCGCGGCGCGGGTCGCGGAGATGGCGTCCTCCAGACGGTGCTTCTTCTCCTTCAGCTCCACCTCGGTGGCGGCGCCGACCTTGATCACGCACACGCCGCCGGCCAGCTTCGCGAGGCGCTCCTGGAGCTTCTCGCGGTCCCAGTCGGAGTCGGTGTTCTCGATCTCGGCCTTGATCTGGGCGACGCGGCCCGTGACGTCCTCGGAGTTGCCGGCGCCGTCGACGACCGTGGTGTCGTCCTTGGTGACGGTGACGCGGCGGGCGGAGCCCAGCACGTCCAGCCCGACCTGGTCGAGCTTGAGGCCGACCTCCTCGGAGATGACGGTGGCGCCGGTGAGGATCGCCAGGTCCTGGAGCATCGCCTTGCGGCGGTCGCCGAAGCCGGGGGCCTTGACCGCGACCGCGTTGAAGGTGCCGCGGATCTTGTTGACGACCAGGGTCGACAGGGCCTCGCCCTCGACGTCCTCGGCGATGATCAGCAGCGGCTTGGAGGAGTTGGTCTGGATGACCTTCTCCAGCAGCGGCAGCAGGTCCTGGATCGAGGAGATCTTGCCCTGGTTGATCAGGATGTACGGGTCGTCGAGGACGGCCTCCATACGCTCCTGGTCGGTCACGAAGTACGGGGACAGGTAGCCCTTGTCGAAGGCCATGCCCTCGGTGAAGTCCAGCTCCAGACCGAAGGTGTTGGACTCCTCGACGGTGATGACACCGTCCTTGCCGACCTTGTCCATCGCCTCGGCGATGAGCTCGCCGACCTGGCTGTCCTGGGCGGACAGACCGGCCACGGCGGCGATGTCGGACTTCTCGTCGATCGGGCGGGCGGTCGCGAGGAGCTCCTCGGAGACCGCGGCCACGGCCGCGTCGATGCCCTTCTTCAGCAGCGCCGGGGAGGCACCCGCGGCGACGTTCTTCAGACCCTCGCGGACCAGCGCCTGGGCGAGCACGGTGGCGGTGGTGGTGCCGTCACCCGCGATGTCGTTGGTCTTGGTCGCCACCTCCTTCACCAGCTGGGCGCCGAGGTTCTCGTACGGGTCGTCGAGCTCGACCTCGCGGGCGATGGTGACACCGTCGTTGGTGATGGTGGGGGCGCCGAACTTCTTGTCGATGACGACGTTGCGGCCCTTGGGGCCGATCGTCACCTTGACCGTGTCGGCAAGCTTGTTGACGCCGCGCTCGAGGGCGCGACGGGCGTCCTCGTCGAACTTCAGGATCTTCGCCATGGGAGCGGTTCAGCCCTCTCGGAAAACGTGGGTGAAACGAACTGCGCCCCTGACGCCCGGCTTCATAAGGTCGCGGGGGCCCGGGGCGCAGCTCAGAAAAACGGTGCTTCGCAGGGAAGCGGGTGAATTACTTCTCGATGATCGCGAGCACGTCGCGAGCCGAGAGGACGAGGTACTCCTCGCCGTTGTACTTCACCTCGGTGCCGCCGTACTTGCTGTACAGCACGATGTCGCCGGTCTTCACGTCAAGCGGGAGACGCTCGCCGTTCTCGAAGCGGCCCGGGCCCACGGCCAGGACGACGCCCTCCTGGGGCTTCTCCTTGGCGGTGTCCGGAATGACCAGGCCAGAGGCGGTGGTCTGCTCAGCGTCGAGCGGCTGGACCACAATGCGGTCCTCGAGCGGCTTGATGGCAACCTTGGAGCTGGTGGTCGTCACGATCCGACCTCCCCCTTCGGAGATCTCACGGGGTTAACTGTCTGAGGTGGCGACCAGGTGGATCCGTCGTCGCGGGTGCCGGACCTGCCCGTCGCTATTGGCACTCTCCAGGGGGGAGTGCCAGACCCGAGACTATGACCGCGATTAGCACTCGGTCAAGCGGACTGCTAATTCGACGCGTCAGACGTAGTCCTCCAGCCTGCCCACCGTCAGGCCCGCCCCCTGGATCTCGCACAGCAGCCGCGCCGTCCGCTCCACCAGCGTCAGGCCCGTGGCCCCCCGGGACGCCACGGACACGATGTCGCCGGGGGCCAGGCGCCGCTCCCCGCGCGGGTAGGTCAGGTCGCCGTCCTCCATGGAGGCGCGCCACAGCACGACCGCCGCGAGGCCGCAGTCGGCCGCGGCGCGCAGGGTCGTGTCGTCGTACGTCCCGTAGGGCGGGCGCAGAAGGCTGGGGCGCAGGCCGAAGCGGGACTTCAGCTTGTCCTGCTGGCCGCAGATCTCGGCGCGCTGCCCGGCGTAGGGCAGGCCGCGCAGGGCGGGGTGGTCGAGGGTGTGGTTCTGGATCGAGGCGCCCACCGAGCGCAGCCGCGCGAAGTGGCCGTAGCCGGGCCCCACCACGCTGTCGGTGAGGAACATGCTGACCGGCAGGCGCAGGGCGCGGACCATGTCGACGAAGCGTTCGTCCTGTTCGGCACCGTCGTCGTAGGTCAGGAAGACGACCTTGTCGCGGGTCGGGACGCGCCGGAGCACCGGCAGCGGGGTGCCCGCCAGGGCCGGGCGGGCGGCCGGGCGGGGTGCCGGGGCGAGCGGGGCGCGCAGGCCCCAGCGGGCGTACGGCCGTTCTCCGGCGGCCGAGCCGGCCAACGGCCGCACCCCCTGCGCCCCCGTGCCGCCCGGCCGGTCGGTGGGGTCGGCGGCGGTCCGGGCACAGCCGGTGAGAAGGAGGGCGGCCAGGGCCGCGGCCACCGCGACCCGCGTCCTCACAGGTAGTCCTCCAGCCGGGCCACCGCGTACCCCTCGGCGGTGATCTTGTCGAGGAAACGGCGGATCATGTCGGGCATCGTGCCCTTCCAGTCCTCCCGGCCGCGGAAGTGACTCAGCACGATGTCCCCCGGATGGATCTTCCGGTCCCACTCGCGGTAGTCCCAGCGGTCGACGAAGACCTCCTCGTTCCAGATCGGCGCGTACTTCACCCCGCAGCTCTTCGCGGCGCGCAGCGTGTCCTTGTTGTAGTTGCCGTACGGCGGGCGGAACAGCAGCGGCCGTCTGCCGTAGCGCTCCTCGATGACGTCCTGCATGCCGCAGATCTCGTGCCTCTGGCGGGCGTAGGACAGCCCCGGCAGGTAGGGGTGGTGGAGCGTGTGGTTGTTGAGGACGACACCGGCGTCCTGCATCTTCTTGAAGTAGCCGTAGTCCTCCTTGACCAGGTAGTCGCTGAGGAAGGCGGTGTACGGGATCTTCAGCTCGGTCATCATCCGCAGGAACGCGGGGTCCTTCTCGGCGCCGTCGTCGATGGTGAGGAAGACGATCTTCTGCTCGGTCGGGATCGTGGTGAAGACGGGCGGCAGGCCCTGTTCCTCGTGCCCGGCCACCTCGAAGCCCTCGCGGGTGGTGATCCGCGGCTTCTTCGCGGGCGGTGCCGGGGGCGCGAGCGGGGTTCTGGCCAGGCCCCAGCGTTTCGCGACCCTTGCGGAGGCGCGGAGCTTGGTGGCGTACGCGTCCAGGGCCCGGGCCGGCGCCGCCTTCAGGGGCTGCTGGCCGGGGGCCGGGCGGACGGTCTCGCCGTCGCTCTGGGTGCAGCCCGAGGCGATCGCGGCGACGGCGAGCGCCGCGAGGCCGCCACGGATCCCCGCCCTGCAAGCCACCCGACTTTTGTCATTTTGTCCTACTGATCCCATGGCCCCGCATCCTGGCAAGTCACCGCCCTGATCCCGGCCCGACACCGCCGCCGGGGGCGGACCGTCCACCGACTGGCCCACAATGACCGGGTGAACGACCTCGCCCCCCTCCTCACCCCCGAGGGCCGCGCCCTCCTCGACGACGTGCGCGACACCGCCCCCGCCGACGAACTCGCCGTCGCCACCCGGCTGCGCCGCGAGCACCCCGCCGACCTGGTCTCCGCGGCCCTCGGCCAGGCGCGGCTGCGGCAGCGGGCGGCGGTGAAGTTCGGCGCCGAGGACGCGGGGCGGATGTTCTTCACGCCCAACGGGGTGGAGCAGTCGACGCGGGCGAGCGTGGCGGCGTACCGGGCCGAGCGGCTCGTGGCGCTGGGGGTGCGGTCGGTCGCCGACCTGTGCTGCGGGATCGGGGGCGACGCGATCGCGCTGGCGCGGGCCGGGATCAGGGTGCTCGCCGTGGACCGCGACCCGCTCACCGCCGCAGCGGCCCGGGCGAACGCCGAGGCGCTGGGGCTGGCCGACCTGATGGAGGTACGGGAGGCGGACGTCACGGACGTCGACACCTCCTCGTACGACGCCGTCTTCGTCGACCCGGCCCGGCGCGGCGGCCGCGGGCGGATCTTCGATCCCGAGGCCTACTCCCCGCCGCTGTCCTGGGCGATCGACACCGCCCGCGGGGCGCCCCACGCCGCGCTGAAGATCGCCCCCGGCATCCCGCACGAGACCGTGCCCGCCGAGGCCGAGGCCGAGTGGATCTCCGACGGCGGTGACGTGAAGGAGGCCGTGCTCTGGTTCGGCACGGCGCCCGGCACCGTCCGCGCGACCCTGCTGCCGGGCCCGCGCACCCTCCTCGGCCGCGACCTGCCCGACCCCGAGGCCCGGCCCGTGGGGCGCTACCTGTACGAGCCCGACGGCGCCGTCATCCGCGCCCACCTGGTCGCCGAGGTCGCCGAGGAGCTGAACGGCGGGCTGATCGACCCGACCATCGCCTACATCACCGCCGACGCACTGCTGCCGACCCCGTACGCCACGGCCTACGAGATCACCGACCGGCTCCCCTTCAACGTCAAGAAGCTGAAGTCCCTGCTGCGGGAGCGCGAGGTCGGGATCCTGACGGTGAAGAAGCGCGGGTCGGCGGTGGAGCCGGAGGAACTGCGCAGGAAGGCGCTCCCGAAGCCGCAGGGCCCCCACGCGGCGACCGTGTTCCTGACCCGGGTCGCGGGGGCTCCGACGATGCTGGTCGGGGCGCCCGCACCCCTCCGGTGACCACGCCCGCGCCCCACCGGGTCACCGCGCCCCGCACCCCTCCAGTGACCACGACCGCACCCCTCCGGGTCACCGCACCCGCGCCCCTACAGTGACCGCAGCCGCGCCGCCAGCAGTTCCCTCTCCCGCCCGTTGCGCGCCAGTCCCGCCGCCCGTTCGAACTCCGCGCGTGCCTCCGCCGTGCGCCCCAGCCGGGCCAGCAGGTCGGCTCGGACGCTGGGGAGCAGGTGGTAGTCGCGCAGGGCGGGTTCGGCGGTGAGGGTGTCGACGATCCGCAGTGCCTGCTCCGGGCCCTCGGCCATCGACACGGCGACCGCCCGGTTGAGTTCGACGACCGGGGAGGGGGCGCGGACCGCGAGCAGGCCGTAGAGGGTCGCGATGCTCGCCCAGTCGGTCTCCTCGTAGGTGTACGCGTGCGCGTGGCAGGCGGCGATGGCGGCCTGGAGGGCGTAGGGGCCGGGGGCGCCGGTGCGGGTGGCGTCGGCGCGGGCCAGGGCCTTGATGCCGCGGGCGATGAGCATGCGGTTCCAGCGGTGGCGGTTCTGGTGCTCCAGCAGGACCGGCTCGCCGGCGGGGCCGGTGCGGGCGGCGGCGCGGGACGCCTGGAACTCCAGCAGCGCGACCAGGGCGTGCACCTCCGCCTCCTTCGGCATCAGCGCGGACAGCAGACGGGCCAGCCGCAGGGCGTCCTCGCACAGGCCGGGGCGCAGCCAGTCGTCGCCGGTCGTGGCGGCGTACCCCTCGTTGAAGATCAGGTAGATGACGTCGAGGACGTCGCCCAGCCGGGCCTCGCGGTCGGGGCCGTAGGGCACCTCGAAGGCGACGTCGCGCGTCGCGAGGGTGCGCTTGGCGCGGACGATGCGCTGGGCGATCGTGGGCTCCGGGACCAGGAACGCACGGGCGATCTCGGCGGTGGTCAGACCGCCGAGCAGCCGCAGGGTCAGGGCGATGCGGGCCTCGGGCGACAGGACCGGGTGACAGGTGGTGAAGACCAGGCGGAGCAGGTCGTCGTCGATGTCCTCGGGGTCGGCGGGCTCCTGCGCCGGGACGGTGGTGTCGAGGCTGCGCCCGATCTCCTGGAGCTTGCGGGCGTAGTTCTCCCGGCGCCGGACCAGGTCCACGGCGCGGCGCCGGGCGGTGGTCGTCAGCCAGGCGCCGGGGTTGTCGGGGACGCCGTCGCGGGGCCACTGCTCCAGGGCCGCGACAAGGGCGTCCTGGGCCAGTTCCTCGGCGATGCCGACGTCACGGACGACCCGGGCGACGGCGGCCACCACGCGCGGGGACTCGATGCGGAAGACGGTCTCGATGGCGTGCCGGGGGTCGCCGGAGGACTGTGGGCTCACAGTCCCCCATGCAACACCCCCGCCCGCCCGCGGCCAAGGCGGGCGGGTCAGCCCTCCGCGATCTCCCGCACCTCACAGGTGACCGTCCAGTGCTCCTCATGCACCTGGAGGAACCGCTTGGTCCACTCGACGGCCTCGGCCATGTCCTTGCACTGCATCATGGCGTATCCCCCGACGACCTCCTTGGCCTCGGTGAACGGCCCGTCGGTGACGGAGGTCCGGCCACCGCTGTAGTGCACCCGGGTGCCCTGCGCGGACGGCGTGAGCCCGGCGGTGTCGAGCAGGACGCCCGCCTTGGTCATCTCCTCGATCAGCTCGCCCATACGCTGCATCAGCTCGGGGCTGGGGCCCTCGGCGGGGGCGGTGGACTCGTCGATCTGCACGAGCGACAGGTAGCGCGGCATGGTGACTCCCTCGGTTCGGTCGGCCGGTCCTTCCGGCCTCTCACATCCATGCGTCGAACGGCAGACCCAAGGATCGACAGACGCGCGGGATTTCTTCGAGGAATTTTTCCGGCCGTGCGTTTCCGCAGCTCACAGAGGGTTCAGGGGGCTTTCTCAGCGCAGTGACTCCCACAGCTCGTGGGCCTCCGGCTCGTCCGCCACCACCCGGTTGCCGTCCGAGGGGGCCGGCACCACGGGCATCGTCACGGTCCTCACCTGGTCCGCGGACAGGCCCTTCAGGCTCTGCCCGAGGCTCGTCAGCTCGCCGAGGGAGTCCAGGCCGGTGTCGGTGGTGAGGCTGCCGGTGACCGCGTCGGCGACCGTGTAGAGCCGGGCCGGGCTGGTGAGCAGGTCGGTCGCGGAGATCTGCGCCAGCAGCGCCTTCACCAGCTTCTGCTGGAGACCTATGCGGCCGAGGTCGCTGCCGTCGCCTATGCCGTGCCGGGTGCGGGCGAGGGCGAGGGCCTGCTTGCCGTCGAGGCGGTGGGTGCCGGCCGCCAGGGTCAGATGGCTGCTGGAGTCGTCGATGTCCTCGTCCGTGGTGACGGTGACCCCGCCGAGGGCGTTCACGAGCCGCGCGAAGCCGGAGAAGTCGATCTCGATGTAGTGGTCCATCCGGACGTTCGTGAGCGACTCGACGGTCTTGACCGCGCAGACGGGACCGCCGACCGAGTACGCGCTGTTGAACATCGCGTGGTACGCGACCGCCGTCGCGCCCCCGTCCGGAAGGGGGCACGAGGGGCGGGTGACGAGCGTGTCGCGCGGGATGCTGACCACCGTCGCCCCGGTGCGGCCGGCGTCGACGTGCACGACCATCGCCGTGTCGGACCGGGCTCCCGTGCTGTCGCCGCCGCCGAGTTCCTGGTTCTCCTTGCCGCTGCGCGAGTCGGAGCCGAGGACGAGGATGTTGAGGGCCTCGGAGGACAGCGGCGAGGCGGTGGCCGACGCCGAGGGAGCGGGGGTCGTCACCGCCTTCGCCGGGCGGTCGTCGCCGAGCGCGGTGTTGATGTCGACGCTCTTGATGTTGTCGTTCAGGTGCCAGTAGACGAACCCCGCCCCGGCCGCGCCCAGCACCAGCACGCCCGCGAGGGCGATACCGGCGGCCTTCAGCACTCTCGGCCGCCGGCCCGGTCTTCTGCCCGCGTCCCCGCTCTCTTCGTGTCCCGTCACGGACAGGAACGTAAGTCCGAATTATTACGAGGAACGCCTCCGGTGCGGTTTTCTTGGGAAAATCTCAGACTTCTCAGCCCAGCGTCACGCTCGGTACCGGATTGCTCCCGCTCCATGACCCGTTGAAGCCGAACGTCACCGAGCCGCCGTCCGGGACGGTCCCGTTGTAGGAGGCGTTGGCGCAGCTGACCGTCGCGCCCGTCTGGGTGCAGTTCGCGTTCCAGACGCTGGTGAGCTTCTGCCCGGCCCCGAACGTCCAGCCGGCCTTCCAGCCCGACAGCGCCGCGCCCGCGCAGGAGATCTTCACCTGGCCGGTGAAGCCGGTGTTCCACTGGCTGGTGACGCTGTAGACGGCCGTGCACGCGCCCGTCGGCGGCGTGCTCGTCCCGCCGAGCGCCTCCACGATCGCGCGGTACGCCGGTTTCGGCGCGTAGTTGTCGTCGTACGGCGTCGCCGCGCCCTGGCCGGGAAAGGTGCTCGGGATCCAGGAGTCGGAGTCGGTGAAGCCCCAGACCGTGACGCCGGTGCAACGGGTGACGGCCAGGCAGGCGTTCATGACGGCCTTGTAGTCGGCGGCCTGCTGGGCCAGCTTGGCGCTGTCCGCCGGGAGGTTCATCCGGATGTCCAGCTCGGTGATGGCCACGTCGACGCCGAGGTCGGCGAAGCGCTGGATGTTCTGCTGGAGCGTGGCGGGCACCTGGCCGAGGATGAGGTGCGCCTGGAGGCCGACGCCGTCGATCGGGACGCCCTGCTCCTTCAGCGACTTGACCAGGTTGTAGAGCGCCGTGCTCTTCGCGTTGACGCCCTCGACGTTGTAGTCGTTGATGTACAGCTTGGCGGCCGGGTCGGCGGCGCGGGCGGCGGTCAGGGCCTGGGCGATGTAACCGGAGCCGAGGCCGTTGTACCAGAGGGTCTGGCGGTAGGTGCCGTCCTCGTTGAACGGCTCGTTGACGACGTCCCAGGCGGCGACGCGGCCCTTGTAGCGGCCCACCTCCAGCGCGATGTGGTCGTTCATCAGCGTGCTCAGCTGGGCCGGGGTCCAGCTGCCGTTCGCCAGCCAGCCGGGGTTCTGGCTGTGCCAGACCAGGGTGTGGCCGCGCACGTCCTGGTCGTGGGCCTCGGCGAAGGCGACGATCTGGTCCGCCTCCGCCCAGTTGTGGCTGCCCCGGGTCGGCTCGACCGATTCCCACTTCATGGCGTTGCCGGGGGTGAGCCAGTTGAACTGGGCCCCGGCGATGTCACCGTAGGTCCCGGTCAGCTTGGAGCCGGTGACCGCCGTGCCCATGGCCTTGCCCCGGGCGGCCGCGAGGTCGCGCAGCGGGGTGTCGGCGGCGTGCGCGGTGGTCGTGCCGGCGGTCACCAGGGCGCCGACCGTGACCGCTCCGGCCAGCAGAGCGGCGAGTCGTACACGTGGCGAGGTTCTGGAGGATCTCACTGCGGGTGCCTCCGAAAGTTTCGGTCGTACAACCGATTGACTTCGGAGGAGTGTGGAGGCGGGACCCCCACCCGTCAAGACGTCACCTTCCGGCCAGAGGCGGCCCGGCCGTGCTGCTGCGCACCACCAGACTCGTCGCCAGCTCCACCCGGGTGGCCGCCGGGGTCCCCTCCTCGCGCGCCAGGTCCAGCACCAGCTTCGCCGCCGCCTCGGCCATCTCGGTGAGCGGCTGCCGTACGGTCGTCAGCGGCGGCCCCACCCAGGGCGCGACCGGCAGATCGTCGAAGCCGACCACGCTCAGGTCCTCCGGGATGCGCAGCCCCAGCTCGCGCGCCGCCTCGTACAGCCCGAGCGCCTGGAGGTCGTTCCCGGCGAAGACGGCGGTCGGCCGGTCCTCCCGGCGCAGCAGCTCCAGGCCCTGCCGGTAGCCGGCCTCGTGATGGAAGTCGCCGTTCCTGATGAGCGCGGGGTCGACCGGCAGCCCGGCGGTCTCCAGGGCCGCCCGGTAGCCGTCGATGCGGGCGCGGCTGCACATCATCCGGGACGGGCCGCTGATCGCGCCGATGCGGGTGTGCCCGAGGTCGACGAGGTGCCGGGTGGCGGCGAGTCCGCCCTGCCAGTTGGTCGCGCCGATGGAGGGCACGTCGGCGCCGGGGTCGCCGGCCGGGTCCATGACGACGAACGGGATGGCGCGGCTGGTGAGCAGGGCGCGCTGGGACTCGTCGAGCCCCGACAGCACGAGGACCACCCCGTGCGGCCGGCGGGCGGCGACCTGGTCGGCCCAGGTGCGCCCGGGGGTGAGCCGTCCCGCGCTCTCGCTCAGCACGACGCTCAGCCCGGCGTCCCGGGCGACGTTCTCCACGCCCCGGATGACCTCCATCGCCCAGGCGCTCTCCAGTTCGTGGAAGACCAGGTCGATGAGGGGCGAACGGCTCGCCTCGGCCCGCCGTCGGCGGTAGCCGTGGGCGCGCAGCAGTTCCTCCACGCGGGTGCGGGTCGCCGGGGCGACGTCGGCGCGGCCGTTCAGCACCTTCGAAACAGTCGGCGCCGAGACGCCGGCCTCGCGGGCGATCTCGGCGAGGGTGGCGATCTGCGCCGAACGGCCGGTTGCTGGGGCTGTCGCCCGGGATTCAGCGGGCTCCGGGGGTGTCATGGCGGCGATCGTATCCCTGCACGACCTCTTGACGAACCCTCCCGGCCCGCCTAGGTTCCCAAAACATTCGGCACGTATATCGAAACATTCGTTAGGGCCATTCGATTAGGGACATTCGTGAGGGCTTTCACCCTGACAGGAGTTTCATGACCACCGCCCCCTGGCGCGACCCCGGCCTGCCCGCCGCCACCCGCGTCGACGACCTCCTCTCCCGGATGACCCTCGCGGAGAAGACCGCCCAGCTGTACGGCGTGTGGGTGGGCGCCGAGACGGACGGCGACGGGGTCGCCCCGCTCCAGAGCGAGATGACCGCCGACTACGACTGGGACGAGCTGATCACCCAGGGCCTCGGTCAGCTGACCCGCCCCTTCGGCACCGCGCCGGTGGACCCGGCGCTGGGCGCGCAGGCACTGGCCCGCGCCCAGCGCCGTATCGCCTCGGCGGGCCGCTTCGGCATCCCGGCGCTCGCCCACGAGGAGTGCCTGGCGGGCTTCACCGCCTGGCAGGCCACCGCCTACCCGGTCCCCCTCGCCTGGGGCGCGAGCTTCGACCCGCCGCTCGTCGAGGAGATGGCCCGGCACATCGGCCAGGACCTGCGCGCGGTGGGCGTCCACCAGGGGCTCGCCCCGGTCCTGGACGTCGTCCGCGATCCGCGCTGGGGCCGGGTGGAGGAGACCATCGGCGAGGACCCGTACCTGGTCGGCACGGTCGGTGCCGCCTATGTCCGGGGCCTGGAGTCGACCGGGATCGTCGCCACCCTCAAGCACTTCGCCGGATACGCCTCCTCGGCGGGCGCCCGCAATCACGCCCCGGTGCGGGCGGGCGCCCGGGAGCTCGCCGACGTGACGCTGCCGCCGTTCGAGATGGCGCTGCGCGAGGGCGGGGCGCGCTCGGTGATGGCGGCGTACAACGAGACGGACGGTGTGCCGGCCTCGGCCGACCCCGGACTGCTCACCGAACTCCTGCGCGAGCGCTGGGGGTTCACCGGCACGGTGGTCGCCGACTACTTCGGCGTCGGCTTCCTCCAGTCGCAGCATCGAGTCGCCGGCACCGAGGCGGAGGCGGCCCACGCGGCGCTCGCGGCGGGCCTCGACGTCGAACTGCCCACCCTGAAGTGCTACGGCACACCCCTCCTCGAGGCCGTCCGGGCGGGTCAGATCCCCGAGGAGCTGATCGACCGCGCGGCCCGCCGGGTGCTGCTCCAGAAGTGCGAACTGGGCCTGCTCGACGAGGACTGGACCCCCGAGCCGACCGGCCGCATCGACCTGGACTCCACGGCGAACCGCGCTTTGGCCCGCCGGTTGGCCGAGGAGTCGGTGGTCCTGCTGGACAACCCCGACGGCGTGCTCCCGCTCTCCCCCGACCTGCGGATCGCCGTGGTCGGCCCGAGGGCGGCGGACGCGCTGGCGATGCTCGGCTGCTACTCCTTCCCCTCGCACGTCCTGACCCATCACCCGGCCGTCCCGACGGGCATCGAGATCCCGACCGTCCTTCAGGCGCTGCGCACCGAACTCCCCGACGCCAAGGTGACGTTCGCGGCCGGCTGCGACACCTCCGACCCCGACCGGTCCGGCTTCGCGGAGGCGGTCGCGCGGGCGTCCGAGGCGGATGTGTGCGTGGCGGTCCTGGGCGACCGGGCGGGCCTGTTCGGCCGGGGCACCTCGGGCGAGGGCTGCGATGTGACGGACCTGCGACTGCCCGGGGTGCAGGGCGAGTTGCTGGACACCCTGATCGCCACCGGCGTGCCCGTCGTGCTGGTGCTGCTGACCGGCCGGCCTTACGCGCTGGGCCGCTGGAACGGCCGGCTCGCCGCAGCGGTCCAGGCGTTCTTCCCCGGCGAGGAGGGCGGCCCGGCGGTCGCCGGGGTCCTGTCGGGCCGCGTCAACCCCTCGGGCCGGCTCCCGGTGAGCGTCCCGCAGGTGCCCGGCGGCCAGCCCTGGACCTACCTCCAACCGCCCCTGGGCCTCGCGGGCGAGGTCAGCAACCTGGACCCGACACCGCTGTACCCGTTCGGGCACGGGCGCGCGTACACGACGTTCACCTGGGAGTCGGAGTCGACCGGCGCGGAGATCGGCACGGACGGCTCGTACGACATGTCGGTGACCGTCCGCAACACCGGCGAGCGGGCGGGCGCCGAGGTCGTCCAGCTGTATCTGCACGACCCGGTGGCGTCGGTGACCCGCCCCGACATGCGCCTGATCGGCTACCAGCGCGTGGAGTTGGCGCCCGGCGAGGCGGCACGGGTGACCTTGCGTTTCCACGCGGACCTGTCGTCCTTCACCGATCGTTCACTCCGCCGGATCGTCGAACCGGGCATCCTGGAGCTGCGGTTGGCGGCGTCCAGCGCGGACGTACGGCACACGGCCCGGCTCGAACTCACCGGACCGGTACGGGTGCTGGGCCCCGACCGCGTGTTGCGCTGCGAGACGGAGGTGTCGGGACCGGCCTGACCCCTCCACGCCTGGGGGAGGCTCGCCATGGACCGATACGTCCACCATGAACTGAGGTCCGTGTACACCGCGTCGGCGGCACTCGCCGTCGCCGTGGCGGTGACGACCGGTGTGCGCGGCACCCCGATGACGGCCTTCGGGCTGGGCCGGTTCCTCCTGTGCGTGGTCGGCTTCACCGTGGTGTACACCCTGCTCGGGGCGACCCGGCTCAAGTGGGTCGGCGAGATACGGGACTACGAGGCCGCGGTGCCCCTGGAGGCGGCGCCGGAGAACGCCGTCTCCCTGCGCCGCCACCCTCTCAACTGGTGGCTGTTCACCGCCATGGTGGTCCCGACCGTGGTCTTCGCCATCGCCTGGGAGCCCTGGATCGCGCTGCTCCCCCTGTGGTGGGTGCTCGCCTGGTCCGGCCAGGCCTGGCTGGCCGCCGACTGGGAGCGCAGGCACGGCAGGATCCTGTGGCGGGGCCACGACGAGGACGCCCCGTGGAAGCTGTCGTACTCCCCCGGCCCGGCCCGCCGAGAGACCACGTCGGCGTAGGCCCGCACCAGGCCTTCCGGCTGCTCGGCCGAGGCCCGTTGTCAGTGGCGCCGCCTAGATTCCGCCCATGGAAGCGACCCTCCCGCCCTCCCTGCCGCCGGGCAGGATCATCGAGTCGTACGGCTGCTCGGCGCGGCTGGTGTGGATGAGCGACGGCAAGCTGCCGGACGCGGACGCGTGGTGGCGGCGGCTCTACGCGCAGCGGGCCCGGACCGGGCTGTACCGCGTGCTGCTGGAGTACTGCGAGGACTGGTACGAGCCCACCTGGCCCCCGCGCGTCCCGGTGGACGTGGCCGCGTACCTCCGCGACCTGTGGGAGCCCCGCTCCTGGCCCACGTTCCCGCACTGGCCGGGCCTGGCCGTACCGGCCGCGACGGGGCTCGACCCGGGTGCGTGCGCGGCGGAGGTCGCCACCGGCGTCGTACGCGAGGACTGGGCCCGCTGTCTGGCCCTGGTGGAGGTCGAGCGAGGCACCGACGCGCCGGCCGCCCTCCACTGGCCGCCCGTCGACGACGCGCTGACGGCGCTGCTCCACTCCTGGGAGGACCGCTTCGGCGCCCAGGTCGTGGCCCTGACCCACGGCGGGCTGTTCGTCTCGGCGGCCAATCCCCCGAAGGACCTGCACGAGGCCCACGTCCTGGCCGGCGAGCACTACCTGGCCTGCCCCGACGTCTTCCACAACAGCTTCGACGACTGGGAGAACACCTACCCGCGGGAACTGATGACCCGGCGGGAGTGGTACTTCTGGTGGGACTGAGCCCCCGCCCCCGCTAGGACTCCACCGACTCGAACCGCCACCGGTGCACCGTCCGGGTCACCAACTCCCCGTCCGGTTCCGGGAGTTCGGGCAGGTCGGCGTCGAGGGTCGCGTCCCACCAGGTGATGACCAGCACCCGGTCCTGCGGCGCCCGGAAGGTCTCCCGGCGCAGCGGCGCGGGCGTGAGCCGCTGTTCCCGCGCCCAGGCCAGCAAGTGCTCGCCCCGCCCGTCGACCGCCCGCGCCTCCCACATCAACGCGACCGTCACGAGTACAGGTTCTCCTTGCTGACCTCGTGCACATGGTCGTGGCCGGGCACGTGCGGGTCCGTCACCGGCAGCGAGGAGTCCGCCGACAGGTCCCAGCTGGAGGCGGGCCGGTTCCGGGCCACCATCTCGGCGCCCAGGGCCGCGACCATCGCCCCGTTGTCCGTGCACAGCTTCGGCCGCGGCACCCGCAACCGGATGCCGGCCGCCTCGCAGCGCTCCTGGGCGAGCACCCGCAGCCGGGAGTTGGCGGCCACGCCGCCGCCGATCATCAGGTGGTCGACGCCCTCGTCCTTGCAGGCCCGTACCGCCTTGCGGGTCAGCACGTCCACGACCGCCTCCTGGAAGGACGCCGCCACGTCCCGCACCGGCACCTCCTCGCCCGCCGCACGCCTGGCCTCGATCCAGCGCGCGACCGCGGTCTTCAGTCCGGAGAAGGAGAAGTCGTACGCCGGGTCGCGCGGCCCGGTCAGACCGCGCGGGAACGCGATCGCCGAGGGGTCGCCCTCCTTGGCGTACCGGTCGATGACCGGCCCGCCCGGGAAGCCGAGGTTCAGCACGCGGGCGATCTTGTCGAAGGCCTCGCCGGCCGCGTCGTCGATGGTCGCGCCCATGGGCCGCACATCGGAGGTGATGTCGCTCGACAGCAGCAGGGAGGAGTGGCCCCCGGACACCAGCAGCGCCATCGTCGGCTCCGGCAGCGCGCCGTGCTCCAGCTGGTCCACGCAGATGTGGGAGGCGAGGTGGTTGACGCCGTAGAGCGGCTTGCCGAGGGCGTAGGCGTACGCCTTGGCGGCCGATACGCCGACCAGCAGGGCGCCCGCGAGACCGGGACCGGCGGTCACGGCGATGCCGTCCAGGTCCTTCGCGCTCACCCCCGCCTCCTTCAGTGCCCGGTCGATGGTCGGCACCATCGCCTCCAGGTGCGCCCGGGAGGCGACCTCGGGCACGACTCCGCCGAAGCGGGCGTGCTCGTCGACACTGGAGGCGATCGCGTCGGCGAGCAGGGTGGTACCGCGGACGATGCCGACGCCGGTCTCGTCGCAGGAGGTCTCGATCCCCAGGACCAGGGGTTCGTCAGCCATTGATCTCGGTTCCTTGTTCGGAGGTCGGTCCGGCGGCGGGGCCGCTGTCGGACCGCGTGTTGAGGCGCATCACCAGGGCGTCGACGTTGCCCGGCTGGTAGTAGCCGCGCCGGAAGCCGATCGCCTCGAAGCCGTACCGCTCGTACAGCTTCTGCGCGCGGATGTTGTCGATCCGGCACTCCAGCATCACTTCGCCGCACTCGAAGGCGGTGGCCGCCCGGAGCAGTTCGGTCAGCAGCAGTCCGCCGAGCCCGGTGCCCCAGTGGTCCCGGGCGACGGCGATCGTCTGCACGTCCGCCAGGTCCCCGGACGCGGCGAGCCCGGCGTACCCGACGAGCCGCCCGCCGTCCTCGGCGACGACATAGCGCCGGGTCGCCGCGGCGCCGCGCGCGTGGGCCAGCTCGGACCAGAACATGCCCCTGGACCAGGCGTCCTCGGGGAAGAGGTCCTTCTCCAGCTCCAGTACGGGATCGATGTCCCACCAGCGCATCTCGCGCAGCACGGAGGTCACTTGGGGGTGACCACCTTGTAGTTCTTCGGCACCTGGGCGTCGGGCCGGCGCAGGTACAACGGCCGTGGGGCGGGCAGTTCCTCGCCGGCCGCCAGCCGCTCGGCGGCCAGCGCGGCCAGCGCGGCGGCCGAGACGTGCTCGGGCGCGTGCGCGTGCGGGAAGGTGTCGGGGTACAGCAGCGCACCGGCGCCGACGGCGGGCAGGCCCGCGACCTGGTCGGCGATCTCGGCGGGCCGGTCGACGGCCGGGTCGGTCAACCGGGTGCGGGAGTCGGCGTAGCGCGCCCAGTAGACCTCCTTGCGCCGCGCGTCGGTCGCCACGACGAAGGGGCCCTCGTCGAGGTCGGCGGCGTAGGCGAGTCCGTCGAGCGTGCACACGCCGTGCACGGGGACGCCGAGCGCGAGCCCGAAGGTCTCGGCGGTCATCAGTCCGACGCGCAGCCCGGTGTAGGGCCCGGGTCCGGTCCCGACGACGACGTCGGTGACGGCGTCGAGCTTCAGCCCGGCCTCGGCGAGGACGCGGTCGACGGCCGGCAGCAGCAGCTCGCCGTGCCGGCGCGCGTCCACCTGACTGAAGGAGGCGATGACGTCTGTGCCGTCGTGCAGCGCGACGGTCACGGCGGGGGTGGCGGTATCCAGAGCGAGCAAGAGCACGCAAACAGCCTACGGCTCCCGCGGCGCGCGCATCGCCGCTCCGGTCGGTCCGGGGGCAACTGCTAACGTCACGGAAGATCACGCCCAAACGAGAACAAGGTGGACGACCGTGCCAAGCACCAGCGCCGGGATCGTGACCGGGCTCACCGCGGCCGCGCTCGTGACCGTCGGGGTCCTCGCCTACCAGGCCTCGGCCACCGTCCCGGCCTCGCTGGGCACCTCACGGCAGAGCGAGCGGCCCACGGCGTTCGTCTCGAAGGCGCCGCGCGACACCCGGCACCCCGCCGCCCTGCCCGAGGGGTCCGGAAAGGGTGAACGGGTCGTGTACTCGGTGGACGACGACCGGGTCTGGCTGGTCGGCGCGGGCGGCGAGGTGCGGCGCACCTTCAAGGTGACCCCCGGCACGGTGGACCCGGAGCCGGGCTCCTACTACGTCACGTCCCGCTCGAACACGGTCACCGGCACCGACGGCATCGCCGTCGAGCACGTCGTCCGCTTCACCGCCGTCGGCGGTGTCACCGTCGGTTTCAGCGCGGCCGTCGACGGCTCGCCCCGGCCACCCGACCCGACCACCCGCACCGGCGGCATCCGCGAGTCCCGCCAGGACGGCGACGCGATGTGGGACTTCGCGACGATCGGCCAGAAGGTGATCGTGATCCGCTAGACCCGGCGCGGCCGGGCGGGAATGGCGCCCGGGTCTCCTAGGCCGCTTCGCGGTGTTCGGTGACGCGTGGCGGGAGGGTCTCGCGGTCCGGGACGCGCGGGGGCGTGGAGATCGCGTGCGCCGCGGCGCACGCCGCCAGCAGGTCGCGCATGGGCACCGCGGTCACCGCGCGCGGTACCGGCTCGTGTCGTTCCGTGGCCGACATGGACGCCTCCTGAGGATCCGGGGGCGGACGTAGTTAGGTAGACCTAACTACGAACTGGGTACCATGTGACCACGCGCACGACCGCGAACGCAATATCTTGCCGACGTCTTGTCGGAATATTCATCCGCGCCTCACGGACAGCGCCTCAGGCGGACAGCGCGCCCAGGTCGACGCCCGCCCAGCGCTCCCCCAGACCGGTCAGGGTCACCTGCCGCACCTCGTCGGTGGTGTCGCCCACGGCACGGTGGATCCAGACCTGGAGCCGGTCCTCGGTGAGCTCCTCGACCTTGCCCTCGCCCCACTCCACGACGATCACCGAGTCGGGCAGCGAGACGTCGAGGTCGAGGTCCTCCATCTCGTCGAGCCCGCCGCCGAGCCGGTACGCGTCGACGTGGACGAGCGGCGGACCGTCGCCGAGGGACGGGTGCACCCGGGCGATGACGAAGGTCGGCGAGGTGACGGCGCCCCGGACCCCGAGCCCCTCACCGAGACCGCGGGTCAGCGTCGTCTTGCCCGCGCCGAGCTCCCCGCTGAGCATCACGAGGTCCCCGGCGCGCAGCAGCTTGGCCAGCTTCAGGCCCAGCTCGCGCATCTGCTCGGGGGAGGTGACGGTCAGCTCGGTCTCAACCGGGTTGTGCGGTGCTGCTGGTGCTTCCATAGCCACCCACGGTAGCCCCTGCGGGCACGGCACCCGCGCGGGTGAGGAGGTCCGCGAGACGGTCGGTGACCGCTTCCGGGTGCTCCAGCATCACCAGGTGCCCGGCGTCCGGCACGAGCACCAGTTCGGCGTCCGGCAGCAGCCCGGCGATCGCCTCGCTGTGCTCGCTGGGTGTGACGAGGTCCCCGATCCCCGCGAGCACCAGCACCGGCAGGTCCCGGAAGCAGGCGAGCGCTTCGGTCTTGTCGTGGTCGGTGAACGCCGGGTAGAACTCGGCGACCACGTCGATCGGCGTGCCCTCGATCATCCGCTCGGCGAACCGGGCGACGGCCGGGTCGACGTCCCGGCTCGCGAACGAGTACCGCTTGATGATCCCGGCGAACAGGTCGGCGGTGGCCTGCCGCCCCTTCTCCACCAGGTCCGCCCGCTGCCCCAGCGCCTTCAGCACGCCCGGCAGGATCCGCCGGACGGCGTTCACCCCCGCGACGGGCAGCCCGAAGTTGACCTCGCCGAGCCGCCCCGACGAGGTGCCGACGAGGGCCACGGCGACCACCCGGTCACGGATCAGCTCGGGGTACTGGTCGGCGAGCGCCATCACGGTCATCCCGCCCATGGAGTGCCCGACGAGCACGATCGGCCCCTCGGGCGCGGCGGCGTCGATGACGGCCTTCAGATCGCGCCCCAGCTGCTCGATGGTGACCGGCACGTCGTCCCGCACCTGCTGCACCCCGCGCGCGGACCGGCCGTGGCTGCGCTGGTCCCAGTGCACGGTCCGCACGACCCCGCGCAGCGCGGCCCGCTGGAAGTGCCAGGAGTCCTGGCTGAGGCAGTAGCCGTGGCTGAAGACGACGGTGACGGGCAGCGGGGCCTTGCGCCCGAACAGCCGGCGCCGCCGAGGCGCCGAGCCGCCCTCCGGCTCCACCTCGTCGACCTCGTAGTACAGCTCGGTGCCGTCGTCGGCGACCGCCTTGCCGGGCGTCCCGCGCAGCGCGCCGTACGGTCCCGCCGCGTCGAGCGCGAGCCGCGCCTTGCGGCGCATGCCGCGTCCCACGGTCATCCGCTCCAGGGCGACACCGGCCGCCGCGCCGGCGGCGACCACGCCTATCGCGGTGCCCGCGATGCCGGTCGCCCTGCGCCAGCTCCCGGCCGCCCCCGTGACGGAGGCCACGGCCACGACAGCCTCCGCGCTGCTCTCGCTCACGTACCGCTCCCTCTCCGCCGGACTACGACAGGACCGCACGACCTCAGGCCTACACGACCGCGGTCGCTTGCTGCTGGGGCGGTTACCCCGTCAGTCCCTCGTTCACGTAGACGCGCGGGACACGGCTTCCGATCCGGGTCACGATCTCGTACGCGATGGTCCCGGCCGCCTGGGCCCAGTCCTCGGCGGTGGGCTCACCGCGGTCACCGGGGCCGAAGAGGATCGCCTCCGAGCCGACGGCGGGCTCGTCGCCGCCCAGGTCGACGACGAACTGGTCCATCGCGATCCGTCCCGCGACGGTCCGCCACTTGCCGCCGACCAGGACGGGCCCGGTGCCGGAGGCATGGCGCGGGACGCCGTCCGCGTAGCCGACGGGCACGAGCCCGAGGGTGGTCTCGCCGGGGGTGACGTAGTGATGGCCGTAACTCACGCCGTGTCCGCCGGGGACCCGTTTGACCAGGGCCACCGACGCGCTCAGCGTCATCACCGGGCGCAGCCCGAACTCCTGCGGGGCACCCACCTCGGGGCTGGGCGAGATGCCGTAGACGGCGACCCCGGTGCGCACCAGGTCGAAGTGCGCCTCGGGGAGGGTGAGCGTGGCCGGCGAGTTGGCGATGTGCCGCACCTCGGGGCGGACCCCGGCTCCCTCGGCGTGCGCGAGCATCTCCCGGAACAGGGTGAGCTGGGCGGCGATGGAGGGATGCCCGGGCTCGTCGGCGCAGGCGAGGTGCGACCACAGCCCGGTGACCCGGAGCAGGCCCTCCTCCTCGGCGCGCAGGGCGTGGGCGACCAGTTCGGCCCAGTCGTCCCCCGGCTGGCAGCCGTTGCGCCCGAGGCCGGTGTCGGCCTTGAGCTGCACGCGCGCGGGGCGCGAGGCGCCCCGGGCGGCCGCGACGACCTCCTCCAGGGCCCACATCCCGCTGACGGAGACGTCGAGATCGGCCTCGATGGCCTCCCGCCACGGCCCGCCGGGCGTCCACAGCCAGCACATCACGCGCCCGGTGATGCCGTGGGCGCGCAGCTCCAGCGCCTCCTCCGGGGTGGCCGTGCCCAACCAGGTCGCCCCCGCCTCGACGGCCGCGCGGGCACACGGGACCGCCCCGTGGCCGTACGCGTCGGACTTGACCACGGCCATCAGGGCCGCGCCCGGCGCGAGGGCGCGCAGGGTCCGCACGTTGGCCCGCAGGGCGGCCAGATCGATCTCGGCGCGTGCGCGCGGGTGCGTGCCGCGCGGGGCAGGTGTCTCACTCATGGCGTCCCCAGTCTCTCAGAGGGGCGGGGCGGCCCTTCCGGACGCCTACGTCCCGGCTCGTCGCCCCCAGACGTAGACCCGGTCGCCCTGCTTGAGCACGCCCCACAGCTTCCGCGCGTCGCCGAGCCGCAGGTTGACGCAGCCCATCGAGCCGACGGTGGTGAAGATGCTGCCGTAGACGGCGTGGAAGGCCTGTCCGCCGCTGAAGAACTGCGCGTAGGGCATGGGCTGGTGGTAGAGGGTGGAGACGTGGTTCTTGTGCCGCCAGTAGATCTTGAACCACCCGGCACGGGTCCGGTACCCGGCCCGCCCGCTGCGCATGGGCACCGGCCCGAAGACGACCTTCTTGCCCTTCTGCACCCAGGTGATCTGCCGGTTCTGGTCGACGCAGGCGACGCGGTAGGTGCGCTCGGGGCACTTCTTGGCGGCGTTGGGGTTCTTGCGCGCCGACAGGTACTGCATGCGCGACCAGGTGACGAACCCGGCGAATCCGATGGCCGGCTTGATCTTCTGCTCGCGCTGGAAGGCCCGGATGACCTTGCAGTCCGCCTTGGACTGCTTGCCGTCCGCCGTCAGCTTCAGCCACTTCTCCACCTGCCGCTGGAACGGCCCGGTGGACTTGGTGCACGAGACCCGGGCGACGGCGTCGGCGAGCGGCACGTACTCGACGAGGTCGTACGTTCCCGGGGCGGCCTCGGCGGGCTCGACGGCGTCCTCCTCGGCGGTCGGCGTGTACACCTTCGGCGCCAGCACCTGGTCCGGGGTGTCGGTCTGCCAGGGCTGGTAGACCCCGGGGACCAGCTGGGCCTCGGGGCCGCGGGTGGGCGGCGCCGGGTCGGCGACGGCACTTCCGGCGGGGAGCGCGGTGGCGGCGGCGAGCAGAACGGCCACACCTCGGTACGCGATACGTCTGCTGATCATGCGATCAGAGAAACGCGGACGCGGAGGACACCGGGGGTGCCGCGCGGAGGGGTCACCCTTATTGCCGAGCACCCCACGCCTGACGGGGCGCGGTGTTGGGGGAACGGCCGGGAGGCCCGGCGCGCCCAGACCCTGCGGTCACGCGGAGGGGTCACCCCTTTGCCGAGCACCCCACGCCTGACCGCGCACGGTGTTGGGGGCGGACCGCCGGAGGCCCCGCGCGCCCAGACCCCGCGGTCACGCGGAGGCACCCCTATGACCGAGCACCCCACGCCTCCCCCCGCCCGGCGTCGGAGGGACCCCGGGAGACCCCGAGCGCCCAGATCCTGCCGGCGCCGGCGGAACCACCGGGAGGCCCCGCGCACCCAGCCCCGGCCGTCACGCGGAGGCACCCCTGTGGCCAAGCACCCCACGCCTGCCCCCGCCCGGCGTCGGAGGGACCCCGGGCGCCCAGACCCTGCCCTCACGCGGAGGGGCCCCCTTGCCGAGCAACTCACGCCTCACCCCGCCCGGTGTCGCAGGAACCGCTGGGACACCCGCGCGCCCAGACCCCGCCGTCACGCGGAGGGTGCACCCCTATTGCCGAGCACCCCACGCCTCACCCCGCCCAGCGCCGGAGGAACCACCGGGAAACCCCGCGCACCCAAACCCCGCCACCCCACGAAGGCCCCGCCTCACCCCACCCGGTGTCGCAGGAACCACCGCCAGACCCCCCACGGCGGCCGGGAACGAACCGGCAGACCTGGCTAGCCCGCCCGCACATCCCGCCACGCCCCCCGGATCCCGTCCGCCACGTCGTGCGCCCCCACCGGCGCCCCCCGCGCCGCGAGCCGTCCCGCCAGTCCGTGCAGGTACGCCGCCACGCTCCCCGCGTCCAGCGCCGTGAGCCCCGCCGCCAGCAGGGACCCCGCGAGCCCCGACAACACGTCCCCGCTCCCCGCGGTGGCCAGCCACGGCGTGCCGGTCGGATTCACCCGCACCGCACCGCCCCCGCAGTCCGCGACCAGCGTCGTCGACCCCTTGAGCAGCACCGTCGCCTCGTACCGCCCCGCCAGTTCCCGTACCGACTCCAGCCGGGCCGCCTCGACCTCCTCCCGCGCCACTCCCAGCAGCGCCGCCGCCTCCCCGGCATGGGGCGTCATCAGGGTGGGCGCGTTCCGCCGCCGCACGGCGTCGACGTCCGCCAGCCGCAGCCCGTCGGCGTCGATCAGCACCGGCACGTCCGCGTCCAGCACCTCCGCCACGCTCGCCGAGTCGTCCCCCACCCCGGGGCCCACGACCCAGGCCTGCACCCGCCCGGCCTTCCCGGGTCCCCGGTCCGACACGAGCGTCTCGGGAAAGCGGGCGATGACCGCGTCCCCGGCGGGCCCGACGTACCGCACGGCACCGGCCCCGCCCCGCAGCGCCCCGGCCACGGCGAGCACGGCCGCGCCCGGATAGCGCGCGGACCCGGCGGCGATGCCCACGACCCCGCGCCGGTACTTGTCGCTCTCCCCGCCCGGCACCGGCAGCAGCCGGGCGACGTCCGCGTGCTGCAAGGCCTCCAGCTCGGCCTCCGCGGGCAGCGCCAGCCCGATGTCGACGAGCCGCACGGACCCGGCGTACTCCCGCGCCGGGTCCACCAGCAGCCCCGGCTTGTGCGTGCCGAAGGTGACGGTGAGGTCGGCGTGGATCGCGGCGCCCCGCACCTCGCCCGTGTCGGCGTCGACCCCGCTGGGCAGGTCGACGGCGACGACGGCGGCCCGGGACGCCTCGGCCGCGGAGGCCAGCGCGGCGGCGTCCGGCCGGAGCCCGCCCCTGCCACCGATCCCGACGACGCCGTCGAGGACGAGGTCGGCCCGCTCGATCAGAGCCTCCGCGCCGCCGGCACCGGTCACCGCGCCGCCCGCCCGCCGCAGCGCCGCCAGGCCACCGGCATGGGCCCGCTCGGGCGTCAGCAGCACCGCGGTGACCCCGGCGCCCCGCCGGGCCAGCCGGGCCCCGGCGTAGAGCGCGTCCCCGCCGTTGTCCCCGCTGCCGACCAGCAGCACGATCCGCCGCCCGTACACCCGGCCGAGCAGATCGGCGCAGGCCGCGGCCAGCCCCGCCGCCGCCCGCTGCATCAACGCCCCCTCCGGCAACCGCGCCATGAGCTCCCGCTCGGCTGCCCTGACCGTCTCCACGCTGTACGCAGTACGCATGGCTCCGAGTCTCCCCCGTGCGTGACGAACCTCGCCGCAGCCATTGACGCTTTACCGCGCCTTTGCCAAACTCCCCCACCCCCATGGTGAATCGATTCAGTCGAATGGATTCGACGACAGGACGGACCCCCATGCGCAGCAGAGCCGCAACGATCGCCGGCATCGCAGCCGGCGCCCTCCTCGCCACCGGCGTCACCGCGACCACCGCCCCCGAGGCCGCCGCGGCGGCCTGCGGCGAGGGCTCCTACCAGGCCGAGGCCGTCCTCAGCGGCGGCACCTGGACCGCCCGCCGCGGCGGCACGACCGTCCACACCGGCACGGACCTGCGCGCCGCGGTCCAGGCCGCGGTCAACAGCCTGACCGCCGGCCGCACCGCCAAGGAGCGCGTCGTCGTCCGCGGCTCGGGCTCGATGTCCGCCGGCTCCCGTATCTCCCTGCCGAGCTACACGGTCCTCGACGTCTGCGGGACCATCAATGTCACCGGCACCGGCAGCGGCGACCAGGCCCCGGTCTACTCCCGCGGCACCCGTGACATCGAGGTCCAGCACCTCACTCTCACCGGCAGCCCGCTCTACGGCGTCTTCCTGCGCAACGTCCAGAACGTCGTCCTCGGCCAACTGGACATGCGCCTGTCGGCGGGGCTCGGCGTCCGGATCGACAACCGCGGCGACACCAGCCAGTGGACGCGCAACGTCCGCATCGACAACGCCTACGTCTCCGGCGCCTCCAGCCACGCGGTGGAGACCTACGGCGTGGACGGCCTCACCGTCGGCACGGTGACGGCCCGCAATGTCGGCGAGTCCGGGCTGCTGCTCAACCAGACCGTCAACGCCACGGTGACGAAGGTCGACGCGGAGAACGCCGGGACCGGGACCGGGTACGCGGCCTTCCGCATGGCCAACCGCAACGGACGCGTGGGCAGCGCCTACCCGACCAACATCCGGGTCGGCGAGGTCGTCGCGCGCGGCGGCGGCCGGGGCGTGTTCTGCGTCTCCGAGAGCGGTGGGGCCGTCATCGACAAGGTCACCCTGACCAACACCGGCAACAACTCGGTGCTGATCGAGAACTGCTACAACGTCACCCTCGCCGCCCAGGGCGGCACCATCACCGGCGGCGGTGAACTGCGGCTCGCGGCCCGCTCGGAGTTCCCGAACAACGACACCATCACCGTGCAGAACCTGACGGTGACGAACTCCTCGATCCGCGAGAGCCCGTGCGGCACCAACACGACGTTCCGCAACATCATCCGGGTCAACACGACCCAGTCCATCTGCTGACGCGCCGCGGAGCGCTCAGCCCTCCGCGACGACCACCGCCGAGGCCACCCCGGCGTCGTGACTGAGCGACACGTGCCAGGACCGCACCCCCAGCGCGGCCGCCCGCGCCGCGACCGTCCCGGTGACCCGGAGGCGGGGCTGCCCGCTGTCCTCGACGTAGACCTCGGCGTCGGTCCAGAGCAGCCCGGCGGGCGCGCCCAGCGCCTTGGCGAGCGCCTCCTTCGCGGCGAACCGCGCCGCGAGCGAGGCGATCCCCCGGCGCTCCCCGCTGGGCAGCAGCAACTCGCTGTCGAGGAACAGCCGTCGCGCCATCGCGGGGGTGCGTTCCAGCGACGCCGCGAACCGCTCGATCTCCGCCACGTCGATCCCGACGCCGATGATGCTCATGCGCAGCACCCTATGACCACGCCCGGGACGCCGGTCGCCTACTCCACCGTCACCGACTTGGCCAGGTTCCGCGGCTGGTCCACCTCGTTGCCCCGGGCGGTGGCCAGCTCGCACGCGAAGACCTGCAAGGGCACGGTGGCCACCAGCGGCTGGAGCAGCGTGGGCGTGGCCGGGATCCGGATCAGGTGGTCGGCGTACGGCACCACCGCCTCGTCCCCCTCCTCCGCGATCACGATGGTGCGGGCGCCCCGGGCCCGGATCTCCTGGATGTTGGACACGATCTTGTCGTGCAGCACGGACCGGCCGCGCGGTGACGGCACGACCACCACCACCGGCAGGTCCTCCTCGATCAGCGCGATCGGCCCGTGCTTCAGCTCGCCCGCCGCGAAGCCCTCGGCGTGCATGTAGGCGAGCTCCTTCAGCTTCAGCGCGCCCTCCAGCGCCACCGGATATCCCACGTGCCGCCCCAGGAAGAGCACCGTGTCCTTCGCCGCCAGCGACCTGGCCAGCGCCCGGACCGGCTCCATCGTCTCCAGCACCCGCTCGACCTCGCCGGAGATCTGCGACAGGTCCCGGATCACGTCGGAGATCTCGTCGCCCCACTTGGTGCCCCGCACCTGGCCCAGGTAGAGGGCGACCAGATAGCAGGCCACCAGCTGGGTCAGGAACGCCTTGGTCGAGGCGACCGCCACCTCGGGCCCGGCGTGCGTGTAGAGCACCGCGTCCGACTCCCGGGGGATCGTCGAACCGTTGGTGTTGCAGATCGCCAGCACCTTCGAGCCCTGCTCCCGCGCGTGCCGGAGCGCCATCAGGGTGTCCATGGTCTCGCCGGACTGCGAGATGGCGATCACCAGCGACCGCGCGCCGAGGATCGGGTCCCGGTAGCGGAACTCGCTCGCCAGCTCCACCTCGCAGGGGATCCGCGTCCAGTGCTCGATGGCGTACTTGGCGATGAGCCCGGCGTGGAAGGCCGTACCGCACGCCACGATCACGACCTTGTCCACCTCGCGCAGCTCGGACGCGCTGATCCGCACCTCGTCCAGCGTGAGGGAACCGGCCGCGTCGATGCGGCCCAGCAGGGTGTCCGCGACCGCCTTCGGCTGCTCGGCGATCTCCTTGAGCATGAAGTAGTCGTAGCCGCCCTTCTCCGCGGCGGACGCGTCCCAGTCCACGTGGTACGACCTGACGTCCGCCGGACGGCCGTCGAAGCCTGTCACCGTCACCCCGTCCCGGCGCAGCTCCACCACCTGGTCCTGGCCCAGCTCGACCGCCGACCGGGTGTGCGCGATGAAGGCCGCCACGTCGGAGGCGAGGAAGGCCTCCCCCTCACCGACGCCCACCACCAGCGGCGAGTTCCGCCGCGCCCCCACCACCACGTCCGGCTCGTCCGCGTGCACCGCGACCAGCGTGAACGCGCCCTCCAGGCGCCGGCACACCAGCCGCATCGCCTCCGCGAGGTCACCCGTCACGGAGAACTCCTCCGCCAGCAGATGCGCGACGACCTCCGTGTCCGTCTCGGAGGACAGCACATGCCCGCGCTCCGTCAGCTCGGCCCGCAGCACGGCGAAGTTCTCGATGATCCCGTTGTGGACGACCGCGACCCGGCCCGCGTTGTCCAGGTGGGGGTGGGCGTTGCCGTCCGTCGGACCGCCGTGGGTGGCCCAGCGGGTGTGCCCGATGCCCGTACCGCCCGTCGGCAGCGGCCGGTCCACCAGTTCCTTCTCCAGGTTGACCAGCTTGCCCGCCTTCTTCGCGGCCGCCAGCCCTCCGTCCGCCGGCACGGCGACCCCCGCCGAGTCGTACCCCCGGTACTCCAGCCGCTTGAGTCCGGCCATCACGACTTCGAGTGCCGACTGCGACCCCACGTAACCCACGATTCCGCACATGCGCCGCAGCCTAGAGGCGATCTCCCGCCCGAACAGCGCCCGAATCGGCCTCAGCCTGCCCGAATTCGGAAATTCCCACGGCTGTACGACCGTCCGCGCGCCCCGACCCGGCCGCCGCGTGACGGACCCCACCCACCATCGCGTTCAAACTCCGTTAACAATGGACTGTGATCTCTCCGGTCTCCTCGATGCCCCGGAGCACCCACCGGCAGAAGCCGGAGGTGACTCCCTATGTCGACCTCACCCGTGCCGAGTGGAGCGCGCTGCGTGACAAGACGCCGCTGCCGCTCACCGCCGAGGAGGTCGAGAAGCTGCGCGGCCTCGGTGATGTCATCGACCTCGACGAGGTGCGTGACGTCTACCTCCCGCTGTCCCGGCTCCTCAACCTCTACGTCGGCGCCACGGACGGCCTCAGAGGAGCGCTGAACACCTTCCTCGGCGAGCAGGGCGCCCAGTCGGGCACCCCCTTCGTCATAGGGGTCGCGGGTTCGGTGGCCGGCGGCAAGTCCACCGTCGCCCGGCTCCTTCAGGCCCTGCTCTCCCGCTGGCCCGAGCACCCGCGCGTGGAGCGCGTGACGACGGACGGCTTCCTGCTGCCGACCAAGGAGCTCAAGGCCCGCGGCCTGATGTCGAGGAAGGGCTTCCCGGAGTCGTACGACCGCCGGGCGCTGACCCGTTTCGTCGCCGACATCAAGGCCGGCAAGGACGAGGTGACGGCACCCGTCTACTCGCACCTGATCTACGACATCGTCCCGGACGAGCGGCTCGTGGTCCGCCGCCCGGACATCCTGATCGTCGAGGGCCTGAACGTCCTCCAGCCCGCCCTGCCCGGCAAGGACGGCCGCACCCGCGTCGCCCTCGCCGACTACTTCGACTTCAGCGTGTACATCGACGCCAGCCCCGAGGACGTCGAGCGCTGGTACCTCAACCGCTTCAAGAAGCTGCGGCAGACGGCCTTCCAGAACCCCGACTCCTACTTCCGCAAGTGGACGCAGGTGTCCGAGGAGGAGGCCCTGGACTACGCCCGGACTCAGTGGGACACCATCAACCGGCCCAACCTGATCGAGAACATCGCCCCCACCCGCGGCCGCGCCACCCTCGTCGTCCGCAAGGGCCCGGACCACAAGGTCCAGCGTCTGCGCCTGCGCAAGCTGTGAACTGCCGTGCCGGGGCTGTTAGAAAGGCACCATGCTGCATCTGCGCCTGATCACCCCGGCCGAGAAGACGGACGCCGTGGTCGGCCTCATCGAGAAGACGGTCGGCACCACACACCTGGTCGTCCTGCCGGGCGCCGCCCGCAACCCCTCGGGGGACGTGGTGATGTGCGACGTGGCCCGTGAGGCGGGCGACGAACTCATCGGCGCGCTACGGGAGTCGGGCCTCGACGAGACGGGCTCCATCGCCGTGGAGAACATCGACCTGTCGCTGTCGAAGCGGGCCGACAAGGCCGAGAAGGACGCCCCCGGCGAGGGCGCGGACGCGGTGCTGTGGGAGCAACTGACCGACGCCACCCACGAGGAGTCGACGCTCTCCGTCACCTACCTCGCCTTCATCACCCTGGCCACGACGATCGCGGCCTGCGGTGTGGTCCTCGACAACGCGATCCTGATCGTGGGTGCCATGGCGGTCGGCCCGGAGTTCGGCCCCCTCGCCGCCTTCAGCACGGCGATCGTGCGGCGCCACCCCCGCCTGGCGCTGCGCTCGCTGATCGCGCTGCTCGTCGGGTTCGTGGTGGCGATGGTGGTGACGGTGGGCTTCAGCTATTTCATGGACGCGGTGGACCTGTTCAGCACCGGGCAGTTGAAGGCCGAGCGCCCCAACACCAACTTCATCTACCGGCCCGACTGGTTCTCGTTCGTCGTGGCCGTCCTCGCCGGCTGCGCGGGCACCCTCTCCCTGACCTCGGCCAAGTCGGGCGCCCTGGTCGGCGTCGCCATCTCGGTCACCACGGTCCCGGCCGCCGCGAACGCCGCCGTGGCCTTCAGCTTCAGCCAGTACAAGCAGGCCTGGGGCTCGACGGAACAACTCCTGCTGAACCTGCTGGGGATCGTCCTGGCAGGCACCCTGACCCTGCTCTTCCAGAAGTGGCTCTGGCGCAGACCTGCCTAGGGGCGCGGGGCGCGGGGAACCGCGCGACCAGCCACGGCGACCCCGCGGCCCGCGACGCGCACGCGTCCCCGCCCCCTACCCGGCACGTCAGCCCAGCGCCGACTTCACCGCATCGGCCAACCGCCCGGCCACCGACCGGGCCTGGTCGATGTCGGCCGCCTCGACCATGACCCGCACGAGCGGCTCGGTCCCGGACGGCCGCAGCAACACCCGCCCGGTCGCCCCGAGTTCCCGCTCCGCGTCGGCCACCGCGGCGGCGAGTTCCGCGGAGGTCCCCACCCGGGAACGATCCACGTCGGGCACGTTGATGAGCACCTGCGGCAGCCGCTCCATCACCGACGCCAGCTCCCGCAGGGACCGCCCGGTCTGTGCGACCCGCGCCGCGAGCATGAGCCCCGTCAGCGTCCCGTCACCCGTGGTCGCGTGGTCGAGGATGATCACGTGCCCGGACTGCTCGCCGCCCAGCGCGTACCCGTGCTCCTTCATCGACTCCAGCACATACCGGTCGCCGACCGCGGTCTGGACGAGCTGGAGCCCCTCCCGCTCCATCGCCAGCTTGAAGCCCAGGTTCGACATGACCGTGGCGACCACGGTGTCCGACCGCAGCGCGGAACGCTCCCGCATCGCCAGCGCGAGGACGGCCATGATCTGGTCGCCGTCCACCTCGTCGCCGGTGTGGTCCACGGCGAGGCACCGGTCGGCGTCCCCGTCGTGCGCGATGCCGAAGTCGGCCCCGTGCTCGACGACCGCGGCCTTGAGCAGACCGAGGTGGGTGGAGCCGCAGCCGTCGTTGATGTTGAGCCCGTCGGGCGAGGCACCGATGGTGATCACCTCGGCGCCGGCCCGGGTGAACGCCTCCGGCGACACCCGCGCCGCGGCACCGTGCGCCTCGTCGAGGACGATCTTCAGCCCGTCGAGCCGGTTCGGCAGGACGGCGATGAGGTGGGCGACGTACTGGTCGAAGCCCTCCAGGTACTCACGCACCCGCCCGACGCCCGCGCCCGTCGGCCGGTCCCAGGGCTCGCCGTGGCGGTGGGACTGGTAGACCGACTCGATGCGCTCCTCCAGCTCGTCGTCGAGCTTGTGCCCGCCGCGGGCGAGGAACTTGATGCCGTTGTCGGGCATGGCGTTGTGGCTGGCGGACAGCATGACGCCGAGGTCGGCGCCGAGGACACCGGTGAGATAGGCGACGGCCGGCGTCGGCAGGACGCCGACGCGCAGCACGTCGACACCGGCGCTCGCGAGACCGGCGACCACCGCGGCCTCCAGGAACTCCCCGGACGCGCGCGGGTCCCGTCCGACCACCGCTGTCGGCCGGTGGCCCGCGAACGTACCCGCCTCGGCCAGTACGTGGGCAGCCGCGACCGACAGACCCAGCGCCATCTCGGCCGTCAGGTCCGCGTTGGCGACGCCGCGCACGCCGTCCGTGCCGAAGAGTCGTCCCACTTGTCCTCCAGATAGAGCGTCATTACTCGGAGATCATCCGATCGCACAAGCCTGAGAGCATCTTGTGCCGTTATACGCCTCGGCCTGTGATAAACGAACGCCCCGGCGGCACTGTGGCGTGCCGCCGGGGCGTTCGGACGTACCGCTGAAGTGCGAGTACGAAGTGCAGGCAGCGAAGCTTAGCGCTTGCTGTACTGCGGGGCCTTGCGGGCCTTCTTGAGACCGGCCTTCTTGCGCTCGACCGCGCGGTCGTCGCGGCGGAGGAAGCCGGCCTTCTTGAGGGCGCCACGGTTGTTGTCGACGTCGGCCTCGTTCAGCGCGCGGGCGACACCGAGACGGAGCGCACCGGCCTGGCCGGAGACACCGCCACCGGCGATGCGGGCGATGACGTCGTAGCGTCCCTCGAGCTCGAGCACCTTGAAGGGCTCGTTGACTTCCTGCTGGTGCACCTTGTTCGGGAAGTAGTCCTCGAGGGTGCGACCGTTGATCTTCCACTTGCCGGTGCCCGGGACGATCCGGACGCGGGCGATGGCGTTCTTGCGACGGCCCAGGCCGGCGGCCGGCTGCGGGTCGCCGAAGCGGGAGGCCATGGACTCGGAGGTGTACTCGCCCTCGACGGGGACGTCCGACTCCGTGGTGTAGCTGTCGATGTCAAGCTCTTCGAGCGGCTGCTCGGCAGTGGTCTCGGCCACGATGCTCCTCAGATTCTCTTCAGTCTTAGGGGGTGGCCGGACTTACTGCGCGACCTGGGTGATCTCGAACGGCTGCGGCTGCTGCGCGCCGTGCGGGTGCTGGTCACCCTTGTAGACCTTCAGCTTCGAGAGCATCTGACGGCCCAGCGTGTTCTTGGGGAGCATGCCCTTGACGGCCTTCTCGATGGCCTTCTCGGGGTTCTTGTCCAGCAGCTCGTCGTAGCGGACCGAGCGCAGACCACCCGGGTAGCCGGAGTGGCGGTACGCCATCTTCTGGGTCCGCTTGTTGCCGGACAGGTGCACCTTGTCGGCGTTGATGATGATGACGAAGTCACCGGTGTCGACGTGGGGCGCGTAGATCGGCTTGTGCTTGCCACGCAGGAGGGACGCGGCAGTGGTGGCCAGACGGCCCAGGACGATGTCCTGGGCGTCAATGACGTGCCACTGGCGAGTCACATCGCCGGGCTTGGGGCTGAATGTGCGCACTTCGCAGCCTTTTCTTCTTCAGTGGATGGATGGTGACACACGGCATCACTGAAGCGATCGTGCAGCTGGGGACGACAGTGCCGGGAACACTGCCCGTATGCCGCCCACTGGTAACTGCTCCAGGGAACCTACGTAAGGGCCTCTCGTCGGAGAACGACCAAGCCGATACGCATAACAAACCGCAAGAGTACTCGGGCTGCCCCGTACGGGTCAAAACGAGCCCGCCGCCCCGTCCCCGGGCGTGGCCCGCGCCACATCCTCCCCTCGCACCCCGGCCCCCCGGCGGCCCCGTCCAGGAAGAACGCCGCACCAACCACCCCGAGATGCCGCCTTTGCCCCCACTCATTCCCCAACCCCTGCGGCGGTGGAGCCTGTTGAGGCGGACCGGCCCGGCGCGCACCCCGTCTAAGATGCGCCCCATGAGCTACGGGCAGCAGGGGGGACCCCCGTCCCAGTGGGATCCCTGGAAACCGAATTCCCAGCAGCCGTGGACCAGCGCCGGCGACGGCCAGACCCCGGACTGGGCCGCACTCGCCGAGGCGTCGGAGACCCGCAACAAGCGGCGCAGGCTGCTGTTCGTCGGCGGCGGCGCCCTGGCCACCGTGGCGATCGGCACCGCCGTGGCCGTCGCCGTGGTCTCGGCGAACGGGAGCGACAACGAGGCCTCCCCCACGTCCTCGCTGCCCGCGTCCGCCGACATCCCGAGCCAGTCCCCGACGGACCCCTCGTTCGCCCCGACCAGCGCCCCGCCGCCGCTGGACCCGAAGGACTTCGTCGCCGACAAGGCCAAGGACACGGCCCCGCTCAGCGTGGAGACCCTCTTCCCCGGCACCCAGCTGACCATGGGCGAGACCGTGTACAAGAAGGGCGCGGCGAGCGACACCCAGCAGTGCGCCACGGCCGTCAACCCCGGCGGCACCCTCGGCAAGGTCCTCACCGCGAACGACTGCACCCGCGTGCTGCGGGTGTCCTACGTCCGTGACGGCGTCGCGGTGACGGTCGGGGTGGCCGTCTTCGACACCGAGGCGCAGGCGACGCGGGCCAAGACCCAGGCCGACGTCAAGAGCGTCATCGCCTCCCTGCCCGGCAAGGGCGTGAAGTCCTTCTGCACCTCCGCGATCTGCCGTACGACGACCAATTCCTACGGCCGGTACGCCTACTTCACCGTCGCCGGTTTCACCGACGGCAAGGACGTGACGAAGAAGAGCACCGCGGTCTTCGCCACCGGCGACGACCTGGCCGAGTTCACCTTCCGCCAGATCCGCCGACGCGGCGAGGCGCAGGCGTCGGCGGCAGCCGAGCAGTGACGCTCAGCGGGGCTCCCGGAAGCCGTTGAGGACGGCTTCGGCGGGCGCCCCGCCCCGCGCCACCGGCGTGGGCCGTTCCGCGCCGTCGCCAGGACGCCCGCCCTCACGTCTCCGGACATGCGGGCAGAGTCACAACCCGGGTGACTAACAGTTTTCACATCCGGACGAGCCGGTCAGAGTCCGGCGATTCCGGGCTTCCCTGCTCCGCGCGGCCAGCAACTCGTCGGCCGGATACCCCACTTCCTCCAGGGTCAGCCCATGCGGCCGCACCACATGCACCGCCGAGTCCCGCACCCCCGCCGCGAGGACCTTCCCCGGCCAGTCCGTCGGCCGGTGCCCGTCCCCCACGAACAGCAGCGCCCCGATCAGCGAGCGCACCATGTTGTGGCAGAAGGCGTCCGCCCGGACGGTCGCCGTGACGATCCCGTCGGCGCCCCGCTCCAGCCGCAGCTCCTGAAGCGTGCGGATGGTGGTGGCCCCCTCCCGCTTCTTGCAGTAGGCGGCGAAGTCGTGCTCCCCCAGCAGCCGCTCGGCCGCCTCGTTCATGGCGTCGACGTCGAGCGGCCAGTCGTGCCACAGCACATGGTTGCGCAGCAGCGGGTCGACCCCGCCCGGATTGTCCGTGACCCGGTACGCGTACCGCCGCCACACCGCCGAGAACCGCGCGTTGAAGCCGCTCGGCGCCTCCCGCAACGCCCACACCCGCACGTCCTTCGGGAGCCGCCCGGCGAGCCGCTTCAGCAGCTTCTCGTGGTGCTCGCGCCAGACCTGCTCCGGCAGATCGACATGCGCCACCTGCCCCCGCGCGTGCACCCCGGCATCGGTCCGCCCCGCGACCGTCAGCTCGTACGTCGTGCCCCCCGACCGGGTCACGGTCCGCAGCGCGTCCTCGATCTCCCCCTGCACGGTCCGCCGCCCCCCGGCCTGCTTGGCCCACCCGGAGAACCCGCTCCCGTCGTACGACAGATCGAGCCGGACACGGACACACCCGGCCGCCACTTCTTCACTCACACCGAGATCCTCTCAAGAACAGCAAAGTGGGCCCGCTCCTGTGAAAAGGAACGGGCCCACTCAGACGCGCCCCCTCAGGGGCGCGGGGAACTGCGCGATCAGCCACGACGAACCCGCGGCCGCCGACCGGACAGCACCCCGCAGACGCTTACGCGTCCTTCGACTCCTCGGCCTCGTCGGCCTTGGCGGTGTCGACCTTGGTCTCCTCGGCAGCCGGAGCAGCCTCGGCGTCCTTCGCGGCACGCTTGGTGGCGGCCTCGGCCTCACCCGTCGCCTGCTGCGCGACCGTCAGCGCCTCGACCAGCTCGATGACAGCCATGGGCGCGTTGTCGCCACGGCGGTTACCGATCTTGGTGATACGGGTGTAGCCACCCGGACGGTTCTCGTACCGCGGGCCGATCTCGGTGAAGAGCGTGTGCACGATGCTCTTGTCCGTGATGACCTGGAGCACCTGGCGGCGGTTGTGAAGGTCGCCCTTCTTCGCCTTGGTGACCAGACGCTCGGCGTAGGGACGCAGCTTGCGCGCCTTCGCCTCGGTGGTGGTGATCCGGCCGTGCTCGAAGAGGCTCTTCGCGAGGTTCGCGAGGAGGAGCTTCTCGTGCGCGGCGCTGCCGCCCAGACGGGCACCCTTGGTGGGCTTCGGCATTTCTGTCTCCTGTGTGTCTGCCCCGGCCGTATCAGGTACCGGGGTCAGGAACCCGATGAGCGGATGCTCACCGGCAACAACCGATCAGGTACTGCTCAGTACTGCTCGGTCTCCACGAAACCCGCGTCCGCGTCGTCGTCGGCGCCGAAGGCGTCGGCGGCGGCCGTGGGGTCGAATCCGGGCGGGCTGTCCTTCAGGGCCAGGCCCATGCCGGCCAGCTTCGCCTTGACCTCGTCGATGGACTTCGCACCGAAGTTGCGGATGTCCAGGAGGTCGGCCTCGGAGCGGGCGACGAGCTCACCCACGGAGTGGATGCCCTCACGCTTGAGGCAGTTGTAGGAGCGGACCGTGAGCTCCAGCTCCTCGATCGGCAGCGCCAGGTCGGCGGCAAGGGCGGCGTCCGTGGGGGACGGGCCCATGTCGATGCCCTCGGCGTCGATGTTCAGCTCGCGGGCGAGACCGAACAGCTCGACCAGCGTCTTGCCGGCCGACGCCATGGCGTCACGGGGACGCATGGCCTGCTTGGTCTCGACGTCGACGATCAGCTTGTCGAAGTCGGTCCGCTGCTCGACACGCGTGGCCTCGACCTTGTAGGTGACCTTGAGCACCGGCGAGTAGATGGAGTCGACCGGGATGCGGCCGATCTCCTGGCCCACCTGCTTGTTCTGCACGGCGGAGACGTAACCGCGGCCACGCTCGACCGTCAGCTCCATCTCCAGCTTGCCCTTGCCGTTGAGCGTGGCGAGGACGAGGTCGGGGTTGTGCACCTCGACACCGGCCGGGGGCGCGATGTCGGCGGCGGTGACCAGACCCGGGCCCTGCTTGCGCAGGTACATCACGACCGGCTCGTCGTGCTCCGAGGAGACGACCAGCTGCTTGATGTTCAGGATCAGGTCGGTGACGTCCTCCTTGACGCCCGGCACGGTGGTGAACTCGTGCAGGACACCGTCGATGCGGATGCTGGTGACAGCAGCGCCGGGGATCGACGACAGGAGGGTACGGCGGAGGGAGTTGCCGAGGGTGTAGCCGAAGCCCGGCTCCAGCGGCTCGATCACGAACCGGGACCGGAACTCGTCGACGACCTCTTCGGTCAACGAGGGACGCTGAGCGATCAGCATGTTGCGTTCCTTCAGTCAGGGGCACCCACTATTTGATGCCCTGAGCTACCAGGCAGAGCCTGATGGTGCTACGTACAAGGGTACGGGCGATACGACCCTTACAGAGCCGTACCGCCCGGGAACCACAGCCTGTGAAGGCGACGCGTCAGACGCGGCGGCGCTTCGGCGGACGGCAGCCGTTGTGCGGGGTGGGGGTGACGTCCTGGATGGAGCCGACCTCGAGACCGGTCGCCTGAAGCGAACGGATGGCCGTCTCACGACCCGAACCCGGGCCCTTCACGAAGACGTCGACCTTGCGCATGCCGTGCTCCTGCGCGCGGCGGGCGGCCGACTCGGCGGCCATCTGCGCGGCGAAGGGGGTGGACTTGCGCGAGCCCTTGAAGCCGACGTGGCCGGCGGAGGCCCAGGAGATCACGTTGCCCGAGGGGTCCGTGATCGAGACGATCGTGTTGTTGAACGTGCTCTTGATGTGCGCGTGGCCGTGAGCGACGTTCTTCTTTTCCTTGCGGCGCACCTTCTTGGCAGCGCCCTGACGACCCTTGGGGGGCATCTAGTTACTCCTACGGGGAGGTGGTCGGTCCTACAGCGAAGACCGCTGATGAAGCGTTGTCCGCTGAGGACTACTTCTTGCCCGGCTTCTTCTTGCCGGCGATGGCGCGACGCGGGCCCTTGCGGGTACGAGCGTTCGTGCTGGTGCGCTGACCGCGAACGGGCAGACCACGACGGTGACGGAGACCCTGGTAGCAGCCGATCTCCACCTTGCGGCGGATGTCGGCCTGGACCTCGCGACGGAGGTCACCCTCGGTCTTGATGTTGTTGTCGACGTACTCACGAATCGCGACGAGCTGCTCCTCGGAGAGGTCGCGAACGCGGGTGTTCGGGTCGATGCCGGTCTCGGCCAGCGTCAGCTGGGAGAGCGTCCGGCCGATACCGAACACGTAGGTCAGGGCGACCTCCACGCGCTTGTCGCGCGGGATGTCAACACCGGAAACGCGTGCCATTCAATGGCTCCTGGTGATCTTCGGAGGTCTTCCACAGAACCGGTTCCCAGCCGCCGTACCAGGTACGAACTGGGTCCTCGGCCTCCGAACCGAGGGTGTCAGGCACCAAGGCGCCTGGGCTCTGCGTATGAACATGTTCAGCTCGCGTCGCGCGAATCTCTGCGATGTCGATGCAGAGGGATAGGTCCTGCGTCAGCCCTGGCGCTGCTTGTGGCGCGGGTTCTCGCAGATGACCATGACCCGACCGTGACGGCGGATCACCCTGCACTTGTCGCAGATCTTCTTGACGCTCGGCTTGACCTTCATGGGGTGAGGTTCTCCGGGTCAGTGCCACCATCCGCGTCCCGGGGACCGGGGCACGGGGCGGGGGCAAGATCTACTTGTAGCGGTAGACGATCCGGCCACGCGTCAGGTCGTACGGAGACAGCTCCACCACGACCCGGTCGTCAGGGAGGATACGGATGTAGTGCATACGCATCTTGCCGCTGATGTGTGCCAGGACCTGGTGGCCGTTCTGGAGCTCGACCTTGAACATGGCGTTCGGAAGAGACTCGACGACAGTGCCCTCGATCTCGATGGCACCTTGCTTCTTGGCCACGCTTCGCCCTTCGAATCGACTACCTTGATCGACTCTGCGCGAGCGCATGCAGGCATGCGGGTGCACGAGAGCCGACGAGTCAGTCTACGACAGCACCCCCGGAAAGACGAATCGAGAAAGAATGCCCGGGAGAGGAGATCGTTAAGCACGCGCGGACGACCGCAAGCCGACAGGAGCACGGGGACGACCGCACCCCGGCAAGAGCGCGCGGAGAACCGCGCGGCACTCAGGCCAGCGGATCCGGAGCGGCGACGACGCCGTGCTCCGCCAGCTTCGCCTTGCCCCCGTCGGGAGCCGTGAGCACCAGAGGCCCGTCCACGGTCAGCGCGACGGAGTGCTCCCAGTGCGAGGACCACGTGCCGTCGGTCGTGATGACGGTCCAGTCGTCCGACAGCACCTCGGTCCGGGGCGTCCCCAGCGACACCATCGGCTCGATGGCGAGGCAGAACCCGGGGACCAGCTTCGGGCCCTTGCCCCGCCGCCGGTCCACGTAGTTCAGCAGGTGCGGGTCCATGTGCATCTCGGTACCGATGCCGTGGCCGCCGTAGTCCTCGATGATCCCGTACTTGCCGCCACCCGGCTTCGGCTGCCGGCGGATGTACGTCTCGATGGCCCGCGAGATGTCGACGAGCCGCGCGCCCTGCTTCATCGCGGCGATGCCGGCCCACATGGACTCCTCCGTCACCCGGGAGAGCTCCAGGAGCTCCGGAGCGTGCCCGGAGCCCACGAAGGCCGTGTAGGCGGCGTCGCCGTGCCAGCCGTCGACGATGGCGCCGCAGTCGATGGAGATGACGTCACCGTCCTTGAGGACCACGTCCTCGGAGGGGATGCCGTGGACGACGACCTCGTTCACCGAGGTGCAGATCGTCGCCGGGAAGCCGCCGTAGCCGAGGAAGTTCGACTTCGCCCCGTGCTCGGCCAGCACCTTGCGCGCGACCTCGTCCAGGTCCTTCGTGGACGCCCCCGGCACGGCGGCCTCACGCGTGGCCGCGTGGATGGCGGCGACGACCAGCCCCGCCTCACGCATCTTGGCGATCTGCTCAGGGGTCTTGATCTGGACCATGGGGGGCCTGCGCTCTCCGTCACTCGCTGGTTCGGTTACCTACACAACAGTACGGCCGTGCAGTCCCTCAGGACTCCACGGCCGTACAGGGACGACGCCTTACAGGTCGTCGCCCTCACGCTTCAGCGCGGCCAGCGCACGCGTGGTGACCTCGTCCACCGGACCCATGGCCTCGATCGTGACGACGAGACCCTGCGCCTTGTAGTAGTCGATGATCGGCTCGGTCTGCGTGTGGTAGACCTCGAGCCGGGTGCGGACCGTCGCCTCGGAGTCGTCGTCCCGCTGGTACAGCTCGCCGCCGCAGACGTCGCAGACGCCCTCCTTGGCCGGCTTCTTGTACGACACGTGGAAGACGTGAGCGGAGTCGTTGCGGCAGATGCGCCGACCGGCGATCCGCTTGACGACCTCCTCCTCGGGGGCCTCCAGGTCCAGCACCGCGTCCAGCTTGATGCTCTCGGTGGTGAGCAGTTCGTCCAGCGCCTCGGCCTGTGAGACGTTCCGCGGGAAGCCGTCCAGCAGGAAGCCGTTGACGGCGTCCGGCTGTTCCATACGGTCCTTGGCCATCGCGATGGTGACCTCGTCGGGGACGAGGTTGCCGGCGTCCATGTAGGACTTCGCGAGCTTGCCGAGCTCCGTCTGCTGGCTGATGTTCGCGCGGAACAGGTCGCCCGTGGAGATGTGCGGGACACGCAGCTTCTCGGCGAGGCGCGTGGCCTGCGTTCCCTTTCCGGCGCCAGGCGGCCCGACGAGGACGATTCGCATCAGCGGAGGAACCCTTCGTAATTGCGCTGCTGGAGCTGGCTCTCGATCTGCTTCACCGTCTCAAGACCCACACCCACGATGATCAGGATGCTGGTCCCGCCGAACGGGAAGTTCTGGTTTGCCCCGAAACCGACCAACGCCATCGTTGGAACAAGAGCGATCAGACCCAAGTACAGCGAACCCGGCCAGGTGATCCGGTTGAGTACGTACGACAGGTACTCAGCGGTCGGTCGGCCAGCCCGGATGCCCGGGATGAAGCCACCATACTTCTTCATGTTGTCGGCGACTTCCTCGGGGTTGAAGGAGATCGCGACGTAGAAGAAGGCGAAGAAAACGATCAGCAAGAAGTACATGGTGATGTAGATCGGGTGGTCGCCCTTGGTCAGATTCTGCTCGACCCAGGTCTTCCAGCCGGAGTTGCTGCTCGAGAACTGCGCGATGAGAGCCGGGATGTACAGCAGCGACGACGCGAAGATGACGGGGATCACACCCGCCTGGTTCACCTTCAGCGGGATGTACGTGGACGTCCCGCCGTAGGCGCGGCGCCCGATCATCCGCTTCGCGTACTGGACCGGGATACGGCGCTGAGCCTGCTCGACGAAGACCACCAGACCGACCATGACCAGCCCGACCGCGACGACCGTGCCGAACTCGATCCAGCCGTCGGCCAGGGTGCCCTGCTTCTTGATGGCCCACAGCGCCGACGGGAAGGTGGCGGCGATCGAGATGAACATCAGGATCGACATGCCGTTGCCGATGCCGCGGTCGGTGATGAGCTCACCGAGCCACATCACGACGGCCGTACCGGCGGTCATCGTGATGACCATGACGATCGTGGTGAAGATCGACCGGTCCGGGACGATGGTCGACGCGGTGCTGCAGCCGGAGAAGAGGGCGCCGCTGCGGGCGGTGGCGACGAGGCCGGTGCCCTGAAGGATGGCGAGCGCCACGGTCAGGTAACGGGTGTACTGCGTGATCTTCGCCGTACCGGCCTGGCCCTCCTTCTTGAGGGCTTCCAGGCGCGGGATCACGACGGTCAGCAGCTGCAGGATGATGCTCGCCGTGATGTACGGCATGATCCCCAGCGCGAAGATCGTGATCTGCAGCAGCGCGCCACCACTGAACATGTTGACCAGGCCGAACAGGCCCTGGTTCGCGGACGCCTCGTCGACGCACTGCTGGACGGACTTGTAGTCGACGCCGGGGATGGGGACGTGCGTACCGACCCGGTACACGACGATGATGCCCAGCGTGAAGAGCAGCTTCTTGCGCAGGTCGGGCGTCTTGAACGCCCGGGCGAACGCGGTGAGCACGGTGCCTCCTGCGACCCCCGCGCTACTGCGTCAAGGGTGACGGTCTTGAGGTTCGACGGATACAGACGAATACGTAACGGCCAACTGCCGCTCAAGGTGCCCCAGGTGCAGCACCCTGTGAAAGTTGGCAGTGCAGGCCACCTTACCGGCGAGACTGCCACCCTAGGAACGACCAACCGGGGATACCCCATTTGTGGGGTATCCCCGGTCGGGATCGCTCAAGTCATCGAGACGCCTGAGGTGTTCAGACGAGCTCGGTGACGGTACCGCCGGCGGCGGTGATCTTCTCCTTGGCGGAACCGGAGACGGCGTCGACCGTCACCTGCAGCGCCACGGAGATCTCACCCTGGCCGAGGACCTTGACGAGGCTGTTCTTGCGAACCGCGCCCTTGGCCACCAGACCCTCGACGGTGACCTCGCCACCCTCGGGGTAGAGCGAGGCCAGCTTGTCGAGGTTCACGACCTGGTACTCGGTCTTGAACGGGTTCTTGAAGCCCTTCAGCTTCGGAAGACGCATGTGGAGGGGCATCTGGCCACCCTCGAAGCGCTCCGGAACCTGGTAACGGGCCTTCGTACCCTTGGTACCACGACCGGCCGTCTTACCCTTCGACGCCTCACCACGACCCACACGGGTCTTGGCGGTCTTGGCGCCCGGGGCGGGACGGAGGTTGTGGATCTTGAGCGGGTTGTTCTCCGCCATGATCAGTCGACCTCCTCGACCGTCACGAGGTGGCGGACGGTGTGCACCATGCCGCGGAACTCGGGACGATCCTCCTTGACGACCTGCGTGTTGATGCCCTTGAGACCAAGGGAACGCAGGGTGTCGCGGTGGTTCTGCTTGCTGCCGATGTACGACTTCGTCTGCGTGATCTTGAGCTGAGCCATTACGCAGCACCAGCCCCGGCACGCGCACGCAGCAGAGCCGCGGGAGCGACGTCCTCGAGGGGCAGACCGCGGCGGGCCGCGATCTCCTCGGGACGCTGCAGGCCCTTGAGGGCCTCCACGGTCGCGTGCACGATGTTGATCGCGTTCGACGAGCCGAGCGACTTCGACAGGATGTCGTGAACGCCGGCGCACTCGAGCACGGCACGCACCGGGCCACCGGCGATAACGCCGGTACCGGGGGACGCCGGCTTGAGCAGGACGACGCCCGCCGCCTTCTCACCCGTGATCGGGTGCGGGATGGTGCCCTGGATACGGGGGACCTTGAAGAAGTGCTTCTTGGCCTCCTCAACACCCTTGGCGATGGCGGCCGGCACCTCCTTGGCCTTGCCGTAACCGACACCGACGGTGCCATCGCCATCGCCCACTACGACGAGCGCAGTGAAGCTGAAGCGACGACCACCCTTCACAACCTTGGCGACACGGTTGATCGCGACGACACGCTCAACGTAAGCAGTCTTCTCGGCGGCGGCTGCGCCACCGTCACGACCCTTACGGTCCCGCCGCTCGCCGCCACCGGCACCGCCACCGCGGCGCTGGGGTCCAGCCATTGGATTACCTCTCTCTTTCCGCTAGCTACGAGCGGCTCAGAACTTGAGCCCGGCTTCGCGGGCGGCGTCCGCCAGGGCAGCGATGCGCCCGGCGTACTGGTTGCCACCACGGTCGAATACGACGGCCTCGACACCGGCAGCCTTGGCGCGCTCGGCGACCAGGGCGCCGACCTGCTTGGCCTGCGCGGACTTGTCGCCCTCGCCACCGCGGACCGACGTGTCCAGGGTGGACGCCGACGCCAGGGTGTGACCCTTGATGTCGTCGATCACCTGGGCCACGATGTGGCGGTTGGAGCGGGTAACGACCAGACGGGGACGCTCCGCCGTACCGGAGATCCGCTTGCGGATCCGGATGTGACGGCGCTTGATCGCGGCGCGCTTGTAGGCGTCGCCCTTCAGGATCTTCTGTCCGTATGCCATGGCTTACTTACCCGCCTTTCCGACCTTGCGGCGGATGACTTCGCCCTCGTACTTGACGCCCTTGGCCTTGTACGGGTCGGGCTTGCGCAGCTTGCGGATGTTGGCCGCAACCTCGCCGACCTTCTGCTTGTCGATGCCCTCGACCTGGAAGCGGGTCGGGGTCTCCACCTTGAAGGTGATGCCCTCGGGCGCCTCGACGGTGATCGGGTGGCTGTAGCCGAGAGCGAACTCGAGGTTCGAACCCTTGGCCGTCACGCGGTAACCGACACCGCTGATCTCGAGCTTCTTCACGTAACCCTCGGTCACGCCGGTGATCATGTTCGCCACCAGCGTGCGGGACAGGCCGTGCAGGGCCTTGTTCTGACGCTCGTCGTTGGGGCGGGTGACGTTGAGAACGCCGTCCTCACCCTTGGCGATGTCGATCGGCGCCACGACGGTGTGGGTCAGCGAGCCCTTGGGGCCCTTGACCGAGACCGTACGGCCGTCGATGGTGACGTCCACGCCGGCGGGAACCGTGATGGGGAGCTTGCCAATACGCGACATAGCTGTTTCCTCCGTTCCCTTCCGCTACCAGACGTAGGCGAGGACTTCCCCACCCACGCCCTTCTTGCCGGCCTGCTTGTCGGTCAGGAGACCGTGCGACGTGGAGATGATCGCCACGCCGAGGCCGCCGAGGACCTTGGGCAGGTTGGTGGACTTCGCGTAAACCCGGAGACCGGGCTTGGAGATCCGCTTGATGCCCGCGATGGAGCGCTCACGGTTCGGGCCGAACTTCAGCTCGAGAACGAGGTTCTTGCCGACCTCGGCGTCCTCGACCTTCCAGCCCGTGATGAAGCCCTCCTGCTGGAGGATCTCCGCGATGTGAGACTTGATCTTGGACGCCGGCATCGTCACAGAGTCGTGGTACGCCGAGTTCGCGTTCCGCAGACGCGTAAGCATGTCTGCGATCGGATCAGTCATGGTCATGAATTGGCCTTCGGCCTCTCTCGCCGGGGTTTCCAGGTGCCCATCCCTCTCCTCGATCCGAGACGAGGCGGGTGCGGTGCGGTGGACCTACGGCGTAGTAAGTCGTACGGGCGACCGTCAGGCGCCCAACCCTCCAAGCCTAAGCCATGGAAGGGAGGGCGCCTGACACGCCCATTGCTTACCGAGAGCTTCGGGAATCCCTAAAAGGCGGGATTACCAGGAGCTCTTGGTCACGCCCGGCAGCTCGCCACGGTGAGCCATCTCACGAAGGCACACGCGGCACAGGCCGAACTTGCGGTACACGGAGTGCGGACGGCCGCAGCGCTGGCAGCGCGTGTAGCCGCGTACACCGAACTTGGGCTTGCGAGCAGCCTTGGCAATCAGAGCCTTCTTCGCCATCTCGCTCACGCCTCCTTGAAGGGGAAGCCGAGGTGACGAAGGAGCGCGCGGCCCTCAGCGTCGTTGGTCGCCGTGGTCACCACGGTGATGTCCATGCCCCGGGTACGGTCGATCTTGTCCTGGTCGATCTCGTGGAACATGACCTGCTCGGTGAGACCGAAGGTGTAGTTGCCACGGCCGTCGAACTGCTTGGGGGACAGACCACGGAAGTCGCGGATGCGCGGCAGCGCGAGCGACAGGGTGCGGTCCAGGAACTCCCACATGCGGTCGCCACGAAGCGTGACGTGGGCACCGATCGGCTGGCCCTCACGCAGCTTGAACTGCGCGATGGACTTACGGGCCTTGGTGACGGCCGGCTTCTGACCGGTGATCGTGGTGAGGTCGCGAATCGCGCCGTCGATCAGCTTGGAGTCGCGGGCGGCGTCGCCCACACCCATGTTGACCACGATCTTGACGAGGCCGGGGATCTGCATGACGTTCTCGTAGGAGAACTCCTCACGCAGCTTGCCCGCGATCTCCTCGCGGTACTTCGTCTTGAGACGCGGAGTGGTGGTGGTAGCCATCAGATGTCCTCACCCGTCCGCTTGGCAACGCGGATCTTGTTGCCCTCGTCGTCGAAGCGGTAACCGACACGCGTGACGACCTTGTTGCCGTCCTTCTCAACGACCAGCTGGACGTTGGAGACGTGGATCGGCGCCTCGGTCGTGACGATGCCACCGGCCTGCGAACCGCGAGCGGTCGGGCCGGCCTTGGTGTGCTTCTTGACCCGGTTGACACCCTCGACCAGGACGCGGTCCTCGCGGGGGAAGGCCGCGATGACCTTGCCCCGCTTGCCCTTGTCCTTACCGGTGATGACCTGGACCAGGTCGCCCTTCTTGATCTTCATGCTTACAGCACCTCCGGCGCGAGCGAGATGATCTTCATGAACTTCTTCTCGCGCAGCTCACGGCCGACGGGGCCGAAGATACGGGTGCCGCGAGGGTCGCCGTCGTTCTTCAGAATGACGGCGGCGTTCTCGTCGAAGCGGATGTACGAGCCGTCCGGACGGCGGCGCTCCTTGACGGTGCGAACGATGACCGCCTTGACGACGTCACCCTTCTTCACGTTGCCACCGGGGATCGCGTCCTTGACGGTGGCGACGATGACGTCACCGATGCCCGCGTAGCGGCGACCGGAGCCACCGAGCACACGGATGCAAAGGATTTCCTTCGCACCAGTGTTGTCGGCGACACGCAGTCGCGACTCCTGCTGGATCACGTCTATCTCCTGTTTGTCTGCCGGTTCCCGGCAGGGGCCTCAGTACGAGCGCCCCTGCCGAGCCTGGCGGAACTGACCTGCGAGTTTGCCCGCAGGAATTACTTGGCCTTCTCGAGGATCTCGACGACGCGCCAGCGCTTGGTCGCCGACAGCGGGCGGGTCTCCGCGAGGAGGACCCGGTCGCCGACGCCGGCAGCGTTCTGCTCGTCGTGCGCCTTGAGCTTGTTGGTACGGCGGATGACCTTGCCGTACAGCGCGTGCTTGACGCGGTCCTCGACGGCGACGACGACGGTCTTGTCCATCTTGTCGCTGACGACGAGACCCTCACGGGTCTTGCGGAAGCCGCGGGCCTCTGCAGTCTGCTCAGTCACGTTGCTCTCACTCATCAGGCGCTCTCCACCGTCTCGATGCCCAGCTCGCGCTCACGCATCAGGGTGTAGATCCGCGCGATGTCCTTACGGACGGCCTTGAGCCGACCGTGGTTCTCGAGCTGACCCGTCGCCGCCTGGAAGCGGAGGTTGAACAGCTCTTCCTTGGCTTCGCGGAGCTTGTTCAGCAGCTCCTCGTCACCCAGTTCGCGCAGCTCGGACGCCTTGGTACCGGCCGACATCACGCTTCACCTGCCTCGCGCTTGACGATCCGGCACTTCATCGGCAGCTTGTGGGCTGCGCGAGTAAGCGCCTCACGGGCGATCTTCTCGTTGGGGTAGGACAGCTCGAACATGACCCGGCCCGGGTGCACGTTCGCGATCCACCACTCCGGCGAACCCTTACCGGAACCCATGCGGGTCTCGGCAGGCTTCTTCGTGAGCGGGCGGTCCGGGTAGATGTTGATCCAGACCTTGCCGCCACGCTTGATGTGGCGGGTCATCGCGATACGGGCCGCCTCGATCTGGCGGTTGGTCACGTACGCCGGCGTGAGGGCCTGGATGCCGTACTCGCCGAACGCGACCGTCGTACCGCCCTTGGCCTGACCACGGCGCTTCGGGTGGTGCTGCTTGCGGTGCTTGACCCTACGGGGGATCAGCATGTCGGTCAGGCCTCCGTTCCGGTGCTCTCAGCCGGAGCGGCGGCAGCGGGAGCCTCGGCCTTGGGGGCCTCGGCGCCGGCAGCCTGCTGCGGCTTACGACCGCGCCGCTCGCCACCGCGGCCACCACGGGCCGGGCGGTCGTTGCCGCCACCGCGAGCCGGGCGGTTGCCCGCACGGGCGGCAGCGTTCTCGGCGCGGACCTCGGCGATGTTCTTGACGTCGCCCTTGTAGATCCAGACCTTCACACCGATACGGCCGAAGGTCGTCTTGGCCTCGAAGAAGCCGTAGTCCACGTTCGCGCGGAGCGTGTGCAGGGGCACGCGGCCCTCGCGGTAGAACTCCGAGCGGGACATCTCGGCGCCACCGAGGCGGCCACCGCACTGGATCTTGATGCCCTTGGCGCCCGCCTTCATCGCCGACTGCATGCTCTTACGCATGGCGCGACGGAAGGAGACACGGGAGGAGAGCTGCTCGGCAACGGCCTGAGCAACCAGCTGAGCGTCCGTCTCGGGGTTCTTGACCTCGAGGATGTTCAGCTGGACCTGCTTGCCCGTGAGCTTCTCGAGGTCACCGCGGATGCGGTCGGCCTCGGCGCCACGGCGGCCGATGACGATGCCGGGACGCGCGGTGTGGATGTCCACACGCACACGGTCACGGGTGCGCTCGATCTCCACCTTCGAGATACCGGCGCGCTCCATGCCGGACGTCATCATCCGACGGATGGCGACGTCTTCCTTGACGTAGTCCTTGTACAGCTTGTCGGCGTACCACCGGGACTTGAAGTCCGTGGTGACACCGAGCCGGAACCCATGCGGGTTAACCTTCTGGCCCATTACCGGGTTCCTTCCTTGCTGCTGACGACCACGGTGATGTGGCTGGTCCGCTTGCGGATCCGGTAGGCACGGCCCTGGGCGCGCGGCCGGAACCGCTTCAGGGTCGGGCCCTCGTCGACGTACGCCTCGGAGATGAAGAGGCTGTCGGCGTCGGTGTGGTCGTAGTTGTGCGCGGCGTTGGCGATGGCGCTGTCCAGCACCTTGCCGACGGGCACTGAGGCTGCCTGCGGAGCGAATCGCAGAACAGCCTGAGCCTCCGTGGCATCCATGCCACGGATAAGGTCCACCACGCGGCGGGCCTTCATGGGCGTAACGCGGATGTACCGCGCCTGGGCCCTGGCTTCCATGGTTGTCCCTCTCAGTTACTTACGTGTCTGAATGCGATCCGCGGTTAGCGGCGCTTCGACTTCCGGTCGTCCTTGACGTGACCCCGGAAGGTGCGCGTCGGCGAGAACTCGCCGAGCTTGTGGCCGACCATCGACTCGGTGACGAACACCGGGATGTGGGTCTTGCCGTTGTGCACCGCGAGCGTGTGGCCGAGCATGGCCGGCACGATCATCGAGCGACGGGACCAGGTCTTGATGACGTTCTTGGTGCCTGCTTCGTTCTGGGCGTCCACCTTCTTGATCAGGTGGTCGTCGACGAAGGGCCCCTTCTTGAGACTACGCGGCATCTAAACCCGCTCCTAGCGCTTCTTGTTCGTCTTGCGGCGGCGGACGATGTACTTGTTCGAAGCCTTCTTCGGCGAACGAGTACGACCCTCCTTCTGACCCCACGGGGAGACCGGGTGGCGACCACCGGAGGTCTTGCCCTCACCACCACCGTGCGGGTGGTCGACCGGGTTCATCGCGACACCACGGACGGTCGGGCGAACGCCCAGCCAGCGCTTACGGCCGGCCTTGCCCCAGTTGATGTTGCTCTGCTCGGCGTTGCCGACCTCGCCGACGGTGGCGCGGCAGCGCACGTCGACCAGGCGGATCTCACCGGAAGGCATACGGAGGTGGGCCATCTGGCCCTCCTTCGCGAGCAGCTGCACGGAGGCACCGGCGGAGCGGGCGAACTTGGCGCCGCCACCGGGACGGAGCTCGATCGCGTGGATCGTGGTACCGACCGGGATGTTGCGGAGCGCCAGGTTGTTGCCCGGCTTGATGTCGGCCCCGGGACCGTTCTCGACGCGGTCACCCTGCTGCAGGTTGCGCGGGGCGAGGATGTAGCGCTTCTCGCCGTCCGCGTAGTGCAGCAGCGCGATGCGCGCGGTGCGGTTGGGGTCGTACTCGATGTGCGCGACCTTCGCCGGCACGCCGTCCTTGTCGTGACGACGGAAGTCGATCACTCGGTAGGCGCGCTTGTGTCCGCCACCCTGGTGGCGAACGGTCACACGACCGGAATTGTTACGGCCGCCCTTGCTGTGCAGGGGGCGAACCAGCGACTTCTCCGGCGTGGACCGCGTGACCTCGACGAAGTCGGCGACGCTGGAGCCACGACGGCCCGGCGTAGTCGGCTTGTACTTGCGGATTCCCATTTCTCAGTCCTCGTCCGATATCGGACGATCCAGACCGCCCTTAGGCGGTCGGACCGCCGAAGATGTCGATACGGTCGCCCTCAGCAAGGGTCACGATCGCGCGCTTGGTGCCGGCACGCTGGCCGAAACCGGTGCGGGTCCGCTTGCGCTTGCCCTGGCGGTTGATCGTGTTGACCCCGGTGACCTTGACCGAGAAGACCGCCTGGACGGCCTGCTTGATCTGGGTCTTGTTGGCGTTGGGGTCGACGATGAACGTGTACTTGTTCTCGTCGAGGAGCGCGTAGCTCTTCTCCGACACGACCGGCTTCAGCAGCACGTCACGGGGGTCCGTGTACGACTTGCTGAGCGGCGTCTCGACGGTGTTCTTGCCCTCGGCGGCGTGACGACGCGCCTTGGCGACGCGCGCGGCCTTGGCGGCCTTGGCCGCCTTGGAGGCGATAGAGGGGTGACGGATGGCCATCAGACCTCAGTCCCTTCGGTGTCGTTGGCCTTCGGGCCGGCGACGAAGGACTCGAGAGCGGCCTGGGTGAAGACCACGTCGTCCGAGACGATCACGTCGTACGTGTTCAGCTGGCCCGGCTCCAGGATGTGGACCTGGGGCAGGTTGCGGGCGGACAGCCACGCGGCCTCGTCGGCGCGCTCGACGACCAGGAGCAGGTTCTTGCGCTCCGAGATCTTGCCGAGCAGCGTGCGAGCGGCCTTCGTGGAAGGAGCCTCGCCCTCGATCACGCCGGTGACGACGTGGATGCGGTTGTTGCGGGCCCGGTCGGTGAGGGCGTGACGCAGCGCGGCAGCCTTCATCTTCTTCGGGGTCCGCTGCGAGTAGTCACGCGGCACGGGACCGTGCACGACGCCACCACCGGCGAACTGCGGGGCACGGGTAGAGCCCTGGCGCGCACGGCCGGTGCCCTTCTGACGGTAAGGCTTCTTACCGCCACCACGAACCTCGCCGCGGGTCTTGGTCTTGTGGGTGCCCTGACGGGCAGCCGCGTTCTGCGCGACGACGACCTGGTGGATCAGCGGGATGCTGACCTTCTCCACGCCGAAGATCTCCGCGGGGAGTTCGACGCTTCCGGTCTTCTCGCCGGCAGGCGAAAGGATGTCAACAGTGCTCATCGGTACCTCAGGCCCCCTTGGCCGCGGTGCGGACCAGGACGAGGCCGCCGTTCGGACCGGGAACCGCGCCCTTGATGAGCAGCAGACCCTTCTCCGCGTCAACGGCGTGGACGGTCAGGTTCTGGGTGGTGACGCGCTCGTTGCCCATGCGACCCGCCATGCGGAGGCCCTTGAACACACGGCCCGGGGTGGCGCAGCCACCGATGGAGCCGGGAGAGCGGTGCTTGCGCTGGGTGCCGTGACCGGCGCCGAGGCCCTTGAAGTTGTGACGCTTCATGACACCGGCGAAGCCCTTGCCCTTGCTCATGCCGGTGACGTCGACCTTCACGCCCGCCTCGAAGACCTCGGCGGAGATCTCCTGGCCGAGGGTGTACTCGGAGGCATCCGCGGTGCGGATCTCGACGAGGTGACGGCGGGGGGTGACGTCGGCCTTGGCGAAGTGACCCTTGAGGGGCTTGTTCACCTTGCGCGGGTCGATCTCGCCGAAGGCGATCTGGACCGACTCGTAGCCGTCGACATCGTTCGTGCGGACCTGGGTGACGACGTTCGGGCCGGCCTTGACGACGGTGACCGGAACAACACGGTTGTTCTCGTCCCACACCTGCGTCATGCCGAGCTTCTCGCCCAGGATGCCCTTGATCTGCTTAGCCATTCTCAGATCACCGACCCTTAGAGCTTGATCTCGATGTCGACACCGGCCGGGAGGTCGAGTCGCATCAGAGAGTCAACGGTCTTGGGCGTCGGGTCGAGGATGTCGATCAGGCGCTTGTGCGTGCGCATCTCGAAGTGCTCGCGCGAGTCCTTGTACTTGTGCGGCGACTTGATGACGCAGTACACGTTCTTCTCAGTGGGCAGCGGCACCGGGCCCGCGACCGACGCACCAGTACGCGTCACCGTCTCGACGATCTTCTTCGCCGAGCTGTCGATGACCTCGTGGTCGTAGGCCTTGAGCCGGATGCGGATCTTCTGTCCCGCCATGGCTACTCAGTAGTCCTTTGTCTCGTTTAACGCTCTGGAACCCGGTGTTCCTGGTTCCCGTCCTCCGACCCCCGAGGTCGGGCGTGTCGCGCTCCCGCTGACACAGATGCCCCTTGTTCGAACATCCCTTGCCGGGGAACACGGCCCTTGCGAACCGCGGGACCGGGGGCGGAAGGCCCACCGGGTGCCTGGTCTGTGCCGCACCTTGCTTCCCGAAAGATTCCCGTACGTCCGCCCCAGCGCTGCCGTGTGGCAGTTAGGGCGACGAGTACTGTGGGACTCGCTTCCGGTCCTCCCGGCGGGAGGCGCGCAGCATCAACACTCGACCGAGCAACTCGGACAGTCTGCCATATGGGGCAGCACCTCCGCCAATCGAGCCGGAGAGAATACCCCGAGGGTGACGAACGTCAAACCATCGGCCGCGCGGCGCACGCACCCCGGGAGGGCGGATCACCGCGCCCGGCCCGCCCCAGGACACCCCCGGCCCCGTCCGACGGCACCCTCACCAGGGCCGGGAGACCGGGTGACGCAAGCTCGCGACCACCCGACTCTCCGGCGCACCGCGGGCCTCCCGTCACCCTCGCGCCCGCAGTCCGTCAGCGGCCGCAACTCCCGGACTCCGAGCGGTCGTTCACCCCGTACCCTCACCCCCATGCCCCGCACCACCCCACCCCGCCCGCTGGACGTCGCCACCCGCTTCCCCGAGCTGGCGCCGCTGGCCCGCACAGCCGTACGGCTGCACCCCACGCCCGGCGATCCCACCCCGGCCGACAGTTCCATCGGCGGGCCCCTGTGGTGGCCGGCGGACGAGCCCTGGCCCACCTGTGCGCAGCACGACGCCCCCACGCACCTCGGGTACTCCCCCGACGACGTGCGCCTGCGCCGCCGTATCCTCGCCGAGGCCTGGAGCCGCCCCCGGGCCGCAGGCGCCGACTTCCTGAGCCCCCGGGAGCGGGAGCTGTACGACCAGGCCTCGGAGGAGCGGCAGGTCCCCCAGGACGGCCCCGTCCCGCTGATCCCGGTCGCCCAGCTCTACGCCCGCGACATCCCCGAGCTGCCCCGGCCGGACGGCACCGACCTCCTCCAGCTGCTGTGGTGCCCCTTCGCCCACGAGGACCACGTGCCCCGCACCGAGCTGCGCTGGCGGGCCTCCGCGGAGGTCACCGCCCCGGCGGCGGCCCCCGAGCCGTCCGTCGTCGGCAGGGACCGCTTCCTGCCCGAGCCCTGCGTCCTGCACCCGGAGCCCGTGACCGAGTTCCCGGCCCCGCACGAACTCCCCGAGGACCTCGCCGACCGGGTCGAGGACTGGGCGGAGAGCGAGGGCGCGGTCTACCAGTACGACCTCGCCGTCGCCCCCGGCTGCAAGGTCGGCGGCCACGCCCCCTGGAGCTCCACCGACCCCTTCCCCATGGCCTGCCCCGAGTGCGGCGCGGCCGTACGCCCGCTGCTCACCATCGACGGCTACGAGTACGACGGCGGCAGCCGCAGCTGGCGGCCGTACGAGGACACCGGGCCGGCCACCCCCACCCACCTCGCCATCGGCCGGGACCACGCCCTCCAGCTCTACGTCTGCACGGTGTCGTACGACCACCCGCACCTGCGGAACGTCCAGTGACCCGGCCGCCGACTCAGGGGCTCCCGGTCTCGGAGACGCCCTGCGCGAGTTGACCGACCACGTCAAGGATCCCCCGACCGAGTGATGTCGGGGCGATCAGCAGCCCGAAGACCAGTGCGAGCGCGACCGTCACGCCCTGGTCGGACCGGCTCCGGGCGTGCACCGTGCGACGCAGTCGCAGGCCGATGACGACGGCCAGCAGCACCGCCACATCGATCGTCAGCATCATCAGGCGAGTCCTCCCCGTGCGCGAACGCGTCCCGGCCATGAGCGACATGTACGGTACGCACCGCGCCTAGTGCCCGACTCGATCCCGCGGCCCCCTGGCCCGCCGCACGCAGGCGAAAGGGCCCGCACGACCGAAGTCGTACGGGCCCCTTCGAAGAGACCTACCGGTCAGCCCTGTCGGGCCAAGATCACTTCGTGATCTTGGTGACCTGGCCGGCGCCCACGGTCCGGCCACCCTCACGGATGGCGAACTTCAGGCCCTCTTCCATGGCGACGGGCTGGATGAGCTCCACCTTCATCTCGGTGTTGTCACCCGGCATGACCATCTCGGTGCCCTCGGGGAGGGTCACGACGCCGGTCACGTCCGTCGTACGGAAGTAGAACTGCGGACGGTAGTTGTTGAAGAACGGCGTGTGGCGGCCGCCCTCGTCCTTGGACAGGATGTAGGCCTGGGCCTCGAACTCGGTGTGCGGCGTGACCGAACCGGGCTTGATGATGACCTGGCCGCGCTCGACGTCCTCGCGCTTGATGCCACGGAGGAGCAGACCGACGTTCTCACCGGCCTGACCCTCGTCGAGCAGCTTGCGGAACATCTCGATGCCGGTGACCGTGGTGGTGGTCTTCTCGGTCTTGATGCCGATGATGTCGACGGTCTCGTTGACCTTGAGGACACCACGCTCGATACGACCGGTGACGACGGTGCCACGACCGGTGATCGTGAAGACGTCCTCGATCGGCATCAGGAACGGCTTGTCGACGTCGCGCTCGGGCTCCGGGATCGACTCGTCGACGGCCTTCATCAGGTCGAGGACGGTCTGGCCCCACTCCTTGTCGCCCTCAAGGGCCTTCAGAGCGGAAACCTTGACGACCGGCAGGTCGTCGCCCGGGAACTCGTACTCGGAGAGCAGCTCGCGGACCTCGAGCTCGACGAGCTCCAGGATCTCCTCGTCGTCCACCATGTCGGCCTTGTTCAGGGCGACGACGATGTACGGAACGCCGACCTGGCGGGCCAGGAGCACGTGCTCCTTGGTCTGCGGCATCGGGCCGTCGGTGGCGGCGACCACGAGGATGGCGCCGTCCATCTGCGCCGCACCCGTGATCATGTTCTTGATGTAGTCCGCGTGACCGGGGCAGTCGACGTGGGCGTAGTGACGGGTCTCCGTCTGGTACTCGACGTGCGCGATCGAGATGGTGATACCGCGCTGGCGCTCCTCGGGCGCCTTGTCGATCTGGTCGAACGCCGAGGCCTCGTTCAGGTCCGGGAACGCGTCGTGCAGCACCTTGGTAATGGCGGCCGTGAGGGTCGTCTTACCGTGGTCGATGTGACCGATGGTGCCGATGTTGACGTGCGGCTTAGTCCGCTCGAACTTCGCCTTCGCCACGGGGGTCCTCCTGGGAGTGGTTCTGGTACGCCTGCTTCATCGGCGCCAGGTGATCTTTGCTGTCAAATCCCGGGCCCCGGGCCGTTTCGCCACGATGGTGGAGGAACGACCCGTGAGGCTCCGGGGTCAAGCCTAAGGCGTGTGAACGCGGTGCGTGGAACGCAGGTGCGCTACTCGCCCTTGGCCTTCGCGATGATCTCCTCGGCGACGTTCCGCGGAACCTCGGCGTAGGAGTCGAACTGCATCGAGTAGCTTGCGCGACCCGACGTCTTGCTGCGGAGGTCTCCGACGTAGCCGAACATCTCCGAGAGGGGCACGAGGCCCTTCACGACGCGGGCACCGGCCCGCTCCTCCATGGCCTGGATCTGACCACGGCGGGAGTTGATGTCGCCGATGACCTCACCCATGTAGTCCTCGGGCGTGGTGACCTCGACGGCCATCATCGGCTCGAGCAGCACGGGGGACGCCTTGCGCGCGGCCTCCTTGAAGGCCTGCGATCCGGCGATCTTGAACGCGAGCTCGGAGGAGTCGACCTCGTGGTAGGCACCGTCGAGAAGCGTGACGCGGACGCCCGTCATCTCGTACCCGGCGAGGATGCCGAACTGCATGGCCTCCTGCGCACCGGCGTCCACCGAAGGGATGTACTCCTTCGGGATACGGCCACCGGTCACCTTGTTCACGAACTCGTACGAGGCGTCGCCGCCCTCGATCGGCTCGATCGCGATCTGCACCTTGGCGAACTGACCGGTACCACCGGTCTGCTTCTTGTGGGTGTAGTCCACGCGCTCGACGGCCTTGCGGATCGTCTCACGGTACGCGACCTGCGGCTTACCGACGTTGGCCTCGACCTTGAACTCACGGCGCATACGGTCGACCAGCACCTCGAGGTGCAGCTCGCCCATACCACCGATGATGGTCTGGCCCGTCTCCTCGTCCGAGTGGACCTGGAACGACGGGTCCTCCTCGGCCAGGCGCTGGATCGCGACGCCCAGCTTCTCCTGGTCGCCCTTCGACTTGGGCTCGATGGCGACCTGGATGACCGGCGCCGGGAAGTCCATGGACTCCAGGATCACCGGCTGCTTGTCGTCGCTCAGCGTCTCACCGGTGGTGGTCTGCTTGAGGCCCATGACGGCGACGATGTCGCCGGCGCCCACCGACTCGATCTCCTCACGCTTGTTCGCGTGCATGCGGTAGATCTTGCCGATGCGCTCCTTCTTGCCCTTGACGGAGTTCAGCACGGCGGTGCCGGACTCCAGGCGACCGGAGTAGATCCGGACGAAGGTGAGCTTGCCGAGGTGCGGGTCGCTCATGATCTTGAACGCGAGCGCCGACAGCGGCTCCTCGTCGGACGGCTTGCGCTTGATCACGACCTCGGGGTCCTTCACGTCGTGGCCCTCGATGGCCTCGACGTCAAGCGGGGTCGGGAGGTAGCGCACGACCGCGTCGAGCAGGGGCTGGACGCCCTTGTTCTTGAACGCGGTGCCACAGAACACCGGGGTGACCGTGGTGTCCTTGGACTTGCCGGACGCGATGGTGATGCGACGGATCGCGGCGTACAGCTGCTCCACGGAAGGCTCCTCGCCCTCCAGGTACAGCTCCATGATCTCTTCGTCGTTCTCGGCGACGGCCTCGATGAGCTTGCCGCGGTACTCCTCGGCAGCCTCGGTGTGCGTGGCCGGGATGTCGACGACGTCGTACATCTCGCCCTTGGCGGCCTCGGCGGACCAGACGAGCGCCTTCATGGTGACGAGGTCGACGACACCCTTGAAGTCGGCCTCGGCGCCGATCGGCAGCTGCATGACGAGCGGCTGGGCGCCCAGGCGGTCCGAGATCATGTCCACGCAGCGGTGGAACTCGGCGCCGGTACGGTCCAGCTTGTTGACGAAGCAGATGCGCGGCACGCCGTAACGGTCGGCCTGACGCCACACCGTCTCGGACTGCGGCTCCACACCGGCGACGCCGTCGAACACCGTCACGGCACCGTCGAGCACGCGGAGCGAACGCTCCACCTCGACGGTGAAGTCGACGTGACCCGGCGTGTCGATGATGTTGATGGTGTGGTCGACGCCCTCAAGCGGCCAGTGACAGGTGGTGGCAGCAGAGGTGATCGTGATGCCACGCTCCTGCTCCTGCTCCATCCAGTCCATGGTGGCGGCGCCGTCGTGGACCTCACCGATCTTGTACGAAACGCCGGTGTAGAACAGGATCCGCTCGGTGGTGGTCGTCTTGCCCGCGTCGATGTGGGCCATGATCCCGATGTTGCGGACCCTGGCCAGGTCAAGCGAAGTGGTAGCCATAAGGCTTCAGTCTTCTCTCGGTCTCGATGGGGTCTGCGACTACCAGCGGTAGTGCGCGAAGGCCTTGTTGGACTCGGCCATCTTGTGCGTGTCCTCGCGCTTCTTCACGGCCGCACCGAGGCCGTTCGAGGCGTCGAGAAGCTCGTTGAGCAGACGCTCGGTCATGGTCTTCTCGCGACGGGCGCGGGAGTAACCGACGAGCCAGCGCAGCGCCAGGGTGTTGGCGCGGCCGGGCTTGACCTCGACCGGCACCTGGTAGGTGGCACCACCGACACGGCGGGACTTGACCTCGAGGGTCGGCTTGATGTTCTCGAGAGCGCGCTTCAGCGTGATGACCGGGTCGTTGCCGGTCTTCTCGCGCAGGCCCTCCATGGCGCCGTAGACGATGCGCTCGGCGGTGGAGCGCTTGCCGTTCAGCAGCACCTTGTTGATGAGGGAGGTCACCAGAGGAGAACCGTAGACCGGGTCGATGATGACCGGGCGCTTCGGGGCGGGGCCCTTACGAGGCATTCTTACTTCTCCTTCTTGGCGCCGTAGCGGCTGCGGGCCTGCTTGCGGTTCTTGACACCCTGGGTGTCGAGGGAACCGCGGATGATCTTGTAGCGAACACCCGGCAGGTCCTTCACACGGCCACCACGCACGAGCACGATGGAGTGCTCCTGCAGGTTGTGTCCCTCACCCGGAATGTAAGCGGTGACCTCGATCCCGCTGGTCAGACGCACACGCGCGACCTTACGCAGGGCCGAGTTCGGCTTCTTCGGGGTGGTCGTGAACACACGCGTGCAGACGCCGCGACGCTGGGGCGAACCCTCGAGTGCGGGCGTCTTGTTCTTCTCGACCTTGTCCTGCCGGCCCTTCCGGACCAGCTGCTGGATCGTAGGCACTACTTCTCCGGTTTCTGTGTGCCGAATGGTGAAGCTAACCTGGAACATCTCCGACCCACGCGGTCGGGTGTGTCGAACCCGCAGGACTTCCACCCGAAGGCGAGAAGGGCGCAGATTTCGGTGGCCGAATCAGGCTCGCCGTGCGGTTGATGGACACGCACGAGAGCCAGGGCACACCCCAGGCACAAGGTCTGAGCGTACCTACCTCACGGACTTCGGTCAAAACAAATGGAGTGGCCTCCGACACGCCGGACGTTCCCCTGTCAAGGGGTCCCGAGCCCGCCGCCGTCCGAATCGCGCTCTTCCGGCCCCCGCGATCTTGGGCTTTCCGTACGTCGACCCGTCTTCACAGCGGGGCCCGCAAGGGGATTCGGGGGATGTGGCTGGCCCTCGGCCGCTCCCTGGACTTCCCGCCACGCACGGTCCTGCCGCGCCAGGAGGCCCGTTCAGCCGCCCCCGATGGCCACCGCGAGCAGCAGGGTCAGGAACACCGTCCAGGCCGCGACCGACATCCACCCCAGGACCAGCCCGAGCAGCGCCAGCGCGTCGCCGGCCTCCCCGGTGCGCTGGATTTCCGAGCGCGCCGCCTGCCCGAGCACGACCGCCGGGACCCCGGTGAGCCCGAAGCTCGGCAGGCACAGCACCCCGCACAGGGCGGCCCCCACGGCCTTGCCGTTGGTCCGCGGCCGCGGCACCGCCATGAACGGCTGCGCGATGACCGGCTGTGCCATGAGCGGTTGCGCCAGCGGCCCCTGCGGCAGATCCCCGACCAGCAGCGCCAGCTCCCCGACGGTCCGGGCGGCGTAGGCACGGGCCACCCGCCGGTCGAACTCCGCCTTCTCCAGGCGCCCCTCCCCGTACCCCGCTCTGAGCACGTCCACGGCGCGTTCCCGGTCGGCGTGGGAGGCGAGCATGCCCGACGACGGCACGGCGTGCGGCTGCCAGGGCTGCGGCGCCCCCTGCCAGGGCTGCCACGAAGGATTCGACACGGCGTACCTCCCCTACCCCCCGAGCTCCCTCCATGATGCGCCGAACCGGCATTTCCGGCACAGACCGCGTCACCACCGGGAACGCCGAAGGGCGGCCACCTCGTGGAAACGAGGCGACCGCCCTTCAGAAACGACCAACCGGCCGACTCTTACTGGTTGTACGGACCGTAGTCGTAGTCCTCCAGCGGAACGGCCTGGCCGGAGCCCGTGCCGAACGGCGAGTAGTCGATGTCGTCGTAGCCGACGGCCGAGTACATCGCGGCCTTGGCCTCCTCGGTCGGCTCGACCCGGATGTTGCGGTAGCGGGACAGACCCGTACCGGCCGGGATGAGCTTACCGATGATGACGTTCTCCTTGAGGCCGATGAGGCTGTCGGACTTGGCGTTGATCGCCGCGTCCGTCAGCACTCGGGTCGTCTCCTGGAAGGAGGCGGCCGACAGCCAGGACTCCGTCGCCAGCGAGGCCTTGGTGATACCCATCAGCTGCGGACGACCGGAGGCGGGGTGACCGCCTTCCTGGACCACACGACGGTTCTCGACCTCGAACTTCGAGCGCTCGACCAGCTCGCCGGGCAGCAGCTCGGCGTCGCCCGACTCGATGATCGTCACGCGGCGCAGCATCTGCCGGATGATGATCTCGATGTGCTTGTCGTGGATCGACACACCCTGCGAGTTGTAGACCTTCTGGACCTCGCCGACCAGGTGGACCTGGACGGCACGCTGACCCAGGATGCGCAGCACGTCGTGCGGGTTGGTGGCACCCACGGTGAGCTTCTGGCCCACCTCGACGTGCTCGCCCTCGCTGACCAGGAGTCGGGCACGCTTCGAGATCGGGTACGCCGTCTCGTCGCTGCCGTCGTCCGGGGTGACGACGATCTTCTTGGTCTTCTCGGTCTCCTCGATCCGGACGCGGCCGGAGGCCTCGGAGATCGGGGCGACACCCTTCGGGGTACGGGCCTCGAAGAGCTCGACGACACGCGGCAGACCCTGGGTGATGTCGTCACCGGCCACACCACCGGTGTGGAAGGTACGCATCGTCAGCTGGGTACCGGGCTCACCGATGGACTGGGCGGCGATGATGCCGACCGCCTCACCGATGTCGACCAGCTTGCCGGTGGCCAGCGAGCGGCCGTAGCACATGGCGCAGGTGCCGACCTGGGACTCACAGGTCAGGATCGAGCGGGTCTTGACCTCCTCGACACCGTGGTGCACGAGCTGGTCGATGAGCACGTCACCGAGGTCCACGTTGGCCGGCGCGATCACCTTGCCGTCGATGACGACGTCCTCGGCGAGCATGCGGGCGTAGACGCTGGTCTCGACGTCGTCCGCCTTGACCAGGACACCGGCGGCGTTCTTCGAGGCGATCCGCAGCTTCAGACCGCGCTCGGTGCCACAGTCCTCCTCGCGGATGATGACGTCCTGCGAGACGTCCACCAGACGACGGGTCAGGTAACCCGAGTCGGCGGTACGCAGGGCGGTGTCCGCCAGACCCTTACGGGCACCGTGCGTGGAGATGAAGTACTCCAGCACGGACAGGCCCTCACGGAAGGACGCCTTGATGGGACGCGGGATGGTCTCGTTCTTGGCGTTCGACACCAGACCACGCATACCGGCGATCTGCCGCATCTGCATCATGTTTCCTCGGGCACCCGAGTCAACCATCATGAAGATGGGGTTCGTCTTGGGGAAGTTCTCGTTCATCGCCTCGGCGACCTCGTTGGTCGCCTTGGTCCAGATCGCGATGAGCTCCTGAGTGCGCTCTTCCTTGGTGATCAGACCGCGCTCGTACTGCTTCTGGACCTTCTCGTCCTGCGCCTCGTAGCCGCGGACGATCTCCTTCTTCGCCTCGGGAACGACGACGTCGGAGATGGCGACGGTGACACCGGAACGGGTCGCCCAGTAGAAGCCGGCCGCCTTCAGGTTGTCGAGCGTCGCCGCCACGATGACCTTGGGGTAGCGCTCGGCGAGGTCGTTGACGATCTCGGAGAGCTGCTTCTTGCCCACCGAGTAGTCGACGAACGGGTAGTCCTCGGGCAGCAGCTCGTTGAAGAGCGCGCGGCCCAGGGTGGTCCGCAGACGGAACGAGTCACCGTTCTGCCACTCCGGCTCGCCCTCCTCGCGCACCGGCGGCGTCCAGCCACGCGGCGGGATGGTGCCCACCGGGAAGCGGATGTCGATCGGCGACTGGAGCGCCAGCTCGCCCGCGTCGAACGCCATGATCGCCTCGGCCGTGGAGCCGAACGCGCGGCCCTCGCCCTTGGTGTCACGCAGCTCGCCGTCGGTGGTGAGGAAGAACAGACCGAGGACCATGTCCTGGGTCGGCATCGTCACCGGACGGCCGTCGGCGGGCTTGAGGATGTTGTTCGAGGACAGCATCAGGATGCGGGCCTCGGCCTGCGCCTCCGCGGACAGCGGCAGGTGCACGGCCATCTGGTCACCGTCGAAGTCCGCGTTGAACGCGGTGCAGACGAGCGGGTGGATCTGGATGGCCTTGCCCTCGACCAGCTGCGGCTCGAAGGCCTGGATGCCGAGGCGGTGCAGGGTGGGAGCACGGTTCAGCAGCACCGGGTGCTCGGCGATGACCTCTTCGAGGACGTCGTACACGACCGTGCGGCCGCGCTCCACCATGCGCTTGGCGCTCTTGATGTTCTGCGCGTGGTTCAGGTCCACCAGGCGCTTCATCACGAACGGCTTGAACAGCTCCAGCGCCATCGCCTTCGGCAGACCGCACTGGTGCAGCTTCAGCTGCGGACCGACGACGATCACGGAACGCGCGGAGTAGTCCACACGCTTGCCGAGCAGGTTCTGACGGAAACGACCCTGCTTGCCCTTCAGCATGTCGCTGAGGGACTTCAGCGGGCGGTTGCCGGGACCGGTGACCGGGCGACCACGACGACCGTTGTCGAAGAGGGCGTCCACGGCCTCCTGGAGCATGCGCTTCTCGTTGTTCACGATGATCTCGGGCGCACCGAGGTCGAGAAGGCGCTTCAGGCGGTTGTTCCGGTTGATCACACGGCGGTACAGGTCGTTCAGGTCGGAGGTCGCGAAGCGGCCACCGTCCAGTTGCACCATCGGGCGAAGGTCCGGCGGGATGACCGGGACGCAGTCGAGGACCATGCCCTTGGGGCTGTTGGAGGTCTGCAGGAAGGCAGACACGACCTTCAGCCGCTTCAGCGCACGGGTCTTCTTCTGGCCCTTGCCGGTGCGGATGATCTCGCGGAGGCGCTCGGCCTCCTCGTCGAGGTCGAAGGACTCCAGGCGCTTCTGCAGCGCCGCGGCACCCATCGAACCGTCGAAGTACGTGCCGAAGCGGTCCCGCAGCTCGCGGTAGAGCAGCTCGTCGCCCTCCAGGTCCTGGACCTTGAGGTTCTTGAAGCGGGTCCACACCTCGTCGAGACGGTCGATCTCGCGCTGCGCACGGTCACGCAGCTGCTTCATCTCCCGCTCGGCACCTTCGCGCACCTTGCGGCGCACGTCGGCCTTGGCGCCCTCGGCCTCCAGCTCGGCCAGGTCGGTCTCGAGCTTCTTGGCGCGGGCCTCCAGGTCGGAGTCGCGGCGGTTCTCGATCTGCTGACGCTCGACGGAGACGTGCGCCTCCAGCGAGGGCAGGTCACGAGTACGGCGCTCGTCGTCGACGTACGTGATCATGTACGCGGCGAAGTAGATGACCTTCTCGAGGTCCTTCGGGGCGAGGTCGAGCAGGTAGCCCAGCCGCGACGGAACGCCCTTGAAGTACCAGATGTGCGTGACGGGCGCGGCGAGCTCGATGTGGCCCATCCGCTCACGGCGCACCTTGGCGCGCGTGACCTCGACGCCACAGCGCTCACAGATGATGCCCTTGAAGCGGACGCGCTTGTACTTGCCGCAGTAGCACTCCCAGTCCCGGGTCGGACCGAAGATCTTCTCGCAGAAGAGTCCGTCCTTTTCGGGCTTGAGCGTGCGGTAGTTGATCGTCTCGGGCTTCTTGACCTCGCCGTGGCTCCACTGACGGATGTCGTCAGCGGTGGCCAGACCGATCCGGAGCTCGTCGAAGAAGTTGACGTCGAGCACTATGCGTCAATCCCTCTCAGGGTTGTAAGTCATGGGGTCTGATACGGGGGTCCTGGGGCCGGCGGCCTTCTGAGCGAAGGCCGCCGGACTCCCGTCAGACCTCTTCGACGCTGCTCGGCTCGCGCCGGGACAGGTCGATGCCAAGCTCCTCCGCAGCGCGGAAGACGTCCTCGTCGGTGTCGCGCATCTCGATGGACATGCCGTCCGAGGACAGCACCTCCACGTTGAGGCACAGGGACTGCATCTCCTTGATGAGCACCTTGAAGGACTCGGGGATGCCGGGCTCGGGGATGTTCTCGCCCTTGACGATGGCCTCGTAGACCTTCACGCGGCCGGTGACGTCGTCGGACTTGATGGTCAGCAGCTCCTGGAGGGCGTACGCGGCGCCGTATGCCTCCAGCGCCCACACCTCCATCTCACCGAAGCGCTGGCCACCGAACTGGGCCTTACCACCCAGCGGCTGCTGGGTGATCATCGAGTACGGACCGGTCGAGCGCGCGTGCAGCTTGTCGTCGACCAGGTGGTGCAGCTTGAGGATGTACATGTACCCGATGGAGATCGGGTCCGGGAACGGCTCACCGGAGCGGCCGTCGAACAGCCTCGCCTTACCGGTCGGCTGCACCATGCGCTCGCCGTCGCGGTTCGGGATGGTGTGGTTCAGCAGACCCGCGAGCTCGTCCTCACGGGCACCGTCGAAGACCGGGGTCGCGACGTTGGTGCCGGGGGCGACGGAGTCGGCGCCGATCGCCTGGAGGCGCTGCGCCCAGTCCTCGGCGAGACCGGAGACGTCCCAGCCGCGGCTGGCGAGCCAGCCGAGGTGGATCTCCAGGACCTGTCCCGGGTTCATTCGGGACGGCACACCCAGCGGGTTGAGGATGATGTCGACCGGAGTTCCGTCCTCGAGGAACGGCATGTCCTCGATCGGAAGGATCTTCGAGATGACGCCCTTGTTGCCGTGACGGCCGGCGAGCTTGTCACCGTCGGTGATCTTGCGCTTCTGCGCCACGTACACGCGCACCAGCTGGTTCACACCGGGGGGAAGCTCGTCGCCCTCCTCGCGGTCGAAGACGCGGACGCCGATGACCTTGCCGATCTCACCGTGCGGGACCTTCAGCGAGGTGTCACGGACCTCACGGGCCTTCTCACCGAAGATCGCGCGCAGCAGGCGCTCCTCCGGCGTCAGCTCGGTCTCACCCTTGGGCGTGACCTTGCCGACGAGGATGTCACCGGCGACGACCTCGGCACCGATCCGGATGATGCCGCGCTCGTCGAGGTCGGCGAGGACCTCCTCGGAGACGTTCGGGATGTCCCGGGTGATCTCCTCGGGGCCGAGCTTGGTGTCACGGGCGTCGACCTCGTGCTCCTCGATGTGGATCGAGGAGAGGACGTCGTCCTGCACGAGGCGCTGCGACAGGATGATCGCGTCCTCGTAGTTGTGACCCTCCCACGGCATGAACGCCACGAGCAGGTTCTTGCCCAGGGCCATCTCGCCGTTCTCGGTGGCCGGACCGTCGGCGAGCACCTGGCCCGTGATGATGCGGTCGCCCTCGTTGACGATGACCTTCTGGTTGACCGAGGTGCCCTGGTTGGAGCGGGCGAACTTGGCCAGGCGGTACGTGATGTACGTGCCGTCGTCGTTGGCGGTGGTGATGTAGTCCGCGGAGACCTCCTGGACCACACCGTCCTTCTCGGCCTTGACCACGTCGCCGGCGTCGACCGCGGAGCGGTACTCCATGCCGGTGCCGACGAGCGGGGCCTCGCTCTTGATGAGCGGAACGGCCTGGCGCATCATGTTCGCGCCCATGAGGGCACGGTTGGCGTCGTCGTGCTCGAGGAACGGGATCATGGCGGTCGCGACCGACACCATCTGGCGCGGCGAGACGTCCATGTAGTCCACGTCGTCACCGGGGACGTAGTCGACCTCGCCGCCACGACGGCGGACCAGGACGCGGTTCTCGGTGAAGCGCAGGTCGTCGTCGAGCAGGGCGTTGGCCTGCGCGATGACGAAGCGGTCCTCCTCGTCGGCCGTCAGGTAGTCGACCTCGTCGGTGACCACGCCGTCGGTGACCCGGCGGTACGGCGTCTCCACGAAACCGAACGCGTTGACGCGGCCGTAGGAGGCGAGCGAACCGATCAGACCGATGTTCGGGCCTTCGGGCGTCTCGATCGGGCACATGCGGCCGTAGTGCGAGGGGTGCACGTCACGGACCTCGAAGCCGGCCCGCTCACGGGACAGACCACCGGGACCCAGCGCCGAGAGACGACGCTTGTGCGTCAGACCCGACAGCGGGTTGTTCTGGTCCATGAACTGCGACAGCTGGCTGGTGCCGAAGAACTCCTTGATGGAGGCGACGACCGGCCGGATGTTGATCAGGGTCTGCGGCGTGATCGCCTCGACGTCCTGGGTCGTCATGCGCTCACGGACGACGCGCTCCATACGAGCCAGACCCGTGCGGACCTGGTTCTGGATGAGCTCGCCGACGCTGCGCAGACGACGGTTGCCGAAGTGGTCGATGTCGTCGGTCTCGACGACGATGCTCGTACCCCGGTCGCCGACCGTCTCGGTCTCGCCCGCGTGCAGCTTCACCAGGTACTTGATCGTCGAGATGATGTCCTCGACGGTCAGGATGCCGGCGTCGAGCGGGGCGTCCGCGCCCAGCTTCTTGTTGACCTTGTAGCGGCCGACCTTGGCGAGGTCGTAGCGCTTGGGGTTGAAGTAGAGGTTCTCGAGCAGCGTCTGCGCGGCCTCACGCGTGGGGGGCTCGCCCGGACGCAGCTTGCGGTAGATGTCGAGCAGCGCGTCGTCCTGGCCCTGGGTGTGGTCCTTCTCCAGGGTGGCGCGCATGGACTCGTACTCGCCGAACTCCTCGAGGATCTGCTCGGTGGTCCAACCGAGGGCCTTGAGGAGGACGGTCACGGACTGCTTGCGCTTGCGGTCGATGCGGACACCGACCATGTCGCGCTTGTCGATCTCCATCTCCAGCCAGGCGCCCCGGGACGGGATGATCTTGGCCGAGAAGATGTCCTTGTCGGACGTCTTGTCGATGGAGGAGTCGAAGTAGACACCCGGCGAACGGACCAGCTGCGACACCACGACACGCTCGGTGCCGTTGATGACGAAGGTGCCCTTGTGGGTCATGAGCGGGAAATCACCCATGAAGACCGTCTGGGACTTGATCTCGCCGGTCTCGTTGTTCGTGAACTCGGCCGTCACGAAGAGCGGGGCCGCGTACGTGAAGTCACGGTCCTTGCACTCGTCGATGCTGTTCTTCGGCGGCTCGAAACGGTGGTCCCGGAACGTCAGCGACATCGACCCGGAGAAGTCCTCGATCGGGGAGATCTCCTCGAAGATCTCCTCCAGACCGGACTTGGTGGGGACGTCCTGACCGGATTCCAGAGCCTCCTCGACCCGACTCTGCCAAGCGGTGTTGCCGAGCAGCCAGTCAAAGCTCTCGGTCTGCAGCGCGAGCAGGTTCGGAACCTCGAGAGGCTCCTTGATCTTTGCAAAAGAGATGCGCAGCGGGGCAGTGCTGGCAGCGTTGTTCGTATTCGCGGTCGAGGCGTTGCGCGAGGCGGCCAAGAGGGGGTCCTTCCGAGGGCTCGGACTCACTACGCGCGTACCGGTCCCTCTCCCGCGCACAAAGACAGGCTCCCTCTGGTCCGGCTTTTTATGGCCAGGTCAGAGAAGTGCTGATCGTCATGGCTGAGGCGAGGGCAGACCCCTGGTGACGGGCAGGGGGCAGCTAACAGGCAGCGCAAAGGGTCAGTGTAGCCACTTGGCGCACTGATGTCCAGCCCCGATTTTCTTTGATCCTCGTCACCCTCAACGCTTTCGGCACGCCTGCCCTCAACGCACGTTGATACTGCCCTCTTCGTCGCCGATCCATGCCTCGGATTCGGACCGTTCTGGCGACGCGTCCTGAGAATTGCGCGCTGCGTGCGGTTCGTCAAGGCCTGTCTTGCCCAAAACCGGGTGCCGCGCTCGTCACTTGCGGTGTGCCTCCGGCCTGCCACCAGGGGCGCTCAAGGGGCACGACGAAGATCACCATACTCCCCGCCACCACGGTCGCAAGGCAGCCGCCACGACGCCCTCGGGAACGCCGAAGAGCGACCACCCGGATGGATGATCGCTCTTCGGTGCGTCAGCGTTACAGCCCTCTTACGAGGCCTGCGGCGCGCAGCGAGTCCGTGCGGACCCGCGAGGTGTTACTTGACCTCGACGGAGGCGCCGGCGCCCTTGAGGGACTCGGCGGCCTTCTCGGCGGCGTCCTTGGCGACCTTCTCGAGAACGGGCTTCGGGGCGCCGTCCACGAGGTCCTTGGCCTCCTTCAGACCCAGGGAGGTCAGCTCACGCACGACCTTGATGACCTGGATCTTCTTCTCGCCGGCGCCGGTGAGGATGACGTCGAACTCGTCCTTCTCCTCCTCGACCGGGGCGGCGGGGCCACCCTGGGCCGGGCCCGCGACGGCGACGGCCGCGGCGGCGGTGACGTCGAACTTCTCCTCGAACGCCTTCACGAACTCGGAGAGCTCGATGAGGGTCATCTCCTCGAACTGCGCGAGCAGGTCGTCCTGAGACAGCTTCGCCATGATGGGCGATCCTTCCACTAATTTCGGCAGGTGCCGGATGTATCGATACGGCGGGCGTACTTACGGCCCGCTACGACCCACGCCTCAAGCGGCGCGGATCAATGCGCGAGCCGAGTTACTCGGCACCGCCCTGCTCGTCCTGCTTGGCACGAAGCGCGTCCACGGTACGGACGAGCTTCGACGGGAGCGCCTGGAAGACCTGAGCAGCCTGAGTCTGCTTGCCCTTGAAGGCACCCGCCAGCTTGGCGAGCAGAACCTCGCGGGACTCGAGGTCCGCGAGCTTCTTGATCTCGTCGGCGGACAGCGCCTTGCCGTCAAGGACACCGCCCTTGATGACGAGGTTCGGGTTGTCCTTGGCGAAGTCACGAAGACCCTTCGCCGACGTCACCGGGTCACCGGTGATGAAGGCGACCGCCGTCGGACCGTTGAACAGGTCGTCGAGCGTGGAGATCCCGGCCTCGTTGGCCGCGATCTTGGTCAGCGTGTTCTTCACCACGGCGTACTGGGCGTCTTCACCGAGCGAACGACGCAGCGTCTTGAGCTGCGCCACGGTGAGACCCCGGTACTCGGTCAGCACGGCGGCGTTCGAGCTACGGAACTGCTCCGCGAGCTCGGCTACCGCGGCAGCCTTGTCGGGCCTTGCCATAAGCGTGGCCTCCTTCCGGGTGATGAGGACCGCTCGCAAGGGGCCGGAGAAAAAACGAAACGCCCCGGCGCAGGCGCACGGGGCGTAGCTCGACCGGCATTCGCACGCTGCGAGGCAGCGAAGTCCGGGAGCACATCCACATTCACCTGCGCGGGTCGTCCGCGATGTTCAGCGGATCCTTCGGCCACCGCGCCCTCTTGCGAGCACACGGCAACGACCAGCGGTCTTTGGCTTCTGTAGGAGAGTACGTGACCGGATCGCCGTCAGGCAAATCCGGTCCTACGAGGCTCAGCTCTCGTCGAGCCCCTTCATCATCTCCGCGAGGTCCATGGTGTCCTTCGCGGGCGGCGCGGTGACCGTCACGGGCTTGTTGTAGTCGAGGAAGGTGACGGTCATGTCGAGCGGGCCCTTGTCGGCGTCGCCCTTCATGCGGAACTGCTTGGTCCTGTCGTCACCGTCGACCCACATGTCCATCGTGAGCTTGTCGACGCCCATCTTCTCGTACTGCTGAACGCTCTTCTCGCGCTTCTCGCGGGTGGCCTTGTCCTGGTCCTTGAAGGAGGCTCGGAGGCTGTCGAGGGTGACGGTGCCCGTGTAGTGGGTGGTCTCGACACCGTCGACCTTCTCGGTGCCGACCTTCTTCACGTCCTTGGCGCCGGTGAGGAACGTGGACTCGGCCGCCGGGTTCTGCTCGGCCTGGCCCGCTCCGGCCGCACCCCCGCCGAGCTCCTCGTCGCTCAGCGCGGACATGTCGAACTTCATCCACGTCTTGCCGTCCATCTCCTTGGCCATCTCGGGGTTGCCCCCGATGTACATGGCCTTGTCGACGAGCCGGATCTCCGCCGAGCCGTCCTTGCCCTGGTCGAGCGCCGTCATCTTCATGCTCATGGCGACGGTGGGCTTGATCCGCATCGAGGCCTCTGCCTTGACGCGCCCCTGCTGCGGATACTCACCCGACATCCGATAGTGCAGCGAGGTGATGTCGTCCGCGTTCTTCGCGGCCTTGGCCACGGCCGCGGCCGGCGTCATCTCCGGCGACTTCTCGGAGTCCCCCTTGGAACAGCTCACGGCACCGGCGGCGAGCGCCACGGCGGCCAGACCGGCACCGAGCGTGCGACGGCGCGCGGAATGTCGTACAGAAGATCCCATTGTTTCCCCCCAAGGAACACATGGACGATTCACATCCGAGCCGCGAGCCTAACTGATCGGTAGGTAAGCGGTCCCGTGAATTCGCCGGGCTCAGGAGGTGGTGCCGTCCTGTGACTTCAGGAGGGTCTTGAAGTCCTCGGTGTCCGAGGCCGGGGGCCTGGTGACGGAGACCCGCACGCCGTAGTCGCTGTAGTGGGCGGTCTGGGTCACCTGCTCGGTCGCGGTGCGGCTCTTCTCGACCTTCTTGACCAGCAGGTCCCTGTCGTCGACCCAGATGTCGACGGTCTCGGTGGTGACGCCGGCCCGTTCGAGCTGTGTTCTCAGTTCCGCGTCGGAGACGTCCCCCACCCGCACGGTGCCCGAGTAGTGGGTGGCGGCCTGTCCGCCCACCTGTTCCACGCCGACCTCGCGCACGTCGTCGGAGTCCAGCAGCAGCTTCACGGACTGGTCGGGTGTGGTGCTGCGCATCTGGTCGGCGAAGTTCGCCCCGCCACCGACGGCCTTGAGGTCCTCGTAGGCGTACCGGACCCAGTGCTTGCCGCCGAGCCGCGCGGCGAACGTGTCGCCCATGCGCGCGTAGTAGGCGTCGGCGAGATAGCGGGCCTCCATCGAGATGACACCCAGCTCCCGCATGGTGTCCGCCACCGTCCCACCGGTGTACGTGATCGTCATGGTCCCCTTGAGACCGGCGCCCCAGCCGATGACACCGTCCCCCGTGACGGACAGCTGGGTGCCCATGACCGTGACCGAGCGCACCCTCGCCGACGCGGCCTCCTCGGTGGACCGCTCGGCGGCGCGCAGGGCGGCGAGGGAGGCCGGGCCGGTCGCCTTCGGGCTCTGCCGGGGCTCCTCGGCGGAACCGGACGACGTACAGGCGACCAGACCCGTCAGCGCGGCCATCGCGGCGACCGAACAGGCCGTTCGGCGTCCCGTGGTGCTCTTCATGTGTCCCCCTGTGCGATCGCCCTGCTCGCACGCTAGCCCAGGGCACGGCGGCCGCACATGGGAACGGGCCCCGCACCTCGGAAGGTGCGGGGCCCGTGACCTGACGTCGGTGAGCGTTCAGGCTCAGACCGCGGCCGGGTCCTCCTCGACGAGGAGGTTGCGGGTGCGGTTCGGGTCGACCGGGATGCCGGGGCCCATGGTGGTGCTGACCGCGGCCTTCTTGATGTAGCGACCCTTGGCGGCGGACGGCTTCAGACGGAGGATCTCCTCCAGCGCGGCGCCGTAGTTCTCCACCAGCTTGTCGTCCTCGAAGGACGTCTTGCCGATGATGAAGTGCAGGTTCGAGTGCTTGTCGACGCGGAACTCGATCTTGCCGCCCTTGATGTCGGTGACGGCCTTGGCGACGTCGGGGGTGACGGTGCCGGTCTTCGGGTTCGGCATCAGACCACGCGGACCGAGCACGCGGCCGAGGCGGCCGACCTTGCCCATGAGGTCCGGGGTGGCGACGACGGCGTCGAAGTCCAGACGGCCCTTCGCCACCTCGTCGATGAGCTCGTCGGAGCCGACGATGTCGGCGCCCGCGGCAGTCGCGGCCTCGGCACGGTCACCGGTCGCGAAGACCAGGACCCGGGCGGTCTTACCGGTGCCGTGCGGAAGGTTCACGGTGCCACGGACCATCTGGTCGGCCTTGCGCGGGTCGACACCCAGACGGAAGGCGACCTCGACGGTGCCGTCGAACTTGGTCGTGGAGGTCTCCTTGGCGAGACGGACGGCCTCGAGCGGGGCGTACAGCTTCTCCCGGTCGATCTTGGCGTCCGCAGCCTTGAGAGCCTTGCTGCGCTTGCTCACTGCTTCTCCTGTTGAGTCATAGGAGTCGTGGTCCGGGCCGAGCAGGCCCTACCACTTCTGCTGATGTACGGGGGTGGGGCTCAGCCCTCGACGACAACGCCCATGGAACGCGCGGTACCGGCGATGATCTTCGCGGCGGCGTCCAGGTCGTTGGCGTTGAGGTCGGGGAGCTTGGTCGTGGCGATCTCGCGGACCTGCGCCTCGGTGATCTTGGCGACCTTGGTCTTGTGCGGCTCGCCGGAGCCCTTCTCGATGCCCGCGGCCTTGAGGATCATCTTCGCGGCCGGCGGCGTCTTGGTGATGAAGGTGAAGGAACGGTCCTCGTAGACCGTGATCTCCACCGGGATCACCCAGCCACGCTGCGACTCGGTCGCGGCGTTGTACGCCTTGCAGAACTCCATGATGTTGACGCCGTGCTGACCCAGCGCGGGGCCGACCGGCGGAGCCGGGTTGGCGGCACCGGCCTGGATCTGGAGCTTGATGAGCCCCGTGACCTTCTTCTTCTTGGGAGGCATTACTCTCCGGGTCCTTTCAATCGAGGTGTGCCCACGACCGGGTCGCGTCCCGGATGCAGGCATACCGCACAACGATAGCGGGTATAGGTGTGCGGCTAAAAACCGAGCAGGTCAGACAAGCTTTGACAGCCCGTCTGACCTGGTCGGAAGCGTGCGGTCCGAAGAACCTCAGTTCTTCTGGATCTGGTCGAAGCTCAGCTCGACCGGGGTCTCGCGACCGAAGATCTCCACCAGACCCTTGACCTTCTTCGAGTCGGCGTTGATCTCGTTGATGGTCGCCTGGAGCGTGGCGAACGGGCCGTCGGTGACGGTGACCGAGTCGCCGACCTCGAAGTCCAGCACCTGGACCTCGACCTTGCGGGCCGGAGCCGGCTTGCCCTCGGCCTCGGCGGCCTCGCGGGCGGCCTTCTCCTCGGCCTCCGGGGCGAGCATCTTGACGATCTCGTCCAGGGTCAGCGGGTACGGGTCGTAGGCGTTGCCCACGAAGCCGGTGACGCCGGGGGTGTTGCGGACGACGCCCCAGGACTCGTTCGTCAGGTCCATGCGCACCAGCACATAGCCGGGGAGCTTGTTCTGACGGATCGTCTTGCGGTCGCCGTTCTTGATCTGGACGACCTCTTCCTGCGGCACCTCGGCCTGGAAGATGTAGTCCTCGACGTTCAGCGAGACGGCACGCTGCTCGAGGTTGGTCTTCACGCGGTTCTCGTAACCGGCGTAGGTGTGGATGACGTACCACTCGCCGGGGAGGGTGCGCAGTTCCTCGCGCAGCGCGGCGACGGGGTCGACCGGCTCGGCCGGCTCCTCCTCGACGTCCGCCACCTCGTCCTCGACGGACTCGATGTCGCCGCCGGACTCGATGTCGCCGCCGGACTCGTCCTCGGCGCCCTCGTCCTCGGCGTCCTCGACGTGGAGCGCGGCTTCCTCGGCGGGCTCGCCGGCCTCTTCATCGGCAGCCTCGACCTCGTCCAGGTCCTCGTCCGCGCCCTCGACGATGTCGAGCTCGTCTTCCACGGGCTCGTCCGGCTCGATGGCGTCGTTCAGGTTCTGGTCAGACACGGTGGCTGCTTCTTCCTGGATACATAGGGGTGGAACATGCGAAAGGGGCGCCGGTAACCGCGGCGCCCTTCGCAATTTTGCTCAGCCGAAGACGTACTTGGCGGCGTGGTCGAGCCCATAGTCAATCACGGTGACCAGGCCGATCATGACGATCACGAAGACGATCACCACGGTCGTGTAGGTCGTCAGCTGGCTGCGCGTCGGCCAGACGACCTTGCGGAGCTCCGCGACGATCTGCCGGTAGAAGAGCGCAAGGCGCTTCAGCGGGCCCTTCTTGGCACGCTTGCCGCCCTTGCGGGCCTTCGACGGCGCCTCATCCTGGGCATCAGGCGTATCGATGGAGCCCACGGCGTCCGCCATTCGTCCTCACCTGTTCCCGGGTCGTGGCCGTGCCGCGCCCGGTCTGAGCCGCACGGCGGTGCATTACCTGTACGTACATGCGCACACATCCTGGCGGTGTGTGTAGCAGGGCCGGAGGGACTTGAACCCCCAACCGCTGGTTTTGGAGACCAGTGCTCTACCAATTGAGCTACGACCCTTTGTGGTTCTCCCCAAACGTACCGCATCCGCCCGAGTGCTCGGTGTGCACCGGATGAGTGCGGCCGTGGTGAGGCCAACGAGGTGAGAGTGTACGTGCTTCGGGGCCCCCCGTCGAACAGAAAGCGCCCGTACGGGCCGTACGGACGGAAGATCCACTGCGGGTCGGCCGAAGATCACCCAGGCCACCGCGCGAATCCGGACGCGTGTTCCGCCCGTGTTCAGTCCGTGAAACCCGTGTGCCGGGGGCGTTTCCGGTCTGAAACGATGGCCCCATGAGCGCTGCAACCCCTCCCACCGAGCGCCGGGTCTCCGCCCGAGTCGGCGCGATCTCCGAGTCCGCCACCCTCGCCGTGGACGCCAAGGCCAAGGCCCTCAAGGCCGCCGGGCGGCCGGTGATCGGCTTCGGCGCCGGTGAGCCCGACTTCCCGACCCCGGACTACATCGTCCAGGCCGCCATCGAGGCCTGCTCGAACCCGAAGTACCACCGCTACACGCCCGCCGGCGGTCTGCCCGAGCTGAAGGCCGCGATCGCCGCGAAGACGCTGCGCGACTCCGGCTACCAGGTCGACGCCTCCCAGGTCCTGGTGACCAACGGCGGCAAGCAGGCCATCTACGAGGCCTTCGCCGCGATCCTCGACCCGGGTGACGAGGTCATCGTCCCGGCTCCGTACTGGACCACCTACCCGGAGTCGATCCGCCTCGCCGGCGGTGTCCCGGTCGAGGTCGTCGCGGACGAGACGACCGGCTACCGCGTCTCCGTGGACCAGCTGGAGGCGGCCCTCACGCCGAACACCAAGGTCCTCCTGTTCGTCTCCCCCTCCAACCCGACCGGCGCCGTCTACACCCGCGCGCAGGTCGAGGAGATCGGCCGCTGGGCCGCCGCCAAGGGCCTGTGGGTCCTGACCGACGAGATCTACGAGCACCTGGTGTACGGCGACGCGGAGTTCCACTCGCTGCCGGTGGTCGTCCCCGAGCTCGCCGACAAGACCATCGTGGTCAACGGCGTCGCCAAGACGTACGCCATGACCGGCTGGCGGGTGGGCTGGGTCATCGGCCCGAAGGACGTGGTCAAGGCCGCGACGAACCTCCAGTCGCACGCCACGTCCAACGTCTCCAACGTCGCCCAGGTGGCCGCGCTGGCCGCCGTCTCCGGCGACCTGTCGGCCGTGGAGAAGATGAAGGAGGCCTTCGACCGCCGCCGCAAGACGATCGTGCGGATGCTCAACGAGATCGACGGCGTGCTCTGCCCCGAGCCCGAGGGCGCGTTCTACGCGTACCCGTCGGTCAAGGGCCTGCTCGGCAAGGAGATCCGCGGCAAGCGGCCGCAGGACACCGTGGAGCTCGCCGCGCTGATCCTGGAGGAGGCCGAGGTCGCGGTCGTCCCGGGTGAGGCGTTCGGCACGCCGGGCTATCTGCGGCTGTCGTACGCCCTGGGTGACGAGGATCTCGTCGAGGGTGTCTCCCGGATCCAGAAGCTGCTGGCGGAGGCCACGGACTGACGTCCGCCGCCTTGGGGGCCGCCCGCCGGAGTCGGTGGGCGGCCCCTTCGTTTGTGCGAGCAAGACCACGTTCGGGGAAAGCGCTACCGGGACTGCGGGGACGTACGGCAGGATCCTGGAATGGAGCGTGTACGTGATGTCTCTGAGCTGCCGAAAGCCCATCTGCACCTGCACTTCACCGGGTCCATGCGGCCCGGCACCGTCCTGGAGCTGGCCGACAAGTACGGCGTACGGCTGCCCGACGCGTTGACCGAGGCGCTGACCAGTGGGGAACCGCCGAGTCTGCGGGCCACCGACGAGCGGGGCTGGTTCCGCTTCCAGCGGCTGTACGACGCCGCGCGATCCTGTCTTCGGCAGCCCGAGGACATCCAGCGGCTGGTGCGGGAGGCCGCGGAGGAGGACGTGCGCGACGGCTCGGGGTGGCTGGAGATCCAGGTCGACCCGACGTCGTACGCCCCGCGGCTGGGCGGGCTGATCCCGGCGCTGGAGGTCATCCTCGACGCCGTGGAGACCACCTCGCGCGAGACCGGGCTCGGGATGCGGGTGCTGGTGGCCGCGAACCGGATGAAGCACCCCCTGGACGCGCGGACGCTGGCGCGGCTGGCCGTGCGGTACGCGGACCGGGGCGTCGTCGGGTTCGGGCTCTCCAACGACGAGCGGCGCGGCATGGCGCGGGACTTCGACCGGGCGTTCGCCATCGCGCGCGAGGGCGGGCTGCTGTCGACGCCGCACGGCGGGGAGCTGGCCGGGCCGGCCTCGGTGCGGGACTGCCTCGACGACCTGGAGGCGCACCGGATCGGGCACGGGGTGCGCGCGGCCGAGGACCCGCGGCTGCTGAAGCGGCTCGCGGACCGGGGCGTGACGTGCGAGGTGTGCCCGGCGTCGAACGTGGCGCTGGGGGTGTACGAGAAGCCCGAGGACGTACCGCTGCGGACGCTGTTCGAGGCGGGAGTGCCGCTGGCCCTGGGCGCCGACGACCCGCTGCTGTTCGGTTCCCGGCTGGCCGCGCAGTACGAGATCGCCCGCTGGCATCACGCCTTCACGGACCAGGAGCTGGCGGAGCTGGCCCGGCAGTCGCTACGGGCCTCCGCGGCGCCGGAGGACGTCAAGGCACGGCTGCTTGCCGGTGTGGACGAATGGCTCACTCGCCCGGCTTCTTGAAGTGCGCGTAGGGCGGGTACGCCTTGTAGCAGACGTCCACCTCCAAGGGGTGTCCGCCGGTCCCGGGCGGCTCGGCCAGGGTGAAGGCCGTCATGAACGCCATGCTTCCTTGGGCGACGCGCTTCTGCCGCGGCCCCCAGCCGGCCGCGTAGGCGAATGCGGTGGCCATCTCTGCGAAGACGTCCCTGGTGCCGAACAGGAAGAACGTCCGAGCGTGCGTGGCGTGCCGCAGCTCCTCCCCGGTGTCCGCGTGGGACCGGCGTGCGCGCCAGGACTCGGCGTCCCGCGCGGTGCGGGCCTCGTCCGTGTGGACGGTCAGCGGGGTGCCGCGGGTGAGTCTGCGGCGCAGCTCGGGCCACCGGCTCGCGCGCAGACCCGCGCTGTGCTGGGCCAGGACGAGGTCGACACACTCTCCCCATCCCTCGTCGGGCGGGACGCCGTCGCGCAGCGGGACGTGGACGATCGTGTGCCGCGAGTAGGCGGCGAAGGAGAACAGGCCCGCGAGCCGGTTCAGCCCGTCGTGATCACCGAGGAGCAGGCCGATCGGCTCCGGCGCGCTCAGTGAGGCGTGGCGGAGGGGGGTGCGGGGGCGGACGACACGGTGCTGGTGCGGTCCGATGCGGGGGGTGTACTCCGTGAGCCTCAGCCGCACGCCGGGGTCCTCCGCTCGCCTACAGGGTCACGCCGACGGTCACCGGTTCGTTGACGAGGGTGATGCCGAAGGTCTTGTGGACGCCCGCCACGACCTCTCGGGCGAGGGCGAGGAGGTCCTCCGTGGTCGCCTCACCCCGGTTGGTCAGGGCCAGGGTGTGCTTGGTGGAGATACGGGCGGGGCCGGTGCCGTAGCCCTTGGTGAAGCCCGCCTTGTCGATGAGCCAGGCGGCGGAGGTCTTCGTGTGGCCGTCGCCGGCCGGGTAGGCGGGGGGCACGGCGTCCTCGCCGAGGTGGGCCTTCACGCGCGCGTGGAACGCGGTGAACTCCTCGTCGGTCAGGATCGGGTTGGTGAAGAACGAGCCCGCCGACCAGGTGTCGTGGTCCTCGGGGTCCAGGACCATGCCCTTGCCGGAACGCAGCTTCAGTACGGTCTCGCGGGCGGCGGCGAGGGGGACGCGATCGCCGGGTTCTACGCCGAGGGCGCGGGCGGTCTCGGCGTACTTGATCGGGGCGGAGAGGCCGTCGGCGTCCTCCAGCTCGAAGCGGACGCGGAGGACGACGTAGCGGTCGGGGTCCGCCTTGAAGCGGCTGTGGCGGTACGAGAAGGCGCAGTCGGCGTTGGAGAGGGTGACCGTGTCGTGGGTGCGGCGGTCGTAGGCGATCACCTCGGTGATCGTGGAGGAGACCTCCTGGCCGTAGGCGCCGACGTTCTGGATGGGGGTCGCGCCCGCGGAACCGGGGATGCCGGCGAGGCATTCGACGCCGGCGAGTCCGGCCTCCACGGTGCGGGCGACCGCGTCGGTCCAGACCTCGCCGGCGGCGAGCTCCAGACGGGTGCCGTCGAGGTCGACGCCCTTGGTGGCGATGACCAGGGCGGTGCCGTCGAATCCCTTGTCGCCGATGACGAGGTTCGAGCCGCCGCCGATGAGCAGGAGGGGGGTGCCGCTGTCGTCGGCCTCGCGGACGACCTCGATCACCTCGGCGTCGGTGGTGGCCGTGACCAACCGCGCGGCGGGGCCGCCCAGGCGGAAGGTGGTGAGCGGGGCGAGGGGGGCTTGGTGTCGTTCCTGCACGGGCTCAAGGGTACGAGACGGGGGGTGGGCGGTGCGCCTCCGCGGTGCGTGGGGGGTCGGGGCCGCACCGGGGGGTGTCCGTCCTCGGTCGGGCGGAACTGTGGGACCAAGCTGTGCCGCCAGTCGGACGCCCGACACTGCGGGCGGGCACC